>NZ_JAUSBA010000060.1 GCF_030652235.1 Cypionkella sp.
CATCCGATACCGATACCGGGCTATTTCGCAGCGGTGCCAATCTGCTCGCATTCGGCGCCGGCGGCACACAGCGCGCCTTGCTCAGCACCACAGCGTTTCAGATAGACGTGCCGATGACGGGAACGGCGGTGCAGGCGAGTGCGACTGACACCACGGCAGGACGCCTGCTTAAGGTCGGAGCGTTCGGCCTTGGCGTGATCGGCACGGCTCCCGTGCTGGCGGCGATTGACGCGACCACCGCGGCATCGGGCACCTACAGCTACACCACGGGGGCCACGGGCACATTCCCGGTAGGTGTGACGGCGTCGGCTGGCGGCGTGATTAAAGTGGAACGCGAGAGTGCCACCAAGGGCTACATGACGCTACAACCAACTGGCAGCACCGATCTATATTTCCGCAACCTTTCGACAACTTGGGGGGCGTGGAACGGGTTTGCAAACCTAGCCAGCCCAACCTTCACAGGCACTCCTGCGGTGCCAACGGCGGCACCTGCAACTAATACCACGCAGGCGGCTTCAACGGCGTTTGTGACGGCAGCAGCAGCAGCAGTGGCGGCGGCGGCTGGCAGCATGACACTGTTAGGGACGCTGACCACAACAAGCGGCAGTGTGCAAACACTATCGAGTTTGAACCTCACTTCTTACAAGGAACTTCTATTTATCTTTGACGGGGTTTCGCACGGTTCCGTCAACGTCTCAAACTATAGCATTGGAACGGCGATTGTGGCGAGTCTGGAGTCAGTATCTGGCTCAGTAAGTGGACGTGCGTATGTGTCTCTGGCTAACGGAGCCACAACGCCAATATTTTCAAACGGGGCTAATCCCGCACCCTCGTCTGGATACAGCACCACTACGACATCAGTATCAATAAGCTGTAGCGCGGGGTCGTTCGACGCGGGGACCGTCTTAATCTACGGGGTAAAATAAATGCAGGAAATCATCACAAACGCAGTAACGGGTGTAGTGACCGTGCGCGATTTCACCCCGGAGGAAATCGCGGCGCATACCCCAGACCCCGCCATCACCCTCGCTGCATGGCGCGACACCGCCCATTGCAGCCGTATGCAGGGCATCCTTGCCATCGGTGAAGCCCATTGGGCGACCGTGCTGGAATACCGCGATCAGGTGGCAACCGAAACGCAGCCCGCGACGACATGGGCTGAGGTCATCGTGATTGACGACGCGCGGGACTGGTATCGCAACAGTGAAACCATCGCTCTTTTCGGCTGGCTGCTGAACCTGACCGACACCGAGATTGACGCGCTGTTCGTCGCGGCGGCTTCAATCACCGCCTGATCCCGAGAAACCCAACACCGCAACACCCGCCCCGGCGGGCCGAAACGCATGGGAACGCCAATGCAGTTTGAAATCAAAATCATGCCCGGCATCAATGGAGTCTTGCATGACAAATTCTGACACGGGCAAGCCAATGATCGAAAATTCAGACCGTGGCATCACGATAGCGAAGCCTCTGGCGTGGACCATTCTCGCCAGTATCGTGGCCGTTGTTTGGTACGGCGGCGGCGTGATTGCTGGCCTTAGCGGATCGACCCAGACCGTCACGACCGCCCTATCCACGATGCAGGCGGCAAACGTCCAGATCGAAGGGCGCGTGCGGGCGTTGGAGAATAACGCCGCCGCTGGCCTCGCCCGGTATGACGCGCTCAAGCAATCGCTGGATGAGGTCAAAGAGCAGCAGCGCGAAACCAACGATCTGCTGCGGCAGGTTTTGCAGGGGGGCAAGAAATGATGCCCGGATTTCTTGTCAGCAACTGGCGCAAGGTTCTCGCGCAATCTTGGTCTATCCGGCTGATGGCCTTGGCCGGGGTTTTCTCAGGCATCGAGGCAGCCCTGCCGTATCTCGAACAGAGCTTTGATTGGCCGCGGGGCAGCTTCGCAGCCCTGTCAGGTATCACGGTCGGCGCCGCTTTCATTGCGCGCCTCGTGGCCCAAAAGAAATTGCAGGAGGAAGATCATGGTGACGAAGAATAAGGCTGCCGGGGCCGCTGCCGGTGCTGCCGTTGCGATTGCGATCGCCTTCATCGCACCGTGGGAAGGTAACGAGTTGCGCGCCTACCGCGATATCGTTGATGTGCCGACGATCTGCTACGGCGAAACGCGCGGCGTGCAGATGGGGGATGCCGCCACACTGGCGCAGTGTGACAGGCAGTTGGCGAAGGCTGTGGCCGATTTCGAGAAAGCCGGCCGCGATTGCCTGCCGGCACAACTGCCAGACAAGACGCGCGCTGCGTTCATCAGTTTCAGCTACAACCTCGGGCCGAGGATCCTCTGCACCTCGCCAACCATGTCGAAGCTGATCAAGGTTCGTGACATCGCCGGGGCCTGCAAGGCGATGACGTTGTTCAACCGTGCCGGCGGCAAGGTCGTTCGTGGACTGACGCGGCGGCGTGAAGCAGAGAAGGCGCTGTGCCTTGATGGGTTGGCTGGCAAATGATCACCCCAATCTTTGACTGGCGCTTCATCCTTTGGCTGCACAGCTTCGGGATTGGCGTGAGGCCGCGCCGATGAACCCGTATATCCTCACATTTGCG
The DNA here is from genome assembly GCF_030652235.1 of Cypionkella sp. Taxonomy (GTDB): domain Bacteria; phylum Pseudomonadota; class Alphaproteobacteria; order Rhodobacterales; family Rhodobacteraceae; genus Cypionkella. The sequence continues at coordinate 2,552 of NZ_JAUSBA010000060.1, forward strand.
CTCATATTGGCGATCTGCACGGGCGGGGCGGGGTATGTCAAGGGCCGCGCCGACAATGAGGCTAAGCACATCGCGGCGCTGGCACAGGCACAGGCCGAGACTATGGCGGCCATCACAAAGGCCAATGCTGCCGAGGCCAAACGCCTTGCCGCCGAACAGGCGGTGAGGGTGCAAAATCGAGAACTGGAGGATCTTGCCCGTGCGCAACCTGCTACTCATCCCGAGTGCCTGTCTTTGGATCGCAGCCTGCGGCTCAACAAACGGTGATGCGCCAGGCTCCGCACCGCCGCCATCGCTGCTGGTTCCATGTGCGCAGCCGGTCTGGATACCGGGCGCGCTGGATGATCAGCAGATCGAACTGATGTGGGGCGAAGATCGCGCCGCATTACGACGCTGTGGCGACCAGCTAGACGCGCTGGTCGTCACATTCAACTTCGCCAGTTGACCTTGCAAAGAGCGGGGGGAGGGCTGCACTAACAGCCCAACCACGCGGCCCTCGTGGATGATCGCCGCGCCGACCAGAAAACCCTTATGATCGCCCGCACCCTCAGATGAGGGCGTCGGCACCATGAGGCAGAATCAGTTTATGAAACAAGTACGACCTGCGGCGCCCGTAGCTCCTTGGCTGGGCGGAAAAAAACGGCTGCATCCAGCTATTATCGAGCGGATTGATGCAACCCCCCACAAGGCTTATGTCGAGCCGTTTGTTGGTATGGGTGGGGTATTTCTGCGCCGCCGCTTTAAGCCCCGGCTTGAGGTTGCCAACGATTTCAACGGCGAAATTGTCAACCTATTTCGCATTTTGCAGCGGCATCACCAGCAGTTGCTGGACGTGATGCGGTTTCAGGTGGCCTCTCGGCGAGATTTTGAGCGTTTGCGCGAGACCGATCCAAAGACCTTGACCGAACTAGAGCGCGCCGCCCGCTTCCTTTACCTGCAAAGGTTAGCTTTCGGTGGGCAGGTGCGCGGCGTCTTTGGTGTCGCACCCGAGACAGCTGCGCGATTCAGCTTGTCTCGGCTAGAGCCGATCCTTGAGGCGGCGCATGAACGGTTAGAGGCGGTGGTATTCGAGTGTCTGGACTGGTCGGAGTTAATTCAGCGCTATGACGGCCCGGAAACCCTGTTCTATCTCGACCCGCCTTACTTTGGTGGCGAAAACGACTATGGCAAGGGCATGTTTGACAGGCTGCACTATGCGCGCATGGCAGAATGCTTGGGTCAGATCAAAGGGGCCTTCATCCTTTCGATCAATGACCTGCCCGAAGTTCGAGAGTTGTTTACCAGGTTCATCATAGAGCCGGTTAAATTGACCTACTCGATAAGCAGTGCAGGCGGCACCGAGGCGTCTGAGCTGATCATTTCCAACCGTGAAGCGCGGATTCGCTTGCTGTAAAGCCGCGATCCGGGCCGGTGATGTGAGCATCTAAAGACTTCTCGCATCACCGCAATCCCTCACAATTTACGCACGACCTGCCATATTCCGAAGATTGGCGGCGCTAGAGAGTCCGGCCGCCCGTACCATTAAGCTTCTCTCTATAAATAGCGTTGAACACTCTGCGCGGGCTGAGATTGTGGCAAAGTTGCGGCGATTCATCGTTAACATCAAGAATCACTCGGCCGCTGGGTCGGTTTATAGTTAATTTTGAACATCTTACTGACCGAAATCGGCGCCCGATTCGCAGGACCGCCCCGGTTGACCCAACGTCATCTTGAACAGTCCCCGCCAAACCGCCGAATTGACGCGGCGATGGCAACAGCGTTTTGAGATTGTGGTGAAAGAGTGGCAAATAATCTTTCTGATGCTTAAGGTAGTATCGCGTTTTTGGCTGGTTTCTGTTCTGGAAACAGTGGCGCGACTTGTGGGCGGCAATGCGTCGCAACTTTCGGATCGTAGCGTCTGATAAGTCTGCGTTTTTCAAAATCTCCCATTGTTTTCGATCTCGAAACCCCGTGTCAGATGATACAATCAAGGCGTGTAGACGCCATTTTGACAGGCCGGTATTTTGGCAGAGCGATGCCCAAAACTTGCTGCAATTAGGTCTTTTTTTACTTTGCGCCCGGCACAACTGGCAGTATTCAGGTCAAGTCTTACTGGGAAAGACAAAGGCCGTGGGGGCGGTCGTTGAATGGTGATGTGTCGTAAGGCACATGTGGTGTGAAAGATTTGCTGCCTTGGCCTTGGGTTCTGCGACCAAAGGCTTGTCATGATAATTGTATATTTTTGACCGGAAGCCGTTGGTTTCCGTACAGCATTGTTTTCGCTTCACCTCAGACGGCAGGCAACTAGGCGCTGATCTCGGATGCAACCGGGTTTGCGCCTTATCGGGGTCGCTTCACAGCGATCTGGGCTTGGGTCGGACGAGAGACGGGTTTCCGGCTCTCATGTGAAATGAGGGATATAACATGCCGGTTTTTGCGCAATTTAATTTCAACGACGTTGGCACCAACGCCTTGGACAGTGCGCCGGCGTTGGGCGACCAGCTGGGCACCTACCGCAATGGTGCCGCCTCGGCAGGCGGGCAAGCGGTGCTGGACGGCCAAGATGATCTTGTGAAGATCTTTCAGGATCCGGCCTATCAGATGGATCAGGGCACGCTGGATATCAAGTTCACCTTGGCCAGTCAGCCACTGACTGTGACGCAGACCGTGCTCTCGCGTGACAGCGTCGGCGACACGGCGGGCGGTTACCGCATTGAAATTCAATCCGATGGTTCGGTGGTGATCAACCACGAAACCGACATTGGCACCGAAACCTTTGGCACTGGGCCGGGCTTTGCCAATCCGGGCGATGAAATCAGCCTGTCCTATTCCTGGGATCAAGGCGGCGCGGGCGGGCAGTTGCATATCGACAACGTGACCAGCAACGACAGCTTTCAAGATACCGTGCCGAACACCCTGACGATGGACATGGGGGGGCTTGATCAGCCTTGGATCGTGGGGGCAGGGCAGGCAAGCTCGGGTGCGGGCACGCTGGATAATATTGACCTGCACTTTGCGGGTTCGGTCGATCTGTTCCAACTGTCGGACAGCGTGGACAATTGTGATCCGCGCGATGGCTATGTGGATGGCACCGCAGGCAACGATCTGATCGACGTGAACTATACCGGCGACCCGGATGGCGATTTCATCGACCACAGCGATGCGATTTTAGGCAATGATGCGCCCAATGATGACCGCGTGCGGGCGGGCGCGGGCGATGACACGGTGCATGCTGGCTTGGGCGATGATCTGGTCGACGGCGATGCGGGCAATGACGTGCTTTACGGTGAAGCTGGCGATGACACGCTGAACGGCGGCGTAGGCAATGATGCGCTCTATGGCGGACTGGGCGATGACTCGCTGCGCGGTGGCTACGGCGATGACACGCTGATCGGCGGCAATGGCAATGACGCGGTCTATGGTGGCGAGGGCAATGACGTCATCGACACCTCGGGCGGCGGTGCGGCTCCGCTGCCGGATCAGGGCTATCTGGGGCTGTATCCGTCCGATGCCAACCCGACCAATGATCTGGATACGGTTTACGGCGGCGCTGGCGATGACACCATTCACACGGGTGATGATGCCGATGTGATCTTTGGCGGCTTCGGCAATGATGTGATCGATGGCGGTTTTGACAACGACACCATCGAGGCCAATCAAGGCAATGACGTGATCATTGGTGGCGAAGGTGCCGATCTGATCGACGGCGGTCAAGGCGATGATCTGATCTATGGCGGCTACGGCCCCGGCGTGCCGGATGCGGTGAATATCCCGGAAGTGGCGGGCGATCTGCTGCCGAACAATGGCAATGACAGCATTGTCGGTGGTCTGGGCAACGACACCATCTTCGGGATGGATGACAATGACACCCTTGATGGCGGTCAGGGCAATGATCTGCTTTATGGCGGCGTCGACGACGACAGCGTCCGTGGCAATGTTGGCAATGACATCATTGTCGGCGGTGAGGGTGCGGATACATCCGAAGGCGGCAATGACCGTGATACCTTCCTTGTCGGCACGGCAGCGGATGGCGCAGGCGATGTGATCGACGGCAACGAGGGTGGCGATGATTATGACACGCTTGATCTGACAGGCTCAGGCCCACTGAACATCGTCTATGATCCGAACAATGCCGAAAACGGCACGGTTCAGTTCCTTGATGCGGATCGCAATGTCACCAGCACACTGACCTTCACCAATATCGAAAACGTCATCCCCTGCTTTACCCCCGGCACGCTGATTGCAACGCCAAAGGGCGAGGTTCCGGTGGAACTGCTGAAAGCTGGCGACCGTATCATCACCCGCGACAACGGTATTCAGGAAATCCGTTGGGTGGGGCGCAAGGATATGGGCTGGCACGATCTGGTGGCCAACCCGCATCTGAAGCCGGTTCTGATCCGTCAGGGTAGCCTTGGCAATGGTCTGCCCGAGCGTGACATGATGGTGTCGCCGAACCACCGCGTGCTGGTCGCCAATGATCGCACAGCACTCTATTTCGACGAGCATGAAGTGCTGGTTTCGGCCAAGCATCTGGTGGCGGGCAAGAGCATTGGTCGCGTGAACGCGATTGGTGCAAGCTACATCCACTTCATGTTTGACCGTCACGAAGTTGTGCTGTCGAACGGCGCCTGGACTGAAAGCTTCCAGCCGGGCGATTACACTCTGAAAGGCATGGGCAACGCGCAACGTGGCGAAATCTATGATCTGTTCCCCGAGTTGAAGACCGAGGCGGGGCTTGACGGCTACTATTCAGCCCGCCGCACGCTGAAGCGTCACGAAGCCATACTTTTGGTGAAGTAAAGGTTCAGGCAGGGTATCAATGCCAGTTTGGCACTGATGACCAAAAAGGGGAGCGCAAGCTTCCCTTTTTGTGTTGGATTTTAGCAATTCTTACCATTTAATCCGCACATTTCGCCCAGCCATTCACGCCAGATTAGCCTCTGCCCCTCACGCTTAGGTTCGTGACGCATCGCAAAAGATATGTCCGCACTGTGGCAGACCAGGCTGTAAGGCCGCATTTCGCCACGGATTGAGGGCATTTTAGCGCGGTTTTCTACAATTTTGGACAGATTGGATCGTAAGAAATGTGTGTACCAAGTGGCGTGAACGCGAATACCAATCTGTGTAAAAAGTTGAATTTGGCCTATCTGATGGCGACACTGCAAAAGTACCCACTCTCTCGCAGGATGGGGGGTTAAGCTATGGCCACGGCCAATTATGGGATTTATTTCGGCAGGTCGAGCAAGCAACGGGACCCGACCGAGGGTAGCAGCAACAACGAACGCTATGCACTGTTCCAAAACACCACTTGGGGTTTTTCGGCGGTGCCGCTTTTTTCCAACAAAGTGCAGATCACGGCTGGAAACTTCAGTGGCGGTGCGGATGCCGATGCAGTGAAAACCAACAACAATATTGAAAATGCGACACTTTCGACCAATATTGGTGGCACGGCTTTTACATCGGTCTATGACGGCACCTCGATCTACAATGCCATCCTGACCTATGCGGACGGTACCACTGCGACGGTGGCGGCCTATGATGACGGCTATATCGATGGCTCCACCGGCGATGATTTGATCGGTTCTACCTATGTCGAACCGATTGCCAGCGGCTCCGACAATGGCGACAATTCTGATGCGGGTCTTGCGGAAAGTTCGGACAATGACGACTACATCCGCGCCGGGGCGGGCGACGACACCGTGCGCGCAGGTGCAGGCAATGACAGGCTCGATGGCGGGGCGGGCAATGACGCGCTGTATGGTGAGCCTGAAGTGTTGGCGTCAGCGCTGCATCTGATCAGGATGCCCGGCATCACCCGCGCCACGCCGGGGTGGATCAGCTATTTTCACATCTTGTTCGATGAACATCAACGGGTCTGCGCCGATGGCGATGGCAGCGAAAGCTTTCAGCCGGGCCAGTACACATTGGCGGGGCTAAAGCGTGCACAGCGCCCAGCAATCTGCGCGCCTTTTGCTGATCTGAGTGCAGGCGTGCCCGATCCGGCGGCGCGCATGATGCTGAAGCCAAAAGAGGCGCATATGTTGCTGCATCGCTGAACACTGCAGCGATAGACGCCTGCTGACTTGCACGCGCATGTTGAGCCGCATTGTTTACACACCAGAAACATACCCCAGTCTGGCCACATTTCGACCCTGCAGCAGGGGTATTTCCCGTCTTAGAAAAGCTGAAATGGGCCCGCTTTGTCGTTATCTGTCGCAACAAATCGCCCCTGTGTCCCTGAGCGCGCGCTTGCGTTGCAGGGCGTTAAGGAACGTTAATCATGGCTGTGTTGAACTCTGGTCTTGGCGGCGCTTCGGGGTACGGTGAGCAATCCTTCAAGACCACCGGCGGCTATACCGGAAATTTGGATGACGGCTCGCGGTTGGTTGATGTCAGCGGGGTTTTCGGCACCGGTGGCATGGATGTCTATGGCAGCCGCTTTACCTCGTTTTACATCAATACCAACGGGTTGATCACCTTCACCTCGGCACAGCCAAGCTATACTCCGGCGGCACTGACCACGCTGGGACAGCCCAGCATTGCGCCATTCTGGACCGATATCGACATCTCGAAGGGCGGTGATATCTATTGGGATATTGACGCCACCACGGGCAAGATCACCATCACCTGGCTGAACGTAGCACCCTATACTGGCACCGGTACCAACAGCTTTCAGGCGGTGATCACCAATCTGGGCGGTGGAGATTTCGGCGTTGACTACCTGTATAACTCTGTCGGCTTCACCAACGGCTATGCGGGGCAGGCAACGGTTGGTATCTCGAACGGCACCACCTCGCAGACCCTGCTCGAAGGCTCGGGCAACGCGGCTTTTCTGGCCACCTATGCAGGCAATGATTTCGACACCAATGATCCGGCTGGCGTCTATTCGATGCAGTTTGAGGCCGGACAGGTGTTTCAGGGCGACGGGGTGGTCGATGGCACCGCTGGCAACGATCTGATTGACACAAGCTACGCGGCCGATCCTGATGGCGACCGTATCGATGCCAATGATGGAACCGGATATGTGGGCACCACAGGTCAAGCTGACTATGTGCTGGCAGGTGCGGGCAACGATACCGTCAATTCCGGCTTAGGCCGCGACATCGTCTACGGCGGCAGCGGCAATGATGTGGTCAGTGCTGGCACTGGCAACGACAGCGTTTATGGCGACGATGGCAACGACAGCCTTGAGGGCTCCAGCGGAAACGACAGCCTTTACGGCGGGGCGGGTGATGATACGCTGTCGGGTGGCACTGCCACCACAGGCACCACCTACGCGCCTGTCTACACCGAAGTTACTGCCGCCTTGCAATCGGTCGCAGGCACCAATGGGCGGCCGAACTTCACCGTCAACACCGTGTCGAGCGACAACCAGTTGTCAACAGGCACCTCCGGCACTTTGACCGGGTTTTACCTTGGCAACACCGATGCGGTGGAAACCCACACCCACACCGCCAGTTCGCAACTGGCGGGTGGGCAGATCCTGTTCAACGCCATCAACGGTAATGAGATTCTGACCATCGTCATCGACGGGGTTACCATTGATCTGAACACCGCGATTGCCTCGGGTATGGTGACGTTCAGCGGCAATGCGGTCTATGCGATCAACACCTCGGGGCAGGTGATCCGCATCGGTTCGGGGGCAACATCAACCACCAATGGCACTCTGACCATCAACGTGCCCTATACCACGGTGTCGCTGACCTCGGGCGGCACCACCACCGGCAGCGCGGCGGGCCTGTATTACGAATACTACGCCAACACCAATCCCTTGAACGTCGCAGCCGAGGCGGCGGGCGATGATTACCTCTCGGGCGGTTTGGGCAATGACAGCCTGCTTGGCTATGACGGCAACGACACGTTGTTTGGCGATGATGGCAACGACACGCTGGATGGCGGTAATGGCAATGACAGCCTGAATGGCGGTATCGGCGATGATTCTTTGCTGGGCCTTGTGGGCAACGACACACTTCTGGGTGGCGATGGCCGCGATAGTCTTTATGGCGGCGCGGGTAATGACAGCCTGCTGGGCGAGGCGGGCAATGACACGCTTCTTGGCGGCGATGGCAATGATACGCTGGATGGCGGCACCGAGGCTGACTCTCTGCTCGGGGAGGCAGGCAACGACAGCCTGCTTGGTGGCGATGCCAATGACAGCCTGTATGGTGGCGCAGACGATGACACGCTGTCGGGTGGTGCGGGCGCTGATCTGATTTACGGTGGCAATGACAACGACAGCCTGTTTGGCGGCACCGAGAATGATACGCTGTACGGCGATGCGGGCAGTGATAGCCTGTCCGGCGGCGCTGGGCTGGATCAGTTGTTGGGCGGCGATGGCAATGACACGCTGCTGGGCGACGATGGCAATGACACTCTGTCGGGCGATCTCGGCAATGACAGCCTGTTTGGCGGCCTTGGCAATGACCAGCTGTATGGCGGGCTTGGCAATGACCTGGTTTATGGCGATGCGGGCAATGACACGCTGCATGGCGATGCCGGAGCCGATACGCTGTACGGCGGCACCGACAATGACCTGTTCTTCGTCGATGGCAATCCCAACGCATACGGCGATGTGATCGTCGGCGGTGAGAACGCGGGCGACAATGACGTGCTTGATCTGACCAGCTGGGGCTGGGAGCTGACCAACATCATCTACGATCCGATGAACTCCGAGAATGGCACGGTCGAGTTCCTTGACGGCGCGGGCCATGTGGTTGGCACGATGACCTTCTCGAACATCGAGAAAGCCATCCCCTGCTTTACCCCCGGCGTGATGATCACGACGGATCGCGGCGATGTTGTGGTCGAGGATTTGCGCGCGGGCGATCTGCTGCTGACCCGCGATCACGGCTTGCAACCGATCCGCTGGATTGGCAGCCGTAAGCTGGGTTTGGGCGATCTGATCGCGCAGCCGCACCTGCAGCCGGTGAAGATCGGGCTGGGCGCGCTGGGCTGTGGCCTGCCGCTGCGCGACACCTTGGTTTCGCCGCAGCACCGCATGCTGATCGAAGGCGCTTTGCCGGAAATGCTGTTTGGCGAGGCCGAGGTGCTGGTGGCCGCCACCCATCTGACAGTCTTGCCGGGTGTAGTGCAGATTTTATCATCCGATGTGCGCTATATTCACCTGCTGCTGGAGCATCACGAGATTATCTGCGCCAATGGCGCCTGGACCGAAAGCTTCCAACCCGCCAAGCGGATGCTGGATGCGATGGAAGACGGGCTGCGCGCAGAAATTACAGAATTATTCCCCGAGCTTAGGCTGGATCACGCCGATTACCCGGCCGCCCGTCTGACGCTGAAAGCGCATGAGGCCAAGGTGTTGCTCGCGGCGTGATCCACCGATTCCCGTGACGGAAATCGTGACGGAATTCGTATCTAATCCTGCCCGTTAGCCTTGCCGCCCCGTGCGCCACGCCGCCCATGCTTCCGGCGTGTCCAGATCGGTCAGCGCGTGCTGATCGGGCAGGGCGATCAGAATGATGCGCGCGGGATACTGCGCCAAAACGCTGCGCGCGCCCTCATCGCCGCGCAAGCCCTGCAACTTCCCGCGTAAGTCTGCGGGAAAAATCACCGGATGCCCCGGCCTGCCATCCGCGCTCGCCGCGCGCAGAATGGCGTGTGGTGCCTGATCGAAAGCCTCGATCATGGCTCGCAGATCATCCGAGTCCAACTCTGGCATGTCCGCGGGCAAGATCATCAATGCGCCCTGTGCCGCCTTTGCCCCGGCGCGGATCGAGGCCGCCATGCCTTCGGCAGCCGTCGCAACCGGCAACACAGTTACGTCCACATCTGTCAAAGCCTGCCGTCGCGCCACATCTTCCGGGCGCAGTGTAACGATCACTTGGGCGCAAACGTCCCGCGCGATCTGCGCCTGTCGGCGCAACATTGGTGTGCCATCCACTGGCTCCAACAGCTTATCACCGCTGCGCATGCGGCTGCTGGCTCCGGCAGCGGGGATCAGAATGGTCAGGCTCATCCACCAAAGGTGACGCAAAGCCAAACCCCGGTCAATCGCGAAGGATCATGACGCCCGCATTCAAACTGAACCAGCTTTACAACAGGATAGAGTGCAAAAATCTGCACCCTGCACAAGTGTCTCCCCACTGGGAAAACCTTACAGTCAAGAAGCGGCGCGCGCCATCACTGCCGCGCAACCGCTTCAAGCCAGTTTTAACCCCGCATCCGCGCGCTATCCGCGTCAAACAACGGTGCCAGTTGCACCACAGCTTTTCGGCGCTCGCCAAGGATTTCGATATGGCACTCCAAGCCATCCTTGACTTTATCCGCAGGCAGGAAGCCCATCGCCACCGATTTCCCGCTGAAATGGCTGAAACCACCGCTGGTGCAGAAGCCTACGACTTCGCCTTCCAGCCAGATCGGCTCCCATGCCACCACATCGGCGTCCTTGGCATCGACGATAAAGCTGACCAGCTTGCGCTTCGGACCTGCGGCTTTCTCTGCCGCGGCCGCCGCTTTGCCGATCCAATCCGCATCCTTGTTCCAGCGGATGAAGCGATCAAGCCCCGTCTCGCAGGGGGTATAATCGGGCGAAAACTCACGCCCCCATGAGCCAAACCACTTGTCCAGCCGCAAGCTCATCATCGCGCGCATCCCGAACGGCCGCAGGCCCAGATCGCTGCCCGCCGCGTTCAGCGTATCCCACAAATGCCGCACCGACATGTGATCGCAGAAAATCTCATAGCCCAGATCGGCGGTATAGCTGACGCGCTGTACGATGCAGTTTGCCATCCCCACCGTCATCCGCTTCACATCCATGAACTTGAATGCAGCGCCCGACACGTCGCTGCGCGTGACGCGGCTCAGCAATTCTCGCGCATTCGGCCCGGCAATCTGGAAGCCCGAGCGCGCGTCCGAGACGTTTTCAACCGTCACGCCATCCATCGCATTCTGTTCAAACCAGCGGTAATGCCAGCCCTGCGCGCCATAGCTGGCGGTCAGTTGGAATTCAGTCTCGGACAAGCAAGATACCGTGAAATCGCCGATGATCTTGCCGGAATGGGCCAGCATCGGCGTCAGGCTAAGGCGACCAACCTTGGGGATATTCCCCGCCATGATCTTATCCAGCCAAGCGCGCGCGTTGGCGCCTTTGACGATGTACTTGCCGAAGTTCTGCAATTCGTTGATGCCAACGCCCGTCCGCACCGCCATCACTTCTTGGCGCGTGGCTTCCCAAGCGTTCGAACGTTTGAAGGTCGGCTCCTCATAGGTAGGCTCTCCCGGCAAGGCGTAATAGTTGACGACCTCAAGCCCGTACTGCTGGCCCCAAACCGCGTTCAGCGCAGTGTTGGTGTCATACATTGGCGTGGTGCGGAATGGCCGCGCTGCCGGACGTTCTTCGTTCGGATAGCCGACCGAAAAGCGCATCTGATAGTTCTCGATCACCTTTGGCACGGTATAACCCGGCGTGGTCCAAGTGCCGAACCGCGACACATCAAAGCCGCGCGGGTCACGCTCGACCTCGCCCTCGATCATCCATTGCGCCAGCGCCAGCCCCATGCCGCCGCCTTGGCTAAAGCCCGCCATCACCGCGCAGGCCGACCAGTAGTTCTTCAAGCCCTGCACCGGGCCGATCAGCGGGTTGCCATCGGGGGCAAAAGTGAACGGCCCATGGATCACCCGTTTTACGCCCGTGCGCTCTAACACTGGGAAGCGGCGATAGGCGAAGTTCACCGAATCCTCAATCTTGTCAAACTGTTCGTTCAACAATTCATGGCCGAAATTCCATGGCGTGCCATCCAAAGACCAAGGCTCGCAGGGTTTTTCATAAAAACCAATGCACAGCCCCCGGCCTTCCTGCCGCAAATACGACTCGCCACCCGGATCCATCACATGCGGGAATTCATTGCCCGATTTCAGAATATCCATAATCTCCGGTATATCATCGGTGACCAAATACTGATGCGCCATCGGCAGCAGCGGCAGATAGACGCCCGCCATCGCGCCAATTTCCCGCGCCCAAAGCCCGCCCGCGTTCACCAGATGCTCGCAGTAAACGGTGCCCTTTTCGGTGACAACTTCCCAGCCCTCAGCGGTCGGGTTCGTCTCCAAAACGCGGTTGTGCAAGACAATCTCTGCCCCGCCCATCCGCGCCGCTTTGGCATAGGCGTGGGTCGTGCCTGATGGGTCCAAATGCCCGTCTAGCGGATCATATAAAGCCCCGACGATGCCTTCCAAATTCACCATGCCATAGGTAAATTTCTTGATCTCCTCTGGCCCCAAAATCTCGGTATCCAGCCCCATATAGCGGTGCTTGGCACGCTCTGCGATCAGCTGATCAAACCGCGCCTGATTGTCGGCCAAGGTGATGCCGCCGACATGGTGCAGCCCGCAGGACATGCCCGTGATTGCCTCAAGCTCTTTATAAAGCCGGATCGTATAGCCCTGCAACGCCGCCATATTGGTATCGCCGTTCAGCGTGTGAAACCCGCCCGCCGCGTGCCAGGTAGAGCCGCTTGTCAACTCCGACCGCTCAATCAGCATCACATCCGACCAGCCGAGTTTGGTCAGGTGATACAGCACCGAGCAGCCAACAACGCCGCCGCCAATCACAACAACGCGGGTATGGGTTTTCATCTGGGAATCCTTTTGAAATCGCGGGGCCGCAGCCCTTTTGAGCCAAAATAAGCCCTTGGCCACAAATCACCGCCCCGTCCGCGACAAAATGCGTCGCAAATGAAGTGCAAGCGCGACGGTAGACCCTAGCGGTAGATCATTGTAGCAATGGCGCAGCAACGGAGGCGCAGATGCTGGGTAAACTTTGGCCAATTCTGATCGGTGTGGCGGTGGGTCTGGCCGCCCTTGTCGCGATGCGACCCCTGCTGCCGATTGACGAGACCCGCTATCTGTCCGTTGCATGGGAGATGTGGTTGTCGGGCGATCCGGTGCATTTGACCAAAAATGGCGAGATGTATACGCATAAAACGCCTTTGCTGTTCGCGATGATCAATCTGGTCTGGCTGCTTACGGGCGTCAATGAATTCGCCGCCCGGCTTGTCGGCCCCGCTTGCGCGGTGGGCATGGTCGCAGGCACCACGCTGCTGGCCCGCCGCCTGTGGCCCGCTGAAAACCTAGGTATCCGCGCCGCCCTGATCCTTGCTGGTTTTCCTGTGTTCCTGATCTACGGCTCGGCCACGATGTTCGACGCGCTTTTGGCGCTCGGCGTCTTGGGCGGCATCGCCGCACTCTGGAGCATCGGGCAGGGCAGGGGCGGCTGGCCCCTGTTCGGATTGGCACTCGCATTTGGCGTCTACGCAAAAGGTCCGGTGATCCTCGTCCACCTGATGCCCGTGCTGTTGACCATGCCCTATTGGGCCCCCAACCCGCCCAAGGCGACCGAAATCGCCAAGGGCTTTGGCGGCGCATTGCTGGTTGCCCTCGCCCTGATCGCGCTCTGGTTGGTGCCCACCTTGCTCACCGCCACCCCCGAATTCCGCACCGAACTGCTGTGGACCCAATCCGCCGCCCGCGTTGCAGGGGGCATGGCGCACGACCGCCCGTTCTGGTTCCTGATCGCTCTACTGCCGCTGCTGCTGTTCCCATGGGGCTGGTCGATCCGCCTTTGGTCCGGCTTCAAAGGCACATGGAGCGACCCTGCGATCAAACTTTGCACGATCTGGGCCGTCTCTACCCTGATCCTGTTCTCGCTGATTTCTGGCAAACAAGCACATTACCTGCTGCCCGCCTATCCCGCGATGGCGTTGCTGTTCGCGCATGCCTCAGTCCGTGCCAAATCCGGCAGCCTCGCTTGGGTCGCCCTGCTGCTGATCGCCGCCGGGGCAGGTGCCGTGGGCCTCGGCCTGATCCCCGCCAAAGCGGATCTCGCCCAACTGGCCCCGTACTGGCCACTCACCGCTTTCGCGGCCCTCTGCCTGATCCTAGCCCTGCTGATCTGGCGCTTGCCGCGCATCCCCGGCCACCTGCTGGCAGGCACAGGCCTGACGCTTGGCATCCACGCCATCATTGCCAGCACCGAGCTTTACGCCGCCTATGACGGCCAACGCCTAGCCACTACCCTCGCCAGCAATGAGGAGGGTGGCCTTGCCGTGATCAACGAAGAATATAACGCCGAGATCAACTTCCTTGCCCGTCTGACCACCAAGGTCGCCCTAACCCCCGATCTGCCAAGCCTGACCGCTTGGGCGCAAACCCACCCCAACGGCATGATCTTTGGCCGGGTAAAAGAAAACCCGCTGACGGCAGCGCCGCAGCAGGTTTTCCACTTCTTCGCACAGGATTGGGGTCTCTGGCCTGCTACTTCTCTGGGATCAATCCCTTCGGACTGAATCTGAGAACCAGCAGCAACACCGCCCCCAAGGTCACCAGCCGCAAATGCGGCGCCGCATCAATCAGATGCGCCTTCAAGGCCCCCGCAGGCAGCGGATAGGTCATATAGCCCATGAACACTGGGCCTGCGTTTTCGACAATCAGCCACAGCCAGCCCAGCAGCAAGCCGCCCAAAACCGCGCCCCAGTTGTTGCCCGAGCCACCCACGATCACCATCACCCAGATCAGGAAGGTGAACCGCAGCGGCGAGTAATTGCCCGGCGTCAGCTGCCCCTCCATCGAGGTCAGCATCGCCCCCGCCATCCCCACCACAGCCGAGCCGATGATGAAAATCTGCAAATGCCGGGCCGTTACGTTCTTGCCCATCGCGCTTGCCGAAACTTCATTGTCACGGATCGCCCGCATCATCCGGCCCCAAGGGCTGTTCAGCATCCGCTCGGAAATCCAAATCAGCGCCAGCAGCACCGCGCCAAAGATCAGCATATACAGAAGTTTTACCAGGATGGTTGAGGCAGAAATCGTATCAAAGCCCCAGTTCTGCGCCCAGCCCACAAACTCGGCCGACTTCTGCAAATCGACCTCATACGGCACAGGCCAAGGCCGTGGCAGACCGACAAGGTTTTTCACTCCACGTGACAGCCAATCCTCATTCTTCATCACCGCCAGCACAATTTCGGCAATCCCCAGCGTCGCAATCGCCAGATAGTCCGAGCGTAAACCCAAGGCCACCTTGCCAATCGCCCAAGCCGCAACGCCCGCAAACAGCGCGCCCACGGGCCAAGACAGCAAGGATGGCAAGCCAAAGCCGCCGATATTGCCATAAACCGCCGGATTGAACGCCTCAATCGCCGTCACAGCGGGGTCGTAAATCGCGCGGTAAGCAAAGAAGCCGCCGATCAGGATCGACGCCACCGTCCAGTTGCGCGCACGTCCCGCCATCCGCCGATAGGCCGCCACCGCTCCTGCGATCACCGCCAAACCGAACGCAAGGCTCAACAGCAACCGTGGCCCGCCCGCCGCCCAAGCCTCTGGCACTGGCTGCGCCGAGACCACAACCACCGCCAAACCGCCCAAAGCCACCGAACCCATGATGCCCGTAGAGAACAACCCGGCATAGCCCCATTGCATGTTGACGCCCAAGGCCATGATCGCCGACAGGATGCCGATATTCAGGATTTGCAGGCTGAGGTTCCAGCTTTGCATCACGCCTGTCAGCACGAACAGCAGGCCGACCCCGGCGAACATCATCACATTGCGGTGCATGTCATTTCCCCTTAAAAATGCCGGTTGGCATGAACAGCAGCACGATGATCAGGATCGAGAAGCTGACCGCAAATTTGTAGTCGGTTGACAAAAGTTGCAGCAGTTGCGTCGGGGCCAGATCAACCGAAGCCAGATACAGCACCACCTTTTTCCACGCATAGGTGACAAACACCTCGGAAAACGCGATCACAAACCCGCCTGCGATCGCGCCCAGCGGGTTGCCAAGCCCGCCCACCACCGCCGCCGCCGCAATCGGCAACAGCAGTTGGAAATAGATGAACGGGCGGAACGACTTATCAATTCCGTAAAGCGTACCCGCGATCACCGCCAAAGCCGTGGCGATGATCCATGTCACCATCACCACTTTTTCGGGGTTGATGCCCGACAACAGCGCCAGATCCTCGTTATCCGAAAACGCCCGCATCGACTTGCCGGTGCGGGTTTTTTGCAAGAACCAGAACAACAGCGCCACGCAAACCGCAGCCATCACCACGGTGATTGCCGTGGTGGATTTGATCGCCAGACCTTCTTGCAGCCCAGTCATGTCTTTGAACTGCTGCGCCGTCATCACAAACCGCGCGCCATCTGCAAAGCTTTGTTCTTCCGGACCGATGATCATCCGCGTCAAGCCGTTCATGATGAACATCACACCCGTCGAGACAATGACCAGAATGATCGAGGCGACTTTCTTCTGCCGATAGAACCGATACACCACTCGGTCGGTGCCCAAAACAAAAGCGCAAGTGACCGCAATCCCGAAGGGCAGGGCAAGCAGTGCTGTAGGCAGCGGTCCCGCCGAAATTCCCATGCTTTGGAACCACCAAGTGATTAGGATCACCCACATCGTGCCAAACGCCATGGTATCGCCATGCGCAAAGTTGGAGAACCGCAGGATGCCGAACACCAAGGTCAACCCCAGCGCACCCAGCGCGAGTTGACTGCCATAAGCAAAGCCCGGCACCACGACAAAGTTCAGAAAAGCCACAAGGGCGTTGAGCATATCCATGGCCTCAGCCCCCCAAGAACGAACGACGGACTTCGGGATCGGCAAGCAGCGCTTGGCCCGTGTCGGTAAAGCGATTTGCACCCTGCACCAGAACATAACCTTTATCGGCAATATCAAGCGCTTGGCGGGCATTCTGTTCGACCATCAGAATAGAGATCCCGCTGCGGGCGACCTCAATAATCCGGTCAAACAGTTCATCCATTACAATTGGCGACACCCCAGCGGTCGGCTCATCCAGCATAAGCACCTTCGGCTGCGTCATCAGCGCGCGGCCCACGGCGACCTGCTGGCGCTGCCCGCCCGAAAGCTCCCCCGCCGCCTGATAGCGCTTTTGCTTCAGGATCGGGAACAGATCATAGATCTGCGCCATGGTATCCTTGATCTCATCGGTGCGAATGAACGCGCCCATTTCAAGGTTTTCTTCCACCGTCATGCTGGTGAAAATATTGCTGGTCTGCGGCACAAACCCCATGCCCTTACGCACGCGGGCTTGTGGCGACAGCTTGGTGATATCCTCACCGTCCAGCATCACCCGGCCCCCGCGCAGGTTGAGCATGCCAAACACCGCCTTCATCGCGGTCGATTTTCCAGCGCCATTCGGGCCAACAATCACTGCGATCTGGCCTTTTTCAACGGCAATCGTGCAGTTGTGCAGAATATCAACCGGGCCGTAGCCGCCGGTCATATTCTCACCAATCAGGAAGGGTTCAGCCATGCGCCGCTTCCTTCACTTTGTTCTTCAGTCCGGTGCCCAAATAAGCCTCGATAACCTTTTCGTTGTTCTTCACTTCCTCAACCGTCCCCTGCGCCAGCACTTTGCCCTCGGCCATACAGATCACCGGGTTGCAGATGCGGGCGATGAAATCCATGTCATGTTCGATGACGCAGAACGTATAGCCGCGCTCTTTGTTCAGCCGCACGATCGCATCGCCAATGGTGTTCAAAAGCGTACGGTTCACCCCCGCGCCAACTTCATCGAGGAAAACCATCTTGGCATCGACCATCATGGTGCGGCCCAGTTCCAGCAGCTTTTTCTGCCCGCCCGAGATATTGCCCGCGCGTTGATCGGCCAGGTGGGTGATGGTCAGAAACTCCAACACTTCATCGGCTTTCTCGCGGATGCGCTTTTCCTCGGCCGCCACAGCGCCACGCCGGAAGCAGGCGTTCCACAGGTTTTCGCCTGACTGCGCGCCCGGCACCATCATCAGGTTTTCCCGCACCGTCATGCTGCCAAATTCATGCGCGATCTGGAACGTGCGCAGCAGGCCCTTGCCGAACAACTCGTGTGGCGGCAGGCCAGTGATATCTTCGCCCGCCATCTTCACCCGTCCGCTGGTCGGCGACAGCCGCCCTGCGATCACGTTGAACAATGTGGTCTTGCCCGCGCCATTCGGCCCGATCAACCCGGTGATCGTCCCGGCTTTGATTTCTAGTGAAGCGCCATCAACAGCCCTAAAGCCGCCGAAATGCCTGTGCAGGTCTTCGACAACGATCATATATCCCCCTGTCACCGCCTCTTGTCATGGAATCCCATGCGGGCGTAATTTTGCATGGGCAAGCCATGCGGTCTTATTTTTGAATGGGCAAGCCATGCTGTCGTGTTTGTTTGCATGGCAAGCCATGCGGGTGGCTTTACTTACAGCAACGGCCCGAGGCGTAACCCCGGGCCGTGCTGAGATGTTTCAGGCCGAAATCAACGGAACTTGATGGTTTCGTAGACGCCGCCTTTGATTTCAAACTCGCGGTAACGGCCAGCGCTTTCGCCCGGACCGATCAGCTCCACGCCCGACGCGCCATCATAGTCGATGTCTTTGCCAGCTGCGATCAACTCCAGTGCCTTGCCGATTTCGCCGGGCAGGATTTTCTCGCCCGGTGCATTGGCGATGTCCATGATCTTGGTCGCATAGACCTTCGAGTCAGTAGAATTTGCCGCCTGCATCGCCAGCATGATCAGCGCCGCCGCATCATACGACTCCATCGAGTAAGGCGAGGTCGCATCGAATGGCGCCGAATTGGTTTTGCCCATTTCGGTCAGGATCGCAGCACCCGCGCTGTCCGACTGTGCGACTTGGCCGTAAGAGCCGTCCAACGCCGGACCGATGTTTTTCGGCAGGTTGTCACCCACCATACCGCCCGGAAGACCGAACTTTGTGAAAGCGCCCGCGTCAAGCGAGGCTTGGATGATGCCTTTGCCGCCCTGGTCAAGGTAGCCCGCCACAACCAGCAAATCCCCACCAGCCGCAGCCAAGGACGCAACTTCAGCCGAGTAATCGGCCTTGCCGTCTTCATGCGGGATATTGATGGTCACGGTGCCGCCTTTTGCCGTGAACGCTGCTGCAATCGCTTCAGCCAGACCCTTGCCGTAGTCAGTGTTGGAATAGGTCAGCGCGATGGTCTTCACGCCATGCTCGACCAGAATGTCGCCCATGACTTCGCCTTCGCGTGCATCCGAAGGTGCTGTGCGGAAGAACAGGCCATCATCTTCAGCGCTCGACAGGGCGGGCGAGGTTGCCGAAGGCGAAACCATCGCGATGCCGTTCGGACGCGCCACGTTCTGCAAAATAGCGCCAGTCACACCCGAGCAATCGCCGCCCACGATGCCTTTGACCCCATCAGCCGTAACGATGCGCTCTGCTGCCGCGGTGCCAGCCGCCGAGTCGCCGCAGGTAGAGTCTGCGCGCACCGAGACAAAGTTCCAGCCGTTCAGCGCTTTGCCCGAAGCATTGGCTTCCGACATTGCCAATTCAGCCGCATTGGCCATATGGCCGGTCAACGATTCGATTGGCCCGGTAAAGCCGATCAGTACGCCAATCTTCACATCTTCCGCCGAAGCAGCGCCAGCCATAAGGGCGGTTGCCGCCGTGGCCAAAAGCAGTTTTTTCATTGTTATCTCCCATGTTGGATCGCAATCCTGCCGTCGAACCTAGAGCGGCGTTTCGCAAAAGAAAAGCGTCTTAAAGGACAACATTTTCCTCCGATACATCAGCTCTGGCTGCGACAGGTTGCAAATAGGCTAATGTCCGAATGGCACTATTTCAAGCTTAAAGTAGTGTGAAGCGGTGAAACCGATAGCATTTGCTGGGAAAATGAGCGGCGGTATAACTTGGGCTTACATTTTCTGGACAGATTATCGGACAGCGTGCGAGAGTGAAAAATAGCACTTTGTGAGGTCGGAAATGAATTTTGTCGAAGCCGTGAAATCTGGCTATGCGAACTATGCTAACTTCTTGGGACGCTCGCAGCGTTCTGCCTATTGGTGGTGGATGTTGTTTCAAATCGTGGTGGCGCTTGTTATTGCGCTGCTTGAAGGCGGCGGCTCGTTCAGCCGTACCGCGGGCTCGATGGAGTTTGCCGTGGTGGGCGGTCTGTTTTCAACGATCTGGTCGCTGGCGAACATAGTGCCAGCGATCGCAGTTTCGGTGCGCCGCCTGCATGATCTGGATAAATCCGGTTGGTGGCTTCTGATCGGTCTGATCCCGCTGGTCGGCGCAATCATCTTGTTGGTCTGGTTTTGCTCGCGCGGCACGGGCGGAGCCAACCGCTTTGGCGCAGGTCCGCTTGGACCAAACGCCAACGTGGTCTAAGCGGCTTTAAATCGACAGCCGCACACCAATGCCGGGGCTGGGCATCCCTTGGGTGCCCCGCTCGCGGTAAGGCGTGGTGTTGTAATGGCTGCGGTAGCATTTTGAGAAATGCGATGGGCTGGCAAAACCGCAGGCCAGTGCCACGTTGATCACCGACATATCGGTCTGCATCAAAAGATTGCGCGCCTTTTGCAGCCGCAGTTCCATGTAATAGCGCTTGGGTGAGCGGTTCAGATAGCGGCGGAACAACCGCTCCAACTGCCGGGTGGACATCCCCACATCTTCCGCCAAATCCGCCGGGCTCATCGGGTCTTCGATGGCGTTTTCCATCATCTGAATGACCTGAGACAGCTTTGGATGCCGCACCCCGATCCGGGTCGGGATCGACAAGCGCTGGGTGTCCTGATCGGTGCGGATGCTGGAATAGATCAACTGGTCTGCCACAGTATTTGCCAGATTCTCGCCATGATCCGTGGCCACCACTTTCAGCATCAGGTCGATGGGCGAGGTGCCCCCTGCGGTGCTCCAGCGGTTGCCATCCATCACAAAGATCGACCTTGTCAGTTTGACATTTTCGAACTCCTCAAGAAAGCTATCCTGATTTTCCCAGTGGATCGTGGCTTTCTTGCCGTCCAGCAAACCCGCCTTGGCCATCGTGTAGGATCCGGTACAAATACCGCCAATAACCACCCCACGCCTTGCCTCTCGGCGCAGCCAGTTCAACACATTCTTCGTGGTGCTTCTTTGGATATCAAGCCCGCCGCACACCAGCACAACATCTTCGCGCTCGATCTCATCCAGCCCCATGTCCAATTTGAACGCGGCTCCGTTCGAACATCTTACTTCCAGCCCGCCTTCTCCCGCCAGGGCCCAAGAATACAAAGCTACACCCGATGCCCGGTTGGCCACGCGCAAGGGCTCCAAGGCACCCGCAAAAGACATCATGGTGAACTTGTCCAGCAACAAGAAGACAAACCGACGCGGCACGTCAGCCTTTTCAACTTGGGTGGCTTTACGCAGGAGGGTGGACATGTTGCGACCTATTTGTGTCGGTTTCGTCGCAAGGAAACAGGAAATAACGGCTTCCGCAAGGGCGAACCATGCACAAACACCGCCTTTCGCTCTTTGCAATCCCGCATATTTTTTCTATACCGCCCCGATATCGCTAACAGAGGGGGGACTCCAATGACCAAGGGTTGGACAAAGTCGGATTGGCGCGCAAAGCCGCGCTTGCAGATGCCCGATTATCCGGACACCGCTGCACTCAACACGGTTGAGGCGCAACTGGCCAAATATCCCCCGCTGGTCTTTGCTGGCGAGGCGCGCAAGCTGAAAAAGCAACTGGCCTTGGCGGGCGAGGGCAAGGCCTTCCTGCTGCAAGGCGGTGATTGCGCCGAAAGCTTCTCCGAATTCTCGGCCGACAACATCCGCGACACCTTCCGCGTCATGCTGCAAATGGCAGTGGTGCTGACCTATGGCGCGAAAGTTCCAGTGATCAAAGTCGGCCGCATGGCGGGTCAATTCGCCAAGCCGCGCTCGGCCAATACCGAAATCATTGATGGCGTCGAATACCCGTCCTACCGCGGTGACATCATCAACGGCTTTGACGCCACGGTTGAGGCGCGTCGCCCCGATCCGTCGCGGATGCTGCAAGCCTACACCCAGGCTGCAGCCTCGCTGAACCTGCTGCGCGCGTTTTCGACGGGTGGTTTTGCCGATATCCACCGCGTCCATTCCTGGACCCTTGGTTTTGCCGAGCATGACAAGGCCGAACGCTACCGCGAACTGTCCAACCGCATTTCCGACGCGCTCGACTTCATGAACGCGGCTGGCATCACCTCGGAAACCGCGCCTTCGCTGGCTTCGGTTGACTTCTACACCAGCCACGAATCGCTGCTGCTGGAGTATGAAGAGGCCCTGTGCCGCGTGGACAGCATCACCGGCCAGAACGTGGCAGGTTCCGGCCATATGATCTGGATCGGCGACCGCACCCGTCAGCCCGACGGCGCGCATGTTGAATTTGCACGCGGCGTGCTGAATCCGATCGGTCTGAAATGTGGTCCGACCACCACGGCAGATGATCTCAAGGTGCTGATGGCCAAGCTGAACCCAGCCAATGAGGCAGGCCGTTTGACCCTGATCGCGCGCTTTGGTGCCGGTAAGGTGGGTGAAAATCTGCCGCGCCTGATCAAAGCCGTGCAGGAAGAAGGTGCCAATGTGGTCTGGTCTTGCGATCCGATGCACGGCAACACTATCAAAGCCGCCTCGGGCTACAAAACCCGTCCCTTTGAATCGGTGCTGCGCGAGGTTCGCGAATTCTTCCAGATCCACAAAGCCGAAGGCACCGTGCCCGGCGGCGTGCATTTTGAGATGACCGGCCAGGACGTGACCGAATGTACTGGCGGCCTACGCGCGGTGACCGATGAAAATCTGTCCGACCGCTACCACACCGCCTGCGACCCGCGCCTTAACGCCAGCCAATCGCTGGAACTGGCCTTCCTTGTGTCTGAAGAGCTCTCGGCTCAACGCGAATCCGCCCGGCGCGTCGCTCTGTAAGAACCCAAAGTATCACAAAAAAAGGGCGGGGAGCCAACTGCCCGCCCTTTTTGCATGTCACATTGGTGCAAATATCTTCGGGGGTTAGGGGCGGAAAGCCCCCTTCTTGCTAGCCGCGCGAACTCACCAGCCGCAACTCTGCTCGTCCCGAACTGCGCGGCGGCGCAGGCTCCATCGCCTCGGTATATGGCACGACGCGCAAACCCGACCCCGTCACCAATTCCCGCACCAGCCCCGAAATTGCAAACCGCCGCGGCTGCCGCCCCAATTGGCCTTCCGTCACCAAACATCCCAGCGCCAGCTTTGGCTCGCCCGCAACGCCCGCCAGCGGCAACAGCAACATTCGCCCCGACAAGGCGGGCCGCCCCACCGAACGCTCTGCCTCCAGCCACACTTCCATGATCGCGGGCGAGGCAAACACCTGCTCCAATTCATGCCCCATCCGCGCCCGCGCCATCGGCTCAAACAGAGACGACAGCGGCATGCCGCGCAGATCCATCCCCAGCAGATCGTTCAAAGCCATTCCGGCAAGCCGAAACCGCGCTAGCCCCGGTGCGATCTGCTCGATCAAAAACACCTTGTCCAGACAATCGGCCATCCCGCGCGGATCGATCTGGCCACGCGCAGGCAAACCGCCCGCCACCCGCAACGCTTCCCAATAGCCACGCACCACCTGCAACACCGCAAGCATATCCGCCGAGGATCTGCTGCGATCACCGCCCTTGCCATACGGGCCTTTACCAAAGAAAGTTAACATCGTAGGCCCTCCACTAGGCTTCGGGTTTTCGCAATCTGGTCGTGCAGAGTCTACAACTTAAGATTGCTTACTGATAAGTTAATATACACCGGTTGCAGCGCGTTTTGTAGACAATCTAAACAAATGGTAAACACCTCTGCGTCCCCGGCGCACGGTGCCAAAGGAGCAAGCAATGACGGTTTCAATGACAGGTTTCGCCGCGCGCAAAGGGCAGGGGGCGGGCTGTACTTGGGCTTGGGACATCCGCTCGGTGAACGGCAAGGGCCTTGATCTGCGCCTGCGTTTGCCCGATTGGATCGACGGCTTGGAACTCGCCCTGCGTGCTGAACTTAGCCGCGCTTTGCAACGCGGCAATGTCAGCCTGTCGCTGAAGGTCACCCGCGATGCGGGGGCCGACGGGGCTGAATCCCTCCGCCTCAATCCCGGCACACTCTCTGCGGTCCTGTCCGCGCTTGGCCAAATCGAAGATGCCGCCATGGCCGCAGGTGTCACCTTGGGCCAACCGACCTCTGCTGACGTTCTTGCCGCGCGTGGCGTGATTGACGCCAACAGCTCCGAGTCCGACCCCACCGCGATCCGCATCGCCATCCTCGCCGACCTGCCCGAATTGCTCAGCGCTTTCCAAGCCATGCGCGCCGCCGAAGGCGCTGCCCTGAACAGCGTGATAGCCGCCCAGCTCGACAAAATCACCGATCAGACCAAAGCTGCCGACACCGAGGCCACCGCCCGCCGCGACGCAGCCCCCGCCACCCTGCGCGACGCCCTCACGAAAGTCCTCGCCAATGCCGAAGGCGTCGATGAGACGCGCCTCGCCCAAGAACTCGCCCTGATCGCGGTGAAAAATGATGTCACCGAAGAACTTGACCGACTGCGCGCCCATATCGACGCCGCCCGTGCGTTGCTGGCTGAACCGGGCCAAGTGGGGCGCAAATTTGATTTCCTGATGCAGGAATTCATGCGCGAGGCCAACACGCTCTGTTCCAAATCGCAAAGCCTTGGCTTGACCCGCATCGGGCTTGACCTGAAGACCGTGATAGATCAGACGCGCGAACAGGTTCAAAACGTGGAATAAAATATGGCACGCCGTGGTCTTCTGCTAATCCTGTCTTCGCCCTCTGGGGCGGGAAAATCCACGCTTGCCCGCAGGCTGATGCAATGGGATCCGACCTTGCGCTTTTCGATCTCGGCCACCACCCGCCAACCCCGTCCCGGCGAACAAGATGGCCGCGAATACTATTTCCACCCACGCGAGGCCTTTGAAGCCTTGGTGCAATCGGGTGAAATGCTGGAACATGCCGAGGTGTTCGGCAATTTCTACGGCTCGCCCAAAGCCCCGGTTGAGGCTGCCATGCGCGAGGGCCGCGACACCCTGTTCGATATTGATTGGCAGGGCGGCCAGCAGATTCGCAACTCATCCTTGGGCCGTGACGTGGTGTCGATCTTCATCCTGCCGCCCTCGATTGCCGAGTTGGAAGTACGCCTGCGCGCCCGTGCGCAGGATTCTGACGAGATCATCGCAGGCCGAATGGAGAAATCCCGCGATGAAATCAGCCATTGGGCCGAGTATGATTATGTCATCATCAATCGCGATATCGACAGCGCTTTCAATGAGTTGACGGCCATTCTTCAAGCCGAACGCCTGAAGCGCGACCGCCAGCCTGATCTGTCCGATTTCGTCCGTACCCTGAACCGAGAGTTTGAAACCCGATGATCTACGTCCTCGACGGTATCGCCCCACAGATTGATCCCTCGGCTTGGGTCGCCGATACCGCCGTGCTGATCGGCAAGATCACCTTAGAGGCCGAGGCGAACATCTGGTTCGGCGCGATCCTGCGCGGCGACAATGAAGAAATTTGCGTCGGGCATGGCAGCAATGTTCAGGAAAATTCGGTTCTGCACACCGATATGGGCTATCCGCTGACCATCGGCGCAAACTGCACCATCGGCCACAAGGCGATGCTGCACGGCTGTAGCATTGGCGAAGGTAGTCTGGTCGGCATGGGGGCCACCATCCTGAACGGCGCAAAAATCGGCAAAGGCTGTCTGATCGGGGCAGGGGCGCTGATCACCGAAGGCAAAGAGATTCCCGATGGCAGCTTGGTGATGGGCGCGCCTGGCAAAGTGGTGCGCCCGTTGGACGCCGAGGCACAAGCGCGTCTGCTGAAATCAGCGACCGGCTACCAAGCCAACGCGAGGCGCTTTTCCAAGGGGCTGGTATTGCTCACATAAAAAGGGGGCCGACTGGCCCCCGGATACGTCGTAGATTTGCGGGCCTGAGCCTTGGCAACTTAACCCCAGACAGCCTTGTGGGCGATACGTTCTGCATCCTCGGGGAAGATGCCCAGATCGAGTGCGACCCGGCGCGGCATCCCAGCAATTTCGTCACGGGTGCGACGATACAGGGCATGTTTCTCGGCAGCGGCGCGCAGTTGAGCGATAAGCGATTTCATAATGTTTCCTTTTCCTCTGCGATGACTTGGCCCGGATGGCTTTGTCCCTTTCGCATGATAACAATATAGGAAAGTCGTTAGCGCCAACAACTGACAATGCTGCGTTGCGGCATTGCGTTTTGTGCATAGCTTGTGCATTTTCGCCGTAACGAGACGGGGGCGCCCAAAGGCACCCCCAAACCGAATTCTATCGCAGAATCCGTGTCGTAATTCGCGCGAATTCCGTCCTACGCTTGCCTCAGATCAGCTTACCCATCGCCACAGCGGTATCCGCCATCCGGTTCGAGAAGCCCCATTCATTGTCATACCACGACAGGATCGAGCAGAACGTGCCGTCCATCACCTTGGTCTGGTCCATGTGGAACACCGACGAATGCGGGTCATGGTTGAAATCCGACGAGACATTCTTGAACTCGGTATAGCCCAGAATCCCCTTCAACGGCCCCGAAGTCGCCGCTTCCTTGATTGCCGCGTTAATTTCTTCAACTCTCGTCGCCCGCTTGGCGATGAACTTCAGATCGACCACCGAGACGTTCGGCGTCGGCACCCGAATGGCAAAGCCGTCCAGACGGCCCTTCAACTCGGGCAGCACCAGACCAACCGCCTTGGCAGCGCCGGTCGAGGTTGGAATCATCGACAGCGCAGCAGCCCGGCCGCGATAGAGGTCCTTGTGCATCGTGTCCAAAGTCGGCTGATCGCCGGTATAGCTGTGGATCGTCGTCATCATGCCCTTTTCGATGCCGATCAGCTTGTTCAGCACATAGGCGACGGGCGACAGGCAGTTCGTCGTGCAAGATGCGTTAGACACGATCAAATCGCTGGAGGTCAATGTGTCATGGTTGACACCATAAACGATGGTCTTGTCGGCATCCTCACCCGGAGCAGAAATCAGCACGCGCTTCGCACCGTTCTCAAGATGCGCCTGGCATTTTTCTTTGCTGGTGAAAATCCCTGTACATTCCAGAACGATATCGACATCGCCCCAAGGCAATTCTGCCGGATTGCGCAACGCCGTCACCCGCATCGGGCCCCGGCCCACGTCGATGGTGTCGGCAGTGGTGGTCACCACATGCGGAAAGCGGCCATGCACCGAATCAAAGCGCAGCAAATGCGCGTTGGTTTCCACCGGGCCCAGATCGTTGATCGCGATCACTTCAATATCGGTGCGGCCCGATTCGATGATCGCGCGCAGCACGTTGCGGCCAATGCGGCCAAATCCGTTAATGGCGACTTTTACGGCCATGAGATAACCTCCTGAAAACAGCGCGACTCACGCGCGAGATGCTAGCGCTAACATCACGAAATTGGTGTGACAATCAACGATAAAGGCAACCCTTACCGCCAGATCATCAGATATTGAACCAGATCGCCAAGCTTGCGAAGCAAAAACACCGATGCGTGACCACTGTTGAACACCGCGTCCGCCGCAATCGCGGCGGCAATCAGCAGGGCAAGCACCAAAGCAATACGGTCGGTCACGGCATCTCCGCTTTATTGCAGCAGCCGCCCCATCACCCCAGCCACATCGGCCATACGGCAGGAAAAGCCCCATTCATTGTCATACCAAGCCAGCACCCGCACCGAGCGGCCCACCACTTTGGTCTGGTCTGGCGCAAAGATAGATGAATGTGGCGTGTGATTGAAGTCGATTGATACCTTGGGTTCCGGGTCATAGGCCATCACCATGCCCATATAGCCGGATGCCGCCGCGCGCACGATCTCGTTAACCTCATGCACCGTCACCGATTTTTTGGCGATGAAGGTTAGATCAACCGCCGACACATTCGGCGTTGGCACTCGGATCGAGCTGCCATCCAGCAATCCCGCCAATTCCGGCAACACGTCCCCCAACGCCCGCGCCGCCCCGGTTGACGTCGGAATCATCGCCATCGACGCCGCCCGCGCCCGGTATAAATCCTTGTGGCGGCGGTCCAGCGTCGGCTGATCACCGGTATAGCTGTGAATCGTGGTCATGATCCCGCTCTCTATCCCGATGGCGTCGTTCAAAACCTTCGCCAGCGGCGCCAGACAATTCGTCGTGCAAGACGCGTTTGACACCACATGATGGTCCGCCGTCAGCCCGCGATGGTTCACCCCATACACCACCGTCATATCTGCACGCTTGGCGGGGGCCGAGATCAAAACCCGCTTCGCCCCGCGCCCCAGATGCACAGCCGCCTTATCGCGATCATTGAACTGCCCGGTACATTCCAGCACCACATCGACACCGTCCCAATCCAATTCTTCAGGGTTATAGGTGCTCATCACCCGCATCGGCCCACGGCCTAGGTCCATCTCGTTGCCCGAGATCTTCACCACGCCCGGAAATCGTCCATGCACTGAATCATACTTCAACAAATGCGCATTGGTCTCAATCGGCCCGGTCGCATTGATGGCCACCACCTGCACATCATTGCGCGCGGATTCGGCAATATGCGCCAAAGTGCAGCGGCCAATCCGGCCAAATCCATTGATCCCGATGGTAATCATGCGCGCATCCCTTGGCTTCAAGCTCTATCCCATTTTGCTATAGGCAAGCCGGACGCGGGCGAAAAGTATAAAAATTACGCAAATTCAACATGTTATCGCAAACATCCCCTGTTCGCGCTAACAAGCCAC
Organism: Cypionkella sp.; assembly: GCF_030652235.1. Taxonomy (GTDB): domain Bacteria; phylum Pseudomonadota; class Alphaproteobacteria; order Rhodobacterales; family Rhodobacteraceae; genus Cypionkella. Next base: position 31,070 of record NZ_JAUSBA010000060.1, read on the forward strand.
AGGCTTTGCCTTTTGCATGTGCAGCAACTAGATACTTTAGGCAGAACAGCGATGAGGCAGGTATGAGCGGGTTACTGGCACTTCTGGATGATGTCGCGGCCATCGCAAAGGTCGCGGCGGCCTCGATTGATGACATTGCGGGGGCAGCGGCGAAAGCCGGGGCGAAAGCGGCGGGGGTGGTGATCGACGATGCCGCTGTCACACCGAAATACGTCCACGGCTTTGAAGCCAAGCGCGAGTTGCCGATCATCTACCGCATCGCCAAAGGCTCGCTTAAGAACAAGTTGATCATCCTGCTGCCCGGCCTGCTGGCGCTGAACGCCTTCCTACCGCAAGCCATCACGCCGCTGCTGATGCTGGGCGGGGCCTATCTGTGCTTTGAGGGTGCCGAAAAGGTCTATCACGCGTTGATGCCCCATGCCGACGCGCAGATTGAGGCCGATTTCGACACCAAAGACCCTGCCCATCTGGAAGAAGAGAAGATCGCAGGCGCGATCAAAACCGATTTTATCCTATCGGCAGAGATCATGACCATCGCCCTTGCCGCGATCCCTGCAGGTAGCTTCTGGATGGAGGCCATCACCCTCGCCATCGTCGGCACCATGATCACCGTCGTGGTTTACGGCGCAGTGGCTTTGATCGTCAAAATGGACGACGTCGGCCTGCACATGGCGACGCATCGCAAAACCTCTGCTGCCCGCGCCTTTGGCCGGGGTCTCGTGGTTGCGATGCCAAAACTGATGAGCTTTCTGTCCACCGTCGGCACCCTCGCGATGCTGTGGGTCGGCGGCAACATCATCGTGCATGGCTTGGATGTTTTGGGCCAGCATGAACCCTACGGCACCATCCACCACTGGGCCGTCTCCGCAGCCGAAACCCTGCCACAAGCCGCTGGTCTGGTCGAATGGGCTGTCACCGCCGCCTGCGACGGCGTGCTGGGTCTGGCCTTGGGGCTTGTGCTGGTCCCGGTTGTCACCAAGATTATCCTGCCCGCATGGTCCGCGATCAACGGCAAGAAAAAGGCCGCGCATTAAGCGCGGCCCCATCGAAATCTAACGTATATGCGCAGGGTAGGGTGGGGTTTAACCCCACCGCACCGTCAAACTCAAAGCATCGCTTTGACCTTGGCGACAGCATTCTCCGCCGTGATGCCAAACTCTTTGTACAGCCGTTCCATCGGGGCCGAGGCCCCAAACGACGACATCCCAACGAAATCAGCCTTGCCATCACGGCCCCGCTCGCCGAGCAACCAACGATCCCAGCCCTGCCGCACACCCGCTTCAATTGCCACCCGCACCGGACCCGCTGGCAACACCTTGCGGCGATACGCCTCGTCCTGTGCCGCAAACAATTCCATCGACGGCACCGATACCACCCGCGTGCCAATGCCTTCGACTTGCAGCAGATCGCGCGCCTTGAGCGCAATCTCCACTTCCGAGCCCGTCGCCATCAGAATGACCTGACGCTTGCCCACAGCCTCTTCAAGCACATAAGCGCCCTTGGCGACCATGTTGGTGTTGGTATGGGTTTTGCGCACCGTCGGCAGGTTCTGACGGCTCAGCGCCAGCACCGAAGGCGTGTTCTTCGAGCTCAGCGCAATCTCCCAAGCCTCCGCCGTCTCGACCAGATCGGCGGGCCGGAACACATAGGTGTTTGGCGTCGCGCGCGAAATCGCCAGATGCTCCACCGGCTGGTGCGTCGGGCCATCCTCGCCCAAACCGATGCTGTCATGTGTCATCACATAGACCACCGGAATCCCCATCAGCGCCGACAGCCGCATCGCAGGCCGCGCATAATCGGTGAAGCACATGAAGGTGCCGGAATACGGACGCACCCCGCCATGCAACGCCATACCGTTCATGGCTGACGCCATGCCATGCTCACGAATGCCATAATAAACATAACGGCCCTTGCGATCCTCGACGCCAAACACCCCGAGATCAGCGGTCTTGGTGTTGACCGATCCGGTCAAATCCGCCGAGCCACCGATGGTTTCCGGCAACACCGGGTTCACCGCCGCCAGCACTTTTTCGGACGCCGAACGCGTGGCAATCTTCGCGCCCGCTTCCGATGCCGCCTTCTTCACCCCGCGAATGATCGCAGGCAGCTTGGCAGGCACATCGCCCGCGAAAATCCGCTCAAATTCTGCCTGCTTCGCAGGGGAAAGTGCTGCAAACCGCGCCTCCCACTCCGCATGGGCCAAACCGCCGCGCACCCCAAATGCCTCCCACTGCGCTTTGACCGCGGCGGGGATCACGAAGGGCTCTGAAGTCCAGCCATAAGCCTCTTTCGCCGCTTTCATCTGCGCCGCATCGGTCAAAGCGCCATGGCCCTTTGAGGTGTCCTGCGCCGCATGGCCCAAAGCGATATGGGTCTTGCAATCAATCAGCGTCGGCTTGTCCGACTTCTTCGCCGCCGTCAAAGCCCGGTCAATATCCACCGGATCATGGCCGTCGCAATGCAGCACATTCCAACCCGAAGCCGCAAACCGCGCCCGCTGATCGGTCACATCCGACATCGAAACCTTGCCATCAATGGTGATGCCATTGTTGTCCCACATCACGATCAAGCGGCTGAGTTGCAATTTCCCAGCCAGACCGATGGCTTCCTGAGAAACGCCCTCCATCAAACAGCCGTCCCCGGCGATGACGTAAGTGTAGTGATCCTGCACTTTCGAGCCCCAACGCGCCCGCAAATTCTCCTCGGCAATCGCAAAGCCAACCGAATTGGCAATGCCCTGACCCAGTGGCCCGGTGGTGGTCTCGACGCCTGCGACATGACCATATTCCGGATGGCCCGCGGTAATCGCGCCCCATTGGCGGAAATTCTTGATCTGCTCAATCGTCATATCCGCATACCCCGTCAGGTACAGCAACGAATAGATCAGCATCGAGCCATGGCCCGCCGACAGAATAAACCGATCCCGGTCCGCCCAGCGCGGCGCTTTGGGATCAAACTTCAGGTGCTTTTCAAACAACACCGTCGCCACATCCGCCATGCCCATCGGCATGCCAGAGTGGCCGGAGTTGGCGGCGGCAACGGCGTCCAAAGTCAGCGTGCGGATGGCGGCGGCGCGCATCCAATGATCGGGGTGGGCGGTGCGAAGCGTCTGGATATCCAAGGTTGATGTCCTGTTCCTGGTGTGGGGTGGGCTGAAAGCTCCATAACAGCCCGTGCGGCAAGATCAAGCGCGCCCCGCAAGGCCTTGGACGCAAAAGACAAGACGGCCCCGCGCCAAGCGGCTAAGATCGGCACTGACGCCCGTTTTGCCGATTCGCAGCAGCGATGGCGCAGGGCAGGGCCAGAAGAAACAGAAAGGGCATAAGACCCATGCAGGATATCGCAGAACTAGAGCGGCGCATCACCGCAGCCCTTGAACGCATCGGGCGCGGGGTGGAAAGCCTGAGCGCAGCCGTGCCAATGCCATCAGACAACCCCACGGCCATGCTGCCCGAAAGCGATTTCGCCGCGCTGAACGAACAGCTTGACGAAGAACGCATGCTCAACGCGCAGCTGCAAGAACGCCTGCGCGCGGTGCATCAAAAGGATGAGGCCGCGAAATCTACGCTGACCGATGAAATCTCGGCACTCAACGCGCAACTTTCCGCGCAGTCCGAGGAACTCGCCCGCCTGCGCGCGACCTCTGCGGCGTTGAACGAAGAACTCGCCGCCCTGCGCGACGTGGCAGAGTTGGGCGTCACCGAACCCGAGCATATCAACAAAGCCATGCTGGCCGAACTTGAGGCCCTGCGCAGCGCCCGGGCATCCGAGGCCGAAGAGCTGTCAGAAATCATCGCCGCGCTGAACCCGTTGATAGAGGAGGCCGCCGCCAATGCCTGATATCGAAATCACCATCGGCAGCCGCAATTTCACCGTCTCTTGCCAACCCGGTGAGGAACATTTCCTGCGCGGCGCTGCGGCGATGTTGGATACCGAAGCCACGCCTCTGGTCGCGCAAATGGGCCGCCTGCCGGAAGCCCGTATGCTGTTGATGGCGGGCCTGATGCTGGCGGATAAAACCGCAGCAATCGAGGATGAAAACCGTCAGTTGAAACTGAAACTGGCCGAGATCGAAGCCCGCCCGCAGCCCGAGCGTGAGAAGATCGAAGTCGCTGTGGTCCCGCCCGGCCTGCGCGAAACTCTCGCCGAAATCGCCGCAAGGGCCGAAGCAATGGCCGCTTCCGTCGAAGATCGCCTGCAATGATCCGCATATTCGCTGTGCTGGCGCTGCTTGCCGCCTGCACGCCCGACGGTGCCGATCCATCCGCCTCCGATCCGAACGCCACGCAATACCTTTGCGCGGACGGCACCGAAATCACCACCCTATTAGGCAATGACGGCAACCTCAAACTCACCGTCCAAGGCGAAACTGTCACACTACTTGCCGAGGAAGCCGCCTCTGGCGCACGCTATGGCTGGCCCTCCGATGGCTCCAGCTATGTCTGGTGGACCAAGGGCCCAGAGGGCACGCTTTACTGGAAAGACGGCACCAAAGGCGGCGAGGAAACTGTGCTGCACGCTGAGTGCAAAGAATAATAACAAATTTCAGACAATTTGCCTAAAATTGTCATCCTCTGTGCTCAAATATCCCGGGGGTGGGGGGGGTGGCCCCCGCCCCCACACA
>NZ_JAUSBA010000061.1 GCF_030652235.1 Cypionkella sp.
CGGCATCCCGCCTTCAGCCTGACGCAGGATCGCGAGGATCTGCGCCTCAGTGTATCTGCTTGTCTTCATTCGGAATCTCCTCGTTCATATTACCGAGAAAATTCTACTTATGCAGCCCCTTACTTTCGGGGGGGATTACCCACTTATGTCTGAATAGATGGGGTGGTTGCCGTCCGCCCCCGTAGCCTTTCATCGTTGTGCTCCTTTTCGGGCATCTGCCGAATCAAATCGGATCGCAGATCCGGGCAGGTTTGCACCAATGCGGAAACCTTGCGCAAAACACTCAACCTGCGCCTTGATCTGGATAGCCATTTTCCAGTGCCCGTTCGATCAGGCCGGATCGAAAGGACCGGAATGCGACAATGCGTTTTCCTCGGCTGTCCCGTCAGTAGCCGATCTCTACATACACATCAGAACAGTCGTCGACGACCGCTGCATCGGTGGCCCAGTTGTTCATGAATACCGGCAAAGACGAAGACCATGCCGGAGGGCGGCGGGGGTGACGCGGCGCTCACGCCCTTGAGACTGCGACGAAACGCGGGCCGGAATGTCGAGGCCTCTGGCCGCCCCTGCTGAAGCGTCTAAGGGGCCACGGCAACCCCGTCTGTGACAAGATCGCTGGGGTGAAGGATCACCTGATCGCCAGGCTGCAGGCCATCCAGAACCTGCGCAAATGCCTCGTTTCGCTCGCCAAGGCTTATAGTCTGAAACCGCGCCCGCCCATCGTGCACCACATAGGTTGCCCAGTCCGAACCGTCGCGGAACAGCGCGCCGACCGGGACCGACAGAACCTCTTCCTCGCGCCAAAGTGCAATGCGGGCAATGACGCGAAACCCGTGGCCAAGCAGCCGCCGCTCGGCCGGATCGCCGCGCAGGGCCAAGATGACCTCAACCCGCTGCTCGTCGATGCCCAGTGCCGAAACCTGCGTCAGGGCCGACGGCTCGACCCGTTCCACAACGGCAGCAATCGACGGTCCGCCCCAACCGGTGATTTCCGCCCGTGCCCCTTCTTGCACGCGGACTGCATCGCGTGACAGCAGCTTCACGGTCACGTCCAGGTTGCCCGGATCGCCAACCTCAAGGATCGGCGCGCCGGACGGGACGACCTGTTCGTTCTCGGACAGCACTCGCAACACCTGACCAGAAACCGGGGAGATCAGTTCGATGCAGCAGTCCGGGGTGCCGTTCGCGTCGCCCATGCCTAGAACGGCCCTGGCACTTTCCAATTCTTGTTCGCGTACAGCAAGGTTTGCATGTGCACTGTCCGCCGCCGCCCGGGCCGTCAACTGTTGCAGGATCGCATTATCATATGTGCGCTGTGGAACGGCCAACCTTTCGAGCAAAGCGCGCGCGCGATCCGCTTCAGCCGTCATGAAGACCAGTGTCGCCTCGGCTTGTGCTACCTGCGCGCTGGCCAGATCGACTGCGGCCGCCGCTGCTTCCACGGTTGCTTCGGCCACGGCGCGCGCCCGCGCGTCCAGCAAGGCCGGTGCCGCCGAGCCGATCAGGGCGACGACGGTTTCTTCCGCCACGACCGGATCTCCTGCATGAAGGATGATACGCTGCAGCTTGCCCGCGACAGTGGCCGAGACAGTGAACACTTCGCGGATGCGGGCCTCGCCCTCTTCCTCGACCACCACCTCGATGGTACGGAGGGCGACATCGGCCAGTTCCACCCCGACAGGACGGGGCAGCAAGGCCCAGATGATAAGGCCTAGAACCAGAACGGCGGCAAGCCCGGCAAACAAGTGGCGCATGGGTCATTCCCTTGTCTTAAGAACCTCGATCATGTCGAGGGTGTTGATCCGCGCCCGGATTGCCACGGCAGAGGCAAGGGCTGCGGCAAAGACGACCAGACTGGCCGTCGCATAGACCTCGCGCCCCACCACAAAGGGCACGCGGTAAAGATCGGATGAAAAGGCGGCAACCATGCTTACGCCGATGGCATAGCCGATCAGCCAGCCAAGAGGCTGGGCCAGCAGGACGACAGCCGCCAGTTCGCCAAAGAGAACGCCCGCCACTTCGGCCCGGGTGAAGCCGAGAACGCGAAGGCTGGCCAGTTCCCGCCCCTGTTCGGACAGCGATATCCGGGTGAAGTTATAGACAACACCCACAGCGATGATCGCGGCAAGGATAACGTAGACGGTGATCATCACGGTGATGTTCTCGGCCAGCGTCTGTTTGAAGCGTGAAATGGTCAGCGCGGTGACGGTCACGAATTCGGTCTTCGGCGTCGACTTGGCGGCGGCAAAGAAATCCGCTTGCGCGGCCGCGTCGATCTGCAGGTTCAGGCCTGAAATCAGCGCGCCTTCCCCCATGGTCCGGTTCAGCGCGGTGATGTCGATGGCCGCTCCCAGACCGACATAGCCGAGGGAGATACCACTGACCGGCAGGCTGACGGTGGGACGGCGGCCTTCCGGGAACTCAACAGTCACGGTGTCGCCCGCCCGAACATTCAGCGCCTCGGCCAGCGCCGCCGACAGGACCAGCCCCGCCTCGGGCATCGTCATGGGGCGCAAGGCTGGGTCCAGCACGCGCGACAGCCTTGGGTCTTCGATCTTGCCGATGAGCGCCAGCCGTTTCGACAGATTGCGATGGCTGATCCGGGCGGCGACCAGCCGGAACGGCTCTGCCACCATCACGCCGGGCATCTGGCGGGCGGCATACACCGCGCGCAGCGGTTCGGGCGAGCCGAAGACCACCTGCGCATCATGGCGTTCCGCGCGGAAGAAGGTGACGTCGATCATGTGGTTGATCGAGCCAAACGACCAAAGCGAAGCGACCAGGATGGCGACCGACATGGCGATGCCGAAGGTGCTGGACAGCGTGCGGAACGGCCAGCGGAACAAATGCCGTGCGATCATCACGCTGGTCTGACGCATTGCGAAGACGTGCGGCAAACGGCTCTGCCGCCTGCGGTAGTCCGCTGGCGCGGGCGGGGCCATGGCCACGGCTGGTGGCAGGGTCAGGACGGCGCGCACAGCGTAAATCGCGCCCCCCACCGCCGCAGCCGCTGTGATGCCGGACGCAATCACATAAATCTGCGGGTCGCGCGTGAAGACCAGAAACGGAAATGAGAAAAAGTGCGCATACATCTGCGCGAGCCCCATCCCCAGCCAGGCACCGGCCATCAGGCCGATGGCAATACCCAAAACCGCGATCAGCAGCACAAACTCCACATAGTGCAGCGCAATGGCGCGCGCGGAATAGCCGATGGCTTTCAGAAGCCCGATCTGTTCGCGTTCCAGCGTGATCAGGCGCGACAGCGTCATGTTCACCAGCATGGCCGCGACAAGCAGGAAGATCGGCGGCAGAACCTTGACCATGGCGCTGAGCTGTTTCAGTTCAGCATCGAGGAAGGCATGCGAGATCTGGTCGCTGCGTCCCGTGGCACCTATCCCGCCATAGGGGGCGGTCAGCCGGTCCAGTGCCGCGATGACCCGGTCTTGCGACGCACCGGGGGCCAGCTTCAGCACGACGTTCGAAAAGGCACCTTCAAGGTCAAAAGCGGCCTCAAGACTGGCGCGTGGCAGCCATGCGACACCAAATCGGCGCGGGTCGGGCATCATCTCGCCGGGCCCGAGCGCATAGACGAACTCGGGCGAAAGCGCGATGCCCGTGACCAGCAACTCAAGCCTTTGTCCGTTCATCAGCACCCCAAGCGGCGCACCGGGGCGCAGCCGATGGGCGGCGGCAAAACCCTCTGAGATGACCACTTCATCGCTGGATTGCGGATCAGGCAAACGCCCCTGCCGCAGATGCAGCCGGTTCAGGCCCACCTCGGCGTTTTCGGGCAGCGATACGAACAGAACCGACCCCGGCTCTGCCATGTCTGCCAGGTCGAGAAGCCCCAGCTTCACAATCCGCGCTTCGGCTGCCAACACGCCGTCAATCGCCTCGATCTCACCCATCAGCGCCCGCGGCGCGCGCGTCACATCGGCAAAGACATCGGCAAAGCGGTTGGCCTCGTAGTAGCGCGCGCGCGTTTCGAACAACGAAGCATAGGCACCATTCCCCAGGATCATCGTGGCCACGCCCGCCGCCAGCACCAGCGCGATGGCCAGCACCTGCGCCCAAAGGCGGCGCAGGTCTCGCAAGGCCTTTCGGTGCAGCGGCGAGATTACCATGTCACCTCCGAAGGGTTCTTCTTCGTGGTATTGACCGTCTCTTCCACGATCTGCCCATCGGCAAAGCGCAAGACCCGGTCGGCGATGTCGCGGATCGCGGCATTGTGGGTGATCACCAGCGTCGTGGCGCCGATGGTTCGGTTGACCAAGGTCAGCGATTCCAGCACCTTTATCCCGGTTGCGCTGTCAAGCGCCCCGGTCGGCTCGTCGCACAACAGCACCTCGGGGTTCTTGGCGATGGCGCGGGCAATTGCGACCCTTTGCTGTTCGCCGCCCGACAGTTGCGCCGGAAAGTGATCGCGCCGCTCGCTTAACCCAACCAGCGCCAACGCATCGTCGGCCTTCATCGGGTGCCTGGCGATTTCGGTCACAAGCTGCACGTTTTCGCGCGCCGTCAGGCTGGGCACCAGATTGTAGAACTGAAAGACAAAGCCGACATGGTCGCGGCGGTATTGGGTCAGGCCACGCTCGTCCAGCGCGGTCAACTGATGATCTTCGAACCAGGCCTCTCCGGCGGTCGCTGCGTCAAGCCCACCCACGATGTTCAGGAAAGTGGACTTGCCCGATCCCGACGGGCCGAGGATCACGATGAATTCGCCGCGGCTGGCCTGAAAATCCACGCCGCGCAGGGCATGCACCTCCAATTCGCCGATGCGGTAGACCTTTGTCAGGCCCTTGGCACGAAACACAATGTCAGCCCCAGCCACCATGGCGTGATTGCTCCTTTGCACGCGACCAACCTAGGCGGTTTCGACAGCGTGGCCTTGACGCAGGTCAACCGATGGATGGCGGGTGTCCTGGCTGGCCACTGATGACGCCCTGACGCGCCGCAATGCCCTTTGACCGCTCCGCGCTTCAGTGTGACAGCAGCACCGGCAGGCGCAGGTCGCGGAAAACGCCCTGCGTCGCACCACCAAGAATGAAGTCGCGCAGGCGGGAATGGCCGAAGCCGCCCATCACCAGAATCTGCGCGCCCGCTTCCATGACGGCATCCTGCAACGCCTCGGCGATGGTCTTGTCACACAGCATGATGTCGAGAGGCTTGGCCGCATACCCCCGCTTCCCAAGCATGGTTGCCAGCGATGCGGCAAGATCAGGCGCGCTCAGCGGTTTCTCGTCGCGGATGGTCAGCACCGTGATGCGGCAATTCTCAGGCACGAGGGCCAGAGCATCCCACAAGGCGCGTGCGGCCACGCGGCTTGCATCCCAGGCGACCGCGATATGTTCAAGCGGCGCAGGACGGGCCGAGGGAGGCACCAGAATCACCGGGCGACCGGACCCGAAGACGACGGCTTGCGCCATTTCCTGCGCCGCGAGCGTCTCGCCAGTCCAAGGAAGCACGCAGAGGTCGTAGTATCGCGCCTCCGCCGCAGCGGCATCGAGTGCGCCGCCCAGCACGATCTCCCGGATCGTGACGTCCGCATTCGGGTGCAACCTTGCCGCCTCGCGCACAAGGCCCTGAAGGCGAAGACAATCGGCCCGGCTCTTCTCCTCGGCGGTGCGGACGAGTCCGGGTATGTCGAGCAGCAAGCTACCCAACGGTGATCTTAACTGCGGAATGTCGACTGCGAATGTCGTGACGTGCAATGCACACCCCAGCGACGCCGCGAACCCCACCGCTGCAATGATCGAATCGTCAGGGACGGTTTCCGGGTAGGTTGAAATTGGGAGGTATGCGGTTCGGGCTTGCATCACGAAATCTCCTTAGGGTGCGGGCGACTCCGGAAGGCAGGTCAGGACGACAAAAATCCGCCTTCAGCAATCTGGGACGACAATCATCGGCTAACATGGAAATGCAGCTACCAAATTGATCTGGAACAATACCGGTTGAACAAACCAGATTATGCTGCACCAAACGCAACGCCCAAGGGCTCCGGAGATGCCGCATGTCCGATACCAGCCGGTTCGGGGCCTTTCCGGTCGCTCCGCACAGCCAGCCCGCAGCGGCCTGTCTGGCCGCCCTTGATGCTCACCCCGACGGCCTGACCGGGGCCGAGGCGGGGCGGAGGCTGGCGGAACATGGGCCGAACCGTCTTCCCGAGGTGCGGGCGCGCGGGCCGGTGCTGCGGTTCCTTTTGCAATTTTACAACGTGCTGATCTAAGTGCTGCTCGGCGCTGCCGTGGTGACGGGCGCACTGCAGCATTGGGTCGATACCGGAGTGATCTTGGCGGTGGTGCTGGCCAATGCGATCATCGGCTTTGTCCAGCAGGGCAAAGCTGAGACGGCGATGGCGGCGATCCGGGGGATGCTTGCGCCAAGGGCCGCCATGCTGCGCGACGGGGCGCGGGTCACGGTAGACGGGGCCGACCTTGTGCCAGGTGACATCGTGCTTCTGGAGGCGGGCGACAAGGTGCCCGCTGATCTTCGGGTGCTGGAGGCGCGCGGATTCGCGGCGCATGAGGCGATCCTGACCGGCGAATCCGTGCCCGTCGAAAAGGGAAGCGCCGCGGTCGCCGCCGACGCACCGCTTGGCGACCGCCGCTCGATGCTGTGGTCGGGCACGCTGGTGACGCAGGGCACCGCGCGCGGGTTGGTGGTGGCGACCGGGGCTGGGACCGAGATCGGGCGCATCGGTGGGCTGTTGGCGGGGGTAGAGCAACTGACCACGCCACTGGTCGCCCAGATGGACCATTTCGCGCGCTGGCTGTCGTTCCTGATCCTGCTCGCCTCGAGCCTGCTGCTCGCCTACGGTTACTTCGTCGGGCACCAGGACTTTTCCGAGCTGTTCATGGCCGTGGTCGGCGTCGCCGTGGCAGCGATCCCCGAAGGCCTGCCTGCGGTGATGACCATCACCCTGGCCATCGGCGTGCAGGCAATGGCGCGGCGCCACGCCATCGTCCGCCGCCTGCCCGCGATCGAGGCAATCGGCTCGGTTTCGGTGATCTGCACCGACAAGACCGGCACGCTGACCCGCAACGAAATGGTGGTCACCGCCGCTGAGACGCCGGAGGGGGGGGCGATAACCGGCGACGGCTATGCCCCCGAAGGTGCTGTCACGCCCGCGGGCGATCTGACCTGCCTCGCCCGGGCGGCGACGCTGTGCAACGACGCGGCGCTGAATTGCCGCGACGGGCTCTGGACGGTAGAGGGCGATCCGATGGAGGGCGCACTTCTGGCTTTTGCGGGCAAGGTTGGCGGCGCGGGCGTAGCAGCGCGTCTTGACGCCGTCCCCTTCGACAGCCGCCACCGCTTCATGGCGGTGCTGACGGAAGGCCCGGACAGGCGCGTGATCCATGTGAAGGGCGCGCCGGAACGGGTGCTGCATATGTGCGACGGCATCAATGGGCACCTTTGGCACGACCGGGCCGAGGCGCTGGCCCGGCGCGGGTTGCGCGTGCTGGCGCTGGCTGAACGGGCCGAGCCAGGCGAGCGGATCGACGCGCACACATTGAACGAGGGGCTGACCTTCCTCGGCCTCGTCGGCCTGATCGACCCACCCCGCCCCGAGGCGATTGCCGCCGTGGCCGAGTGTCGCGCGGCGGGCATCCGGGTGAAGATGATCACCGGCGATCATGCGGGCACGGCGGCGGCGATTGCCGCCCGGATCGGGCTGGCCAACCCTGACCGCGTGCTGACCGGTGCCGATCTTGACAAGCTCGACGATGCGCAACTGGCGTCAGAGGTGGCAAGCGTTGACATCTTTGCCCGCACCAGCCCCGAGCACAAGCTGCGGCTGGTGACAGCCCTGCAGGCGAATGGATTGTCGGTCGCGATGACCGGCGACTGGGTGAACGATGCGCCCGCCCTGAAACGCGCCGATGCGGGCATCGCCCTGGGGTTGAAGGGCTCCGAGGCCGCCAAGGAGGCCGCGGATCTGGTGATGGCCGACTACAATTTCGCCTCCATCGCGGCGGCGGTGCGCGAGGGACGCACGGTCTATGACAACCTCAAGAAGGTGATCAGTTTCGAATTGCCCACCAACGCAGGCGAGGCGATGGTGGTGGTGCTTGCGTTGCTGCTGGGCCTTGCCCTGCCGATCACGGCGGTGCAGATCCTTTGGGTCAATCTGATCACCGGCATCACGCTTGGCCTCGCGCTTGCCTTCGAGCCGACGGAAGCCGGCACCATGGCCCGCCCGCCGCGCCCCCGCGATGCGCCGATCCTGTCGGGAGAACTTGTCTAGCATGTTGTTCTGGTCGCGACATTGTTCGTGGCGGAGGTTTTCGGCGTTTTCAACTACGCTATCGACAAGGGCTACCCGCTGGCACTGGCACAGACCATGGCGATGAACACGTTGGTTGTGCTGGAGAGCTTCCACCTCTTCTTCATCCGCAACATCCACAGCACCTCGCTGACTTGGGCCGCCGCGCGGGGAACCCGGGTGGTCTGGACCGTGGCCATCATCATCACGGCCGCCCAATTCGCCGTCACCCACCTGGTGCCCCTGCAATCCGTGCTGGGAACAAGGCCCGTTCCGCTGATGGATGGATTGTTGATCGTGGCCATTGGTGCCGCCTTCTTCGCGCTGATCGAGATCGAAAAGCAGATCAGGCTTGGGCTAAAAGGATGATGAGGATGGCCTCATTCAAAACCCGACCGCCCATGGCCCGTCGGCATCAACTGCAGCGCCAGCAAGCCTGCGGCAGGGTCGATCCATGACTGGTGGAATCCTGGGGTTTCAGGGCGGAATCGGGCTCTTTCTGTTCGGGATGGAGACGATGACGGCGGCGTTGCGGTCGCTTGCCGGTGATGGGTTGCGACGCTGGCTGTTGCAAATGACCTCGACCCCGCTCCGCGGCGTGTTGACCGGGGCCGGCATTACCGCAGTTGTGCAGTCGTCCACGGCCGTCACGATCATGACCATCGGTTTTGTCGGCGCGGACTTGATCGGCTTTTCGCAATCGCTGGGCGTGATTTTTGCCGCCAACATCGGCACGACGGTGACCGGCTGGATCATCATGCTGGTCGGGGTGAAGCTGAAGCTGGGCGTGCTTGCCCTGCCTGTCCTGTTTGCGGCGTCCCTGATGGGGATCCTTGGCCAGGGACAGTTGGCGCGGGCGGGCCGGATGTTGGCGGGTCTGTCGCTGATGTTCATCGGGCTGGACCTGATGCAGGCCGCCTCTGCGGGCGTGCAGGCCTATGTGACACCGGACTGGCTGCCCGCAGACGACTGGGCCGGACGGCTGGCGCTGGTTCTGATTGGTCTGGTCGTCGTAGCGATCATGCAAAGCTCGTCGGCGGGGATTGCGATGACGCTGATCCTGTTGGGGTCTGGCACACTGAGCTTTGGACAAGCGGCAGCGATGGTGGTTGGCATGAACGTGGGTACCACGCTGACAGGCTTTCTGGCCAGTCTGGGCGGCGGCAGCGAGGTGCTGCGTGCGGCCCTTGCCAACCTGTTGTTCAATTTCATCTCGGCCATGCTGGCGTTTCCGCTGATCGATGTGCTGGCGCCGCTTCTGCACAATGCGGTGACCGGGATGGATGATCAGACGGCGCTGGTGCTGTTCCACACCCGATTGAATGTGTTGGGTGCGGCATTGTTCCTGCCGTTTACAGGGCCCTTCGCGGCGCTGGTGATCTGGCTGGTGCCGGATCGGCCGGTAACGCTGGCCACCGCGCTGGACCCGGAGCTTCTGGCCGACAGCGGCACCGCGCTGGATGCCGCCGCGCGCACGGCGACGGCCATCACCGAGGCCATTGGCCGGGCGCTGCAGGCCGCGCTGGCGCCGCAAGGCGCACGCGACCTGAGCCCGTTGGCCTCGCTGCCCGGCCGGGTGGAGCCAGCCCGCAAGGCACTGGAGACCTGGCTTTCGCGGCTGCACTTGCCGCCGGACCGGCCGGAGCCGCTGAAACGGATGGCCGCGCTGATGCATCTGACCGACCATATCACTCGGCTGACCGCGCGGAGCGAAGAGCAGGACCGGATCGCCCATCTGGCCAACAGCCCGCGTCTGGCCCGACCCGCACGGGCCATTGCCGCAGCCCTTGCCAGACCGCGCAAGGCGGATCAGGCCACCCGCTTGTTTGCACGCATCCGGGGCTTTGCGCTGCGGCATCGGCGCGGGGCGCTGCTGCGCGAACATGCTGGCTTGATCGGCTCTGCGGACGTGTTTCGCGAAACCGACGCGCTGCAGTGGCTGGACCGGGTCGCCGAACATGCCGAGCGGATCGCCCATTACGGCGCGCTTGCGGCAGGTCCACAGATGAAGGCCGTGCACCCAGTCTGACGCGCGGGATGCGGAGTGAATTTAGCGGGCCGTGCGGGAAAGAGATGACATGAATCAAGGACAGTGCCCGATCAATCCGTGATCATCGGCGCAGGGGGCCTGTGGGGGCAGGTCGCACGAAGGTCTGCCGGGCGACGCGTTCGGTCATCGGCAATCGGGGAGCACAGGATGGTGCATGCGATCATCGCGAAGACCATGCCGGGAGGGGTTCCGAGTGCCCTGCCGACGGGCTGGGATGCAGCACGGGCGCGGCTGGAAGGGCTGCCGGGAGGCGGGCTTAACATCGCGCATGAGGCGGTGGGTCGCCATGTGGCGGCAGGTCATGGCGCGCAACCGGCGCTGATCTGGCTCGGGCGTGAGGGCGAACGGCAGGTGCTGACCTATGCCGATCTGGCGGCCAATGCTGCCCGCTTTGCCCATGTGCTGCTCGCCCATGGCATCGGCCCGGGCGAACGGTTGTTTCTGCTCTCGGGCCGGGTGCCAGAACTATACGCGGCAACCCTTGGTGCCTTGAAAGCGGGTGTGGTGGTCAGCCCCCTCTTCGCCGCCTTCGGCCCCGAGCCGGTGCGCGCGCGGATGGCGATTGGCGGGGCTTCCGTTCTGGTCACGACCGAGGCGCAATACCGCCGCAAGGTGGCGGACTGGCGGGCGGACATGCCGGGGCTGAAGCTGGTGCTGATCATCGGGGATGAGGCACCCGTGAACTGCGTAGCGTTGGGTCCGGCGATGTCTGTGGCGCCCACAACTTTCGAGACGGTGAAGACCATGCCCGAGGACATGGCGCTTCTGCACTTCACCTCGGGCACTACCGGTCTGCCGAAGGGGGTTGTACATGTGCATGAAGCAGTGGTTGCCCACGCCGAAACGGGTCGCCTCGCGCTCGATCTGAAACCCGGCGACATCTACTGGTGCACCGCCGACCCTGGCTGGGTCACGGGGATGAGCTATGGCATCATCTCGCCCTTGTGCAATCGCGTGACGATGGTGGTGGACGAGGCCGAGTTCGACCTTGACCGCTGGTACACGATCCTTGAACGCGAGCGGGTGCAGGTCTGGTACACCGCCCCCACCGCGATCCGCATGCTGATGCGGGCCGGTGCAGACGCGGCCAAGAAGCGCGACTTCTCGGCCTTGCGATTTCTGGCCTCGGTTGGGGAACCCCTGAACGCCGAATGCGTGATCTGGGGCCAGCAGGTCTTTGGCCTGCCGTTCCACGACAACTGGTGGCAGTCGGAAACCGGCGGCATCATGATCGGCAACATCGCCGAGATGGATATCAAGCCCGGCGCGATGGGCAAGCCCATGCCGGGGATAACCGCCGGGATCGTTGCGCGCGAGGATGACAACGTGACCGAACAGCCCGACGGCAGTATTGGTGAACTGGCGCTGCGCCCCGGCTGGCCCTCGATGATGCGGGCCTATCTGGGCCAGCCCGAACGCTATGCCAAATGCTTTGCGGGTGGCTGGTATCTGACCGGCGACCTCGCGATGCGTGACGGCGACGGCTATTACTGGTTCGTCGGACGCGCGGATGACCTGATCAAATCCTCCGGTCACCTTATCGGCCCGTTCGAGGTGGAAAGCGCCCTCATCGAACACCCCGCCGTGGCCGAAGCAGCCGTGATCGGCATCCCGGATGAAACCGCCGGCGAGGTGGTCAAGGCCTTCGTCACCCTGAAGTCCGGGTTCACGGCGGGCGAGGCGCTGGAACGCGAATTGCGGGGCCATGCGCGCAAGCGCCTCGGCCCCGCCGTTGCCCCTCGCGAGATCGTATTTCGCGACAACCTGCCGCGCACAAGATCGGGCAAGATAATGCGGCGGCTGTTGCGGGCGCGCGAATTGGGCTTGCTGGAGGGCGATCTTTCCACGCTGGAGGGGGATGCGAAATGACCAAGGTCAAGCTGGACCACGCCCATGTCGGCAACCTGCTGCGCGGCATGATCCGCATTCGGCGCTTTGAAGAAAAGTGCTACGAGCTTTACACCCAGGAAAAGATCCGTGGCTTCCTGCACCTTTACGACGGCGAAGATGCCGTGGCCGTGGGCATCGCGGCGGCGCTGGAGCCGCGCGACAGGGTGGTTTCGACCTACCGCGAGCATGGCCACGCTCTCGCCCGCGGCATGAGCATGGAATCCGCGCTGGCCGAGATGTATGGCAAGGCCACCGGTTGCTCGGGTGGTCGCGGCGGTTCGATGCACCTCTTCGCTGCCGAGACCAACCTCTACGGCGGCAATGCCATTGTCGGGGGCGGGTTGCCGCTGGCCGTGGGGCTGGCCCTGGGCGACAAGCTGCAGGCACAGGACCAGGTGACAGTCTGCTTTTTCGGCGACGGGGCGCTGGCTGAGGGCGAGTTCCACGAGGCGATGAACCTCGCGGCCCTCTGGAAGCTACCGGTGCTCTTCGTGCTGGAAAACAATCTCTACGCCATGGGCACCGCCGTGGCCCGTGTGCAGGCCAACCCCGATTTCACCCCCCGCGCCGCCAGCTACGGGATGCCCGCCGAAAGCGTCGACGGCAACGATGTGGTGGCCGTCGAGGCAGCTGCGCGCCGCTTGGTCGAGGCAATGCGGGCGGGCAGCGGGCCGCAGTTTCTGGAATGCCAGACCTATCGCACCCGGCCGCATTCGATGTTCGACGCCGAGAAATACCGCGACAAGGCCGAGGTGGCCGAATGGCGCAAACGGGCGCCGATCACCCGGTTTCAATCCTGGCTGCTGGACAACAACCTGCTGCATCAGGCCGAGGTCGATGCCATCGAGGCCGAGGTCGAGGCGCAGTTGCGCAATGCCGTAGCCGCCTGCGAGCAGGCCCCTCTGGAGCCGGTCGAAGACCTGTTGCGCCATGTGGTGGCCGAAACCCGGCCTGCGCCGCCCGACCCGGTGGCCCCCACACCACCCGTTGACAGCACCTACCGCGAATGCTGTCGGCAGGCGATTACCGAGGCGCTGTTGCGCGACGACCGCGTGTTCATGATGGGCGAGGATATCGGGGCCTATGGCGGCTGCTACGCCGTCTCGCTGGGGCTGTTGAAGGAATTTGGCCCCGAGCGCATCCGCGACACGCCGTTGTCGGAATCCGGTTTCACCGGGGCGGGCATTGGTGCCGCGCTGGTGGGGATGCGGCCGATCGTCGAGATCATGACGGTCAACTTCTCGCTGCTGGCGCTGGATCAGATCCTGAACACCGCCGCCACCATCCGGCACATGTCGGCCGGACAGTTCGGGGTGCCGCTTGTCATCCGCATGGCGACCGGGGCAGGGCGCCAGCTCGCGGCGCAGCACTCGCATAGCCTTGAGGCGTTCTTTGCCCATATCCCCGGCCTGCGGGTCGTGGCCCCAGCCACGCTGGAAGACGCGCGAGGCATGCTGGCAACCGCGCTGGAGGACCCCGACCCGGTGATCATCCTTGAACATGTCATGCTCTACAACATGGCCGGCAAAATTGCCGCCAACGCGGGGGCCGTGGACATCGACCGCGCGGTCATCCGCCGGTCGGGGCGCGATGTGACGCTGATTGCATGGCCCTATTCGCTGTGGAAGGTGCTGGAGGCCGCCGAGGCGCTGGCGAAAGACGGAATAGAGGCCGAGGTAATCGACCTGCGCTCGCTTCGCCCGCTGGATGACGCGACGATTATGGCCTCGGTCGCGCGCACCCGCCGCGCAGTGATAGTGGACGAGGGCTGGCGCACGGGGTCGCTGTCGGCCGAGATTGCCGCGAGGGTGCAGGAGAACTGCTTTTTCCATCTCGACGCCCCAGTGGCGCGGGTATGTTCGGCTGAGGTGCCGGTGCCCTATCCGAAGCATCTGGAAACCGCCGCCCTGCCGCAGGTGGCCGACATCATCGCGGCGGTGAAGGCCCTGCCGGGGGTGAAGCCATGAGCATCTTCACCATGCCCTCGCTCGGGGCCGACATGGAGGAAGGCAAGCTTGTCGAATGGCTGGTCAAGCCGGGCGACCGGGTGTCGAAAGGCGATATCGTCGCGGTGGTTGAAACACAGAAGGGCGCCATAGAGATCGAGATTTTCGAAGCAAGCGAGATTGGCGCTCTGCTGGCAGAACCGGGCCAGATGCTGCCGGTGGGCGCGCCGCTGGCGCGGTTGGGGGCGGCGGGCGACAAGGACATCGCCGCTGTCCCGGCGGGCGCAAGGGTCACAGCGCCAACCGCACCCGCACCCGAACCAGCGCTGAAGCCGCCGGCCGAACCGGTCGTGCCGGTAGCGGGCGCCCCTGCTCCGGCAGCCACCAAAGGCGGGACCGTGCTCGCATCGCCCGCCGCTCGGGCCAGCGCGGCCGAGCTTGGGATTGCGCTGGAGGCGGTTACGGGATCGGGCCCCAGCGGTGCGATCCTGTTATCGGATATCGAGCGGCACGTCCCTGCACCTGCAACGTCGGTCGCCGAACTTGCCCCCGAGGGGCGTCCGAAGGGCAAGCCGGGCCTTGACATGACCGAGATGCGCCGAGCCATCGCCGCCGCGATGAGCCGGTCAAAGCGCGAGATCCCGCACTACTATCTGAGCCACGACATTGATCTGCAGACCGCGCAGGACTGGCTGACTGCCACCAACGCCGGCCGCACTCCGGACCAGCGATTGCTGATGGGCGCGATTCTGATCGGCGCCGTGGTCCGGGCACTGGCCAAGGTGCCGGAACTAAATGGTCGGTTCGAGGCGGAGCTCTTTGCCCCCTCAACCGCCGTTCATTGCGGGTTGGCGGTGGCGATGCGGGGTGGCGGTCTGATCGCACCCGCGATTCCGGATGCGCAGGGCATGGACCTTGACGCGATCATGCAGGCGATGCGCGACATGATCGCCCGCACCCGCACCGGACGGCTGCGCAACAGCGAGATCACCCAAGGCACGATCACCATATCTTCGCTGGGGGAGTCCGGCGTGGATGCGCTGTTTGGCGTGATCTACCCGCCACAGGTGGCGCTGGTAGGCTTTGGCACGCCGCGCCTGCGGCCCATGGTGCGCGAGGGTCGCGTCGAGCTGCGCCTTGCCGTGACCGCCACCCTTGCCGCCGATCACCGGGTCAGCGACGGTCGCCGTGGCGCGCTGTTTCTGGCCCAGATGAATCGACTTTTGCAGGAGCCCGAGAGCCTATGACCCTTGATGAGATACGCGCCACGTTCATCGCTGATCTGATCGCCGTCGCGCCCGATATCGACGCCGAAAGCCTGCGTGACAACGACCATCTGCAGGATGACCTGGGACTGGACTCTATGGATTTCCTGAACCTTGTCAGCGCATTGCACAAACGCCTTGGTTTGCCGATCCCTGAGGCCGATTACCCCCGGCTAGCCACCACAGCAAAGGCCGTGGCCTATCTGGATCAGGCGCTCGCGGGGTAAGTCGCAGGGCAGGCTAGCAGATGCTGCGTCAGCGTTTTAGCGGATCACATGGACCGAGCATTGCGCGTGGCGCACGACCCGTCCGGCGGTGCTGCCAAGGAAATAGTCCTGCAATCCGGGCCGGTGCGACATGATCACGATGCAATCCACCTGAATGGCCTTGGCCCATTCCAAGATCGTTTGGCCCGAATGCCCTTCGATCAAAACGCCCGCGCCGTCTTCAAGTTGCGCGGCCAGCCCCTCCAGTTGGTCACTGATGGCCACCTTGAGATTGGCCTCATAATCCGCTGGGATATATGAGATCGCATAGCTTGGGATATTCTCCTTCACATGCAAAACCGTCACCTTCCCATCGGGCGATGACAGAACCTTTGCCGCCTGCAACGACCGCTCCGGCTCGTGATCCGCGTCAAATGCCACGGCAACAAGGATATGCTGGTACATTTCACCCTCCCAAGTTTGCACTCGCCCACGCTACAGGATCGAACCCAGCCACGTATTGACAAGGGTCAGATAGTTGCCGTCGCGCCTCAACCATCAACTCTGGTGCTCTGCATCGTTCAGCGCGCGTTGCAAACGGCGGATCAGTGCGGCCCGGGTCTTTTCGTCCGGGCTGGCCCGAAGGCCTTCGTTGATTTCCAAAAGCAGGCGCGACACGTCGTTGTGCCAATCAAGGTGCGCAACCTTTTCAGGCGAAAGACGCGGTAGCGTCGTTGGGGCAAGGCTTTGTGTGCCGTCCGGTGTCAGCACAAAGCCCTCATCCAGCTTCGGCAGTAACACGTCGTCCTGTGCCACGATACCGTCCAGTCGCGCCGCAAGCCCTGCCATCGCGGGCTCCTCGCCATGCACCAGGAACAGCTGATGACGGATCGGCAGCCTTGCCTTGATCCAGTCGCGCAATTCGGTGCCGTCGGCGTGACCGGAGTATAGGTCAAGCGACCGGATTCGGGCGCGCACCGCGAATTCCTCGCCTTGGATACGGACCGATTTCGCTCCGTCCTGCAAGATGCGTCCCAGCGTGCCCGCCGCCTGAAAGCCGGTGAACAGTACCGTGGCCTCGTCGCGCCAAAGCCAGTTCTTCAATCGGTACCGGATGCGACCTGCGTCGCACATCCCTGAGGCGGCTATGACGATGTGAAATCCCTGTACCCGGTCAAGTGCGATGCTTTGTTCGCGCGTCTCTGTGAAATGCAGATGCCTTGATTTCAGGCCCTGCATCAGGGCCGTACCTTCCTCCAGCTCCTTGTGATGTTTGGCGAAAACCCGCGTTGCCTTGGTGGCAAGCGGGCTGTCGACATAGATCGGGATCTGCGGCAATGCACCCTCGGCAATCAAGCGGCCAAGATCGCTGATAAGTTCCTGCGCGCGTTCGACTGCGAAAGATGGAATCAGCAGCGTGCCATGGGGATGCATGGCAGCGCACACCTCATCGCAAAGGAGTTGGCGGCGGCGGTCGGCGGTAGCATCAATGCGGTCACGATCCCCGTAGGTGGCCTCGCAGATCAGATAGTCCACACCGCTTGGTCCTTCGGGGTCGGGTTGCATCAGCTTGTAGTCCGGTCCAATGTCCGCCGAGAACAGGATGCGCAGCGGGTCACCCTCGGCCTGCGCCAGTTCAACCTCGACCGAGGCGGACCCAAGAAGATGCCCGGCGTTCCAGAACCGTGCCCGAAAGCCGGGCAGGACGTCAAACCAGCTGTCATAGGGGTGCGACCGGAACTGCTCGAGGCAGGCCGCTGCATCGGCGCCGGTATAGATCGGGGTGACCGAGCCGCGATCGCGGCGGGCGGCGCGACGGTTGAACTGCTCAACCTCGATCTCCTGAATATGCGCGCTGTCGGGCAGCATCACGCCGGCCAGATCGTTCGTGGCATGTGTCGCATGGATCGGCCCGGAGAACCCGTGTTTCACCAGTTTGGGCAAGAGGCCCGCATGGTCGATATGCGCATGGCTGAGGATCACCGCTGCAATCTTCTCGGGCGCAAAGGGGAAGGGGCGGTAGTTCAGTTCCTTTTCGGTCTTCGACCCCTGAAACAACCCGCAGTCGATCAGGATGTCTCCGTGATCGGTTTCCAGCCGGAAACAGGACCCAGTCACCGAACGAGCGGCACCGTGAAACGTCAGGCGGGGGTGGGTCATGGTGCTATCCTGTCCTTGGTTCCACGTTTAAAGCTGCATCACATAGCTGCCGGGCGCGGGGCAAAGCGGGGCAAGGCCCTTATCCGGTGCCCCCATTGTAGTGGCGTTCACCAGACCTCCGCCCTGCGCTGCCAGCCAATCCGCCCAATCCGGCCACCACGATCCGGACTTTGGCGCAGCCTCTGCCAGCCAGGCGTCAGGACCGACATAATGCGCCCCCGCCTGGCGGTGCGAGATGCGATAATGTCGCCCCTTGTGTCCCGGCTCGCTGAGGATGCCGCTGTTGTGGCCCCCTTTGGTCAACACGAAGGTCAGGTCGCTGTCGGTGAACAATTTCGTCTTGTAGACCGACCGCCAAGGCGCGATGTGGTCTGTTTCGGTGCCGATCACGAACAGCGGCACCGACAGGTCCTTCAGCGCTATAACCCGGCCTTCAACGGCGAAGCGCCCCGCCGTCAGCCGGTTTTCCAGAAACAACCCGCGCAGATATTGCGAATGCATGCGCGCGGGCATCCTTGTGGTGTCCGACAGCCAGACGCCGATATCGGTCGGCACATCTTCGCGCCCCAGGAAATAGCGCTGCACGGCGCGGGTCCAGATCAGGTCTTCGGCCCGGATGGCGGCAAAGGCGCGGGCCATCTGCGGGCGGTCGAGATAGCCCTGTTCCCAAATCAGATCCTCCAGAAACGCCACCTGGCTTTCGTCGAGGAACAACAAAAGCTCACCGGCCTCGGCAAAGTCCACTTGCGCGGCCATCAGCGTGACCGACCCAAACCAGTTGTCGTGGTCCCGCGCCATCGTCGCCGCCGCAATCGCCAGAATGGTGCCGCCAAGGCAGTAGCCGACCGCCTGAACCGGCGTATCCGGCACAATGGCCGTTACCGCGTTCAGCGCCGCCATCACCCCGCGCTTGCGATAATCTTCCAGCGACAGATCGCGTTGATCAGAGGTCGGGTTGGTCCACGAGATCATGAAGACGGTGAACCCTTTTCCGACCAGATAGCGCACCATCGAGTTCTCGGGCGACAGATCGAGGATGTAGTATTTCATGATCCAGGCCGGAACGATCAGGATCGGCCGGGCGTGGACCTGCGGCGTCTGCGGCGTGTACTGGATCAGTTCCATCAGGTCGTTGCGATAGACGACCTGACCGGGAGTGCAGGCGAGATTCTTGCCGATCTGATAGCCTTTGGGGGCCGGATCGCGCTGGCCGGTCAGAATTTTCATGGCGTCATGTGCGAAATGTGCTGCGCCTTCGGTCAAGTTGCGGCCGGCGGTGCTTGCTGTTTCGGCAATGATCTCTGGGTTAAGGAAGGGCGCGTTCGAGGGCGACAGCACGTCAAGCGTTTGGCGGGCCAGAAAGCGCGTGCGCTCAGCGTCGTCCGGGCGCAGGCCGCGCATCGGTTCGGTGGCATGGTCCCACCAGTCCTGCATGGCCAGAAACCCCTGCTGCCACATCTGGAACGGCTGCTTTTGCCAGCCTCCATGGTCAAAGCGGTGATCATAGGGCTTCGGGGCAAACGGAGGGGCGTTGCCGGGGTTGGTCGCGAGCGTCGCCAGCTTCAACAGACTGCGTTGCGCGTGTTCGGCCAGTTCCATCTGACGGCCCGGTGCGCGGGCGAGGTGCTGGACCCAGTCGCTCCATGCCTCAACAAAGGCATGGGTAGAGACGCCCCCCGAAAGCCGCGCCACGGCGGCCCGGGCTGCGCGGTCAAAGTTCTGATGCGGATTCCCGACCGGTTGTGGCGGCTCGATCACCGCAGGAAGCCCGGCGATCATCGGTGGGGCACCGAGAGGGGGAGGCGGTTTCTTCCGGGTGCTAGTCATCTTGGCCTCGTTCCTTGTGGACAGGAAATACCTTATCCCGATCAGATCACTCCGGCCTTGACGCAGGTCATCCTTTCAACCCGCGCCGGATCTGCTTTTCGGTCTTGATCGGTGAAAAGAAGGCGGCGCAGACCTCCGTGCGAACTGCCGCCTGGGGTCAGGTAATGGTTGGCCTTTCGCAAAGGGCTATGGTGTCGATCACGGTTTTTAGGGAAGGAAGTAATTCAACGCTTCGTCGAAGCCGAGCTAGCTTTCGAACAGGTAATCTAAGATCAGCTCGAAATCACGCACGGCTTCCGCCAAGAATTCAATTCTGAACCGCCTGTGCGCGGCGCTTCTCTGCGATCATGCGCGCGGTGGATTTATCCATCTGAGCGCGGCTGACGAACGCACCTGCGGCACGCTGGTCCAAGAGGGCCTTCAGCGCCACCCTTTCGAGATCCTCGTCCTGCATCCGCTGCCGCAATAGATCGGTCCCTTGTTGCCGCACGGCACTGACGCTGAGATAGCGCCCAGCTTCCACAAGTTCCCTGACGAAACCGTGCTGTTGGTCGGTCAACGCGATCGAGGACTTTACCTTCATGTTAGTCACTCCCGTTGCCGAAAAGTAATACCAAGTAGCACCGAGGTCAATTGTCGCGATTGGTGGGCGGGCGATAGGCATCCAGCGGAGATCGGCGCGCAAGCATTGCAATAAACCCCATTTAGTCAGTGACTTAGGAGTAGCTCTCTTTTGACGGCCTGCAATATCTGCACCCATCGCAACGCAACGGAGACCGCCATGAAGCCGCTGACAACCCACGAAGAATTCTGCCTTAAGAACGCCGCCCACTTCGTCGCCGCCCGGGGACGCACGCCTCGCGATCGCACCCGTCAGCAATTCGCGACCGATACCTTCATCGCAGGCTCCTCGGGCTTGCCGGAATTGCAGGCTCCAGGTGATGTCTTCGCGTCGGGCGGCGCGTTGGTCACAAAGGGGCGCGTGGGGGGGCGATGCCCATGTTGCGGGCTTTGACCTTGATCTGGAAGCTGATGTGGCGGGCGACCTTTATGCCGCGGGGGCCGCGGTGACGGTGCGTGCGCCGGTGGGTGGTGACCTGTCGATGATGGGCTTTTCCTTGCGCAC
>NZ_JAUSBA010000070.1 GCF_030652235.1 Cypionkella sp.
TGCCCAGGTTGCTGAGGGCATAACGCCGAAAATCGGCAACACACACGACGGCCGTTCGCGCCGAAGGGCCGGACAACAGGCTCACCAATCCAGCCGAAGGAAAACCGTTCCAGTTCCCAGACTATTTCAGCGGCCGGCTAAAGCCAGATCTGGTTAAAGCCAGACCGGGTTACAGCCAGACCGGGTTAAAGCCAGATCTGGTTAAAGATTGACCTGCGTGCCGATTTCGACCACCCGACCTGCAGGAATGTGGAAATAGTCCGACGCCCCGGCGGCATTGCGCGCCATAAAGATGAACACCCGGCGTTGCCAGCCAGGCAATGTGCTTTTGCTCGACAGCTTCAAAGATCTGCGTGAGAGCAGGAACGAGGTCGACATGATGTCAAATTTCCAGCCCAGCTTGCGGCACAGGATCAGGCCTTCGGGGACGTTGGGGTCTTCCATATAGCCATAGGTCAAAGTGATGCGGCGGAAGCGCGGGTTGATTTCCTCCATCTGCACGCGGTCTTCAATGGCGACACGCGGGATGGTGGCAGTCACAATCGTCAAGATCACATTTTGCGCGTGCAGGCTTTTGAAATGCTTCAGGCTGTGCATCAGGGCGACCGGGGCAGTGTCGGGGCTTGAGGTCAGGTAGATCGCGGTGCCGGGGATCACCGGGATCGGCTTGGTTTCGATCTGCCGCAGAATGGTGGTCAAAGCCACCTCGGCCTCATGTTCCTTGCGCACCAGAACGGCGGTGCCTTGCCGCCATGTCAGCATCACGCAGATCACCAAGGCGGCCAAAGCCAGCGGCACGTAGCCGCCGTCAAACACTTTCAGCAGGTTCGCGCCGAGAAAGATCAAATCGATCAACAGGAAGGGGGCCATAAGCAGGGTTGCGGCCCAAAGCGGCCAGCCCCAATGTTTATTGACCACAATCAGCGCCAGCAATGCTGTCACAACCATCGTGCCCGTCACGCTGATACCATAAGCATGAGCCAGCGCCGCCGAATTTCCAAAGCCCACCACCAATGCCAGCACCGCCACCAGCAACAGGGCGTTGACGCTGGGCAGATAGATCTGGCCTTCCTGCGTTTCCGAGGTATGACGGATTTTCAACCGCGGCAGCAGACGCAGCTGGATCGCTTGCCGGGTGAGGGAAAACGCGCCGGTGATCACGGCTTGGCTGGCGATGATCGTCGCCATCGTGGCCAGAAGCACGACAGGCAGCAGTGCCCAATCGGGGTACATCAGATAGAACGGGTTCGCGAGCGCCTCGGGATGCTGCAACACCAGCACACCTTGGCCCAGATAGTTCAGCACCAGCGCCGGCAGCGCCACCGCCACCCAAGCCAAAGTGATCGGGCGGCGGCCAAAATGGCCTAGATCGGCGTAAAGCGCCTCTGCCCCTGTGACCGCCAGAAACACCGCGCCCAAAACGATCAGACCGACCGAGCCATGTTTGACCAGAAAGCGCGCGGCGTGGATCGGGTTGAGTGCATTCAAAATCGCCGGATCGGTCACGATTTGCGCAAGCCCGCCCCAAGCCAGCACGCCAAACCACACCAGTGTTATCGGGCCAAACAGGCTGGCCACCGCCGCCGTGCCTCGCGATTGCACCGCAAACAGTGCGACGATGATCACCAGGGTGATCGGCAGCACATAGGCGTCAAGCTGGCTGGTCACCAGGCTTAAGCCTTCCACCGCAGACAGTACCGAAATCGCAGGCGTGATAGCAGCATCGCCGTAAAACAGCGCCGCCCCCACAAGTCCGGCCATCAGCACCAACGTGGTTTGCCGCCCCATCGCCCGTTGCGCCAAGGCCAACAGCGACAGCGTACCGCCCTCGCCTTGGTTATCGGCGCGTAGCAGGATCACCACATATTTCAGCGTCACCACGACGAACAGCGCCCACAGGATCAGCGACAACACCCCCAACACGCTTTCGCGCCCGGTGTCACCCACCGCATCGCCCGCCGCCCGCACCGCCTCGCGGAAGGCATAAAGTGGCGAGGTGCCGATATCACCGTAAACCACCCCGATGGAGCCCAATGACAGCGCCAGAACGCCGGGATGTTTGCGAATGGGACGGCTAAGGTCTGTGGTGGTCACGGCATTGATCCTGAAAAAGCCATCTCTGGCGGATTGTGGGCAATCTGGGGATTGCTGCATAAGGATGCGACAGGGGGTTTGCGCCCCGGCATAAGGATTGCGTAAAGATCATGGACAGCGCAGCCTACGCGGCTAAGACTTCGGCGATGCTGACGTCTGTGCCATTGCTGCCACAACAGGAAGGCTGGGCCGCTCTGCCCAGACTGCCGCAAATGCTGGGGGCCGCGCTGTTTCTGGCGGCTGCGGCCTTGGGCACGCATCTGACAAAGGATAGTCTCCCCGAACCTTCAGGGCTGTTTTTGTTCTTTTTCGCCGTGCTGTTGGCCGCCGTGCGCTTTGGGTTTTGGATCGGCATTGCCACCGCCATTGCGGCCTTCACGCTGTTCAATTTCCTGTTCGTGGCCCCACTTTATACACTGGCCATCGCCAAGCCCGGCGACCTGCTTGTGCTGGCGGAATTCCTGTGTGTCGCGGGGCTGACCGGCTTTCTGGCCGGGCGGTTGCGCGAAGAAGCCAATGCCGCCAAATCCCGTGCGGCGGTGCTAGAAGTGCTTTCGGCCTTTGCCAGCGATCTAGCCGAGGCGGATGAGCCCTTGGCTGTCGAGCAGGCGTTGGTGATCCATGCCACTGCGCTGGCGCATGGGCCTGCGCTGGTGCTGCACGCCCGCGATCCTAACGCCAGCTTGGAGGTCACCGATCTGCAACCGCCCGATCTGCAAGCCCCAGACCTGCAAGCGGCCGAGCGCGCTTTTCGCCGCCACATTCCGCAAGACGCTGCCGAGCCGGGGCAGCAGGGCGGCCGCTATACTTTCCTGCCGTTGATGCAGCAGGGGCAGGTTGTGTTGGTGTTGGGCTATCACCGCCTTGATGCCCAGTGGCCCGATCGCTTTGCCCGCGCCGCCGCCATCGAGGTGATCTGTCACCAAGCCAATCTTGCGCTGGAACGCCTGCGCTTTGCCCAAGCCGCCGAAGATGCCCGCACCGCCGCCACGCGTGAGCAGTTGCGCGCGGCTTTGCTCACCTCGCTCTCCCACGATCTGCGCACGCCTTTGGCCACTATTCTGGGCGCGATCACCAGCCTGCGCCAGTTGGGCGCGACCCTGCCGCCCGCCGCGCGCGACGATCTTGCTTTGGCGATTGAAGAAGAAGCGCAGCGGCTGGCGAGTTATGTTGACAACCTGTTGCACATGACCCGGCTGCAAGCCGGATTGTCACTGCATCTGATCTGGGTCGATCCTGCGGATGTGATCGCAGCGGCAGTGGCACGCGCCCGCCGGGCCTTCCCGCTGGCCGAGATTACGGCTGATCTGCCCGACCTGCCGATGATCCGCGCAGAATCTGCGCTGCTGGAGCAAAGCCTGTTCAACCTGATCGACAATGCGGTGAAATTCTCAACCCCACCCGCGCGGATCGCAATTACCGCCCGCGTGCTGCCCGCAAGCCTGACCCTGACCGTCACAGATCAAGGCCCCGGTATTGCGCCCGACGCGCTTGCGCAAATCTTCACGCCGTTCTTTCGCGCCAATCCCAACCTGCCCGGCACTGGCCTTGGCCTGACGATCTGCCACGGCATCACCGCAGCGCTGGGTGGCAGCCTGACCGCCGAAAGCCCGGTTGCAGACGGCCACGGCACCGCGATGCACATCTCGCTGCCCTTGCCGAAAGTCTCAGCATGAGTACCCTCCCAATCTTGTCTAAACCGCTGACCCTGCCAAAGCCCTTGATCCTGATCGTCGACGACGAGCCGCAGATTCAACGCTTTCTCGGCCACGCTTTGGCTGCATCTGGCTATGACACCTGCTTTGCCGCCACCGGGCAGGGCGCTTTAGAGGCCGTGGCAGCGCAAAAGCCCGACGCGATGATCCTTGATCTCGGCCTGCCCGATCTGAACGGCAAGGCGGTGATCGAAACCCTGCGCGCCAAATCCAACCTGCCCATCATCGTGCTATCGGCGCATGATCAGGAGATGGAAAAAATCATGGCGCTAGACCTTGGGGCAAATGATTTCGTCGCCAAGCCCTTTGGCATCGGCGAACTTCTCGCCCGCTTGCGTGCTTGTCTACGCAAGGCCCCGCAGCCCGAGGATATTCTGCGTCAAGGCCCGCTGGTGATCGACCTTCCTGGCCATACCGTGACCCGCGACGGAGCGCCGGTGCATCTGACGCCGACAGAGTTCGATCTGCTGGTTATGCTGGCGCGCAATCCGGGCCGGGTGCTCAGCCACCGCCAGATATTGCTGCAAATCTGGGGCCCGGCGCATGGCGAGGATGTGCCTTATCTGCGCGTCTTCATCGGCCAGTTGCGCCAGAAGATTGAGTCCAACCCCAGCGCCCCCGACCTGATCCGCACCGAACCCGGCATCGGTTATCGCTGGATGGCGGATTAACCTACCCGCTGCCCCTGCACCCAAGTCCCCCGCAAAGCTGCAGCGCCAGCAACCCGCGCCACCCTAATCACATCACCCCGTGCGCCAAGCGTTAGCGTTCCGCGATCCATAAGCCCCGCCGCCTGCGCCGGCGCTTGCGTCACACAGCGCACCCCGCGCGCCACATCGCCCCACAGATCGCCCAGCAGCAAAGCCGCCGACAGCAGCGCCGACGGCACATAATCCGACGACACAATATCCAGCAAATCCGCCTCGGCCAGCTTGCTTGCCGCGACATTGCCGGAATGTGAGCCCCCTCGGATCAGGTTCGGCGCCCCCATCATCACCTTGATGCCCTGCGCATGGCAGGCTCGTGCTGCCTCCACCGTGGTTGGAAACTCGGCAAAATGTGCGCCGTGCTGGGCCGAGGTTGCAACTTGCCCGGCGGTGGTGTCGTCATGGCTGGCAAGAACCGCTCCAAAACGACGGGCTTCCGCCACCGCCGCCGCCTCATGCGCTGCGCCCAACCGCGTGGAAATCGCCACCTGTTCGGCGACATGGCTCTCGAACTCGCTCTCCGAAAGCCCATGCTTGCCGCAAACATAGGCCCGCAACTGGGTGATGTCGCGGAATTGCCGCTGACCGGGGGTGTGATCCATCAACGACACGATGCCGATGCGGTCGGCAGGACCGAATTTCGCCAGTTCGGCGATCAGGGTTTCGGAACACACTTCCGCCCGCAGGTGCAGAAAATGGCTGATTTTCAGCGCGCCCTTTTCCCGCAGCCCCAGAATTTCGTTGGCCAAATGCCGGGCGTATTCGCCGTAATTCATCTTCTTCGACGAGGTGATCGACCCCACCCGTAGCGCGTCGAACACCGTGGTGATCCCTACACTCGCCAGTTCGGCATCATGTGCGATAATGGCGCTTGCATGCGGCCAGTTCACCTTCGGACGCGGCTCGATATGGCGTTCCAGATTGTCGGTGTGCAACTCGATCAACCCCGGCATCAGCAGATCGCCCCTGCAATCCACAGCGCCTTGTGGGATCGCAGTGCCTTGATCTATCGCAGTAATCACGCCGTCTTCAACGCGGATCGCCCCATGGATCACTTCAGTTGGCAGAACCAGCGTGGCATTGGCAAGGATCGTCTCGGTCATCATCAGGCCTTCATTGTGCTTGTGTGAAACAGATGGCAGAAAACTGTCACAACGGTGTGACGATGGGCGGGTAAAGGCGGCGGCTATGGACCAGATGAAACGCTTTGCGATCTACTATGTGCCCGAACCGGGAGCCTTCGCCGATGCCGCAGCAAGCTGGCTCGGCTGGGATCTGGCACTGGGCGCGCCCGTGCCGCAACCCATGCCCGACCTGCCGCGCCCCTTGGCCGACATCACCGCCGAGCCGCGCAAATACGGCTTTCACGCTACCTTGAAGCCGCCGTTCCGTTTGGCTGACGGCGTCAGCCCCGCCGATCTGACGTGGGCTACGGCACGACTGGCCACCAGCCTTGCCCCGCTGGAGCTGCCGGGGCTTCAGATGGTCAACCTCGAAGGTTTTCTCGCCCTGACGCCTGCGGGTGACACCTCTGCGCTGCAAAACCTCGCTGCCGAAGTGGTCCGTACGCTGGATCCCCACCGCGCTACTCTGACATCCGCCGAAACCGCTCGCCGCCGCCCGGAACGTCTGACGCCGCGCCAGCGCGATCTGCTTTCGATCTACGGCTATCCCTATGTGATGGACCAGTTTCAGTTTCACCTGACTCTGTCCGGCCCGCTGGATGAGGGCGAAACCGCTGTCACCAAAGCCGCCGCCAATCACTTCGCGGGCCTGATCCCGCAACCGTTTCACATCCGCGAAATCTGCCTGTGCGGCGAGGATGCCACGGGGCGCTTCCACCTGCTGCACCGCTACGCCCTCAGCGCATAAATCAGCTTTGCCACGCCCTTCTCGGGCGTCGCGTCATTGCGGATCTCGATTGCCGGAACCCCTTCAGGCAAAGCATAATTAGCCCGCTGCAACCGCGCGATGATGTCGGCGTGGCTCTCCCGCCCGCGTGCGGCCAACCGATCCGCTAACACCTCTAGCGGTGCTGAAATCTGGATCACCCGTAGCCCCGGAAACGCCGCGAGTGCCGCAGTCATCGCCGCGCGCGAGCCATTGATCAACACATCCCGCCCGTCTTCCAGCGGTTTCAACTCTGCAACAGGCACGCCATAGCAAAGCCCATGCGCCTGCCAGTGCAGCGCAAATTCTCCCGCCTGCAGGCGCTCCTGAAAAATGCTTTCAGTCACCCCTTCAAACGGCTCACCCCCCGCCACACTGTCCCGCGTGATCACCCGTCGCGCCCAGTGCAACCGAGGCTCCGCTGCCGCCGCCCCCGCCAGCAGGGTATCCTTGCCCGCCCCCGAAGGCCCAACAACCAGAAACACCCGGCCCGTCATGCCGCAGCCTTGGGGGTAAAATCGCGCACATCCACCACGCGATCGCAGACCCGGTCCCGAGCGGCCTCATCATGGAAAATCCCTAAAATCGCAGCGCCCCTTGCTTTGGCCTCTTCGATCAACCCCAGCACAACCTCGCGGTTTACCGCATCCAGACTGGCGGTCGGCTCGTCCAGCAACAGCGCCGGATAGGGATGTGCAAAACCGCGCGCAATGTTGACCCGCTGCTGCTCACCGCCCGAGAACGTCGTCGGCGACAGCCCCCACAACCGCTGCGGAATGTTCAGCCGCGCCAGCAGTTCCGCCGCCCGCTCTCGCGCCGCATCCCCCGGCACGCCAAGGTTCAGCAGCGGCTCGGCCACCACATCCAGTGTTGGCACCCGAGGCACCACCCGCAGGAACTGGCTGACATAGCCCAGCACCTGCCGCCGCAGCGCTATGATCTGCCGAGGTTGCGCCTGCGCCACATCCAGGCCGCCCACCATAATGACACCCGAGGCCACCAGATAATTGCCCCAAACCATCCGAATTAGCGTCGATTTGCCCGCACCCGAGGCGCCGATCAGCCCGACACATTCACCCGGGCGCACATGCAAGTTCGCCCCCGCCATCACCGGGATCACCGCAGCCCCTTGATTGTGCAGGGTAAAACTTTTCGCCAAATCCCGAATTTCAATCATAGCCAGCGCTTCCATTTGAAGAAAAGATAAGTTCCGCTGGCCGAGGCCAGCATCAAGATCAGTGCCAAAGGATAGCCGTATTGCCACGCAAGTTCCGGCATATAGGCAAAGTTCATCCCATACAGGCTGGCGATCAGTGTCGGCGGCATGAACAAAGCGGCGACCACCGACACGATCCGCACCGTGACGTTTTGCGACAGGTTGATCATGCCAAGTGTCGCATCCGAGGTCAGCGCCAGACGCGAGCCTAAGAAATCGGCATGCACCTCCAGCGCCTGCAAATCCCGCATCAGGCCCTTAACTAAGGGCCGCAAAACATCGCCCTCGCTCCGGTCGGAAAGGGTTTGGCCAAAGAAACTGACCGCGCGCTCCACCGTGAGCAGACCCAGTCGCACCCGGCCCAAAAGGTCGCCCTCACGCCCGACCCTTTCCAACGCGTTTTGCAGGGTATCCGCCTGCAAGCCCTTCGCCCCGCCGCTGTAAATCCCCGAGGCGACATCATCCAAGCCGCGCCCGATGCCCTCCAGAATATCGGCCATCCGGCCAATTATTTCCTCAATCAACCCCAGAAACAGCCGCTCTGGTCGGTCACAGCCGGGCCCAACTTTGTCGGCGCGGCCCGGGTAGGTCTCAAACGGGCGCGGCGCGTGGTGGCGCACGGTGATCAGGCGATCCGCTGAAAGGATAAAGCAAACCGGGCCAGAAATCGGCGCCTTGCTTTCGGACAGTCCGGGCAAAACCACCGTCATATGATCCGCCCCACCTTCCCGATACAGGCGGTTGGAGATTTCGATCTCCTCCATATCCGCCAGCGTCGGCACGGGCAGGCCCAGCCGCGCGACATCGGCGGCTTGGTTGGACAGTGGGCGATATAGGTCTATCCACAACGCTGCCGACAGGTCGACAGGCAGCGGCATCTGGATCAACCCACCTGCTTCCGGGCGATAGGCAAACAGCATGTCAGACCTGCAACACGGACGAGACGAGAAGTTGCGTGTAGCTGTGCTGCGGATCGTCCAAAACCTGATCAGTCAGGCCCTGTTCCACCACATGCCCGCCCTTCATCACCATCAGTCGATCCGCAAGCAGCCGCACCACAGCCAGATCGTGCGTGACGATGATCGCCGACAGCCCCATCTCCCGCACCAACCCGCGCAACAGGTCCAACAACCGCGCCTGCACCGAAACATCAAGCCCCCCGGTCGGCTCATCCATGAATACCAGTCGCGGCCCAGTCACCAGATTGCGGGCGATTTGCAGGCGTTGCTGCATGCCGCCCGAGAAGGCACGTGGGCGGTCGTCAATGCGGTCGGCGGCGATCTCGACCCTGCCCAGCCAATCCACCGCCGTCGCACGAATATCGCCGTAGTGCCGCGCGCCGACGGCCATCAACCGCTCGCCCACATTGCCGCCCGCCGAAACCCCCATCCGCAAGCCATCGCGCGGGTTTTGATGCACAAACGCCCAATCGGTGCGCGCCATCTTGCGGCGTTCGGCCTCTGCCATCGTCACAGTATCGCGCGGGCCTTGGGCGGTTTCAAAAATCACCCGGCCCGTGTCTGGGGCCAGATGCCCGGCCAGACACGACAAAAGCGTCGACTTGCCAGAGCCACTTTCCCCCACAATGCCAAGCACTTCACCGGGAAACAGATCAAACGATACGTCTGCACAACCAATCCGGTTGCCATAATTTTTGCTCAACCCCTGCACAGAAAGCAGTGGCTTATCTGCATTCACCTTGGCCCAAATACTCAAATCCACCGCGCCCATCACGCACCGCCTTTCAGAACTGGCACACCCAAGGCCCCCAAATGCCCCGCCTCACACCGGGTGCGGCAAAAGTCGGTGTCCGAGCAGACAAACATCCGTCCGCCCAGATCATCGATGATTACCTCATCGAGATAACTCTCGCCCGCGCCACACAGATCGCAGTCATGTGGGGCTTTGCTGGGCTCAAACGGGTGGTCGTCAAAATCGAGGCTCACGACATGTGTAAACGGCGGCAGCGCATAAATCCGCTGCTCGCGCCCCGCGCCAAACAGTTGCAGTGCCGGGCTGTTCGACAGTTTTGGATTGTCAAATTTCGGGATCGGCGAGGGATCCATCACATAGCGGCCCTCGACCTTCACCGGATAGGCGTAAGAGGTGGCGATGGTTCCGTGCCGCGCGATATCCTCGTAAAGTTTGACGTGGATCAGGCCGTATTCTTCCAACTCGTGCATCTTGCGGGTTTCGGTTTCGCGAGGCTCCAGAAAGCGCAAAGGTTCGGGAATTGGCACCTGATAGACCAGAATTTGCCCCGTCGTCAGCGCCGCTTCAGGAATGCGGTGGCGGGTCTGGATCAGCGTGGCCTCTGCCGTCGCTTCTGTCACCGCCACCCCCGCCGTGCGCTGGAAGAACTTGCGGATCGACACTGCGTTGGTGGTATCATCGGCACCTTGGTCGATCACCTTCAGCGTGTCATCCGGAGTTAGGCACGCCGCCGTCACCTGCACGCCGCCAGTGCCCCAGCCATAAGGCATCGGCATCTCGCGGCTGGCAAACGGCACTTGATAGCCAGGAACCGCTACGCCTTTCAGGATCGCGCGCCGGATCATCCGCTTGGTCTGCTCATCGAGATAAGCGAAGTTATAAGCCTGATCGGTCATTCTGCGGCCTCCTGCGTGGCGAACACTTCCGCGCGCAGACGGCGCACCAGTTCCAGTTCGGATTGGAAATCAACATAGTGCGGTAGCTTGATATGTTCGAGAAACCCGGTCGCCTGCACGTTATCGGCATGCATCAGCACGAATTCTTCATCCTGCGCCGGAGCCCCGGTGTAATCCTCGCCCAGTTCGGCCCAGCGCAATGACCGATCCACCAAAGACATTGCAATCGCCTTGCGCTCGGTTTGGCCAAACACCAAACCATAGCCCCGGGTGAACTGCGGCGGCTCGGTTTTGCTGCCTTTGAACTGGTTCACCGTCTCGCATTCGGTCAACTCTATCTCGCCGATCTCCACGGCAAACCCCAACTCTGGGATCTCCATTTCCACCGCAACCGCGCCAATCCGCAACTCGCCGACAAAAGCATGAGTGCGCCCGTAGCCGCGCTGGGTCGAATAGGCCATCGACAGGATAAAGCCCTCATCCCCCCGCGTGATGGCCTGCAAACGCAGCGCGCGTGATCCCGGCAATTCCATCGGCTCGCGCGTCAAATCCGCAGGCACATCGTTGCCCAAAGGTTCCGCCTCGATCATGCCATCACGGTCGAGCATCGCCATCACATGCGGCACCGCCTCCATCGCGGCCGGAGCGGTTGCGGCCTGCGATACCTCGCCCTCTGCCGCCAGTTTGAAATCCAGCAGACGGTGTGTGTAGTCAAAGGTCGGCCCCAAGACCTGTCCCCCCGGCAAATCCTTGAACGTCGCCGAAATCCGCCGAATGACAGCCATCTCAGCGGTATCCACCGGGCAAGACGCGCCCAGCCGGGGCAGGGTGGTGCGATAAGCCCGGATCAGGAAAATCGCCTCAATCAGATCGCCACGCGCCTGTTTGATCGCCAAAGCGGCGAGGTCTGGATCATACAAAGACCCCTCTGCCATCACCCGGTTCACGGCCAGCGACAACTGCGCCCGTATCTGCGCCACGGATAACTCCGCCACGCCCAGATCACCGCGCCGTTCTTCGGCCAACCACGCATGGGCATTGTCTATCGCGCGCTCGCCGCCCTTTACCGCCACATACATTAGACAGCCTCCACATAGGTTGATCGGGGCAGGGCGGCGACTTTCGTGCCGCAGGTGAAGAAGCAATCAAACCCCAACGGGAACAGCGCCCGGTTCGCCTGAAAAGCCGCCACTTCGGGCAGCGACAGATAAGCCACATCGGCAATCCCCGGCCCGCGCAGCACAGCCCCTTTCGCCTCCAACGCAGGCATTTCGACGATCAGTGTCGCAGCGCGGTCCGGGTAATCCGGCAAACCGATGGCAAACTGCCCCAAGGGCTGCAAAGCCTGCCAATCGCCCAGAGCGAACACCGCAGCCTCAGCCGAAACCAAAGGCGCGCCGCAATGAAAGGTGATCCAATCGCGCACCGGCGCGCAGTCAAACGCCCCCGCCAAATGCAGCGGCGTCGTGCCATCGCACAATGTCAACAACAACACCCCCGCCGCCACCGACAGCGGCGCAGGCGGCACAGCCCCGCTTAGATCCCGGATGTTCCCCGGCTGCGACAGCACGCTCAGCGCCGCGCGGAACGCATGCGACGACTGCACAGCAGCGTCCACAAACCCACCCAACAACGCGTCATTCATTGGTCTTCCCCCCGCACCAAAGTGAAAAACTCCACCTTCGTCGCAGCCGCCTTCGCCGCTCGACTGGTCCGCCGGGCGATTTCTTCGGCCTGCAACGGAGCCAGCACAGCCGCCCGCAAAGCCTCGGCCTGATCGGTCTGCATCAACGCATCCACCACAGCCGCCCGCACAGCATGGCCCTTGTCTCGGCCCTGCACATGGGCATGGCCCACCGCACCCGACCCCAACCGCAAAGCGCAGCGCGTCACCGTCATTTCGCCCAAATTGAACGGCAGCCCGTTGCCGCCAATCCGGCCCCGCACCATCACCGCGCCAATCTCCGGCGCTCGCAGCAAGTCATGTGTCGGGATTTCGGGGCACAAATCGGCTAGCCGCGCGGGTTTGGCGCGGGCCAACAGGCCCATCCAAGCTTTGCGGGCGGCCAAAGTCTCAGAACATGGGGTTGCAGCTTCAAGCGGTGTTTGCGTCATCTTGATCCCGACATCTTGCGAAGTTGTCCATTAATCTATACAACTAGACAAATCATTATCCGAGGAGCCTGCGAAATGCATGTGAAGTTTTGGTGACAAAGCCAACAATCTGGCGATCCATCGCCGAAACCCTCAGCGCAGAGATTTCCTCGGGCCATTACCGCCCCGGCGACAAACTCCCAACCGAGGCCGCTCTCTCTGCCCGCTTCGGCGTCAACCGCCACACCGTCCGTCAGGCTTTGGCAAGCTTGGCCGAGGCAGGCGCTGTGCATGCCCGCCGTGGCGCAGGCGTTTTTGTCACCGCCACCCCCACCGATTACGCCCTCAGCCGCCGGGTGCGGTTCCATCAAAACGTGCTGGCCTCAGGTCGCACCCCTTCGCGGCAGATCCTGCGGCAAGAAACCCGCGCGGCTGACCCCGGCGAAGCCGCCGCCCTGCACCTGCCCGCAGGCGCTTTGGTGCAGGTGGTCGAGGGCCTTTCTCTCGCCGATGGCACCACGTTGGCGATGTTCCGCTCGATCTTCCCCGCCGCGCGCTTCCCCAATCTACTGGCGGCGATGACCCGCCACGGATCGGTCACTGCCGCCTTGGCCGAGGCGGGCCTCACCGACTACACCCGCGCGGAAACCCGCATCACCGCGATTGCTGCCGATGCCTTGCTGGCGCTGCATCTGCGGCAGAGCCAAGGTGCTCCGCTGCTGCGCTCTGTCGCGGTGAATGTCGATGCCGCAGGGCAACCCATCGAATTCGGCACCACATGGTTCGCAGGTGACCGCGTGACTTTGACAGTCTCACCAGAGGCCATCGATGCAGGTGAAACTGTGGATAAACTGTCATAAGCCCGTTGCGTGGCACTGGTACTCCAGCCGATAATCCCCAGTTGCCCCCGTTCCCGGAGCCCGCAATGCCACTGCCCTTGCCCCCCCTGCGACTGAC
Source organism: Cypionkella sp. (assembly GCF_030652235.1). GTDB lineage: Bacteria > Pseudomonadota > Alphaproteobacteria > Rhodobacterales > Rhodobacteraceae > Cypionkella. The sequence continues at coordinate 13,283 of NZ_JAUSBA010000070.1, forward strand.
CGGCGCGCATATTCTGCGCGATGGCGCCATGCAGCAACGCTCCATCGGGCTAGCGGATGGCAAGATCACCCGCGGCCCACTGCCCGAGGTAGATCTGTCAGGATTTCTGATCCTTCCCGGCATCATCGACCTACATGGCGACGGGTTCGAGCGTCACATGGCCCCTCGCCCCTCGGCCCCGTTTCCGCTTGCCGCTGGCCTCGCCTCGTTTGACCGCGAAGCTGCAGCGCATGGTGTGACAACTGCCTATCTGGCGCAGGGGTGGAGCTGGGAAGGCGGCCACCGTGGCCCCGATCATGCCGAAGCCTTGATGATCGCCCTCGACAGCTACCGTGCCCAATCCCTGACCGACCTGCGGCTGCAAATCCGCGCTGAGACGCATTTGGTCAGTGAAACCGCTCGCCTGATCGCCGCTGTCAAACGCCATCGGATCGGCTATGTGGTGTTCAATGATCATCTGTCCGAAGGCCTGCACATGGCCCGCATCGCGCCCACCGATTTCGCCGCTTGGGCGCGCAAAGTTGGCAAAACCGCCGAGGAGCTCGCCGAGGCCATCGAATCTGCCGCCGCCCGCGCCAAAGAGGTGCCGCGCAGCCTGTGCACCTTGGCCGAGAATTTCGATGCCTTGGGCGTGCTTTACGGCAGCCATGATGACCCCGATGGCGAAACTCGCGAGTTCTATTCGATGATCGGCGCGAAGATCGCCGAATTTCCGCTGACCCGCCGTGCGGCGTCGGCGGCGCATGCGATGATGAGCCCGGTGATCATGGGCGCGCCAAACGTGGTGCGGGGGCGCTCGCAGGCGGGGAATGTCTCGGCGCTCGCGTTGGTGTCGGATGGGCTGTGCGATGTGCTGGTGTCGGATTACCACATCCCGGCGCTGCCTTTGGCGGTCTGGGGGCTGGTGGATCGTGGCGTGATGGGGTTGGCGCAGGCTTGGGCTTTGGTTTCAAGCCGCCCGGCGGAGATTATGCGGCTGGTCGATCGGGGTCGGCTGGAGCCGGGATTGCGCGCCGATATGGTGATTGTAAACGCCGAGACTCGCGGCATTGAGGCGACGATTTCGGCAGGCCGTTTAAGCTATCTGGCAGGCGAGGCCGCGCGGCGGTTTGTCAGCCAGCCTGAGGCATTGCGGTTGGCGGCGGAGTGAAGTCCCAACTCGGGACCTTTTTTATTCGTTTTATTTCAGATACTTAATGATATGAATTTAAAGGATTTTTAACGTTTCCGCGCTTCTCGGCCTATAGTCTGACCAATATGCAAGTGCCGTCCAAAGGGGCATTGAGCCGCTTTGGACGGCGCTGCCGAAGCAAAACTGCGCGGGCCCGATCATTCTTCCCGTGGTAACGCCGCAGAAGGGGGCGCGATGCCCCCGAGGGCGGCACTTGGTGAGCGGTCAGCCGTGATACTTTTCCAAGAAAGCCTCGACGGTCAAGCTGCGGAAATCGGGCAGGGCGGTGCGGAGCAGATCGTGGCTCCAATCCCACCAAGCGAGGGCTTGCAGGCGCTCGGCTATCGCTGCGGGGAAGCGGGGACGCAGCGGGGTGGCGGGGAGGCCGGCCATGATCATGTAGGGGGCAACGTCTTTAGTGACCACGGCACCGCTGGCGATCACCGCCCCTGCGCCGATGGTGACATCTGGTTTGATAATGGCGCCGTGGCCGATCCAGGTGTCGGGGCCGATGATGGTGCGGCGGGCGTGGCGCGCTTCAAAAAAGGCATCGTCATCGGTCGCATCATCCCAGTAGGCGCTGCTGCGATACAGGAAATGGTGCAGGCTGGCGTTTTGCATCGGGTGGTCGGTGGGGCCGATCCTTGTCATCGCGGCGATGTTGGCGAATTTGCCCACCGTGGTGTTGGTGATGTCGGAGAATTGGTCGCAGTAGCTGTAATCCTCAAAGCTTGAGTTGAGGATGCGGCTGAAGCGGCCGATCTCGCAATAGGCTCCGAAACTGGTATTTTTGATCTGGCCGTCGGGGTGGATCAGCGGGGTGTTGGCGGAGAGTTTGGTCATTTTGGCTTTCTTGTCCGCACGTGGACAGGGAGGAGGTCTATGTGATTTCAATGGGTTAGGGGAACCTGTTCACCGCTTGTTAACGATTTGACCTGAACGTAGGGGCCGTCCGCAGGGGCATCGAGCCCCTTTGAACGGCGCTGCCGGGGAAAGATTGCGCGGGCGGTTTGAACTTTCCAGCGGCAGCTGCCGCAGGAGGGGGCTCGATGCCCCTGAGGGCGGCATCTGGTTATCGGATGGTTGGGCTGAAAGGCGGGAGCCTCCGGCGGGAGTATTTTGAAAAGAGCAATTCGACCGGGGCGCGGCTTTTGCTTTACCGCCCGATCAGTTTGCGGCGCAGCCAGCCCGAGAAGCTGTCCATCGCCATCACCATCAGCACGATCAGGATCATGTAATAGGCGACATCCTCCCAATCCTTTTGGGTGATGATGGCTTGGGTCAGCAACAGGCCGATGCCGCCGCCGACGATGGCACCGATCACCGTGGCCGAGCGGGTGTTGGATTCGAGGTAATACAGCACTTGGCTGAGCAGGATGGGTGCTATTTGCGGCAGCACGCCGAAGCGGGCGCGTTGCAGCGGGCCTGCGCCGGTGGAGCGGATGCCTTCGACTTGTTTTTCGTCGATGTTTTCCAGCGCTTCGGAGAAGGTTTTGCCAAAGGTGCCGCTGTCGGTGAGCAGGATCGCCAAAGCGCCGGTCATCGGGCCGGGGCCGAAGGCGCGGGATAGGATGATGGTCCAGATCAGGCCATCGACGCCGCGCACGAAATCGAACAGGCGGCGGAAGGCGAAGCGCACGCTGCGGAAGGGGGTGAAGTTACTCGCGGCGAGAAAAGCGAGGGGCAAAGCGATCAGTGCCGCGCCCATGGTGCCAAGGAAGGCCATCAGCACGGTTTCAAACAGCGCCCAAGCGACATCGCCGTGGTGCCATTGTTTGTTGTGCCAGAACTCCGACGCCATATAGCTGAGGTTGCTGCGGGCGGGGTCGAGGCGTTCGCCGCCCAGTATCGCGGTCAACTGGCCGTAGGATTTGTCGTAGAATGGGCTGTCGAGGGTGAAGAAGAACAAAGCCCAGCCGGGTTGGTATTTGAAGGTTTCCACCTTGGAGCGCGAATAGGCGAAGCGGCCTTGCGGGGTGGTGACGGAAATGCGGGTGTCGGTGACGTTGATCCAGTCGGGGATGGGTTGCGGGGCGGTCAGTTTCAGCTTGCCGCTTTCGGGCTGGATGTCGATCACGCCATAGCCGGGGACGTTGTAGCGCGCGCCGCGTGTGTCATAGGTGACGATGTTATCTTTGCCGAGGTCGATGGTGGTGGTGTCGCCATCGGTCTTGACCCAAGCCGGATATTGGTTGGGGGCGAAGGTGGCTTTTGCTTCGCCTTCAATCGAGACGGAGAGTTTGTCGGTGCGGTTGTCGCGGGTGACATGGGTTTTATAGGCAACAAAATCGGACAGCAGGATCTTGGCGTTGTCCATCCGGGCGCGGGCGGCAAGGCCGGGGATGTCAAAGCTGATGAACAGATACGACAGGTAGATCAGCAGCAGCACCGGGATGGAAAAGGCGGTAAGGCGGCGGGTTTTGAATTGGTGCTGCACGGTGGCATAGGCGGTGCCGAACTGGCTTGCATCAGTCATCTTACTGTCCCTTTACCAGACGGTTGCGGGCGTAGCCCGACAGTTGGTCGAAGACCACGATGGCGCAGAACAGAAGGGCGAAGATGGCGATGACCTGATCGTATTTACCGCCACCCCATTGCATTGCCAGTTTCAGATCATAACCGATGCCGCCCGAGCCTACGAAGCCGAGGATGGCAGAGGCGCGGATGTTGATCTCGAACCGTAGCAGGGCGTAGGACAGCCAGTTCGGGGCGACTTGTGGCAGGATGCCGAGCCAGATTTGCTGGCTCCACGAAGCGCCGGTCGAGGCGAGGCCTTCGACGGGTTTCAAATCAGCATTTTCGGCAGATTCCGAGAACAGTTTGCCCAAAGCGCCAGCGGTGTGGAAGGCGATGGCGAGCACAGCGGGGACGGGGCCACCGCCCAAGATAAAGATCAGGATCAGCGCGATAACGATCTCGGGGATGGCGCGCATGATATCGGCAGAGCGGCGGAACAGCGGGGTGAGGATGGGGAAGCGCGCAAGGTGGCGGGTGGAGCCGAGCGCGAGGAAGGCTCCGAAGGCGCCGCCCAGCAGGGTGGCGGCAGCGGCGATGTTGATGGTTTCGATCAGAGAGGGCAGATATTGCCACAGCAGCGCCGGTATGTTGGCGCGGTTTGTCCATGCTTCGGACAGGACTTCGGCGGGGAAGGCGTGCAGTTGGTGCAGGCCGGACAGGAAATCTCCGGCGTTGCGGTCTTGGGCGGTTTTGAAGCCGGAGGCCATCAGGGCCACGAACAGGATCAGCAGGATGAACCCGTAAAGCCGCTTGCGGCGGGTCTGGTGGATATAGGCCTCGGTGGGGTTGTTCAGATCGGGGCGTTTGCCCGGCTCTGGCCCGAAGGTGATGTCAACCATGTGGCCTCCAAATGAAAAACCGGACCCGCTTGCGCGGGCCCGGCGATCGGTGCTGAAATTACTCGCCGGAAAGTTTGCGGGCTTCGACAATGCCGAGATACATGTCGTGGCTGGCGGGGACGAAGTCTTTCGCGTCACCCGCGGCGACTCCGTAGGCGCATTTCGCGTCGGTTTCCCAAAGGTCAGCGGTCAGTTTGGTGACTTTGGCTTTCACATCCGCCGGAAGGGCGGCGCGCACCACCATCGGGCCTTCGGGAATCATCTTCGAGCGCCAGATTTCCACCAGATTGTTCATGTCAACAAGGCCTGCATCGGCGGCTTTGCGGAAGGCGCCCGAAGCATAGCCGTCTTCCCAGTTGCCGATGCCATCGGCCCAAGACACGCCCGCATCGAAATCGCCATTGTTGACGCCGACGATGGTTTGCTCATGCCCGCCCGAGAATTTCACTTCCGAGAAGAATTTGTCCAGCGGACCGTAGGCTGCGATCATTTCAGCCGCAGGCACGAGGTAGCCCGAGGTCGAGTTCGGCTCGCCAAAGGCGAATTTCTTGCCCTTGGCGTCTTCGACCGTCTTGATGCCCGAATCAGCGCGGGCGAAGGCGATGGAGTAATAGCCGGTCGAGTCGTCAAGGTTTTGCTTGGTCAGTTCAACCGTGACGGCGTTCGGGTCGGTCAGGTAGATCTTGGCATAGGCCGAAGCGCCGAGCCACGCCATATCAAGCGTGCCGCCGAGCAGGCCTTGGATCACGCCGTCATAGTCAGCAGGGGTAAAGACCTTGACCGGAACACCCAGCTCTTTTTCAATCGCAGCGCGGTAGCATTCGTTCGAGGTCATGCGGTCTTGGGCGTTCTCGCCGCCCAGAATGCCGATGTTGAATTCTTTCAACTCTTGCGCATGCGCAGAGGTGATGCAGGTGGTGGCAGCCAGAACGGCAAGCAGCTTTTTCATGGTCGTCTCCGGTTATGGGCCATTGGGGGCCTTGGTAAACTTGGTGGGGGTCAGGCCAGCATCGACTCGGCGTACGCGTCGTCTTTTGGGCCGGTGATTGCGGTGGATGTGGCGGATTCGTTGAAGCTGGCGTCGGCACCGTAGATATCGCGGGCGACGCCAGTGGTCAGTTGGTCCGGGGTGCCGTCAAACACCACACGGCCATCGCGCATGCCGATGACGCGGTCGCAGTAGCGGCGCGCAGTATCCAGCGTGTGCAGGTTGGCGATCACCATGCGACCGTCTTCCTCGTGGATGCGGCGCAGGGCATCCATCACCACTTGCGCGTTCATCGGATCGAGACTGGCGATGGGTTCGTCCGCCAGAATAACCTTGGGGTCTTGCATCAGCGCGCGGGCGATGGCGACGCGCTGTTGCTGGCCGCCCGACAAAGCTTCGGCGCGTTTGGGGGCTTGGTCGGCGATGCCCAAGCGGTCAAGGATCTGCATCGCGCGGCCGATGTCGGCATCCGACCACAGGTTGAACATGGTGGCAAAAGTGGAGCGGTGGTTGAGCAGCCCGTGCAGCACGTTCGAGGCCACATCCATCCGGGGCACAAGGTTAAACTGTTGGAAAATCATCGCGCATTGGCCCTGCCAGCCGCGCTTTTCCGCCCCGTTCAGGGTTAACACGTTGCGACCTTCAAAGGTGATCTCGCCAGAGCTTGCATCGGTCAGACGGTTCATCATCCGGAGCAAAGTCGACTTGCCCGCCCCCGAACGCCCGATCACGCCGACGAAAGCCGAGCGATCGATTTGAAAGCTGACATGATCCACGGCGGCTTTGTGACCGAACAAGCGTGTGACATTTTCGACCTTCAGCATCGCGGTCTCCTTTTGGTTAGGGCGGCTGATACGCCGGATTCGTGACGGTTGGTTGTCGCGGGTGTGACGGTTGGGTAACAAAGCGCCGTCGGTGCAACCAACTGATGCGACACAGAAACTTCATCAGTTTGTTACCTCCCCGTCATGCGAGGCCCCTAGATCACCGCTTTAGCAACCGTGCGGGCAAACCTCGGCGGGTCGGCTTAACAGGAGACTTCCATGACCGTTTTCAAAACCTTGACCTCGGGCGTCAGCCTGATGGCGATGCTGGTGGCTGGTGCTGCCTCGGCGCAGAGCCTTGAGGAAATCACCGCAGCGGCGAAAGCTGAAGGCAATCTGACCACCATCGCGCTGCCGCATGACTGGTGTGGCTATGGTGCCGTGATCGAGGGCTTCAAGAAGAAGTACCCCGAGATCGCCGTGAACGAATTGAACCCGGATGGCTCGTCGGCAGATGAGCTGGAGGCCGTGCGTGCCAACAAAGGCAACACCGGCCCGCAAGCGCCGGACGTTTTGGACGTTGGCCTGTCGTTTGGCCCCGCTGCCAAAGAAGAAGGCCTGATCCAGCCGTACAAAGTCAGCACCTGGGACAGCATCCCGGACAGCGCCAAGGATGCCGATGGCTTCTGGTATGGCGACTATTATGGCGTGATGGCGTTCATCGTGAACACCGATATGGTCAAGAACGTCCCCGCCGATTGGTCGGACCTGATGAAGCCGGAATATGCCGGCGCTTTCGCTCTTACCGGTGATCCGCGCTCGGGCAACCAAGGCCTGATGTCGGTGATGTCGGCTGGCATGGCGATGGGCGGGGCTCCGGGGGCTGACTCGGCCGCCAAAGGGCTGGAATTCATGGGCGCGCTGAACAAGGCTGGCAACTTCGTGCCCGTCGCTGGCAAAACCGGCACCATCGCTCAAGGCGCTACCCCGATTGTTGCAGCTTGGGATTACAACGCTTTGGCTTGGCGCGACACGCTGGCAGGCAACCCGAAAGCCGAAGTGATCATCCCGGCTTCGGGCACTTTGGCGGGGGTTTATGTGCAGGCGATCAGCGCTTATGCACCGCATCCGAATGCCGCGAAGCTGTGGATGGAATACATCTACTCTGACGAAGGCCAACTTGGCTGGTTGAACGGCTATTGCCACCCGATCCGCTTCAACGATCTGGCCGCGCGCGGCGTGATCCCGGCGGATATGCTGGCGAAACTGCCGCCCGCCGCTGCTTATGAGAAAGCCGTTTTCCCAACCTTGGAAGAACAGGCTGCGCATAAAGAGGCCGTGACCGCTGGTTGGGATGCAACCGTCGGCGTCAAGGTCGAGTAATCTTTTAAACCGCCCCCTGGCTTACGCTTGGGGGCGGTTTTCTTTTTAGGATCATAGACATGAGATCTTCCCGCCTTTGGCGCGCCCTGCCGTGGAACGGCTTGGGGATATTGCCATTTCTGCTGTTCGCGCTGCTGTTTTTGCTGCTGCCCACCGCGAATATCGTGGCGGGGGCGTTTGTGGATGACGCGGGCGGCTTTACGCTGCAAAATATTTTCAATCTGGCGACACCTGAGATTATAAATGCGTTTTGGCTGTCGATCCGCTTGAGTTTTACCTCGGCTTTGATCGGCTGCGCTTTGGGGTTTGCGATTGCCTTGGCGGTGGTTTTGGGTGGCTTGCCCAGATGGCTGCGTGGCATTGTGATGACGTTTTCGGGCGTCACCTCGAACTTCGCCGGGGTGCCGCTGGCCTTTGCCTATGTGGCGACGTTGGGCCGGGTGGGCTTTGTGACGCTGCTGTTGCGCGATTGGTTTGGGGTGAATATCTACGCTTTGGGCTTCAATATGATCAGCTTTTGGGGGCTGGTCGCGGCCTATGTGTTTTTCCAGATCCCCTTGATGGTGCTGATTATCACCCCCGCGATTGATGGGCTGAAGCGCGAATGGCGCGAGGCGGCAGAGGTTTTGGGCGCAACGGGCGGCCAATATTGGCGGATGGTGGCTTTGCCCGTGTTGGGGCCGTCGCTGCTGGGCACGCTGGCGTTGCTGTTTGCCAATGCGTTTGGTGCGGTGGCAACGGCGATTGCGTTGACGGGGTCGCTTTTGTCGATCGCGCCGATCCTGCTGTTCAACCAAATCCGTGGCGATGTGCTGCAAGACCCGCATTTGGGCTATGCCTTGGCCTTTGGCATGATCGTGATCACGGGGATTTCCAACGGCGTCTACGTCGTGATGCGGACCCGCGCCGAAAGGTGGATCAAATGAAGCGTATCCTGTCTTGGGCCGCGATTGCGGTTGGTGTGGTGTATTTCTTCCTGCCGCTGGTGGGGATGCTGGAATTTTCGTTGAAAATGCGGCGGGGCGAGTATTCGCTTGACGCGTACCGTTCGGTGATGGGCGATCCGCAGTTTCAGGCGACCTTTGGTTATTCGGTGCTGATGGCGTGTCTTACGATTGTGTTTGGCGTGCTGGTGGTGGTGCCGACGGTGTTCTGGGTGCGGTTGAAACTGCCGCGGCTGCGCCCGTTCATGGAGTTTATCACCCTGCTGCCCTTGGTGATCCCACCGATTGTGATCGTGTTTGGTTATATCCGTTTGTTCAATACTTCCAGTTGGTTGCCGCTGACGGGTTCCGCCCTTGGCACCGATTTTCTGCTGATGTGCGGCTACGCTGTGCTGGCGCTGCCCTATATGTATCGCGCGGTTGACACGGGTTTGGCGGCGATAGATTTGCGCACGCTGACCGAAGCCGCGCAGAGCCTAGGGGCAGGGTGGATCACTGTGCTGGCACGCGTGATCTTGCCGAATGTGCTGGTGGCGGTGCTGTCGGGGGCGTTTTTGACCTTTGCCATCGTGATCGGCGAATATGTCTTTGCGGCTTTGCTGGATCGGCCTGCGTTTGGGCCTTATCTGGTCTGGGCGGGCGGCAACAAGGCCTATGAACCGGCGGCGTTGGCCGTGATGACCTTTGCGCTGACCTGGGCCTGCATGATGCTGATCCAACTGGCCACCAAATTCTCCAAACACACAAGGATGCCGCACTGATGGCGTATCTGGACCTTACCGCGCTGCAAAAATCCTTTGGCGCGAACCAAGTGGTGAAATCGTTTGATCTTGGCGTGGCCAAGGGCGAGTTTGTCTCGCTTTTGGGCCCTTCGGGCTGCGGGAAAACCACGGTTTTGCGGATGGTGGCGGGGTTTGAGACGCCGACTGTTGGGGCGATTAAAATTGACGGGCAGGATGTGACGCATCTGCGGCCCAATCAGCGCAATATCGGCATGGTGTTTCAGGCTTACGCGCTGTTTCCGAACCTGACAGTGGCGCAGAATGTTGGGTTTGGGCTGAAGATTGCCGGGGTGTCGGCGGCTGAAACGGCGGCGCGGGTGGCGGACATGCTGGCGCTGATCGGCCTGCCGGACATGGGTGCGCGCTATCCGTTCCAGCTTTCGGGCGGGCAGCAGCAGCGGGTGGCTTTGGCGCGGGCTTTGGCGCCGCGTCCTCGGGTGTTGTTGTTGGATGAGCCGCTCTCTGCGCTGGATGCCAAGATCCGGGTCAGTTTGCGGGCGGAAATCCGCGATATTCAGCGCAAGTTGGGCATCACCACGATTTTTGTGACGCATGATCAGGAAGAAGCCCTGTCGATGTCAGACCGGGTTGTGGTGATGAACGGCGGGCGGGCGGAACAGGTCGGCGCGCCGTTTGAGATTTATAACCATCCAAAAACCCGGTTTGTGGCGCAGTTTGTCGGCACTTTGAACACCTTGGACGCCATTGTCATCGATCCGGCGGGCGGTGAGGTGACGGTGCAGGGCCAGCCGCTGCGCCTGCCACAGCCGATTGCGGCGCTGCGAGGGGCGACGGTGGGATTGGCTTTGCGGCCCGAGGTGGTGCATTTGGAGGCCGACACCGCCCAAATCAGCCGGGGCGATTTCGCGCTGCCCGCGCGGATTGCGGCGGTGCAGTTCTTGGGTGCTGTGATCCGGGTCAAGGCAGAGACGGCGGCGGGGGAAATTTCGCTGGATCTGTTCAACCGGCCTGATGCGCCGCCACCACCACTGGGGGCAGAGGTGGCTTTGCGGTTTCGCGGCCAAGATGTGATCGTGCTGGCTTAGAACGGGGGGCTAGAATCCGTTCTGCTACGCCAACGGTCGCGCCTTTATGGTGCCGGCCATGCTCCCGCGCGCGCCAAAAGCCAGCCCAGCAGCAGGGCGGCGGGCAGGTGCAGCCGCTCAAGCCCGGTGGTGATCAGCACCGACAGCAACGCGAGGGCGGCCCATTGCCGTGTCTGGCGTCGGGTTCAGGCTGGCGGGGTCTGCGACAACCGAGCGCCTTTCAGCAGGAAGTCGAAGGCAGGGCTGCGCCTCCGTAACCCGGGCGCCGGGGGAGGGCAATCAGCCCCGGTGGTCGATTGCCCCCACTGGACAGCTTGGCCTTGGCCTGCCAGTTTGGCGCGAACCCCAAGCCCGAGGCCGCGATGGATCACCACGTCCCCCCCTCTCCAGCCGCAGACCCTGCGCGGGAGCAGAGCCAAAGTTTTGCCGTTCTGGGCGATGTCGGCGCGCCGATTTTTGCCGCTTGGATCGCCCGCCATGCCCGCCGTCTGGGCCTGCGTGGGGCGATATTGCGGCATGACGCTGGGCGGGTCGAGATGGTGGTGACCGGCTTGCCCGACCTGCTGGATGCGATGGCTTTGGGCTGTAGCCTTGGTCCACAAGAGGTTTGGGTGGAGCGGATTGATCGCACTGAAACCGCTCTGCAAAATTTGAACGAATTCGCTTCGATAGCTGATTAACTTATGATCATATGCGGGAAACGTGCTGAAATTTGCGGCATCTGCTGCGGCGGCTTTGTGCGCGAAGGGCTTTCGCCCTTTCGGTTTGCGCGCAGCGCAGCAATGTTCGGTCGGGGATTGTGGGGGCTATGATGTCGGGGATGTGGGTGGCCAATGGCTTGTCGCAGGATTTGCCGCTGGGCGTCGTGATGGCGGGGGCATGGCAGGGGGCAGAGCTTGCGATCTGGCGCTCGGCTTCTGGGCGGCTGTCGGCTTGGAATGATCGCTGCCCGCATCGCGGCATGCGGCTGTCGCATGGCTTTGTGCGCGGGGAGACGTTGTCCTGCATCTATCACGGTTGGGCCTATGGCACCGATGGCGCCTGCAGCAAGATCCCGGCGCATCCGGCGATGGTGCCGCCTGCCGCGATCAAGGCCGAGGTTTATCAATGTGTTGAGGCGGAGGGCGTGATCTGGGTGGCCCCTGCGGGGAGCGATGTGGATTTGCCGGATTTGAGCGGGCTGGCCGCGGTGCGCTCGGTTACGGTGCAGGCTGGGCTGGCCGAGGTCGCCCATGCTTTGCCGGGGTTTGTCTGTGAGGGCGCGGTTTGGCGCGGGCAGTTGGACGGTGCGGCGGTGGCGTTGGTGGTGCAAGATCGCGGTGCCTTGGTGCGCATACACGCATTGGGTACGGGCGACCGGGTTAAGGTGTCGCGCTGGCTGGATGGTATGATGCGCTTGGCAGAACAGGGGGTTTTGGCATGATCCCGCAGGCGGTGTTGAACGAATGGTATCCGGTGGCGATGATCGCGTTGGTCGGGCCGCGGCCGGGGCGGCAGACCCAGCTTTTGGGCAGCGATATTGCGGTGTTTCTGGAGGACGGTCAAATCGTGGTGCAGGGCGCGAAAGGTCAGCGCCTAGCCGTTACGCTGCGCTATGGCCATGTCTGGGCCTGCCCCGGCACGCCTGCGCATGATCTGTTCCCAATCCCCGAGGCCGATCAGCCGGGGCGTCGGCTGGTGGATTGCGGCGTGGTGCGGGTGAAATGCTCACCGTTGCGGGCGGTGGAAAACTTCCTTGATATCGCCCACTTCCCCTTTGTGCATACCGATGTGCTGGGGGCCGAGCCACATACCGAAGTCGGCCGCTATGAGGTGCAAATCCGCGAGGACAGCGACGAGGTTTGGGCGACCAAGGTGCATTTCTACCAACCGCAAGCCGCGAAATCGGCGGCGGGCGGGATTGTGACGGAATATATGTATCGGGTGGCGGCACCTACGGCGGCGGTGCTGTACAAGACCTGCCCGAACCAGCCCGACGCATGGGATGTGATCGGGATTTTCGTGCAGCCCTTGACCGAGGAATTTTGCGAGGTTTGGCCGTGGATGGCGTTGTTTGATGACACCACGCCACAGGCCGATCTGATTCAGTTTCAGCAGATGATCTTCCTGCAAGATCGCTCGATTTTAGAGAACCAGATCCCGCGTTTGCTGCCACTTGATCCGGGGAAGGAGATCCCGACACAGGCCGATCTCACCTCGATCGCCTATCGCCGCTGGTTGAAACGCAAGGGGCTGACTTACGGTGCGCAGATGGTGGCGGCATGAAGCTTTATGATTATGTCCTCAGCGCCAGTTGCTACAAGGTGCGGCTGCTGGCGGCGCTGATGGGGGTCAAGCTGGAGCTTGAGGCGGTGGATTTTCATCCGGGGCAGGCGCATAAATCCGCAGCGTTCCGGGCGATAAATCCCGCCGGAACGCTGCCTGTGCTGGTCGATGGCGATCTGGTGTTGAGCGAAAGCACCGCGATGCTGGTCTATCTGGCGCAAGCCTCGGGCAAGATTTGGCTGGGCGATGCCACCCCAGCCTCAGCCGCCAAAGTGCAGAACTGGCTGGCGTTCTCGGCACGGCTGGGGGCCAGTCTGGGCATGGCGCGGCTGCATGATATGCTGCTGTATCCCGGCGATATTGAGGCGTTTCGCAGGACAGGCGTTGAGTGCTTGCGTGAGTTGGAATCCCATTTGACCGAGGCGCGCTTTGCGGGCCGGATTTTCCTTGTGGGCGACAGCCCCACCATCGCCGACATCGCTTGTTTTCCAAATGTCGCCCTCGCCCCGGATGGCGGGGTTAGCCTTGACGACTACCCCTCAATCCGCCTCTGGTCGCGGGCCGTCCGCGCGCTGCCAAGATTTATCGAGATGCCGGGAATTCACCGCCTGCACGAGTTGAAACCCACGCCCGAAGCCGTGCCGCCGCTGGAGTCGCTATGAGTTATCTGCTGAAAAACTGCGCCGCGATTGTGCCCTCGGCCAGCGATCTGGTGCTGACCGGGCAGGATATGCTGATTGAGGGCAAACAGATTGCGGCGATCGGCCCGAACCTGCACGCCCCCGGCGCGGAAGTGATCGATGCGTCGGGCTGGTTTCTCTACCCCGGCTTGATCAATACGCATCACCATTTCTTTCAATGCTTTGTGCGCAACCGCGCCGATCTGGATTGGACCAAGCTTTCGGTGATCGAATGGTTGGATCTGATCTATCCGATCTTCTCACGGCTAACAGAAGATCAGTTTTACCATTCGTCGGTGGTGGCGTTGGCGGAACTGATCAAACATGGCTGCACCACGGCGTTTGACCATCAATACAACTTCCCCAAGCATGCCGGGACGCGCATCGTCGACCGGCAGTTTGAGGCCGCAGACCTGCTTGGCATCCGCTTTCATGCCGGACGCGGCGGCAATACCCTGCCGAAATCCGAAGGTAGCACCATTCCCGATGAGATGCTGGAAACCACCGCGCAATTCATCGGCGATTGCGAGCGGCTGATTGACACCTATCACGACGCCAACCCGTTCAGCATGCGTCAGGTCGCGGTTGCCCCCTGCCAGCCCGTCAACTGCTACAAAGACACCTTCGAGGAATCTGTCCGCCTCGCCCGCGACAAAGGCGTGTTGCTGCACACCCATGTCGGCGAAGGCGAAAGCCCGGTGATCGAGGCGCGCACGGGGCGGCGGACGGTGCAATACCTTGACGAGATAGGGTTTTCTGGCCCTGACACGTGGTATGCGCATTGCTGGGAGTTGACTCATGGCGAGTTGGCGCAGATGGCCGCTGCCCGAACCGGCGTGTCGCATTGCCCAGAGCCGGTCTATCTGGTCGGGGCCGAAGTCACCGATATTCCGGCGATGCAGGCCATGGGTTTGCGGATCGGTTTGGGCTGCGATGGCGCTGCGTCGAATGATAATTCCAACCTGATGCATGCCATCCATTCCGCTTATATGCTGCAATGTCTGGTCGCCTCGACTCGGCAATACCCGGTGCCGGAACCCAGCGCGTTCCTGCACTACGCGACCACCGGCGGGGCTGATTTGCTCGCCCGCAAAGATATAGGCCGCCTTGCACCCGGCATGGCCGCTGATCTGTTCGCCATCGACACCCGCCGTCTGGAATATGTCGGCACCCGCCATGACCCGGCCAGCCTGATCCCCAAGGTGGGGGTCGGTCGCCCCGTCGATATGACCATGATCAACGGCCGCATCGTCTGGCGCGACGGTCAATTCCCCGGCCTGAATGAGCACGACCTGTTCGCACGCGCCGAAGCATCCCTCCACCGCATCCTGTCTTGATCCAAAATCCCAAAGTCCCAAAGGAAACCCGATGACCCAGACCCGCCGCTCTTTTCTCAAATCCACCCTCGCCGCCAGCACCGCCTTGGCTTTGCCGATCCCGGCCTTTGCGCAAGACGCTGTGCTGAATGTCGCGCTGATCGTGCCGTCTCCCGCCGCCGATGTCGGCTGGTCGCACACGCTGGAGCTTGGCACCAAGGCGTTGGAGGCCGAATATGGAGACAAGATCAAAGTCACTTTGCTGGAGAATATCGCCGAAGGCCCCGATGGCGACCGCATCATGAACAAGACCGTAGCCGACGGTAATACCTTCCTGATCCTCGGCTCGTTTGGCTATATGAACGGCGGGTTGAAGCTGGCCAAAGCGCACCCGGAAGTGTCGATCCTGCACGCCTCGGGCTATCAAACCGCGCCCAACTTCTCGCCGTTTGGCGCGCGCTATTATCAGGGCACTTACCTCATGGGGATGGCGGCTGCATCCTTGTCGAAGTCGAAGAAACTTGGCTGTGTCGGCGCGTTTGCGATCCCCGAACTGATCACCTCGATCAACGCCTTCACTTTGGGCGCGCAATCGGTGGACCCTGCGATTGAAGTGTCGGTGGTCTGGGTGAACTCGTGGTTTGACCCTGCATCCGAGCAAGAAGCCGCCAAGGCGCTGCTGTCGCAGGGCTGCGATGTGGTGTTCTCGAACGCGCAGGACACGCCTTCGGTGGTCGCCGCGTGTGAAGAGGCCGGGGCTTTTGTGTTCAACCTGAACTCGTCGATGAAGACCTATGCGCCGAAGAAATATCTGGGCGTGGTGGGCACCGACTGGGCACCGTATTTCAAGGCGAGCGTGGCGGCACACTTGGCGGGGACGTTTGCGGGGGCGAGCGCCTGGCTCGGGATGGCCGATAACTGCGTGTTCGTGGCCGACTGGAACCCCGATATTGCGCCGGATATGGTGGCGAAGATTGAGGCGGTCCATGCCACCCTGCTGGATGGCAGCTTCAGCCCTTTCACCGGGCCTTTGACCAACCAAGACGGGGCTGAGGCTGTGGCGGCGGGCGTGACTTTGGGTGACGATGCGATCTTGTCGATGGATTGGCATGTGAAGGGCGTCACGACGCCTTTGCCGAAATAACCCGATGACCGCGCTGTTATCTTTGCAATCCGTATCAAAGCGTTATGGCGCGGTGCAAGCCAATGCCGGGATTAATCTGGTGGTCGATCCCGGTTCTATCCATGCCATATTGGGCGAAAATGGCGCGGGGAAATCCACGCTGATGAAGCTGATTTACGGTGTAGAGTCGCCCGATGCGGGCGTGATCCTGTGGAAGGGTCAGCCCGTTAACCTCTCCAGCCCTGCCGAGGCGCGGGCCTTGGGGATTGGCATGGTGTTTCAGCATTTTTCGTTGTTTGAAACCCTGACGGTGGTGCAAAATATCGCGCTGATCGTGCCGGGGCGGAAGACGGATTTGGCCCGCCGCATCCGGACTTTGGGCGATGAATTTGGCCTAAACGTCGACCCCGAGGCGATGGTGCATGCCCTGTCGGTGGGTGAGCGGCAGCGGGTGGAGATTATCCGCTGTCTGCTGTTGAACCCTGAGTTGTTGATATTGGATGAGCCGACCTCGGTGCTGCCGCCGCAAAGCGTTGCGCGGTTGTTTGAGACGTTGCGGGCCTTGCAGGCGCGCGGCGTGGCGATCTTGTTCATCAGCCATAAACTGGAAGAAATCAAAGAGTTGTGTGACACGGCGACGATCCTGCGGGGGGGCCAAGTGACGGGCCGCGTCGATCCGCGCGGCCATTCTGCCAAGGATCTCGCCACTCTGATGATTGGCCGCGCGATGCCGCCGCCGTTGCCTGCAACCGTGCAGGCGGTGGGTGAGGTGCGGCTGGAGCTGAGCGGGTTGGATTTCGTCAATGACGATCCGTTCGGCGTCTCGCTGTCGGATATTTCCTTGCGGGTGCACAGTGGCGAGATCGTCGGCATCGCCGGGATTTCCGGCAATGGTCAGCAGGAGTTGGCGGCGCTGATCTCGGGTGAGGTGGTGCAACCGGGCGATATGATCCGCATGTTGGGGCATGCCGTGGGGGCGGTGGGCGTAGCGCAGCGCCGCAAGATGGGTTTTGCCTTTGTGCCAGAGGAGCGCTTGGGGCGCGGTGCGGTGCCGGAAATGTCGCTTGCCGACAATGCTTTGCTGACCGCGCATGGTGCGGGTCTTGTGCAGAACGGTTTCATCCGCCGCACACCCGAGCGCGCCTATACCGCCGCCTGCATCGCCCGCTATGACGTACGCACGCCGGGGCCAGAGGCCGAAGCGGGCGCGCTTTCCGGCGGCAATTTGCAAAAATTCATCATGGGCCGCGAGATGATGCTGGAGCCCAAACTGCTGCTGGTGTCGCAGCCGACTTGGGGCGTCGATATTGGCGCGGCCACTGACATTCGGCAGCGCTTGGTGGCGATGCGCAATGCGGGGGCGGCGATACTGGTGATCTCGGAAGAATTGGAGGAGTTGTTCCAGATCTGTGACCGCCTGCATGTGTTGCACAAGGGGCATCTGTCGCCGTGTTTGCCGACCCATGCAACGACGGTTGAGGAAGTCGGCACCTATATGATCGGCGCGGGAAAATCGCCCGAGGTGGCGGCATGAAGATCAGCTTTATCCGCCGCGAACGCGCCTCTCGCACCGCCATGCTGGTGGCCCCGGTGGCGGCCTTCGCTTGCGCGATTGTGGCAAGCGTGGTGCTGTTCACCCTGCTGGGAAAGGCCCCCGGTCAGGCTTTGTATTCGCTGCTGCTGGAGCCGTTCCTGACATGGTATAACTTCTCGGAAGTGCTGCTGAAGATGGCCCCCTTGCTGCTGATCGCCCAAGGTCTGGCCATCGGGTTCCGCGCCAATGTGTTCAATATTGGGGCCGAGGGCCAACTGATCATCGGCGCGATTGCGGCCTCGGCACTGCCGGTGTGGTATCCGCAGGGCGATAGTGCTTTCATGTTGCCCGCGATGCTGCTGATGGGGGCAGGGGCGGGGATGGCTTGGGCTGGGATCGCGGCGCTGTTTCGCACAAGGTTCAATGCCAATGAGATTCTGGTGACGCTGATGCTGTCGCTGATTGCAGCACAGGTGTTGAACTATCTGCTGCTGGGGCCTTGGAAAGACCCGCATGGCTTTAACTTTCCGCAAAGCGTGATGTTCCCCGATGCCGCCTTGCTGCCGATCCTTTTGCCCGGCACACGGGTGAATATCTCACTGCTGTTCGCGCTGATCGCCAGCGTTCTGGCCTCTATCCTAATGCGCCACCGCTTTGCCGGGTTTCAACTGTTGGTCGGCGGGCTAGCGCCCCGCGCTGCCCGCTATGCCGGGTTCAGCGAAGCCCGTGCGATCTGGGTCAGTCTGCTGCTGGGAGGGCTGGCGGCGGGGCTGGCGGGGGCCGCCGAGGTCGCGGGGCCGCTGGGGCAGCTGCAACGCTCGGTCTCGACTGGATACGGCTATTCGGCGATCATCGTGGCGTATTTGGGCGGGCTGAACCCTTGGGGTATCGTGATATCGGCCTTTGTGATGTCAGTGATCTATATTGGCGGCGATAATGCAATGGTGTCGGCGGATCTTCCGATCGCCGCTGTCTGGGTGTTCCAAGGCTTGCTTTTGTGCTTCTACCTCGCGGGCCTCACCTTCATCCGCCACCGCGTCAGCTTCATCCGTAAGGCCAAGCCATGAACGCTGTTGATTTCATTCTGGCGGGAATGCTCGCCGCCGCCACGCCGATGCTGTTGGCGGCTTTGGGCGAGATGGTGGTGGAGCGGTCCGGAGTGCTGAACCTTGGGCTGGAGGGCATGATGGCGCTGGGCGCGGCTTTGGGGTTTATCACCACTTACACCTATCAAAGCCATGCTTTGGGCTTTCTGGCGGCAGGCTTGGGTGGGGCGGCGCTGTCGCTGGTGTTCGCGCTGATCGTTCTGGGGTTTGTTGCCAATCAGGTGGCGGCGGGGTTGGCGATTGGGATTTTGGGCACTGGGCTGTCGGCGCTGTTTGGCAAAAGCTTTGAAAGCCTGACGATCAGCGGATTGCCGAAAATGGCACTGCCTTTGCTGTCGGATCTGCCCGTGGTGGCGGCGCTGTTCGTGCAGGATGTGGTGGTTTGGTTGACAATCGCCCTCGCGCTGTCGATCTGGGCTGTGATGAACCACTCCAAACTCGGCCTCATCATCCGGGCGGTGGGCGAGAACCCGCATGCCGCCCGCGCGATTGGCTTTCGGGTCTTGCCGATACGCTGCGCGGCGATTGCCTTTGGTGGCGCACTGGCGGGGATCGCTGGGGCCTATGCCTCCACCGTCTACACCCCCTTATGGGCTGATGGCATGATCGCCGGGCGTGGCTGGATCGCTTTGGCGCTGGTGGTGTTTGGCACGTGGCAAACCGGGCGGGTGGTGTTTGGCGCGTTTTTGTTTGGAGCTTTGTCGTTGGGCGAGTTGACGACGCAAGCGGCAGGCGTCAACATCCCGTCGCAGCTTTTGGCCTGCGTGCCCTATATCGTGACGATCCTGATGCTGGCGGTGATTTCCTCCAACCGTCGGCGGATGCGGCTGAACACGATTGCCTCTTTGGGGCAGCCGTTTGAGAAGTAGCGCGGCTTGAGGCGGTGGTTTGGTTGACCAAGCTGGGGGTTTCACACCCCCAGACCCCCGTGGAGTATTTCCGCCAAGATGAAACAAATTTTATTCAAATGGTTCGTAATAAGCGGCGGTGGGACGCCAGCTTTGTGGACTTTTAGCGCCTTGCTTGGCGAGGATTTCGACAAAGCTGCGTCCGGTTTTTGCCTCGGCGCATAACACCACCTGCGCCGCTGCACGGGCGTCCTCGCCCGCATCATGGTGCTGAAACTGCAACGATAGCGCCTTTTTCAGATGGCCAAGTCCATGGCCGCCGTTGCCCTTGAACTCGGGCCAAGCGCGGCGCGCGATGGTAACGCTGTCGACCCAATGCAGCGGCGGCACATCAAGGCCATGCCACCCGCACGCCGCTTCTACCGCGCGTTGATCAAAGCGGGAGTGTTGCACAATCGGCTGCTGCGCCATCAGCGGGGCGAGGGCGGCGATCAGCTGCGGGAATTGCGGGGCGTGGCGGACCGTAGCGGCATCTATACCATGCAGTTGGGTATTGAAGTCGGAAAACGGCTCGGCAGGGTCGACCAGCAGGCTGAAATTGTCGATCTGGCCCCAATCATCGACGCAAGCGAGGCCAACCTGACAAATGCTATGCGCATTGCGGTTGGCGGTTTCGACATCAAAGGCGATGAAGCGATAGGGCGGGGTCAGATGGCCGGGGATCATCGCGCGGCCTTTGAATAGATCACAACACGCCCCATGGTTCCGAAATCTGGTCAGGGCTGCAGTTTGGCGCATCTGGCGACAGAAGGGCAAGCTATGAACTGCGCTGTTAGGCCTCAGCCACCGCAGAGTGTGTTGGCGGCGGGCAACAGCCGTGGCAGCAGGATCGTCGCCAGCACCGCACAGCACCGCACAGGCAGTCAGGGCGGCGATCAACACGGCAGCCGTTGCTGCGTCTTTGGTCTTGCCGATTGGGGGGGGGCTGCGGCGAGATCACAACGCAGAAATGCTCAAGGGCGGTGTTCAACAGCTCGGCTATAAACACCAAGGCCACCGCAAAAAGGGTCGGCGCGCAATGCTCAGTGCCGCGGCGGTTCGAATGGGCGCGGATCACGAAGCTTAAAGCCGTTGAACGCAGCCGCGGACTGCAAGGCGCGCTCCAACAGCAAGGGCAGGCGGGCAACAGCAAGGCTTCGGCGCCTCGCAAGTTACTTTGCAAAGTTACCTCACAGATAAAAGCTCAGGCCAAATTCGGTTCGGTATCGCGAAATATGGCGGGAAAACTTGCGGCCAAGGGGGGCCGCAGCGCGCAGCACCTGCGCGAGCACGCCGAGGTCGTCGATAAAGTGCCGCTGCCCCACTGCGGTGATCGTCACTGCAGTATGGGGTTACGTGTCTTCATAGCCCCTCACCCCTCGATCAGCCCGCTGTCCTGCAACTCTTTCATATGGAAGCTAAAATTGCCATCGGTCAGGCCGCAATGTGGCTTCAACTCGGTGAACGACAGCCCCTTCGGATCGGCGATCCGCGCGGTCAGCAAACTTGGCCGTGCCTTCTCATGCATCACCCGGTCCAGCCCATCATAGGCTTATCGAGTGGCGGTTTAACCATGATGGCGCCCCGCGAGATACAAGCACAGCATCACCAACAGTTACCCCAGACCAAACGGCAGCCCCATCCGCCACGGCGACAGCCCGCCAGTGCTGGCCAAAATCAGCGACCCGATCCCGACCAGAAAATACCAAACCCCGGCCATCCGCAGGCTGGTGGGCAGCCACGCACCCGCGCTGAACAGGTCAAGCGCGATCAGAATCTGCATCAAACCCGGGAGCAATCCCATCGCCTCGGGCGCGAACCGATAGTGCGCGGCGGCAATGCTGGCCCCGGCAAGAGCGGCGGGCAGCAAGGCCTGTGCCATACCCTAGACGAATGCACCCGCCAGCCCACTATTGTTAGGCTTGGACAAAGCCCCCAGCGCCTGTAGCACCAAGCGGTTCAGATCCATCGCATAGATCACGGCATTCTGCTTTGCCAGGATCTGCGCCACCGACATCGTCATCACGCCCGACAGATCAAGATCAATCTGCGCCGGGTCATGCCCAAACCCGGCGCTTGGGTCAAGCACCGCCCATTCCGCCGCATTGGTCGCGATATTGTCCAGCTTGAAGGCAAACTGTCACGGCGCGGCCACATCCCCCACCGGCAGCCTAGTCGTCATGCGCCATGGGCCAAGGCTTAGCGCCACATCCTTCTGTCCCAGCTTTGGCAGATCAAACGTTGCGGAAATCCCATCCATGCCGATCTCAAAGCTCACGCCATCCACAGCGAAATCGAAGCGGAATAGCTGGGCTTGGTTGCATAGGTTGTGCATAGCCCAGACTAACACCCGCACGGCGGCCTTTCTTGTTGCCACAAGTCCATCCAGTTTGACTGCGCGCAGCAAGCCCTACTGATAGCGCAACGCCTCAATCGGATCGAGACGTGCCGCCCTACGCGCCGGGAAATAGCCAAACACCACCCCGATCAGCGCCGAAAACCCAAAGGCCAGCGCCACCACCGCACCCGAGGGCGCAAACGGGATCGCCATCAACACCGACCCACCATAGGCAATCGCCAGCCCCAAGCCGATGCCAATCGCCCCGCCCAAAAGCGACAGAACCACCGCTTCGACCAGAAATTGCAGCAAAACTTGGCCCGCACTCGCCCCCACCGCCAGCCTGATGCCAATCTCGCGCGTGCGCTCTGTCACCGACACCAGCATGATATTCATGATGCCAATGCCGCCCACCAGCAGGCTGACCGCCGCCACAGATGACAGCAGCCCGGTCAGCACGGTATTGATGCCGCCCAGCATATTCGACAGCTCTTTGCTGTCCGATACGCTGAAATTATCCGGCTGCGTCAAGCCGATCCGCCGACGCTCGCGTAGCACTGATTGCACCGCCGCGATGCCAGTTTCCGCGCTGACTGATTTGCGCAAAGCCACTGCGATGCTATCGACATTGGCATTGCCTTCCAGCCGCCGCTGCACCGCCTTGGCGGGCATCAACACCAGATCATCCTGATCCTGCCCGAAACTGCCCGAACCGCGCGTGCTCAGCACCCCCAGCACCTGACAGGCGACGTTTTTCACCCTTATGCTTTGGCCGATTGGATCAGAATTTCCGAACAGCTTTGTCGCAACCGTTTGGCCCAGCACACAAACCGCCGATCCGGCACTTTCTTCATGCGGCTCAAAGCTGCGGCCGGTGCGCAAAGCCCAATTCTGTACGCGGGTGTAATCGCCACTGGTGCCATAGACCTGCGTCGCCGTATTGGCGTTGCCGAACACCACGGTTTGCCCCGAACTGACCACTGGTGCTGCAAAGCCCACCACGGGCAAATCCGCCAAAGCCTGGGCATCCTTCAGGCTAAATCGGGGCGCGGCAGCTCCTCCGGTCGGTGGGCCAAAACCACGGGTGCCGGGGCGCACCGTCAGCACATTGGTGCCCAATGCGGCCACGCTGGCGCTGACTTGGGCGGAGGAACCCTGCCCAATCGTCACCATCGCGATCACCGCAGCAACCCCAATCACCACGCCCAGCACGGTCAAAAACGTGCGCAGCTTGTTGCGGATGATCGTGGTGAAGGCAAGGGTTATGGTCTCCCACAGCATGCTCAGGCGCTCCGCACAACGGGGGCAGGGGTGGCCGCGTCATGGCTCAGCTTGCCATCGGTGAACACCAGCAAGCGCTGGGCATAGGCCGCGATGTCTTGCTCATGCGTCACCATCACAATGGTGATGCCGTCGCGGTTCAACCCCTGTAACAGTTGCATGATCTCATGGCTGCGCTGGCTGTCGAGGTTCCCCGTCGGCTCATCCGCCAAGATCACCATCGGATCGCTCGCCAGCGCGCGGGCAATCGCCACGCGCTGCTGTTGGCCGCCTGACAACTGCGACGGATCATGGCCCTCACGCCCCTGCAACCCAACCTTCTGCAAAGCCAACCGCGCCCGCGCCACCCTTTGCGCTTTCGGCAACCCCTTATAGATCAAGGGCAATTCGACATTCTCCAACGCCGATTGCCGCGCCAGCAGGTTAAAGCCCTGAAACACAAAGCCCAGACAATGCCTGCGCAGTAGCGCCCGGCGGTCTTGGTCAAGATCTTGCACCTCAACCCCCTGAAACAGATATGTCCCCGCCGTTGGCCGATCAAGACAGCCGATGATATTCATCGCGGTGGATTTGCCCGATCCCGACGGCCCCATGATCGCGACGAACTCGCCGCGTGCGATGCTCAAATCCACCCCATCCAGCGCCCGCACCTCTGCCTCACCGCGCCCATAGCTGCGGGACACGCCACACAACTGGATCAGCGGCACCATCAACGCGATCCTGCGGTCTGATCGGTGATCACCGCATCGCCTTCCGCCAATTCCCCTGTCACCACAGTCGCGCGCCCATCCGTCGCCCCCAAGCTCACCGCCACCTCAAGCGGAGTCCCCGCCCGCAACAGCCAGACCGACTTGCCGCTGCCAAGGCCAGACGAGCCACGACCGCCCCGCGTCGGCAGGATCAACCCAACCAGACCACCAGAAGGCCCGCGCTCAGCCTCTTGCAGCGGCGGCGCATAGCGCAACGCCGCATTCGGAACCAGCAGCGCGCCTGTCACCCTGTCCACCGTGATCGCCGCCGTCGCCGTCATCCCGGGGCGCAGCAGACCATCCGGGTTGGCGACCGACAGCTCCGCCTTGTAGGTCACCACCTCATTGGTGGTTTCCGGCGCGAAGCGCACTTGCGTGATCACGGCGGGAAAGCTGCGCGCTGGATAGGCCTCGACGGTGAAATCCGCCAGATTGCCGACCTTGATCTTGCCTATATCGGCCTCATCAATATCGACCAGCAACTGCATCCGCTCCAGATCTTCCGCCAGCTTGAACAGCACAGGTGCTTCAAAGCTTGCCGCGACGATCTGCCCGGCTTCAGCCGTGCGATCCAGCACCACGCCATTGATTGGGCTGCGAATTTCGGCCTTGCCCAGATCGGCGCTGACCAGATCAAGATTGGCCTCTGCCAAAGTCAAATCCGCCCGCGCGATCTCCACCGCCGCCTGCGCGCGCTGATCGCTGGCCTCAAACCCCACCATATCCTTGCGCGTCGCCACGCCGCGCGCCGCCAATTCCTGCTGGGTTTTCAACACCGCCGCCGCTTCCCGTGCCGAAGCCTCGGCTTGCGTCACCCGCGCCTTGGCCGAGGCCAGCTGTGCCCGCGCATTATCAACCTGCGCCACCAGCTTGGTGGGGTCCAACTGCGCCAGCACTTGCCCGACCGTAACCGTATCGTTGTAATCCACCAAAACGCTGGCCAAAGTCCCCGACAGTTCCGAAGACACTTCAACCTCTGTCGTCGGCTGCACCGTCCCGGTGGCTGTCACCACCACCACCAGATCGCCTTTGGCAACGGCTTCGGTGGTATAGAGCACCTCCGCCGCCCCGGCCTTGCTGCCGATGTAATACCAACCCGCGCCTGCGACCAAAACCGCCAGCAGCAACACCACCCAAGGCCAGCGCCGCCGTTTGGCCCCAGCCCCCGCCAATAGTCTGGCAATGTCATCGCTGCTTTGCATCTGCACCCTTTGCCGCTTTGGGCATTGTACGCGCGCCAAAGCCTATTCCGTCGTTCTCAGATGTGCCGCGCGATAGCTTTGGCAAGCCCCTCAACTGCCGCGATAGGTCGAATACGCAAAGGGTGAGATCAACAGCGGCACATGATAATGCCCCTCTGGGTCCGCCACGCCAAACCGGATCGGGATTTCGTCGAGGAACAACACCTCAGCCGAGGCTTGCCCCGAGGCTATCAGATATTCCCCCGCGCAAAACACCAGCTCATAAACGCCTGCCGTCAGCGCCGTGCCCTCCAGCATCGGCGCATCGGTGCGGCCATCGGCATTGGTCACGGTTTCTGCGATCTTGTTGTGGCTTATGCCACTGATCCGATACAGCATGATCTTCACCCCGGCCGCTGGTTTGCCCTTGGCCGTATCCAGCACATGCGTTGTCAAACGACCCATCAGTATTCCCCTTTGCGCCAGCCTACGCCAGCTTGCCCGCCCCCGCACCCCCTGCCAAGCCGCAAAACTCTTTTCGGGATTATTTGATAAACCCTCGTCAATATTCGATATAGTCTAGACTAAACAGGAGTCTCCCATGCCCCGCTACCCCCGTGATTTCCGAGGCCATGGCCCAGACGCCCCCGATGCCGCTTGGCCAAATGGCGCAAAGATCGCGGTCTCCTTGGTGCTGAACTACGAGGAGGGCGGCGAGAACAACATCCTGCACGGCGATGCAGGCTCCGAGGCGTTTTTGTCCGACATCGCAGGGGCCGCCGCTTGGCCCGGTCAGCGCCATTGGAACATGGAATCGATCTACGATTACGGCGCCCGCGCGGGCTTCTGGCGGCTGCACCGCTTGTTCACGGGCATGGATATTCCGGTCACCATTTACGGCGTCTCCACAGCCCTCGCCCGCAACCCCGAACAGGTTGCCGCAATGAAATCCGCAGGCTGGGAGATCGCCAGCCACGGCCTGAAATGGGTCGATCACCGCGACATGCCGATCGAGGAAGAACGCCGCCAGATCGCCGAGAGCATCCGCCTGCACACCGAAGTCGTTGGGGATCCCCCGCGCGGCTGGTACACCGGGCGCTGCTCGCTCAACACCGTGGATCTGACGGCAGAAACCGGTCAATTCGACTGGATATCTGACACCTATGACGACGATCTGCCCTATTGGCGCGAGGTCGGGCCCCGCGATCAACTGGTGATTCCCTACACGCTGGAAGCCAACGATATGCGCTTTGCGACAGCCCCCGGCTACATCGAAGGCCAGCAGTTTTTCCAGTACCTGAAAGACAGCTTCGACACGCTTTATGCCGAGGGCCAAGAGGGCAGGGCGAAGATGTTATCCATCGGTCTGCACTGCCGCCTGATTGGCCGTCCGGGTAAAATCGCTGGGCTGAAGCGCTTCCTCGACTATGCAAAATCCCACAATCACGTGTGGTTTCCCCGCCGCATCGAAATAGCCGAGCATTGGGCAAAGGTCCATCCGCACAAGCGGTTCAAGCGGCCAACGCAGATGAGCCGCGACCGCTTCATCGAAGCTTATGGTTCAATTTTCGAACATTCGCCCTGGATCGCTGACCGTGCCTTCGATCTCGAACTCGGACCCGCGCATGATAGCGCCACAGGCCTGCACAACGCATTGGCCCGCGTCTTCCGCACGGCCTCCGCTGACGAACGCCTGCAAGTCTTGCAAGCCCACCCCGACCTCGCCGGGAAACTCGCCGCCGCGAAACAACTCACCGCCGACTCGACCTCCGAGCAAGCCGCTGCCGCCTTGGACGCCCTCACCGACATTGAGCGCGCCCAATTCCAAACCTTGAACACCCAATACACCCAAAAGCACGGCTTCCCCTTCATCATCGCCGTGCGCGACCACTCCAAAGCCAGCATCCTCGCGGCTTTTGAAACCCGCATCGCCAACACTACCGAAATCGAATTCAAAACCGCCTGCGCCCAAGTCGAACGCATCGCCGCCCTGCGCCTGAAGGATCAACTGCCATGAGCCAATATTACACACCCCCCGGCGGCCTGCCCGCGCAAACCACGCTGATGACAGGCCGTGCTACGTTCACCAACGCCTATGCCTTCATCCCCAAAGGCTGCTTTTCCGACATCCTCACCAGTTGCCTGCCCGGCTGGCGGCACACCAAACTCTGGCTGATCGCCCGGCCGATGTCGGGGTTTTCCGAAACCTTCAGTCAATATGTGATGGAGGTGCAGCCAGGTGGCGGCTCTGACGCCCCCGACGCTGAGGTCGGGGCCGAACATTTCCTGTTCGTCACGGGCGGCCTGATCACCCTGACCATCGACGGCACAGGCTACGAATTAGACGCAGGCGGCTACGCCTTTATCCCTCCGGGGGCAAAATGGCGATTGCTGGCTGAGGGCAGTGGGCCTGCCCGTTTCCACTGGATTCGCAAACTTTACGAGCCCGCCCCCGGCGTCGACATCCCCCCCGCCTTCGTGATCAACGAAAAAGACGTGCGCCTTAGCATGATGCCCGACACCAACGGCGTCTGGGGCACCACCCGCTTCGTTGACCCGACCGATGTGCGCTACGACGCCCATGTCAACATCGTCACGTTTCAGCCTGGCGGCGTGATCCCGTTTGAAGAAACCCATGTGATGGAACACGGGCTTTATGTGCTGGAAGGCAAAGCGGTTTACAAACTGAACCAAGACTGGGTCGAGGTCGAGGCGGGCGATTTCATGTGGCTGCGCGCCTATTGCCCGCAAGCCTGCTACGCCGCAGGCCCCGGCCCGTTCCGCTACCTGCTTTACAAAGATGTAAACCGCCACGCCAATCTGCGCGGCCCCGGAGGCTATCGCCCCAGCCGCTAAATCTGTTTAAAACTTATCTAAAGTTTTCATCTTGGCAAAAATACTCCACAGGGGTCTGGGGGTGTGAAACCCCCAGCCCACCATCAGCCGCAAAGCATATCATGTCATGTCCGATATCCGCACCGAACCCCTGACGCCCTCAGCCTTCGCCCCCTTCGGCGATGTGCTCGCAGCAACGGGCGATTTCCGCCTGATCAACAACGGCCTCTGCCAGCGCCATCACGACCGCGCCCGCCTCGATTTCGCGCCTGAAGTCAGTCCGGAAAACCGCCCCGGCCTCTCAATCTTTAACGCGACCCCGCGCGCTTTGCCCTACATGTTCGATCTGATCGAGCGTCATCCCGAAGGCTGCCAAGCCTTCATCCCAATGACGCAACACCCGTTTCTGGTGATCGTGGCCTCCAACCCCACCGACAAACCCCGCGCCTTCCTCACCAACGGCGCGCAAGCCATCAACCTGCACCGCGGCACCTGGCACGGCGTCCTCACCCCCCTACATGCGCCCGGCCTGTTCGTGGTCGTGGACCGCATCGGCCCCAGCGCGAACCTGGAAGAATACCGCTACCCACAGCCGTGGGTGGTGCAACAAGGTTGATGTGTTGTCACAATCCGCCCAAATCAGAGTTAACCCACTGTCGCGGTGGTCATCAAAGCGTCACAGCCTGTAACCGAAGGCAAAGGACACCCTAAACTTTTATATCATAGGTCACCCATTTCGTCTTCTCGGCCACCCGGTCATACAACCCCCGCGCGCGGTAATTATCCTCTGCCGTGATCCAGCGGATCAGCGACCAGCCGCGCTTACGCCCCACATCCGCCACCCCTTGCACCAAAGCCTCTGCCGCCCCGGATCCGCGTGCCTCAGGCCCAACAAACAGATCGTCGAGAAAACCCCCGATCGTCGCCGACAATGGCCGCGCGAAGGCACGGTAATGCGCCAGCCCCACCACCACGCCATCGACCTCAGCCACAAGCCCCTCGGTGCCATGGCCTGCATCCATCAACCAGCCCCAGACCGTGGCCCGCATCGCATCCGTCTGCGCCACGCCATAAAACGCTGCATAGCCGGTATAAAGCTGCGCCCATGCCGCAAAATCCGCCGCCGCCACTGGCCGAATAATCATCACGTTTCCCCATCCCATGTCGCCCCCAGCCTAGCCAAGCCAAGGCATCTCCGCTAGCCTGCACCTCATGAAATTGCTCAGCTATAACATCCAATACGGCTTTGGCGCCGACGGCCAGTATGACCTTGCCCGCGCCGCGAAAGTCGTGGGCGGTGCCGATATCATCGCCCTGCAAGAGGTCGAGCGCCACTGGTCGCGCACGGGCCACGACGATCAACCCGCCATCCTCGAACGCCTCTTGCCGAACCACTACACTGCCTACGGCCCGGCATTCGACATGGACGCCTCCACCACCGATGGCACCCGCGTGATCAACCGCCGCCGCCAGTTCGGCACCATGATCCTGTCGCGCTGGCCGATCATCTGGACCCGCCTGCACCTCTTGCCAATGCGCCGGATGATCACCCCGCTCAACACCCAAAACCCGGCGCTGGAAGCCCTTATCCAAACCCCGCTCGGCCCGATCCGCGTATTGTCGATCCACCTCGCGCATGTCGGCACCGAAGAACGTCTGACCCAAATCGACCACCTGCTGAACCTGCATGCCCAAACCCCGCGCACAGGCGGCCCGTGGAGCGGCACAGATGACGAACCCTCCCGCAACTGGACCGAATCCCAGCCCGAACCGCCCTGCCCACAAACCGCGATCTGGATGGGCGATTTCAACTGCGAACCCGAAAGCCGCGAACACGCCCGGATCACGGGGGCTACGCCCTACCACCCCGGCGCGCTTTATGCCGATGGCCTGACCAACGCCGTCGCGCATCTGGGCCAAACCCTGCACACACATGAGAAAATCATCGCCGGGCAAACCCGACTGCGCCAGTTGGACCATTGCTTTGTGACCGCCGATCTGATCCCATATCTGCGCCACGCTTGGACAGATAACAGTCAAATCGCCTCAGATCATCACCCGCTCTGGGTCGAGATGTAGGATGGGGTTTCACCCCATCATGACATGCGCGGTGGGGTGAAACCCCACCCTACACCCTAGCCAAAACGCCCTCAAACGCCGCCATGAACGTATCAACATTGGCCTTTGAAAACACCAGCGGCGGCCTGATCTTCAAAACATTCGACCTTGGCCCGGTGGCCGAGATCAACACCCGCGCCGCGCGCAAGCCGTTGACGATCCGCCCGGTTTTCGCTGCATCCGCAGCAAGCGGCCCGCCCGAGACAATCTCTTGCCCCAAAAACAGCCCCGCCGCCCGCAACGGCCCAAGGCAATCAAACCGCCCAGCCAGCCCGCGCAGACCATCGGCAAAATAGCCGCCCACCAGCCGCGCATTTTCCTGCAAGCCTTCGGACTCGATCACCTCCAGCACCGCCATCGCCGTCGCCGCAGCCACCGCATTGCCGCCGAAGGTGTTGAAATACCGCGCTTTTGCGCCAAACGCCGCGATGACGTCTGGCCGCATCACCAGCCCCGCCACCGGATAGCCATTGCCCATCGGCTTGCCCAAACTGACCAGATCGGGCACCAGACCATGGCGCTGAAACCCCCACATCGTCTCGCCACAGCGGCCAAATCCCGGTTGCACCTCGTCGGCGATAAACACCCCACCCGCCGCCCGAATGGCCGCCACAGCTGGGGCCAAAAACCCCGCGGGCGCCTCAAACACGCCATCGGACGAGAAAATCGTATCGACAATCAGCCCGGCTGGCTTGATGCCATGCCGCAGCATATCGTCAATCGCCGCCTGCACTTCTGCCGCAAAGTCCGCGCCCAAATCCCCCGTCATCCGCAACGGATCAGGCGCGCGGACGGTGCGCACATGCTCGCCCAAAGCCACGCCTTCGCCAAGGCTGGGAGACATCCCTGCCATCGCATACGTCACACCGTGATAAGCGTTTTCCGTGACGATAAACCCGGTGCCGCCGGTATGGGCGCGGGCAATCCGAAACGCCAGATCATTGGCCTCGGAACCCGTGCAGGTGAACATCACATGACTTAATGCGGCAGGGAACGTCGCCAACAACCGCTCGGCATAATCCAGCACTGTATCGTGCAAATAGCGCGTATGGCTTGATAAAATGGCCGCCTGCCGCGCTGTTGCAGCCACCACAGCCGGATGACAATGCCCGACGCTCGCCACATTGTTATATGTATCTAAATAGGCGTTGCCCGCGCCATCGTACAGCCACACCCCCTCACCGCGCACCAGATGCACCGGGGTCTCATAGAACAACCGATAGGCGGGCCCCAAAGCCTTTGCCCGTCGCGCCACCAACGCCTGATCGGCAGCCGATAAATCGCCTTTGCCCGGCACATAGGCATTCACCATGGTTCCGTCGTTTTTCATAGGGCCTCCAAGGCGTTAAGCAAATCGGCGGCGGGCACGGCGGCAAGCGAGGTTAACCCCTCCCGCGCGGTGGCGACATTGCGCAGAATATAGGGTGCATTATCAGGATAGCGCTGCGCCCGCGCCGAGGTGACGGTGATCGTCGTCAACATCCGCGTCGCCACCAGATCGGGAAACAACCGCGCCTCAGCGGCAGTCAACGGCAAGACCGCGTGATAGGCACGCGCGAAGTTCAGTAGGCTTTGCAACGGCTTACCCGGATCAACGCAATAAGACGCTGCAATCGCTGCATCGCAGATCAGCGGCGTGCGCACCATATCGCCGAAATCCAAAACCCCGGCGATCTCGTCAGGATTATCCGGGGATACCAGCACATTATGCGGGTTCAGATCGTTGTGCACCACCTGCCAGCGCAGCCCCGCCAATGCGGGCGCTATCGCGTCAAACCGATCCAGCGCCGCCACCGCAAGCGCCTGCAAATCATCAGGCACCGCAGGCAGCATCGGGCGCAAGGCGCTGGCCTGCTTGATATCCCATTGCAACACATAGCCTGCCGCAGGATGCGCAAACCCGGCCAGCCCAAGCGTCAACCGCGCCGCCATCGCCGCCATCGCGCGGGCCTGCGCCGGGCTGCGCGGCGTCACATGCTGCGGCACCCCTTCCAGATAGGTCAGCAGCCGCAAGGTGCCCTGCGGTATGATCACCTCGGTCGCCCCGCTGGTGGTGCGGATCACCTTTGGCACCGGCAACCCCGACCCCTCCAGATGCAGCAACGCCTTGGTCTGCAAATCGGTGACCGCAAACGGCTCGGCGGGGTTGGCGAGTTTCAAGACATATGCCTGCGTCGGCGCCTGATCTGTGGCCGTGATGCGGATGTTCAGATCGCGTTCCGAGGTCAGCCGTTTCAGCGCGCCCGTCACGCCAAAATGCGCGCGCGCAAGCTTTGCGGCCTCGGCATCGCAAAGCGTTGGAGGGGCGGAGGACAACAACTCGCCCAAGCGCGTATCGGTCATGGCAATCCCGGTTCTGATCGGGCGCATCAGGCCTTCAAGGTGGCGAAGTGTCAAGCGCTGCGGCACTGTTTTGATCGCGCAGGGCAGAGCGCAGAGCTTAACAAGCCGTGAACGCCATAGATCTAACTCTTTGAAATCATATAAACCATCGCCTTGTCCACGCGTGGACACAAGGCCCGCCACAGCAAAACCCTTGCCGCGCGCCCGCCTTGCTCTAGATTGCGAAATAACAAAGGAACCCCGATGCCCCCCGTCCTGATCACAGCCCACGGCCAACCTTCCAACCCCGCCCTCGCTGCGGCAGAACTGGCCGATCTGGCAGCCAAAGTGGCGCAATTCCTACCCGGCCAAATCGTCGCCTCGGCCACCCTCGCCGAACCCGAAGCCCTCAGCGAAGCCATTGCCAAACTCGGGCCCGGCGGCCTGCTGTTCCCCCTGTTCATGGCTGGCGGCTGGTTCACCCGCACCCACCTTCCCGCCCGCCTGACCGCCGCAGGGGCACAAGACTGGCAGGTGCTAGAGCCGCTGGGCTGCCTCACCGCCCTGCACGACCTCGTCGTAAAGGTGGCACGCGAAGCCCAGCAAACCCGCCAAGGCCCGATCCTGCTGGCGGCGCACGGCTCGTCCAAAACCTCGGTCCCGTCTGACATCGCCACCCATGTCGCGGCCAAGATCCACGCAGAACTTGGCTGCAAGGTTCATGTCGCCTTCATCGACCAGCCCCCCCAACTGAAAGACCTCCCCCCGCTCGGAGATCAATCCATCTGTCTGCCGTTCTTCGCAGCCTCGGGCGGCCATGTCACCACCGATATCCCCGCCTCCCTGACGCAATCAGGTTTCAGCGGAACCCTGCTGCCCGCTCTCGGCCTGCGCCCGGAAATCCCAGCCCTGATCGCCGAAGCCATCCGGGTGGCAAGTCCGGTTTGTGTGCAGGAGTGTCGGTATAAGCGCGGCTAACGCCACTCTCTTTGCAGAACAAAGCAGCCTCCGGCGGGGATATTTGAGCACAGAGGATGACCCTGCCGCCAATGATTTCATCTTGGCCTAAATACTCCCGCCGGAGGCAGCCGACCTCTCAGCCCTCAAACCGTATGCAGATAAAGATCGAAATCCACCTCTGACACCGTCCGCATCACCCGCGCGTATTCTGCCGATTTGATCGCGGTGAAGGTGCGGTGCATATCCTCGCCCAAGGCATCTTTCAGGAACGATGAAGCCTTAGCCGCCTCAATCGCTGATCGCCAATCGACCGGAATTGGTGGGGCGTCTGACGCATCGGTATAGCCGTTGCCGGTGGTTTCCGGCCCCGGATTTATCCGGTTGGTCATGCCATGCCGCACGCCAGCCAGCACGGTGGCCGCCACCAGATAGGCGTTGGCATCCACACCTGCCGGGCGATGTTCAATGCGGCGGGCGCGGATATCGCCTGCGGGGATGCGCAGCGCGACCGAGCGGTTGTTCACGCCCCAAGTCGGCGACACCGGAGCGTAAGAGTTGGAGGCAAAGCGGCGCCAAGAATTGGCGTGCGGCGCGAACACCAGCATCGACTCGGCCATTGTGGCGCGCAGGCCACCAATCGCGTGTAGGACCGCGTCGTTATACTTGCCCTCGACTGCCTCGATGAAGATGTTCTTGCCCTGATCATTCAGCATCGAGACGTGGAAATGCATGCCCGATCCGGCGTAATTCTCATTCGGTTTCGCCATGAAACAGGCGGTCACACCATGCTGACGGGCATGGTAGCGCACCATCCGTTTTAACCGCAAAAGATCATCCGCCGCCTGCATTACGTCTTCGCGGTAGTGCAACGTCAGCTCGTACTGCCCCGGCGCAAATTCGGAAATCAGCGTTTCCGCCTTGATCCCGGCCTTCGCAGCATCGGCGTATACATCGTTGAACAAAGGCAACATACCGTGCAGCTGATCCACCGAATACACGTCAGTCTTAGAGTTGCGCCGCCCGTCCAAAACATCGCGGGCGGGCACCATTTTACCATCAGGGCCGCGTTCATTGGCCAGCAGGAAGAATTCCAACTCGAACGCGCCTGCGGGGTGCAGACCTTCGGTGGCCAACGCATCGACTTGGCGTTGCATGGCATGGCGCGGGTCCGATGACATCGGCGTGCCGTCAAGGTTATAGACGCACATCAACACTTCGCCGCGCGGTGGTTTGGTGGCGTGGATCGGGCGCAACGTACCCGGAATCGGCCAAGCCCGCCGATCCCCGTCGCCCTGATCCCAGATCAACCCGGTTTCATGCACATCCTCGCCACAGATATCGAGGCCAAGGATCGAAATTGGCAAATGCCGCCCAGATTTGAACATGCCCAAAAGTTCATGCCGCCGGATGATCTTGCCGCGACCAATGCCATTGGCATCGTGCAGCACGATGTCAAACGCCTCAATTTCGGGGTGGGCATCAAGGAAGGCTTCGGCTTCGGCGAGGGTGGAGCCGGAGGGGCTGTGCGTATCGGTCATGGCTATCTCAAAATAGGTCGGAAAGGGTTTCGTCAAAGGCGGCGATCAGGCGATCGACCTGACGTTTCTTGGTGGCGGGGCTGATCAGCATCATATTGTGGAACGGCGCGATCAGGCAGCCGCGATTGAGCAATGCCACATGCAGCGCGGATTCGACGCTCGGCTGATGCGCCAACGCAGCCTCGGTGCCATTGTGCAACGGACCGGGGGCGCAGATGAACTCCACCCGCGCGCCAACCCGCACCACATGCCACGGCGCTTTGTGCTGGGCGATGGACTTGCCAAGACCCTGCGCCAGGCGATGCGCGAGGCTTTCCATATGGGCATAGTTTTTCGCCGTCATCACGTCCGAAAGCGTGGCTTTCAGACAGGCGAACTGCATCGGATTGGCCGAAAGCGTGGTGCCCATACCGGAATGTCCCGGCGGGCGGGCGGCGTTGACGGCCTCATAACGGGCAGCGGTTTCCGGGGTAAGGCCCCAGACGGCGGTGGGCATACCGCCCGCCACGCATTTGCCGACGACAAACATATCGGGCGTCAGGCCGTGCACGCCCGTAAATCCGCCCAAACCGCTGGAAATCGTATGAGTCTCGTCGATCATCAGTAACGCGCCGTATTTCAGGGACAGCGCGCGCAGGCCAGCATGAAAACCGGGATCGGGTAACACCATGCACGAATTGGTCATCACCGGCTCGGTCAGGATGGCGGCGACATCGCCCTTGGCGAGCGCCGCCTCAACCGCGCTTAGGTCGTTGAATTCGCAAGCAACCGCACCAAGGGTGAGGTCGGCCACTTGCCCCATCAGCCCTTCGCGGTTCTGCGTGATACCGTTGGAAAGCTCGACCATCGTGTCATCGACAGTGCCGTGATAGCAGCCGTTGAACACCAGAATTTTCGCGCGGCCCGTGATGGCGCGGGCGACGCGAATTGCGAAACGGTTGGCATCTGTGGCGGTGGTGGCGATCTGCCAGCGGAAATCGCCGAAACGTTCGGTCAATAGGCGGCCGGCGTCCAAAGCGTCCTCGGAGGGCAGCATATAGGTCAGCCCGCGCGCGGCTTGGCGGCGGATGGCTTTGGCGACGGGGGCAGGCGAATGGCCGAACATGCTGCCGGTGTCGCCCAGACAGAAATCGTCGATCTCATAGCCGTCAATATCGGTGATCCGTGCAGCCTTGGCCTTGGTGATCAGTGGCAGATGCGGCATCGGCCAGTCTTTCATCCAATGCAGCGGCACGCCGTCAAGGAACACATCCGCGCCGTGATCCAGTGCTGCCCGCGCTTTTGGGCGGCCCTGCGCAAAGCGTTTGGCTTCGCGGGCGCGCAGCTTTTCCAGACGGTCTGGGTGAATTCCGGCGATCAGAGACTGGGACATCAGGGAACCTTTCAGGACTTATCGCTTTATGCCAAATAATTTGATCAAAAGAAAGGGGCGCAACAGCTGCGCCCCGAAATCGGAATTTGCGCGAATTCCGTCTACGATTTTCGCGCGAAAATCGGCTACCTTGCCACCCGCACCTCGATCATGCGTGGGCCGTCGTGCGGCTGGATCAGCGCCGCGTGCAGCGCCTCGGGGTCCAGCGCCACGCTCGCAAACGGCAGATCGCAGGCCGCCGCAAACGGTTCCATGTTGAGGGGTGAGGGCGAACACCCGATCACCTCGGTATTTGCTCCGCGCATCGCATCGGCGATCTCGCCGAAGGCCGCGTTGTTCCACACGACATAGGTGATCGGCAGCTGTTCATCCACCGCCGTGCGCAACTCGCCGGGGCTGAACTGCAAACCGCCATCGCCGATCAGGCAGATCACTTCCGCCCCCGGTGCCGCCAAAGCCGCTCCTACGGCAGCGCCCGGCCCATAACCCAAAGCGCCGAATCCCGTGGCCGCGTTGAAGAAGCCCCCCGCGCGATCGTGATCATAATACAGGTTCGCGGCATAGATGGCTTGGGTGCTGTCGCCGACGATCAGTGCGCCCGGCATGGCGCTGCGGATGGTTTCCACCATTTCCAGCCGCCCCGGCATCAGTACATCTAGCTCGCCAAGCTCAGCGCGCGCCGCCACCCGAGTCCTCTGCGCCCGCGCCGCGCCATCCGTCTTCTTCTGCGACACCAGAGGCGACAGCGCCGCCATCACCGCCCCGGCATCGCCATGCAGTGCAACGCCCGCCTTGTGCCGCTCCAACTGCTTGGCACAAATATCCACCCGGATCATCCCCGACAGATCGGGAAAGCCGCCGCGCACATACATGTCGTAATCGGTCGGGCCAAATTCAGTGCCAATCGCCAACACCTGATCCGCCTGCGCAATCAACGCGCGCGGCGCATCCAAGCTGGGCGAGGCCGGCACCACCAACCGATGGCCATACATCATGCCGCGCGCATTCACCGTCTGCACAACCGGAGCGTCCAGCTTCTCAGCTAAGGCCTGCAACGCGGCTTCTTGCCCGCGCGCCCCACCGCCTGCCAAGATCACCACTGACTGCGCCGCGTTCAACTTCGCCACCGCCACCGAAACATCCGGCACCGCTGCCACGGGTAACGCGGCAGGCGCGGGCAATTCCGCACAGTCCAATGGCATCACGTCGGTCGGCACTTCGATATGCACAGGCCCCGGTCGCCCGGTTGCCATCGTGGCAAAGGCCCAGTCCAAAACCTCACCGACCTCAGACGCATCCCTGATCTGCCGCGTCGGGCACAAGGGCCGCACCATCGCCGCCTGATCCGGCAGCTCATGCAGCAAGCCCAAGCCCAAGCCCAACGAATCGCGGCGGTTCACGCCCGAGATCACCAACATCGGCACCGAATCCGCCGCCGCTTGCCCCATCGCGGTCAAAGCGTTCAAAATCCCCGGCCCGGTGATCACCAAGGCCACCCCCGGCTTGCCGGACACCCGCGCATAGCCATCGGCCATAAAGGCGCAGCCCTGCTCGTGCCGCGCCGTAACATGCCGAACTGGCGACCCCGACAGCCCGCGATACATCTCGACGGTATGCACGCCGGGGATGCCAAAAATCACCTCAACCCCGCGCGCAGCCAGACCTTCAACCAAACGCTCACCAACCGTTTTCATGCCGCCAGTCCTTGCTTCAGCGCCGCATAGCGTGCGATCCGCTTGCACGCCTCGATCACCAAAGCATCGTCTTGCGTCAGACTGATCCTGATCCAGCCCGTCAGCGCCGCGCCAAAGCTTTCACCGGGCATCACGGCGACACCTTCATCGGCGAGCAGCCCCAAAGCAAAACACTCACCACTTAGGCCCGTGGCATTGACATCCACCACGGTGAACATTCCGGCATCGGGCTTATGCACCTGCAAGCCATTCACTCCGTTCAGTTTTTCATAAATCAACGCGGCACGGCGCGCGAAGCGCTCTGCCATCCCGCGCGCGACCTCTGAGGGCCCCGAGACTGCCATAGCGGTCATATCGGCGATGAACGGTTGGTTGCCGAACAGCATGGTTTCCGCCAGCGGCAACAACCGCGCCGAAAACTCTTCTGGCCCGACGCACCACCCCGAGCGGAACCCCGGTGCTGCATGGGATTTCGAGATCGAGGCCGCCACCACCACCCGATCTGCCAGATCTGCATTGTCCAACGGCGAGGCAAACACCCCACCCGCAAACACCAATTCCTCATAAACCTCGTCGCTCAACATCCACAGATCATGTTGTTTCGCCAAAGCGCCCAAGGCTACAATATCATCCGCCGTCAGAATAGCCCCGGTCGGATTATGCGGCGTGTTCAGGAAAATCATCCGAGTGCGCGGCGTGATCCGGGCGGCCACATCCGCCGCCTGCATCCGAAACCCGTGCTCGGCGCGCAATGGCACTGGCACCGCGACCGCGCCCGTGGAGGCAATCAAACCCTCGTAAGTCGCATACAAAGGATCACCAACCAGAACCTCGTCGCCCGGCCCAGTTAAGGTCAACAGCACGGCATAAAGCGAGGTTTGTGTGCCGGGCAGGCAGGCGATCTGCTCAGTGGAGATGGCGCGGCCGGTGCGCTTGGAATAGCGCGCGGCCAATGCCGCAAGCAAAGCAGGCTCGCCCCGGCCGTCGGAATAGCCCAGACGCCCGGCATCCATCGACCGCTGTGCCTCGGCAATCAACGCAGGTGGAGTGGCCACATCCGGCTCGCCAATCGTCAACTGAATAACGGGTTTGCCGGCAGCTTGCATGGCTTTGGCGCGGGCGTGAACTTCCCATTTCGCTCCGCCCAGATGGGCAAGACGTTCGGTAATGGCGGCATATTTCATGGCAAGGTCCGATCTGGCTGATAAGCCGCAACAAGGTCAATGTTCAGAATGGCACCGACCGAGGTCAGGGCGATGGCGGGGATTTCGCCAAGGCTGAAAGCTTCGGGCAGGATCGAGCCTTCCAGCCACAGCCCGTCAATCACCCCATTGCAGGCGATAGCATCGCTGCGCAGTTGTGCGTCGCTGACAGAGCGGGGCAGGGCGGCAATCAGCCCCTGCAACATGTTGCGAAACGCCAGATAGTTCGCGGTGTGAATGTCGCGCATCGCAGCATCGCAGCGCACATCATGCACAAACGCCGCCCAAAGCCCTACCGCCACTGGGTCCGCCACCGGAGAGCTGACCGAGGCCACCACGAAATTCGCCAGCCGCGCCATGGCGTCATCTGGCCCGCCCAGCAGCACCGCCGCCGAATCCGAGGTCATCCGTTCCATCAGCCGATGATAGGCGGCGCGGGTGAGGTCTTCTTTCGAGGTGAAATAATGCCGGATCAACCCCGGCGTCACGCCCGCACGATCCGCAATCGCCCGCACGGTTGCCGCATGAAGCCCGCCTTGCGCAACCAGATCAAGCGCCGCCGCGATCAAATCCTCGCGGCGACGTTCTTCACTTTCCCGGCGGTAGGGGCGGCGGTCTGCCATCGTGAGCCATTCTTGTTATACGAGCGTGTAATTCGAGGTTAATATGAGGCGGAGTTGCAGGTGTTGCAAGTCTTACGGAAAATTTTGCTGGTTTATGCGCAAAACGCCAATGCTGCGTACAGTCACTTGTTTAGCGCAAATTACCTTGACCACAAAGCGGTGAAATCTAAGGTGGCTGAGGCTTTGCGCTAATGGTTCTGGCGCTTGGAGGCTGCGGTGACATCTGCCACATCCTTGTGGATGATCACATCCGTCTGCGGATAGGCCTGCAAAATCGCGCGCCGTAGGGCTGCGCCAATCGCATGGGCGTCGCGCAAAGACTGTTCGCCATCCAACTCGATATGCAGGTTGACGAAGACTTTGCTGCCCGCCATCCGGGTTTTCAGATCGTGAAAGCCGCGCACCCCCGGCCATGCCGCGGCCATCGCCGCAATTCCCGTGACAAGGGCCTCGTCTGCGGTGCGGTCCATCAGCGCATCGAACGCGCCCTTGCCGATCCGCAGTGCCCCCACCGCCATAATTGCCGCCGCCGTCAGCGCCACCACCGAATCGATACTGCCCAGCCCAAAGCTTTTCGACGCCCACAGCGAGATGATCGCCCCCATGTTCGGCAGCAGATCGCCCATGTAATGCAAACGATCTGCCGCCACCACGCGGCTGCCTGTGCGCTTGGCCACCCGGCCCTGCCACCACACCAAGACCACCGTCAGCGCCACCGAGACGCCCATCACCAGCATGCCCTCGCTTTCGCCAACCAGATGCGGCTGGGTTGGCCCCAAAAGTCGCGCCACCGCCGCCCAAGTGATCACCCCCGCCGAGATCAGCACGAAAAACGCCTGCCCCAAAGCCGCCAGATCCTCGGCTGAACTATGGCCAAACGCATGGTCCTCGTCCGCAGGCTTTGCGGCATAGATCAGCGCCGCCATCGCGCCCAAAGACACCATCAGATCCATCGCGCTGTCCGCCAGCGAAGCCGCCACCGACAACGACCCCGTCGTGCCATAGGCCCAAAGCTTCAGCCCTACCATCACCCCGGCAATCGCCACCGAAGCAAGGCCCGCCGACAGATTCAACTTCATGCTGGCGGATGTGTTCATCTTACGCTCCTCAAACCCGGACCCGCGCCATACCCAAGCCGCCGCCGCTGTGCAAGCGTGCTGCGCCAGCAAGGCCGACCCGCAGGGCGCTAGTTTAAAGTCTCAGCAGGATCGACACCCCAAAGGGCGGTTTTCAAGATCCAGCCCTTCTCGCCGCCCGCATTCACCCGGCACCAATCTGTATTACATTCCAAAAGCTTGCCGATCACACCCAGTTCGGCCTGAAACAACACCCGCGCCTGAGCATCCGGGCTGTCGCGAAACTCGGCCATATCTTGCGTCACCAGAACCGAGCGCGACCCCGACAACAGGTTGAACATCATCCAGCCGCCCATGCCCTGATAATCCTCGACCCGCCGCCAGCGGTCATATTCCGCTGTGATCCGCAAAGGCATGCCCGATGTGGTGAACACCCAGTCGATGCGGTTCGTCATCCCCGGCCCGCGCCGCACATTGCCCTCGCGCCCCTTCAGGCTGACATAGCGCGGCAGCGGCA
Source organism: Cypionkella sp. (assembly GCF_030652235.1). Taxonomy (GTDB): domain Bacteria; phylum Pseudomonadota; class Alphaproteobacteria; order Rhodobacterales; family Rhodobacteraceae; genus Cypionkella. The sequence goes on from NZ_JAUSBA010000070.1 coordinate 54,434, forward strand.
GGTTGGTCACCGGGCCTTTATTGGGATCGCGCGGGATTTTATCATCTGGTGCAGGCGCCACGGGCAGTTCTTCCTGTGCCTGCGCCCGACCAACCCCCAGACTTTCGCCCAGCAAAGCCGCCGCCATCCCTGCCAAAAACTGTTTCCTGTTCATCCCGCCGCGCCCCAATTACAGACGGGGGCTTGTGCCTTGCCCCGCTTCCCGCCACTTTGCCAAACAATACGCTGATTTGGAAGTGCAGGGAGGCCTTCATGCCCGCAACACGCTTAAACGTTGTCGTGACGCGACGTTTGCCGCAAGCCGTCGAGACCAGGATGAAGGAATTGTTCGATGTCGAACTGCGCGACCCCGACATCAGTATGAGCCGCGAAGACCTCGCAGCCGCGATGCGGCGCTGCGATGTGCTGGTGCCAACGATCACCGATCAGATTGACGCGGGCCTGATCGCGCAAGCGGGCGACAAGCTGAAACTGATCGCCAATTATGGCTCGGGTGTCGATCATATTGACGTCGCCACCGCCCGCCAACGCGGGATTTTGGTCAGCAACACCCCCGGCACCGTCACCGATGACACCGCCGATATGACGCTGGCGCTGATGCTGTCGGTCACCCGCCGTATCCCCGAAGGTCTGGCCGAAATGCAGGCCGGAAAATGGCAAGGCTGGTCGCCGATGGCGCATCTGGGCGGTCGGATGGGCGGTCGCCGCCTTGGCATCCTTGGCATGGGCCGCATTGGCCAAGCCGTGGCACGCCGCGCCCGCGCGTTCGGGATGCAGGTGCATTACCACAACCGCAAACGCGTGCGCCCCGAAGTAGAGGCCGATCTGGAAGCCACCTATTGGGAAAGCCTTGATCAGATGATCGCTCGGATGGACATCATTTCTGTCAACTGCCCGCACACCCCCTCGACCTTCCACCTACTGAACGCCCGCCGCCTGAAGCTGCTGAAGCCGACGGCGGTGATCATCAACACCTCACGCGGCGAAGTGATCGACGAGAACGCCCTCGCCCGCGGCTTGAAAGCCGGCGAGATTGGCGGCGCGGGCCTTGATGTCTACGAACACGGCACCGAGATCAACCCGACCCTGCGCAGCCTGCCCAATGTCGTCCTATTGCCGCATATGGGGTCGGCGACGGTCGAGGGCCGGATCGAGATGGGCGAAAAGGTCATCATCAACATTAAAACCTTCGCCGACGGCCACCGCCCGCCGGATCAGGTTGTGCCGGGGATGTTATGATCATGCTGCGCCTTGCAACTCTGCTGACGCTTGCCGCCAGCCCCGCGCTTGCCATGCTGTCGCCGTTTTATGACAGCGCCGAAAAAATCACCACGATCCTGCAAGACGCGGCGGTTGCAGACGCGCTGCGTCAGGCACCCATCGGTGCGATCAGCAATACGGGCAGTTTCCCCGATGGGGCCGATGAATGGACGGTGCGCACGCAAGAGTGCGATCTTGTGCTCAAGTTGATCGCCAAGCCGCCCGGTATGGCGGGCAAAGCCACCTATAGCGTCGAAATCAGCACACCTTGCCCCTGAGGTGGTGGTTGCAAAGCGGCTTTTGGGCTGAACCAATGGCATTGGCTCTGAAAGTTGGGTTGAAATACACCCGCTCAGCCCTTACCTAACCCGCAAGTACAACAAAACGCAAACCGGGACGGACATGGAAATATTCACTTATCCGGGCTTTATCGCCCTGCTTCAGGTTATGGGGATTGACCTTGTCCTCGCGGGTGACAATGCCATAGTGATTGGTCTTGCCGCGGCGGGTCTGCCGAAAGATCAGCGCAACAAGGCCATTCTGGTTGGTATCATTGCCGCCACCGTGATGCGGATCGGCTTTGCGTTGATCACCACGCATCTGTTGGCCATCGTCGGTCTGTTGCTGGCGGGCGGTATCCTGCTGCTTTGGGTGTGCTGGAAGATGTGGCGCGAGCTGCAACAGGGTCATGGCAGTGACAACATTGCCGAGGAATCGCTGACTGATCGCGATCTGAATGCCGATGGCACCGTTGCAGGGGGCGCGCCGCGCAAGACCTTTGCGCAGGCCGCGTTGCAGATCGTTGTTGCCGATATCTCGATGAGCCTTGATAACGTGCTGGCCGTGGCGGGTGCCGCGCGCGATCATCCGACCGTGCTGGTGATTGGCCTTGTGATGTCGATTGCGCTGATGGGCCTTGCTGCCACCTTCATCGCCCGGCTGCTGAACAAGCACCGCTGGATCGCCTATGTTGGTCTTGCGATCATCGTTTATGTCGCCTTGAAGATGATGTGGGAAGGCTGGCACGAGGTGCAGCCTTTCGTGATGGCCTATCTCGGCACATAAGCGCCCGTGTAGGATGCACAAAGCCGCCCGTTTCGGGCGGCTTTGTGTTGAGAAAATGCGGTGAAGTGTTAAGAATTCCTTAAATCGAGTTTGTAACTTATTGATATTTCAGATTCTGAAGTCGGTCCCGAGTTGGGACCACCCTCAAAACCGCCCCGGCAGATATGGCGTCAAGTCCAATTCCGGCTCCCGCCCGCCTATCAAAGCCGCCACCAACCGCGCCGTGATCGGGGCCAAAGTCAGCCCGATATGCCCGTGCCCATACGCATGGATCACCTCCGCCCCCGCCCGAGAAGGCCCGATCACCGGCACCGAATCCGGCATCGAAGGCCGAAACCCCATCCACTCCCGATCTGGCAGGCCCAGATCAGGAAAGATCGCCCGCGCCCCCTCGACCAGCTTTTTGATCCGGTGTGGTGACGCAGGCGCCGTCAGCCCCCCCAACTCCACCGTTCCCGCCACCCGCAGTCGACCCGTCATCGGACACAAATAAAACCCGCGTGCCGTTGGACAGACTGGCCGGCTCAGGCGGGGTGAGGCCATATCCCACTCTACATGATAGCCCCGCTCAGTCTCCAGCGGCACCTTATCCCCCGCCTGCAGTGCTAACCCTTTCGAGTGTGCCCCCGCCGCAATGATCACCTTTCGCGCCCGCAACCGTAGGTCTGGCCCCTCCACCACAATCCCATCAAACTGTCGCGATATTGTCCGGGCCTCAGCCTGCACAAACCCGGCATGTTTGAAAACATGCGAGGCAAGGGTCTGCACCATCAGTCCCGGATCGGACAGAAACACCGCCTTGGGAAAGAACGCAGCCCCGCCCTCCACCACAGGCAACCCCGGCTCCATCCCCGCTAAGACATCTGGCGAAATCAACTCTACCGTAATCCCGTGCGTGCGCCGAAATGCCATATCCGCCTTGGCGGCGCTAAAAGCGCCGGCTGTTTCGTAAAGATACAAACACCCCTTGTGCTGCATGATCGCAGCCCCGCCGATACGCTCGGCAAGTGCCAGCCAGCTCGGGCAAGCATCCGCCACCAAGGCCGCAATCGCCGCGGCATTGCGCCGGGTCGGGCCGGGCAATGATTGCCGCGCAAACCGTGCCAGCCACGGCATCAGAGAGGGCAGGGCGGCGCGACGGATCGCGAGTGGGGAGTCTTTGTTCAGCAGCAAGGACGGCAGGTTCCGCAGCACATCTGGGCTTCCGACCGGCATAACCGCGTAATCGGCGATGGTGCCCGCATTGCCATAGCTGGCCCCCATGCCGGGCTGGTCGGGATCGACCAGCACCACCTCGCGCCCTTCCGACGTCAAAGCTTCGGCAATCACAAGGCCAACGACCCCCGCCCCAAGGATCGCGATATCGGTGGTGACGTGTTGGGTCATGCTGGATCCGTAGGTAAAGGCGGCGGTTCTTGCGGTTTACCGGCCGAAACCGCCGCTTTTCAAGTTACATGCAGGCCTCAAACAACGCGCGGGTGTTCTCGGCCGTCATCGCCACCGGATTGCCACCGCAAGACGGATCTTCCAGCGCCATTTCGGTCAGCATGTCGAGATCGGGGTTGGTGACACCCAGCGCCGTCAGGTTTTCCGGGATGTTCAGCGTTTTGCGCAGATCCATCACAGCGGCCCGGAAGCCATCAAAGCCGCCTTTGATGCCAAGGTAAGCTGCGGCGGCGTTGATCCGCTCCTCAATAGCATGGCGGTTCATATCCAGCACCATCGGCATCACCACGGCGTTGGTGGTGCCGTGATGGGTCCCGTAGACCGCGCCAATCGGGTGACTAAGCGAATGGATCGCCCCCAGCCCCTTCTGAAATGCCGTAGCCCCCATTGCCGCCGCCGACATCATATGCGCGCGGGCGTCCAGATCGTTCGGGTTGGCATAGACTTTGGGCAGGTTCTCAAACACCAACCGCATGCCCTCCAAGGCAATGCCTTGGCTCATCGGGTGGTAGAACGGGCTCGAATACGCCTCAAGGCAATGTGCCAGCGCGTCCATGCCAGTGCCTGCGGTGATGAATTTCGGCATCCCCACTGTCAGCGCGGGGTCACAGATCACCACCACGGGCAGCAGTTTCGGGTGGAAGATGATCTTTTTCTTATGCGTGACCGAGTTGGTCAGAACCCCGGCGCGACCGACTTCCGACCCCGTGCCAGCGGTGGTTGGCACCGCGATGATCGGCGCGATTTTTGACGCATCGGCGCGGGTGAACCAGTCGTCGATGTCTTCCAAGTCCCACACGCTGAGGTCTTTGCGCTGATGCGCCATCAGGGCGATCATCTTGCCAAGGTCAAGTGCCGAGCCGCCGCCAAAGCAGATCACGCCGTCATGGCCGCCCGCGAGGTAGGCCGCGATACCGTCGGCCATATTGGTCTCGTTGGGGTTCGGATCGACCTCGGAAAATACTGCTGTGCCAAGGCCATGTGCCTTCAGGATCGCCACCGCTTCGGCGGTGATCGGCAGGGAGGCCAAGGCCTTGTCGGTGACAAACAGCGGCTTTTTCACGCCCGCCGCCGCGCAATGCTCGGCCAGTTCGCTGATGCGACCGACGCCAAATTTGATCGCGGTGGGGTAGGACCAATTCCGGTTGGGAACGTTGTGGGTCATGGCTTAGACTTTCTTCAGATGGTAGGATTTCGGGCGGGTGACGGAGAGGAAACCCAAGTAGGACAGGCTGCCGCCGCGTCCGGTATCTTTGCAACCGGTCCAGCATAGGGCGGGGTCAAGGTAGTCGGCGCGGTTCATGAAGATGGTGCCGGTTTCGATCTGCGCGCCGAGGGCGGCGGCGGTGTCGTAATCTGCCGTCCAGATGCTGGCGGTCAGACCATAGGGGCTGTCGTTCATCAGTTTCAGCGCTTCGGCATCGTCCTTCACCTTCATAATGCCGACGACCGGGCCGAAGCTTTCCTCCATCATCACCCGCATGGAATGATCTACGTTCACCAGCACTTGGGGTGCAAGATAGGCGCCGCCGTCATCTGCCGGAAACAGCGCGGGGTCGATCAGGGCTTTGGCACCAGCGGCGACAGCCTCGGCAATCTGACTGCGCACCACGGCGGCGAAACGTTTGTTTGCCATCGGGCCGAGGGTGCTGTCGGCCTCAAACGGGTTGCCGAGTTTCAGCGTTTTCACCCAAGCGACGGCCTTTTCGACAAAGGCATCGTAGAGCGATTCATGCACATAAATCCGCTCGATGCCGCAGCAGCACTGGCCCGCGTTGAACATCGCGCCATCCATCAGCGTGTCGACGGCCGCTTCTAGATTGGCATCGGCGCGCACATAGCCGGGGTCTTTGCCGCCTAGTTCAAGACCCAAGGGTGTAAAGGTGCCTGCTGCGGCGCGCTCAATCGCCTGACCGCCGCCGACCGATCCGGTGAAGTTGACGAAATTGAAGGCGCGGTTGGCGATCAGGTGCTCGGTGGTGGCGTGGTCCAGCACGACATTCTGGAACACGTCCGCAGGGATACCAGCGGCGTGGAAGGCTTCGGCCAGACGTTCGCCCACCAGCATGGTTTGGGAGGCGTGTTTCAGAACGACGGTGTTTCCGGCGATCAAAGCGGGGACGAGGGTGTTGATCGTGGTGAGGTAGGGATAGTTCCAAGGGGCGACGATAAACACCACTCCCAACGCTTCGCGCGCGATATAGCGGCGGAATTTGTCGCTGTCTTCAACTGTTTGCGGCGCGAGGGTGGAGACCGCAATCTCGGACATATACTCGGTGCGGGCGTTCACGCCGCCGAATTCTCCGCCAAAACGGGTGGGGCGGCCCATTTGCCACGCCAGTTCCGCGACAATTTTCGGGGCATTGGCGTTCAGATTGGCGACGGCAGCTTTGACCAAAGCGATACGCTCGGCCAAGGGGCGGGCAGCCCAGCCCTTTTGTGCGGCGCGGGCACGGGCTGCGGCGGCTGTCGCGGTGTCGAGCGTCAGCGGCGTGCGCTCGGCATAGACCGAGCCGTCCACCGGGGAGATCAGTTGGATGGGTTTCATAGCTTACCTCGTAGGGTGGGGTTATACCCCACCGTTCATGCGATGGGTGGGGTATACCCCAACCCTACTTACGCCCGCTCTAGCAGGCGCTGGATTTCAAAATCGGTCACGACGCGGTCGGTCTCCGAAATCTCCCACTGGGCTGCGTGGTGGTAATGGTCCACCACGTCATCGCCAAACGCCTTGCGGTACATCGCTGAGCCGTGCAGCAAATCGGCGGCTTCGCGCAGGTTATGCGGGATTTCGCGCACATCGCCTGCGGCGTACATATCTCCCTGCATTTCGGGTTCCAACGCCAACTTCTGCTCGATGCCGTCAAGGCCAGCGGCCAAAAGAGCGGCGCAGGTGAGGTAGGGGTTCACGTCGCTGCCGGGGATGCGGCATTCCACCCGGATCGCTTTGGTATGCGCGCCACAAACCCGGAAACCTGCGGTGCGGTTGTCGGCAGACCAGACGGCTTTGGTCGGGGCAAACATGCCAATGGTGAAGCGTTTGTAGCTGTTGACGTAGGGGGCGAGGAATACCGTCATTTCCCGCGCATAGGCCAACTGCCCGGCAATGTAGTGCTTCATCAGCTGGCTCATGCCGTGCTTATCTTTTTTGTCATAGAAGGCAGGCTTGCCGTCCTGCGTCCACAAGGATTGGTGGCAATGCGACGACGATCCGGCCTTGCGGTGATCATACTTCGCCATGAAAGTCACAGACTTGCCCTTGGACCAAGCGATTTCCTTGATGCCATGCTTGACGATGGTGTGGTTGTCGGCGGTGTCCAAGGCGTCGGAGTATTTGTAGTTCACCTCCTCTTGCCCCGCATCCGCTTCACCCTTGGAGTTCTCAATGGTGATGCCTGCGCCATAGAGGCCATTGCGCACGGCGCGCATCACGTCTTCTTCCTTGGTGGTCTGGAAGATATGGTAGTCTTCGTTATAGGCGCTGACGGGCTTCAACCCGGTAAAGTTGCTGTCACGCAGGGATTCGTAGCTGTTTTCAAACAGGTAGAATTCCAACTCGGTCGCCATCATCGCATCAAAACCCATGGCGCGGGCGCGTTCGACCTGACGCTTCAGGATGTTGCGCGGCGCATGCGGCACGGGCTGGTGGTGGTGATCCAAAGTATCGCCCAGCACCATTGCGGTGCCTTCCAGCCACGGCACCCGGCGCAGGGTGCTCATGTCGGTTTTCAGGATGTAATCGCCATAACCTGTTTGCCAGTTCGACGATTTATAGCCCTGAACCGTAGTCATCTCCATATCGACGGCGAGGAGGTAGTTGCAGCAATGCGTTTCTTCCCAGCCGCCATCGACGAAGAATTGCGCATGAAAGCGCTTGCCCATCAGGCGGCCCTGCATGTCGATGCCAGCCACCAGAACGGTGTCAATTTCGCCAGCCTTTACGGCGGCTTTCAGATCGGAAAGGGTCATATTACCGGGCATATCCGGGATCTCCAGTGATGTTTCCCCCATCTGCTGTGGGGTCATTTGCATTAAGGGCCAAAGACCCGCCGAGAAGCCTTAGCCGAGCGTCAACTGGCCTTCGCCTGCCGCTGGATTTCCACTAGACCCAAGTTCAATACAGCCGCCAACTGATCCGCCATCACCTCGGCGGCCTCTGGCGTTGCAATCAGATCATTGCGAATTTCCAGCATCGCATTGGGCAAGGCGTAAGGCGTCGCCTGCACGCGCAAAGTATGCGTCACATCATCAGCCGCTGAATAGGGCGCGTTCAACTCGGCCTGCAACCCGGTCAACTTGTGCGCTGCATTGAGGATAGCCATTGCCAAATGCGGGTCTGCATCATGGATCACGCCAAATTCCACCCGGCGGGGCATGCCGTGAAAGACCGGGGTGAAGGAGTGGATTGTCACCACCACGGGCCGCAACCCCAAAGCAATCCGCTTGGCGATCAGCTCATGCAGACCCGTGGCCCATGGCAGATAGACGGCTTCGGTGCGCGCAAAGCGCTCACTGGCCGAGATCGTGGCGTTGCCGGGAATGTCGTGGATTTCCGAGCGGGCAGGCATCGCCCCCGGCATATCTGGCGCGCGGTTGCAGTCATAGACAAGGCGGCTGACCGGGGCGTGGATCAGCACCGCATCCAAGCGCTGCGCGAGTCCGCGCGAAACCGCCAATGCCCCGGAGTCCCAGGCGATATGTGCCATGCGCTGCGCTGGCGTCAGCCCCAGATCGCCCCATGCAGGCGGAATATAGTTGCAGGCATGTTCGCAGACCAGAATGATCCGGCCTGCGGCTTCGACATTCTCGATCACTGGCAAAAACGCCTGTGCCAGCGGCGCGAGCGCTTTGGGGGTCGCGGGCGTTTTGAGCTTGGTTGCACCTCGCATGGTGTCGAGTCATCCCCTAGATTTGCCCAAGGCTCACCTTTTGCCGCAGTTCTGTCAAGAATGTTTCTTTCGGGGCGGCGCTGATACAATCTTTTCCAAATGCTGCAATCTGCGCTAGGCTGACGGCATTGCGGAGGGGGATGCGATGGACGCCAGACTGCCACTTGACGAGCAACTGCGCGCGGCTTTGCCTGACCTGACGCGGGCCGAGCGGCAACTCGCCACCCATGTGCTGTCGCATTATCCGGTGGCGGCTTTGGGCTCGATCACCATTCTGGCAAAAGCCGCCTCGGTGTCGACCCCGACCGTGGTGCGGCTGGCGCAAAAACTGGGCTACAAGGGCTATCCCGATTTTCAGGCGGCGCTGAGAGGCGAGGTCGAAGCGATGCTGATCTCGCCCCTCGCCAAGCATGATCGCTGGGCGGGTGGCGTGCCCGACACGCACATTTTGAACCGCTTCGCCGATGCGGTGATGACCAATCTGCAAGCCACTTTGGGCCAGATCGACCATGCCGAATTCGATGCCGCTGCGAAACTGCTGGCCGACCCCGCACGGCATGTATTCGCGATGGGCGGGCGGATCACCCATTCGATGGCGGATTATTTCACCTCGCTGATGACGATTGTGCGGCCACAGGTGACGCTGTTGTCAGACAGTTCTTCGACTTGGCAGCCTGCGCTACTGGATATGCGGCCAAGCGATGTGCTGTTGGTGTTCGACATCCGCCGCTATGAAAACGCCGTGCTGCAAGTGACGGAGATGGCTAAGGAACGTGGTGCCGAGATCGTGCTGATTACCGATCGCTGGATTTCGCCAGCCTCGGCCCATGCGCGGCACACGCTTGCCTGTCATATCGAAGCGCCCTCGGCTTGGGACAGCAATGTGTCGCTGATGGTGCTGGTAGAAACCCTGCTCGCGGCGGTGCAGGACTTGACATGGGATGTCACCGAAGGCCGAATGAAGCGGCTGGAGGAGCTTTACGCCCGCACAAGGTTCTTCCGCCGTCATCGCTGAATCGCTTAGGTCATCCTCTGTGCTCAAATACCCTCGAGGTGAGGCGTGACTGGCCGAGGGGGCGAGCCCCCTGCACCCGGCTCACCCGCCCGCCGTAAGCGTTCAGAAGCACCGCAGCCAACAACACCGCTCCGCCGATCAGGGTGCCGCGAGACACCGTCTCGTCAAGCAACAGCCACACCCAAAGCGGGGCCAGCAGCACTTCGACCAGCGACAGCAATGTCGCCTGAGCGGCAGGCACCACCCGGCTGCCAATGGTGTAAAGCAACATCCCCCCGGTCAGCGTCACCGCCCCCATCAGCGCCGAGATGGTAATCTCAGGCAGTGGGATCAGCACGGCTTTACCCAGGATTGCCAATGCTATCGCCCCGGCGACCATTGAGAAAACCCCTCCCAAAGCCACCGCAGGCAGCATGTTCGCAAGTCTGCCCCAGCGCAATGTCACGGTGAAGATCGCAAACCCAAGCGCCGAGGCCAAGGCGGCAATATTGCCGTCGATCGCCCCCCCTGCAAGGCCGCCCCCGACCATCACTAGAATGCCGAAAGCGGCGAGAACAATGGCAAACCATGTCAGGGGGTTCACGCCTTCGCCCAGCAACAACCGCCCCAAAATCGCAGCACAGAACGGCGATGCGGCAAACAGCAGCACGGCGTTGGCGACTGAGGTGGCTTGGAACGCATAGATCGCGCCCGAGAAGGCCATCACCAGCCCAAGGCCGCCCATCACCCCGGCCCAGCCAACCGAGCGGATTTCAGCAATGATGCTGCCGCGTGCGGCAAGCCCGATCCACAGCGCCAGCATCGGCAACATTCCCGCCGAGCGCCAGAACAGGATTGCCCAAGACCCGGTATCCGGGATCAGCCGGATAATCAGGCCTTGGGTTGACCACAGCACCCCGGCGAGGATGATCAGAATTGCACCGCTCAGATAAGACATTGCCACCCCCGTTTGAGGCACGCTGAGCGAGGCTGAGGCGCAGGTCTGGCCCAATCGCGACCTTTGCCGCACTGATCCCACCGAAACCACAGCCGGAACCGATTTCCGCTCGGAAATCGTGTACGGAATTCGCGCGAATTCCGCTTTGTCAGTAGCCGCGCGTGCGATCTACCAGATGCAACAGGGGCTCGCCTGCCTCAGAGCGGCGGATGTTTTCCACCAGCACTTTCGCCGCTCCAGTCGCTCGCGTATCGGCGGCGATATGCGGGGTGACGGTGACGCGCGCGTGGCTCCAGAACCGATGATTTTCGGGCAAAGGCTCGATGCGGAATACATCCAGCGTGGCGTGACCGATTTGGCCTGTGTCCAGTGCCGCCAGCAAGGCCGCATCGTCGATCAGCGGCCCGCGTCCGGGGTTCAGGATAAACGCGCCGGGCTTTAGCCAAGACAGGCGTTCCGCGTTCAGGATATTCTCGGTTTCGGGGGTTTTCGGCAGCAATGTCACAACGATATCCGCGCCGCGCAAGGTATCCTCTAGCCCTGCCTCACCGTGAAAGCCTTGGATGCCTTCGGTGACCTTCTCGGTGCGGCTCCATCCCACCACGTTGAAATTCAACGCAGCCAAAGCTTGTGCACAGGCGGTGCCCAAAGCCCCCATGCCTAGCATCGCCACCTTGCGCTCACGGGCCAAGGGCGGGCATGTCGCGTCCCAAATATGGCCGGGGTTGACGATATGGCGATCCATTCCGAGATGATGGCGTAGGACGTGACCTGTCACCCATTCCACCATGCCCTCGGTCAGGCCGTTATCGACCATCCGGCACAAAGGTTGCGTCAGCGTGGCGTTGCCAACGATGCGCTCAACCCCGGCCCAGAGGCTGAGCACCGCCTTGCAGCGGGTAAACGGGGTGAAATTCTGCAACGTCGCGGAAGGCGCGTAGATGATGTAATCCACCGCCACAGGGTCCGGCGCTTCGGTCACCACTTGGGCGTCGATCCCTGCATTTTCCAGCAACAGCGGCAGCAAATCCCGATATTCCCCCCAAACGGCGGGGGCAGAAAAAAATACGGTGAGGGTCATTGCAGGCTCCTGTGAATTCAACCGGCACTGGTCACGGCGGCATTCACCGCCAGTGCCAGAATGATAGTGTTATAAAAGAACGAACCGACCGAATGCAGCAGCACCACCTTGCGCATCTTCGCTGAGGCGGTAGTAACATCGCTGACTTGCGCAGTCATACCGATGACGAAGGCAAAATACAGGAAATCCCAAGGGCCCGGCTTTTCCGTGCCGGGGAATTCAAGCCCTGCGGGCATTTTGGCCTTACGGGGTTGATAGAACAGAAAGGCATAGTGAAACCCCGCCAGCACATGCACCGCAGCCCAGCCCAGCGGCACCGAGCCCAAAGCCATTAGCCGCGCAGGCGTGCTGTCACTTGGCGCGCTGAGCACCAGAATGATTGAAGTCAGGCTGATCGCGCCTGCGGCCAGTGCCAGCAGCAGGATAGCGACAACGCCCGCGTCATTCTGTTCGGCATGGGTGCGCAATTCGTCCGAGGATGTGGTCGTGGCGAATTGCAGCATCAGCCCCAGATAGCTGACGAAAAACGCGTTGGCTGCAGCCAGCACGCGCAACTCGAACGGCAGCGACGTCAGTTGCACCAGCAGGGCGACGACTGCGCCGATCACAAAGGCCAGCACAAAGCGAATGTGACGTTTCATTGTTCTACCGCGGCCTATGCACGATGGCGCTTTGCACCAGCCCAAACGCCAGCAAAATCACCAAAGTCGCTGAACCGCCATACGACAACAGCGGCAACGGCACGCCGACCACTGGGGCCATGCCCATCACCATTGCAAGATTGACCGCGAGGTAGAGGAAAAAGTTCATCGCCACACCAATGATCAACAACTGGCTGAAGCGGTCCTTATTCTGGATTGCCGCGATGATGCAAAACACCAAAACCAGCGTGTAGAGAGCCAGCAAGGAAATCGCGCCGATGAAGCCAAATTCCTCACCCAAAGTGGTGAAGATGAAGTCGGTGTGCTTTTCTGGCAGGAAGTTCAAGCGGCTCTGCGTGCCCTGCATGAAACCTTTGCCCGCCCAACCGCCCGATCCCAAAGCAATCTTGGCTTGGATTATATTATAGCCGGTGCCCAAAGGGTCTGCCGAAGGATCCAGAAACGTGTGGATGCGTTTGTATTGGTAATCATGCAGCACCTGCCACGGCGTGCCTTCCGACATGATCACCGCCGCAAGACCGCCGCCGCCCAGAGCCGCCACTGCACCGAAATACCACAGCGACACGCCTGCGGCGAACATAACTCCGGCCCCGCCCAAGACCAGCATCATCGAGGTGCCAAGATTAGGTTGTTTCAACACGAAATAGGTTGGCAGCAGAATAAGCACCACCGGGATTACCACCCATAGCGGGCGCGAAACCTTCTTGTCATCGAGCCAGTCGTAATATGCCGCCAAGAGCATCACCAGGGTCACCTTCATCAATTCCGAAGGCTGCAAACGTATGAAGCCGAGATCAATCCAGCGCTGCGCGCCCATGCCAACGGTGCCAAAGAAATGCACCAGCAGCAGCAGCAGCATCGCAACCAGATAAGATACGCCGGACATGCTGCGCCAGAACCAGATCGGGATGAAGGCGACGAAGAACAACAACCCCAGACCCATGCCAAAACGCTTGATTTGCGGCAAAGCCCAAGTGTCCATTTCTCCGCCTGCGATGGAATACAGCATCAGCCAGCCGATAGCGGCGATGGCGGTCAGCACAAGGATCAGCGCCCAGTTGATGTAGAACACCTTTGCGATGCCACTTGGGGCCAGTTTCAGGCGATACTCCAGAAAGCTCATCGCGCTACACCTTTGAGGCCGCAGGCTGGCTGCCATCAGGCAGCCGCAGGCGCAAATCGTTCATCCGGCTCTCAATCGTGCCGCGCTGATCGGCAGGATAGGCGGTCAGCGGCGGGATACCTCCGGTCAGGGCGCGCAACAAAGCATCGCGCGCAATTGGCCCGGCCACGGCAGAGCCGCCGCCGCCGTGTTCCACGACCACCGACACCGCATAGCGCGGCGCATTGGCTGGAGCAAAGCCGACAAACAGCGCATGGTCGCGCAAGCGCCATGGCAAGGCTTCGTTCTTCGTGGCCCCGTCGCGCTTTTCGGCATCGGAAAAGTTGCGCACCTGTGCGGTGCCAGATTTGCCGCACATCTGCATGGTCTCATCGGCAATCCGAGAACCCCGACCAGTGCCATGCGGGCCGTTCATCACCTCGAACATGCCCATCTGCACAGCACGCAATTTTGATCCGTCGAGATTTAGCCCCTCAACCTTGGCAATGGGCACCTCAATGTCGTTGACCGAATGGATGATGCGGGGAGCAACCTGCTTGCCCGCTGCGATCCGCGACGCCATCACCGCGAGTTGCAAGGGCGTGGCCAGCACATAACCCTGACCGATCGAGGCGTTGATGGTGTCGCCGATCACCCAAGCCTGACCGTAGCGCTCCTGCTTCCAGGCCTTGTTAGGCATCACACCTTCCGAAATTGCCGACATCGGCAACTCATGGCGCACACCCATGCCAAGCTTGTGGCCAGTCTCGGCCATCTTATCTATGCCAACCCTTTGACTAATATCATAAAAAAATACATCGCAGCTTTCCGCCAGTCCGCGCTTTAGATCAACCGATCCATGCCCGCCACGCTTCCAGCAGTTGAACCGGATGCCGCCCATTTCGATATAGCCGGGGCAGCGCACCGTGGTGTTTTCATCAATCACCCCGGCCTCAAGCGCCGCCAATGCGGTCACCATCTTGAAGGTTGACCCCGGCGGATAGGCTCCCTGCACGACCTTATTCGCCAACGGGCGGTGGTCATGTTCGGTCAAAGCCGCATAATCGGCGTTGGAAATCCCGCGGACGAACAGGTTTGGATCGAACGACGGCGAGGACACCGCCGCGATGATGTCGCCGTTGTTGACGTCCATCACCACGCAGGCGGCACTTTCCTCGCCCAAGCGGGCCTGCACGAAATTCTGCACATCGGCGTCGATGGTCAGCCGCAGGTCTTTGCCTTTTAGACCTTCCTCGCGGTCCAACTCACGCATCACGCGACCGAGTGCGTTGACCTCTATGCGTTTGGTGCCGGCAGAACCACGCAAAGTGTCTTCCATCCATCGTTCCACGCCGATCTTGCCGATCTGAAAACGCGGGATCATCAGCAGTGGATCGACGTGATCCGCGCCCTCTCTTTCCTTCACCTCGGTCAGGTCTTTTTCCGAAACTGGACCGACATAGCCGGCGATATGCGCGAAATCGAAATCGCGCGGATAGACGCGGCTAAGGCCGACCTCGGGCGAGACACCCGGCAGGGCGGGGGCGTTGACGGCGATTTTGCTGAAATCGGCCCAGCTGAGCCGCTCGGCCACGGTGATCGGCACGAAGGCCGAGTTGACGCGCGGGTTCAGCTCTTTCATGGTGTCAGCCAAATCCTCAGCCGTCATCGGGATGATATGGCTTAGGCGGTTGAGCACATCTTCGACCTCGGCATCGGTTTTGCCGGCGTTTTCGCGGGTGATCACCACCCGATAATTCTGCTCATTGCCCGCGATCAGCTTGCCGTTGCGGTCTTGGATTAGGCCCCGTGCGGGCGGGATCAACCGGATGTTGATACGGTTTTCTTCCGCCAGCAGGCGAAATTGATCTGCCTGCTCGACCCCCAGAAACCGCATCCGCGCGCCCAATGCGGCCACCATCGCCGCCATACAGCCGCCCATGAACAAGGCCCGCCGTGTGACAGAGCGCGAGGTGGCTTCGGTATCGCGGGGGGCGCGTCTCACATCCGTCTCCCATAAGCATCAACTTCGCCCATCGCAGGCTTGTGCAGATCCAGCACATAGCGCGACAGGAACACCACCACAGGATAGCACAGCACGGACCACACCACTTGGATCATCGCAAAACCAAAGCCGGTTTGCGGCAGCATCACCATCGCAAAGGTCAAGCGGTACACCAGCAGCATCGCCACCATTAGGCCCGAGACCAAAAGCCACTCCACCCCGAAGTTCAATTCACGAGTCAGTGCGACCCGCCCCCGCACAAACTCTGACGCCAGCAGGACCAGCGCGGTCCACAGGCCGGGGGGGCGATCCAGCAGCATATCCTCCAGCAAAACCACTGCGGCGATCAGCAGGGCAGGCAGGTAGTCTGGGCGGCGCATCGTCCAGGCAAAGATGATGCAGAGCAGCAAATCCGGCCCCGGCGTGCGGTTCAGCCAGACGGTGAAACGGCACCAGCCTGCCGTTTCCACGCAATCTGATATCATCGCCATCGGCAAGGGCAGCAATCGCCAGAACAACAGCAGTAGTGCTATAGCCACGAACAAAGCGCGGTGCAGCCAAACCTCACGCGCGGCGGGATCAACCATTGCTGGCCCCCGTCTCGGACGCAGGCTCTGGCGTGGTTGGCGGCTTTGGTGGCCCTTGTACCGGAGGGGATGTCACCAAAGCACCCGGATCGGTGATTGGCGTCAACGCGTGGCTGCGCAACACGCGGAGGAATTCGAGGCGCTGGTAGTCCGCCGACAAAGCCACCCGCAGCCGTTTATCCGTGCCCAGCACCACCGATCCCACCAGCAGCCCCGCCGGAAACATCCCGCCATCGCCCGAGGTCACCACCCGGTCGCCGGGGCGGACCTCATCGGGATCTTCCAGAAAATCCAACGGTGGCAGGTCAGAGTTGTCGCCCGACAGCAGCGCCTTTTGCCCCGAAGGCTGCACCGTCACCGGCACCCGGCTGTTGCTGTCGGTCAGCAAGATCACCCGGCTGATCTGTTGACCGACGCCCGAGATGCGCCCCACCAGACCGATGCCGTCCATCGTCGCCCAGCCATCTTTGATGCCATCGCGCGCACCCACATTCAGCAAAACCGACTGCCGGAATGGACTGCCGCTGTCTGCCAGCACCACCCCGGTCACATGGGTCAGCATCGGGTCCAGCCGGACATGATTCAAATCCAGCAGCCGGGCATTCTTCTGCTCCAGCTGCAAAGCGGCTTCTTTCCACGCCTTCATCTGGCGCAATTCCTCGCGCAGTTGTTGGTTCTGCTCGTAGAGGCGAGAGTAGGATTGGTAATTGTCCAACACCCCCGCCGTCCAAGTGACCGGAGCCGCTGCCCACTGAAAGCTTGGCACAAAGCGGTCGACCAAAGCCGCGCGGAAGCGTTCCACCCTTGGGCTGTCGATGCGCCACAAAAAGAACAGCGCCAACATCAACAGAACCAACAATCCCACCAACACCCGACGCAGCGGGCGGTGGAATTCTTCTGGATCAATGCGGTTTCTTGCCATGACTGGTCCGTTTCACTTAAAAGACCGGAGGACCACCAGTTTAGCTATCGTAGTCGATAACGTGGCGCAGCTGCTTCTCATATTCCAGCGCTTTGCCGGTGCCCAAAGCCACGCAGTTCAGCGGCTCATTGGCGACCGAGATCGAAAGCCCGGTCTGCTCGCGTAGGCTTAGGTCCAGATCGCCCAAAAGCGCGCCGCCCCCGGTCAGCATCACGCCACGGTCGACAATATCCGCCGCCAAATCCGGCGGAGTGGTTTCCAGCGCCTGCATCACCGCATCGCAAATCTGCTGCACCGGCTCTGACAGGGCTTCCGCCACCTGCGCCTGATTGATCTCGGTTTCCTTCGGCACGCCATTCAACAGATCACGCCCGCGAATGGTCATGCTTGCCCCACGCCCATCATCCGGCATCCGCGCGGTGCCGATGCTGGTCTTGATCCGCTCCGCCGTCGACTCACCGATCAACAGGTTCTGGTGACGCCGCAGATAAGAGATAATCGCCTCATCCATCCGGTCGCCACCAACCCGTACCGATCGCGCATAAACGATGTCACCCAACGACAACACTGCGACTTCCGTGGTGCCGCCGCCGATATCAACCACCATATTCCCAGTCGGGTCGGTGATCGGCATCCCCGCCCCAATCGCCGCCGCAATCGGTTCGGCGATCAGACCAGCCCGCCGTGCGCCTGCCGAGAGAACCGACTGCCGGATCGCCCGCTTTTCCACTGGAGTGGCCCCGTGTGGCACACAAACGATGATCTTCGGCTTGGAGAACGTCGTACGCTTGTGCACCTTGCGGATGAAATGCTTGATCATCTCCTCTGCCGCTTCAAAGTCGGCAATCACCCCATCGCGCATCGGGCGGATCGCCTCGATGGACCCTGGCGTGCGCCCCAGCATCAGCTTGGCATCCTCGCCCACCGCCAGCACCTGTTTTTTGCCATCCTTGGTGTGGTAGGCCACCACAGAAGGCTCGTTCAACACGATACCCTTGCCGCGAATATAGACCAGCGTATTGGCGGTGCCGAGGTCGATCGCCATGTCAGACGAGAAAATGCTGGAGAGGATAGACATGCTGAGGTGATCCTTGGCCCGCTAAAAACAATTGCCCGCGACTCAGATAAGTCCGAGGCGGGCGTTGTTTGTATAAGACCATGCAACGGGTAGGGAAAGGCCCGAGCCTTGCAGGCCGCGCCTTTCCGCCTTGGACGTCGCGCTATTCATTTTACTACATCAATGGATCAAAAGTAGACGATACATATGTATGAATTTGTGCTTTTCAAATTTTTTGCACGACAGTGCCCGTCAAGGCCTTCGCATTGTGGTGGTGAGACCCTATCATTTCCGCGTGTCTGGCGACAATTTGGGGCGGGTAAGATGTTCAGTTTCAGCAATCGCGTGGCACTGGTCACTGGCGCAGGCAGTGCGGACGGGATTGGTTTTGCCATCGCGCGGGCCTTGGCTTCAAGTGGCGCGCGGGTTTGCATCACCGCCACCAGCCCCCGGATTTTCGAGCGTGCCGCCGCCTTGGGCTGCATGGCGCATATCGCTGATTTGACCGACAGCGCGCAGGTGGCCACCTTGTTCGCGGCAGTGACGCAACGGCTGGGGTCGGTCGAGGTCCTGATCAACAACGCCGGTATGGTGCAGATCGGCAAACACTTGGAGCGGGCGAAACTTGGGGACATGACCGATGCCGCTTGGGCACATCATCTGGGATTGAACATTGGCGTGACCTTCCACTGCATCCGCGCCGCCTTGCCTGCCATGCAGGCGGCGGGCTATGGCCGGATCGTCAACATCGCTTCTGTCACCGGGCCGATGGTGGCGATTGACGGCTCGTCAGGTTATGCGACGGCCAAGGCGGCAATCACCGGTATGACACGCGCGGTGGCACTGGAATATGGTCGCGACGGCATCACCTGCAATGCAGTGCTGCCGGGCTGGATCGAAACCGCATCGTCGAGTGCCGATGAGATCAGCGCAGGGCAGGCCACCCCGGCGGGGCGTCCGGGCAGCCCGGCAGAAGTCGCCGCCTGCGCGCTGTTTTTAGGATCGCAGGCGGCATCTTACGTCAATGGCGCGATGTTGGTGGTCGATGGTGGTAACACACTGACCGAGATGAAAGGCGCGTTCTAAATGCGGCTGGCGCGGCCCCAACCACTGGACTGCGCCACACCAACTCACTGATCCTTATAATTCACCGACTTTTTGTCAGTATCCGGTGCGGATTTCTGCCGCCGCACCACAAGTTTGTTCAGCGCATTGACATAAGCCTTCACGCTTGCCACCACCGTATCTGTGTCGGCTGAGGCCCCCGTGACGATGCGGCCTTCTTCCTCCATCCGCACCGAAACCGTGGCTTGCGCGTCAGTGCCTTCAGTCACGGCCTGCACCTGATACAACTGCAAACGCGCGGAATGTGGGAAAAGCATCTTCACCGCGTTGAACGCCGCATCAACCGGGCCATCGCCTGTGGCGTCGATGGAATGATCTACGCCGTCGATGGTCAGCGTCAGTTCCGCCTCGCGCGGGCCTTCGGTGCCGCAGACCACGCGCAGGCGTTTGACTTGGATGGTGTCATGCGCGTCATTGGTGGCCTCGTCGGCAACCAGTGCCAGCAAATCCTCGTCGTAGACCTCTTTCTTGCTGTCGGCCAAAGCCTTGAAGCGCACGAACACATCGTTCAGCTGGTTGTCGGCCAATTCATAGCCGAGTTGCTTCAGTTTCGAGCGTAACGCCGCGCGGCCAGAATGTTTGCCCATCGAGATGTTATGCGCGGTCAAGCCGATATCGGCGGGGCGCATGATCTCGAAGGTTTCGATGTTCTTCAAAACACCGTCCTGATGGATGCCGGATTCGTGCAGGAAGGCGTTTTTGCCGACGATGGCCTTGTTGAACTGCACCGCGAAGCCCGAGACGCTGGAAACTCGCCGAGACAGGTTCATGATCTTGGTGGTGTCGATGCCGGTGCGATACGGCATAATGTCGTTGCGCACCTTCATCGCCATCACGACTTCTTCCAGTGCGGTGTTGCCCGCGCGCTCGCCCAAGCCGTTGATGGTACATTCGATCTGACGCGCGCCCGCCTCAACAGCCGCCAACGAGTTAGCTGTCGCCATGCCGAGATCATTGTGGCAATGGGTGGCGAAAATAACTTCGTCCGCCCCCGGCACGCGTTCCAGCAACATGCGGATCAGGTCGGCGGACTCGCGCGGCGCGGTGTAGCCGACGGTATCGGGGATGTTGATTGTGCTGGCCCCCGCCTTGATAGCGATTTCCACCACGCGGCACAGGTAGTCGTGTTCCGTTCGCGTCGCATCCATCGCCGACCACTGCACGTTGTCGCACAGATTGCGGGCGTGGGTGACGGTGTCGTGGATGCGGGTGGCCATCTGATCCATGTCGAGGTTTGGGATGGCGCGGTGCAAGGGCGAGGTGCCGATGAAGGTGTGGATACGCGGGGAGGCGGCGTGTTTCACCGCCTCCCAGCACCGATCAATGTCTTTGTAATTTGCGCGCGCAAGGCCGCAGATCGTGGCGTTTTTCGAGCGTTTGGAGATTTCCGTGACGGCGGTGAAATCGCCTTCCGAGGCGATGGGGAAGCCGGCCTCGATCACATCGACGCCCATTTCGTCCAACAGGCTGGCGATCTCAAGCTTTTCATCATGGGTCATGGTGGCGCCGGGGGATTGCTCACCGTCGCGCAGGGTGGTGTCGAAGATGATGACTTTTGGCTGAGAGTTCGCCTGCTCGGCGCGGGAGGGTTGGGAATTAGCGGCTTCGGCGCGGGCTGGCGCGGCGGTGTCGGTCATGGGTTTATTCCTTGAATGGTGTTGCTGCTTTCCGGGCGCTGATCACTTCCGAGCGTTCGCACCCAAGGGCACGCTCAGAAGCGGGTAAGAAGCAGCAGCCCATAGGAAAGTGTCGCGCTGGGCGCGCTGGGGATCGATGGAATGAAGGTTTCCCGTGTCATGCTGACAACTATACGGCGGATTTGTTGGAAGGGAAGGGGGTGTGTGGAAAAAGTGGGGCCGTGTTGGCGGGGCGTGGAGCCCCCGCTCGCGGCGCTGCCGGGGAGGTGGTTTGGGGAGCGGGGCGCGGTGGAGAGGGGGAGCCTCCGGCGGGAGTATTTTGGAGAGAGCAAATTTGGGGGGCCTTGAGGCGCGCGCTGAGGGGGGGCGGTGGTGGCTTTGTCCACGCGCGGACACGACTTTGGGTGCAATAGTTTCAATGCGTTATGAGTGGGAGTTCACAGATTGTTAACTTTTGCGCGCGGCTGGATTTGGCGGTGGAGGTGGAAGCGTGGCTTTTGGTGTTGTGGCAGGGCGCGGGGATCAGGGGGTATCGTTCTGTTATGTTCTGCAGCGTTCGCTACCTTGCGGCGCCCGCCGTCCTTCGGGGCGAGATGTTCTGTGACCTGCAATGGCCAAAGGGCGGCTTCGCGCTATCTTTGAGGGGTTGGTGCACAGCTTAGACTCATGTGCGCGCAGTGGGAGTATCAGGATGCGGGCATTGGTGGTTGGGGCTTCGGGCGGGATCGGGGCGGCTTTGGGGGAGGCTTTGGCTGCGCAAGGCGAGGTTGTGCGTGTGTCGCGCTCTGCCGATGGGTTGGATGTGACGGATGAAGCCTCGGTCGCGCGGGTGTTGGGGGCGGTTGCGGGGGTGTTTGACTGGGTGTTCATCGCCTCGGGGGCGTTGGGGGTGCCGGAGAAATCGCTGAAAGCGTTGACCGCGCAGGCGATGTTGGAGCAATTTGCGGTGAACGCGGTGGGGCCTGCTTTGCTGATCAAGCATGTGGTGGCTTTGTTGCCGAAAGATCGCGTGGCGCGGGTGGGGGTTTTGTCGGCCCGTGTCGGCTCAATCGGCGACAATGCTTTGGGGGGGTGGTATTCTTACCGCACGGCGAAGGCGGCGTTGAATCAGATCGTGCATACGGCAGCGATTGAACTGGCGCGCAGCCATCCTTTGGCGGTGCTTGCGTGCTTGCATCCGGGTACGGTGGCCACGCCGTTTACGGCGGGCTATCCGGGACAGAAGGACACCGCCGGCATTTCTGCCGCCCGGTTGATTGCAGTGCTGGGCGGCGTGACCCCGGCGCAGTCGGGCGGGTTTTATGATTATAAGGGTCAGACGGTGCCTTGGTAGGCCGCGGCGCTCCGCATGCTTGCCCATCCGTAGCGGCTGGATTCAAGATCAGGTTTGGCGGTTGGGCTGGAGGAAGCGGAGGCGCGTCGGACCTGCGCGCGTAACATTCTGAGGCATGGCGGGGTGAACCCCGCCCTACTGCGGTGCAGAAAGCTTGCGCGCTTTGCAGGCGCCCGTCCAGTCGGGTGGCTTTTATAACTATGGGGCAAGCCGGTGGCGTGGTGCCGGCGCTCGCTTGCCCGATGTCTGCCGGTTAGGGATTGGCTGGGGCCTCCGTTTCGCCAGTGGGCGGGGCGGCGTTGGCTGGGGCTGCGGGTGGTTCGGGGGCCGCAGGGGTGGCAGGCATTGCGGGGGCTTGGGGCGGTTGCGACGCAGCCGGAGCAGTGGGGAGCGGGCCGACCAGCACCCCGGCCTTCCAGATGCCTTCCGAGATTTCACCGCCCTTATAGGTTAGCTTGCCCGCGCCCTCGCGCTTACCTGCAATGAAGCCGCCCGCATAGCTGTCTCCGGTCGGGTAGGTGGCAATGCCATTGCCCTGCATTGCGCCGGCGAGCCAATCGCCGCTGTAGCTAAAGCCATCGGGTTGCGTCAGCGCGCCTTTGCCATCGCGCAGGCCCGCTTTGAAATTGCCCTTGTAAACCGTGCCATCCGCCCAAGTTGCGGTGCCCACACCTTCACGCAGTCCCGCTTTCCACGCGCCTTCATAGCGGAAGCCGTCGGGATAGCTCATGCTGCCGATGCCTTCGGGCTTTTCGCCGACCAGCGCCCCGATGTAGGTCGCGCCATTGTCATAAACTGCAGTGCCTTGTCCGGTGATCGCCCCTTTCACCCATTGGCCAGTGTAGCTGGAGCCATCGGCATAGCGGATCTTGCCCGCGCCATCGGGCTGATCGGCCTTGAAGCCGCCCTCATAGGTGGAACGATCAGCATAGATCATGCGGCCCCGACCCTGCATCTGGCCCGCGCCCCAGTCGCCTTCATAGCTGCTGCCATCCTTGGCGGTGAATGTGCCTTTGCCGTCGCGTTTGTCGGCCTTGAAGCTGCCCTTGTAGATATCGCCATTTGCGTAGGTCTCAGTCCCCTTGCCGACCCGCAGGCCTTCGACGAAATCGCCCTCGTAGACATCGCCGTTCGGCTGGGTCAGCTTGCCCAGACCGTTGATCTGGCCAGCTTTCCACGCGCCGACGTAAGTGAGTTTGTTTGGCATGGACAGCGTGCCAGTGCCTTCGCGCGCGCCTTTCACCAAGGTGCCGGTATAGGTGGTGCCATCGGGATAGCGGATCACGCCCTCGCCCTGCTTTTCGCCCATGCGCCAGAAGCCCGCATAGCTGTAGCCATTGGCATCGGTCAGTTTGCCCATGCCATCATGTTTGCCGTCGGTGAGCGCGCCGACATAGACCGAGCCATTGGCATAAGCCGCGCGGCCTTGCCCGGTCATCTTGCCGCCGCGCCAGTCGCCCTCGTAGGTGCCACCATCGGCGAAGGTGATTTTGCCTTTGCCCTCGGGCTTGCCCGCGGCGAAGCGGCCCTCGTAGACCGAGCGATTGGGATAATGCGCAACGCCGGTGCCGCGGATTTCGCCGCCGACCCATTCGCCAGAGTATTCATACCCACTCGGCAGGCGGTAGGTGCCTTTGCCGTCTTGCAGGCCGTTGACGAAGGTGCCCTCGTAGACCGAGCCATCGTCATATTGCTTGCTGATGATCTCGCCTGCGTCCTGTGCCAGTGCCGCCCCTGCCAGAGCCATCACCATCGCCGCCGCCAAGCCTGTGTTGCGCATCACCAATATCCCTCTTGTCGCGGCGCATCCTAGCCGAGCCCGCGCCTTGCTGACAAGCGCCCCACTTGGCCTTTCCCTCGGCACTGAACCTGCTAGAACCGGGAAAACCCTAACTCGGAGCATGATATGGCCGCGACGTTCCGCCTGACCCTCGCCCAGTTGAACCCCACCTTGGGCGCGATCGAGGCCAATGCAGCGCTGGCCTATGAGTCTTGGGTGCGGGGACGCGAGGCCGGGGCGCAGATGGTGGCGCTGACCGAGATGTTCATCACTGGCTATCAGACACAAGATCTGGTGATGAAAGCGGCGTTTCATACGGCTGCGATACAGGCGGTAGAGGCTTTGGCTGAGCGGATTGTCGATGGCCCGGCGTTGGGGATTGGTGGCCCTTGTGTGAAAGACGGGCTGCTTTACAACGCTTATTACATCCTTGAGGGCGGCAAGATTGCGGCCACGGTGTTGAAGCATGAACTGCCCAACAGCGATGTATTTGACGAAAAGCGGGTGTTCGCCTCGGCCCCGCCGCAGGGGCCGTATCGGGTGGGGCCGTTGCGCATCGGCTCGCCGATTTGTGAAGACGCTTGGCATTCCGAGGTGTGTGAGACCTTGGCTGAGACGGGGGCGCAGATTTTGCTGGTGCCGAATGGCTCTCCCTATCATCGCGGCAAGCCTTCGGTGCGGACCAACCTGATGGTGGCGCGGGTGATCGAGACCGGGCTGCCGCTGGTCTATCTGAATATGATCGGCGGGCAGGATGATCAGGTGTTTGATGGCGCCTCGTTTGTCTTGAACCCCGGCGGGGTTTTGGTGGTGCAACTGCCGCAGTTTGATGCTTGTGTGACGCATGTGGATTTTGAGGAGACTGCCGAGGGCTGGCGGGCCTTGCCGGGGATCATGGAGAAGATGCCGATCTCTTACGAGGCTGATTACCGGGCTATGGTGATGTCTTTGCAGGATTATCTGGGCAAAACCGGGTTTAAGAAGGTGCTGCTGGGGCTGTCGGGGGGGATAGATTCTGCGATTGTGGCCGCTGTTGCTGCCGATGCGATTGGGCCGGAAAATGTGCGCTGTGTGATGCTGCCGTCGCGCTATACCTCGGCGCATTCGCTGGAGGATGCGGCGCAGGTTGCGCGGGCTTTGGGGTGTCGGTTGGACACGGTGTCGATCTCGGGCGCGCAGGATGCGGTGGGCGAGGCTTTGGGGCATTTGTTTGAGGGCACAGCGCCGGGGGTGACGGAGGAAAACGTGCAGTCGCGGTTGCGCGGGCTGTTGCTGATGGCGATGTCGAACAAGTTTGGCGAGATGCTGCTGACCACAGGGAATAAATCCGAGATGGCGGTGGGCTATTGTACGATTTATGGCGATATGAACGGCGGCTATAACCCGCTGAAAGACCTGTATAAAACCCGCGTTTTTGACACCTGCCGTTGGCGGAATGACAACCACCGGCCGTGGATGCTGGCCCCTGCGGGGCAGGTGATCCCGCCGCGTGTGATCGACAAGCCGCCGAGCGCCGAGCTGCGCCCCGATCAGAAAGACGAGGACAGCCTGCCGCCCTATCCGGTGCTGGATGCGATTTTGGATGGGCTGGTGGAGCAAGAGCTTTCGGTCGCTGATCTGGTCGCCAAGGGCTTTGATCGCGCCACGGTGAAGAAGGTCGAGCACCTTTTGTATATCAGCGAATACAAACGCTACCAATCCGCTCCAGGCACAAGGCTGACCCGCCGCGCCTTTGCGGGTGACCGCCGCTATCCGATCGCCAACCGCTGGCGCGACAATTGTTGAACTGGCGCTTATCGCGCGCTGTGCGCTGAA
Organism: Cypionkella sp.; assembly: GCF_030652235.1. Classification (GTDB taxonomy): domain Bacteria; phylum Pseudomonadota; class Alphaproteobacteria; order Rhodobacterales; family Rhodobacteraceae; genus Cypionkella. The sequence goes on from NZ_JAUSBA010000070.1 coordinate 80,152, forward strand.
GCGAGCAGCACCCGATAGGGAGCGTCGAGCGCATCTTAGGAGAAATGATGCCGCTGTATATCCTCGCCGCCTTGCTTGAAATTGCCGGCTGTTTTGCGGTTTGGAGCTGGTGGCGGGGGGCGTCGGCGCTGTGGTTGATCCCCGGGGCCATTGGGTTGGCTGGCTTTGCATATCTGCTGGCGCTCACGCCGCCAAGCCATGCCGGGCGCAGTTATGCGGCGTATGGTGGGGTTTATATCGCCGCCTCTTTGCTCTGGCTTTGGCTGGTTGAGGGCAGTCGCCCGGACTGGGCCGACCTTGGCGGGGCCGCTTTGGCACTGGCCGGAGCGACGCTGATCTTATGGGCGCCACGCGGCTAAACCGCGCTGACTTCACATTGCGGCAGCAGGCGTTCGACATCGGGCAAGTGGCAGAGCTGCGTGGCATCCGTCGTCACCGCCGCACTGGCCGAGGCCGCGCCATAGGCCAATGCCTGCGCAGAATCCATCCCTCGCGCAAGGCTCAGCACAAAGCCCGCCACAAAGCTGTCACCTGCGCCAACCGTGCTGACCACCTGCACTTTGGCGGCCTTGGCAAACACCCGCCGCCCGGCTTCGGCCATCACCGAGCCATCCGCGCCGTGGGCCACAATCACCCGCTGTGCGACGCCGCGCTTGACCAGATCAGAGGCAAAATCAGCACTTTGGGCGCGTGTTTCCAACTTCTGCCCTGCGATGCTTCCGGCTTCCTCGCCATCCATCCGCAGCACGAACAATCCCGGAATCGGGTGGCTGACCGCTTGGCGCAGCGGTGCGCCCGAGGTATCCAGCACCACGTTCAGACCGGGCATCGAGCACGCCAGACGCGCGGGAAAATCCACCGGAACGCCGGGCGGCTGGCTGCCCGAAATTACCCCAATCGCCCCCGGTCGGGCCGAGGCGCGCAGCAGCATGAACACGCGTTCCTGGTCCGCCTCAGACCAGATCGGCCCCGGCAACATGAAGCGGTACTGTCTGCCCGTTTTGGCTTCGGTCACCGTCAGACTTTGCCGGGTCTCACCGGGGGCGGTCAGCGCCAGAAACGGCACGGATTCTTGCCGGATCAATCCCGCCAGACGGTCGCCAGTCAGCCCGCCCAAAGCCACAAGCGCAAGGCTTTCGCCGCCCAAAGCCGAAATCGCCCTGCTGACATTTAAGCCACCACCTCCGGGGTCCAAAAGCGGTTCCGAGCAGCGGAGTTTCTGATCCGGCACCAATTCCGCCACCCCCGTCGCCATATCCAGCGCCGGGTTCAGGGTAAGGGTCAGGATAGGCGTTTGCTTGAGTTTCATGGCACTGGTCGTAGGCTATTCCACGATTTCGATACTGTTCTGGAAGCTGCCGAATTTCGCGGAATTCTTATCTCGCAGCGTGGTTTCCAGTATATACTGCCCCGGCGTAATTCCATCCAGCGTATAGGTCAGATTGGCCTGAAACTCGCGGTTCTGGTAGCGCGATGTCAGATCCAGATTGGCCACCGCAGGCAATTCACCAAGCACCTCTCCCGCCTCGGTCATCACCTTCAAATCGACAACAAAACCGATCGTATAAAGCCCGTCACCGCCCGAGCCATAGCTGAAGCCGAACGGTTCTGCATAAATCAGAATCGGCTCACCGACCTTGTATTTTTCATCGAGGCGCGGGTTGTAGATGCCAAAGCCCGCGGCCGGTTCCGTCACCAGAACGGTTTGATGAATGCCAATGTCTTTGCCGCCCTCCCACACCGTCGCCATCAAGGCATGTGCCGCATCCATCGCTCCCTTGGCGTCATCAGCGGCCATCAGCGCCTCTATCTCGGTGGCTTTATCGACAATTGGTCCGGCGTGGACGGGCAGGGCAAAGGACAGGCCCAAAACAACAGCGGCGGCGGTTTTTGTAAACATAGATCAACTCCCCTACTTCAGATTAAAGTCATCACACTGCTCGGGTATGATATAAAGGACGTGATAGAAAGGTTTTCCTGTCCTGTCCTGTCCTGTCCAAGCCGCAAGCGCGAAAGAAACGGGATTGTTCATTCCCACCACGGATCAATCGCGCCGATTTCATCATCGCTCCAGCCGAAGTGATGCGCAAGCTCGTGCACCAGAACGTGGGTGACCAGCTCTTGCAGGGTGACATTGCCGCGCTCGATCCATTCATCCAGGATCGGACGGCGGAACAGCCAGATCATATCGGGCTGAAGCGGTTGATCTGACACGGATTTTTCAGTAAGCGGAATGCCGTCATAAAGGCCCGTCAACTCGAACGGGCTTTCGCAGCCGAGTTCAGCCAACATGACATCGCTGGCAAAATCCTCGATCCGCAGCGCGACTTGCGCTGCTGCCGTGCGGTAGGGTGGCGGCAAATCGGCGATGGCTGCGCGGGCGAGGGCCTCGATATGCTCGGCATCGGGGGCGAGGAGGCTGGTATGAGGCGTGATCATCGCCGCAGCCTAGTCGCCGCGCGGAAAGCTGCAAGGCGATAACTGGACAAACGGCGGGCCATATGACAGGGAAGGGCGGTTGCAGGAGAGCCGAAATGACCGATCGTCCCACGATTACCCGCTTTGCCCCGTCGCCCACCGGCTATATCCATGTCGGCAATCTGCGCACGGCGCTGATGAACTATCTGATCACCCGCAAGGCCGGGGGTACGTTCATTCTGCGGCTGGATGACACCGATAAGGAACGCTCGAAGCAGGAATACATTGATGGCCTGCTGTTCGATCTGGAATGGCTCGGCCTGCAGTGGGACCGGGTGGAACAGCAATCCCTGCGCTTTGATCGCTACCGCGAGGCGGCGGATCAGTTGCGCGCCGCGGGACGGTTCTATGAATGCTTTGAATCTCCGGTTGAGTTGGACCTAAAGCGCAAGAAGCAACTGAACATGCACAAGCCGCCGGTTTATGACCGCGCGTCTTTGCGGATGACGGAAGATGAGAAGGCCAAGGCGCGTGACGAAGGCCGGGCGGGCTATTGGCGTTTTCTGCTGGATCAACAGCGGATTGAATGGACGGACGGCATCTTGGGGCCGATCTCGATTGATGCGGCTTCGGTGTCTGATCCGGTGCTGATCCGGGCGGATGGGCAGATCCTGTATACCTTTGCCTCGTCGGTGGATGATATCGACATGGGCGTGACCTCGATCGTGCGGGGGGCGGATCATGTGACCAATACCGCGACGCAGATTCAGATCATGCAGGCGAAGGGCGGTGTGCCGCCGAACTTCTCGCACCACTCGCTGTTGACCGGGCCGAAGGGTGAGGAACTCTCCAAGCGTCTGGGAACTTTGAGCCTGCGCGACCTGCGCGCGCGGGGAGTAGAGCCGATGGCGCTGCTGTCGCTGATGGCACGGCTCGGGTCATCGAAGCCGGTGGAACTGGCTTCGTCGATGCAGGATTTGATCGACGGTTTCGACATTGGCAGCTTTGGCGCGGCTCCGACCAAGTTTGATGCCGAAGATCTGTTCCCGTTGACCCGCGCGCATGTGCAAAGCCTGCCGTTGGCGAATGTGGCCGAGAAGATCGCGGCGCTGGGTGTGCCTGCCGAAAAGGCCGAGTTGTTCTGGACCGTCGCCAAAGCCAACATCACCGTGCTGGCCGATCTGGAAGGCTGGTGGGTGCTGTTCCGCGATGGTGCTGTGCCACTGGTGGATGAGGAAGATCGCGAATTCGTGGCGCAAGCTTTCGATATGCTGCCCGAAGGGCCGTGGACAACCGCGACTTGGGGCGAATGGACGACGGCGGTGAAAGAGGCCACCGGGCGCAAGGGCAAAACCCTGTTCCGCCCGCTGCGCCGCGCTGTCACGGGCTTGGATGCGGGGCCAGAGATGGCTGACGTGATGCCGCTGTTGCAGAAACGTCCGAGCCTCTAGGGCTTTCACATTGGCTTAAATATTCTGGGGGTCCGGGGGCTAGCCCCCGGTTCTGACCCGAATTCAGCGCGCCAAGACCAGCCAGCCTGCGACTTCGGCCAACTGCTGCATTGCCCCCAGAACATCACCGCTTTGCCCGCCGATTTGGCGCAGGGCAATGCGGGCGAAGATGGTTTGCACGACGACTTGGGTTGCGAAAACCAGGACGACGGCTTGCGGTCCGACCAGCACCGCCACGCCGAGAAGAGCCAGCGCCAACCCGGCCAAAGCGCGGGCCAGCATGGTGCCTGCTGCGGATTTTCCCATGCCATCGCTTCGGGCGGCGGGCATCCAGTGCAGCGCAAATGCCAAGCCCGCGCGGCTGGAAATAGCCAGTGCAATCAGGGCACAGGCCGCAAGCTTTGGGCTCTGCGCCGCCAAAAGCGCCAAAGCCTGCCAGCGCAATCCCAGTGATAGGATCAGCGCCAAGCCGCCATAGCTGCCGATGCGGCTGTCGCGCATGATCTCCAGCTTGCGGTCGCGGTCGCGGCCACCGCCGAAGCCGTCGGCGACATCGGCAAGGCCGTCTTCATGCAGGCCGCCCGTGGTCAGAATGCCTGCCGCCAAGGCGAGCCCTGCCGCGAGCGGCGGGGCGATTCCCAGAGCCATTGCCCCGATCAAAACCGTCGCGCCAATCCCGCCCACCAGCGCACCTACCAGCGGAAATGCCCAAACCGCCGCGCCAATCGCCGGGGCGTCGGCCATCCGCCCTGCGGGCAGGCGGGTCAGCAGCATCATCGCCAGTTGCACCTCTGCCAGACGGGTGCGCAGCGGGGTCATGCCTCGGACACTCCGGCCTCGCCGAAGGTCGCCATGCCGTTATGACACTCAAGTGCCGCGCGCAGGATGCCGAGGGCGAGAGCCGCGCCCGAGCCTTCGCCCAAGCGCATGTCGAACTCCAGCACGGCGCGTTTGTTGAGCGCGGCCAAAAGCTTGCGATGCCCCGGTTCGGCGCTTTGGTGACCGATAAGGCAGTGATCCAGCAGGGCAGGGTTCACAGCATACAGCGCGGAGGCCGCAGCGGTGCAAATGAAGCCATCAAGGATCACCGGAATCCGGGCTGCCCGCGCAGCCAGCACCGCACCGCAAATCGCCGCCTGCTCGCGCCCGCCCAAGGCTGCCAAGATGCCCATCGCGGTCAGGCCTTTGTGGCGGGCAAGCCCGGTTTCAATCGCGGCGATCTTGCGCTTGATGCCGTCGCTGTCCGAGCCTGTTCCGGCCCCAACCCATCCGGCCACATCACCGCCAAACAGGGCTGAGGTCATCGCCGCCGCAACTGTAGAATTGCCGATGCCCATTTCGCCCAAGATCAGCACGTCGGCGCTTACATCCACCGCGTCCGCCCCGGCCTGCATTGCGGCCAAAGCCTCGGCCTCGTTCATAGCAGGGCTTTCAGTGAAATCGGCGGTGGGGCGGTCAAGTTCCAGTGCGATCACCGATAGATTGGCGCCATTGGCACGGCAGAGCTGGTTGATCGCGGCACCTCCGGCTTGGAAATTTCCGACCATTTGCGCCGTTACCGCCTGCGGATAGGGATTGACGCCTTGGGCGCAGATGCCGTGGTTTCCGGCAAAAACCAGCGCTTGGGCGCGGGTGATCTGTGGTCGGGCTGTCCCGCGCCAGCTTGCCATGAACACGGCCAACTCCTCCAGCCGTCCCAAAGATCCCGGCGGTTTGGTTAGGCTGTTTTGCCGTGCAAGGGCTGCGGCGGCGGCGGCGCTATCGGCTTGCGGCAGACTTGCCGCAAGATCGGCCACGGCGGCGAGAGAGGTCAGTTTCATCATTTCACCTTCATTGGCAGGCCCGAGACGGCGAGGATCACCTCATCCGCCTCGGCTGCGATCCATTGGTTTAGCGTCCCCGCCGCATCGCGGAACGCGCGGGCAAGGGCGTTTTCCGGCACGATGCCCATGCCGACTTCATTGGTGACAAACACCACGGGGCTGGTTTGATGTGGCAGGGCGGTCAGCAATTTCTGCCCCGCCGCGCGCCAATCGTGGTTCCCAAGCATCAGATTTGTCAGCCAGAGCGTCAGGCAATCGACCAAGCGCGGGCCTTTGCCATTGGTCGCGGTCAGGGCTGCGATCAAATCCAAAGGCTCGGCATGGGTGATCCACTCCGGCCCGCGCCGCGCCTGATGTTCGGCGATGCGGGCGCGCATCTCATCATCCCAAGCCTGCGCTGTGGCGATGTAATGCGCGGGTTGGCCCATTTGCAAAACGCGGCCTTCTGCGATCCGGCTTTTGCCAGAGCGCGCGCCGCCGGTGATCAGAATGGTTTTGTGCATATCAGCCCTTGCCCCTTGGCCGTTGTCAAAGCAGAAACGGGGCCAGCGCGAAAGGAGAAATGCGACCGTGCCTGCTGATGCCCCGACAGAACCCGCGACAGATCGCCAAACCGAGATCATGCTGATCCGCCACGCCCCCGCGCTGACCGAGGGGCGGATGGCAGGGCGGCGCAATGTGGCGGCGGATTGCAGTGATGCCTTGGCCTTTGCGGCGTTACGTGGCGCGGTCGGGGCTGCGGATCACTTGCGGATCAGCCCGGCGCGGCGCTGTGTGCAGACGGCGGCGGTGCTGTGGCCTGAACTGACGCCTATGCAAGACCCGCGGTTGTGGGAGCAGGATTTCGGCGCATGGGAGGGGGTGCCTTTTGCAGAACTGCCCGATCTGGGCGTGCTGTCTGGGGCGGCACTGGCCGCGCATCGCCCACCTCAGGGCGAAAGTTTTCTGGATCTCTGCGCGCGGTTGACGCCTGCCTTGCTTGCGGCCGGGTCGTTGGGCGGTCGCGTGGTGATCGTCGCCCATGCCGGGGTGATCCGTGCTGCTTTGGGGTTGGCTCTGGGAGTGCCTGCATTGGGGCTGGCGTTTCAGATCGCACCGCTGTCGTTAACGACGATTGTGGCGCTTCCGGGCGGGGTGTTTTCTATCGAAGGCGTCAATCGGATGCGGAGATGAGGCCGCAAACTCTCCGGGTCGCGGGGCATTTTGGCGAGTTGTTGCAGGGGCGGATCGGGCGGGATGGCCCGGTGGCGCTGGTGACCTTGCCGTGCCCGGTGCTGGGGGTGACGGCAAGCCTTGCAGAGGGGCTGGGGTTTGCGATCACCGCGGCCAGCGCCGCCATTATACCCGAAGCACGGGCGATCAAACTGCTGACTCTGTTAGACATTTCGATCTCTGGCACGCTCAGTTTTTCTGCAGAGATGCCCCCCGGCGGTGGCGCGGGTGTCTCGACAGCTGCTTTGGTGGCACTTGCGGGTTTGGCGGGTTGGGAGGGGGTGCCGATGCTTCTGGCGCGAGCTTGCATTGCGGTGGAAGGGGCGTCGGACCCATTGATGCTGTCGCGGCCTTCGCAGACACTTTGGGCCTCGCGTCAGGGCGAAATTCTTACCACGCTGCCGCCGCCGCCCGCGATGGAGATCACCGGTGGATTTTTCGGCCCGCCGCGCCGCACCGATCCGCAGGATGTGGATTTTCCCGATATTGCGGATCTGATCCCGCAATGGCAGGATGCCTGCGCTGGCCGCGATCTGGCACGCGTTGCGGCCTTGGCCAGCCTGTCGGCAAGCCGCACTTTGGCGCATCGCGGGACGCAAAGTGATCCCATCGCGTCGCTTGCAGCAGACCTTGGGGCCTTGGGTTATGTAATTGCCCATACTGGGGCGGCGCGGGGGCTGATCTTCGCGCCCGGTAAGATTCCGCCGCACGCCAGCGTCGCTTTGCACGACGCAGGCCTGCACGGTATCATCCAGTTTCGGACCGGGGGGGGCAGATGAGTTTTGCCGCGATGATGCTGGTGGCGATGGTCTTGGACAGTCTAATCGGCTGGCCAGCGCGGCTTTACGCGGTGATCGGCCATCCAGTGACATGGATCGGCGCGCTGATCCACTGGCTTGACCTTGCGCTAAACCACGATGCGGCACGCGGTACGTCGCGCCGGATGGCGGGGGTGGCGACGGCGCTGATGGTGATCGGCGTCACGGGTGGCGTGGCGTGGGCGCTGCAATGTGCTTTGCCTGCGGGTTGGCTGGGTATTCTGATTGGCGGGGTTCTGGCCTGGCCATTGCTGGCGCTGCGGTCGATGTACACCCATGTCGCCGCCGTAGTTTTACCTTTGCAAAACAACGACTTGGTACAGGCGCGCTTTGCGGTGTCGATGATCGTCGGGCGCAATGCTGCCGTGTTGGATGAGGCGGGCGTGGCGCGGGCGGCGATGGAGAGTTTGGCGGAAAATACCTCGGATGGCATTGTGGCGCCGCTGTTTTGGGGGGCCATTCTGGGCCTGCCGGGGATTGCGGCCTATAAGGCGATCAACACGCTGGATTCGATGATCGGCCACCGCACGCCCCGGTTTGAGGCGTTCGGCTGGGCCTCGGCTCGGATCGACGATCTGGTCAACCTGATCCCAGCGCGGCTGACGGGGGCGGTATTTGCGCTGGTCTCCAACGCCCCGCGCCACGCGGCGAAAGTGATGTGGCGAGATGCTGGCCTGCACCGATCACCCAATGCAGGCTGGCCAGAGGCGGCGATGGCCGCTGGCCTTGGCGTGCGACTGTCTGGCCCGAGGGTTTACGCCGATCGGGTGGCGGAGGAGCCTTGGGTCAATGCGGGTGCCGCCGACCCAACCCCTGCCGATCTGCAACGAGGCCTTGCGCTTTATGTCCGGGCGATGTTTGTGCTGGGCGCAGCGCTGCTCGGTTTGGCGCTGGTCTGAGGGGGCAGATGCGCGATCCCATACGCGATCATGGCGGAAACATTGACGGCGCGATGGCCCGCTTTGGCGGCGCAGATTGGATTGATCTGTCGACCGGCATCAACCGCGTGGCCTATCCGATTCCCGCCTTGCAGCCGGAAGATTGGACGATGCTGCCCACCCAAACCGCCAAGCAAGCCTTGCTGGACGTTGCCGCTAAAACCTACTGCTGCACCGCCCCGATGCTGGCGGTGGCAGGCGCACAAGCCGCGATTCAGATGATTCCGCGGCTGGCGAAGCCGGGAAAGGCCCGCGTGCTGGGGCCGACCTATAACGAACATGCAGCAAGCCTGCGTGCCGCTGGCTGGAATGTCGAGCAGGTCAGCCAGTTCGGTCAGTTGGCAGGCGCGGATTTGGCCGTGGTGGTGAACCCCAACAACCCTGATGGCCGATCCTGTGCGCCCGCAGATCTGCTGGCTTTGGCCGGGCAAGTCGGGCGGTTGGTGGTGGATGAAAGCTTCGCCGATGCGCAACCCGAGGTGTCTTTGCTGCCGCAAGCCGGGCAGGCGGGTCTGCTGGTGCTGCGCTCGTTCGGCAAGTTCTACGGTTTGGCCGGGGTGCGTTTGGGTTTTGTGATCGGCTGCGCTGAGGATATTGCGGCGCTGCAGGAAATGTCGGGGCCATGGCCAGTGAACGGTGCGGCGTTGCGGATTGGGGCTGCGGCTTTGGCGGACAAAGCTTGGACCGAGGCGACGGTACAACGCTTACGGTCTGAGGTTGCACAGGCTGACGCTTTGGCATTGGCGGCGGGCTGGCAACTGGTTGGCGGCTGCGAATTGTTTCGTAGCTATGAGACGCCGGATGCAGAAACCGCACAAATTCGGCTCGCAAAACAGCGAATTTGGAGCCGAATCTTTCCTTATTCAAACCGATGGCTGCGGATCGGCCTTCCCGGTACGCCTGCTGAATGGGCGCGGCTGACCCGCGCGTTGGAGGTCTGATGCAGTTCACCTCAGATGAATCCGCCACCCTGTTACGCATCCTGCAATGGCGCCGCGACGTGCGGCATTTTCGCCCCGATCCTGTGGGTGAGGCGGTGCTAGAGCGTCTCCGCGCCACGATGGATTGCGCGCCTTCGGTCGGCAATGCGCGGCCGTGGCGGGTGATCCGGGTCGATGATCCGGGCTTGCGCGTCGCCGTGCGCGCCAATTTCAGCCGGTGCAACGCTGAGGCCGCCAAGCTTTACACCGGCGACAAACACGCGGAATATCTGGCGCTGAAACTCGCGGGGCTTGAAATAGCCCCCGTGCAACTGGCGGTGTTCAACGTGATGCACCCCGAGGCCGGGCATGGGTTGGGGCGGCAAACCCTGCCCGAAACTCTGCGCCAATCGACAGCGATGGCAATCCACACCCTGTGGCTGGCGGCGCGGGCCGAGAATTTGGGCCTTGGCATGGTGTCGATTCTGGAACCGCATGACATCGAGGCATTGTTGGGCGTGCCCGAGGATTGGGAATTTGCGGCCTATCTTTGCCTTGGCCACCCTGAGTTTATGGACGACACGCCACTGTTGCACCGCGCTGGCTGGCAGGAAAACACCCAGACCGAATGGCCGCGCCGCTAACGCGCCAAGGCCAGCAAGGCGTCGACATCGACATGGGTTTCAAGATGCGCCGCCAGCGCGTCGAGCACCGCATCCACCCCCGCAGCATAGGTCAGGCCCGAGGCCTGCGCGCCGATCTGGCGCAGAAACCCCGCGCGAAAGGCGTCATTGGCAAACATGCCATGCAAATAGCTGCCCATCACCCGGCCATTTGCTGAAACCGCCCCCTCGGGCTTGCCACCGACATAGGCAAACGGGCGCGCGCGGTCGGGGCCATCGGTGCGACCGATGTGAATCTCATAGCCCTGCATCGCAAGGCCGGTGGCCGCATGCACCGCCTCGGTCCGCGTCAACCGCTTGTCGGGGGTCATCAGCGTGTCCACCGCTAAAGCCCCAAGGCCTAGGGTTTCACCCGCCAGCCCCTCAATCCCCTCAGGATCACGCACGATCTGACCCAACATCTGATAGCCGCCACAAATTCCTAAGACCCGCCCACCCCGCCGTAGATGCGCCGCGATATCCACATCCCAACCCTGCGCCCGCAGATACGCCAGGTCGTCGCGCGTGGATTTAGAGCCCGGAATGATCACCAGATCAGTATCGCCCGCAATCGCCTCGCCCGCCCGCACCATCTGCAGGCTGACGCCGGGTTCCTGTGCCAAGGGATCAAGATCATCAAAATTGGCGATCCGCGACAGCACCAGCGCCGCAATTTTGTAAGCGCCGGCCCCGCCGCCCTTTGGCAAATCCAAAGCATCCTCGGCTGGCAGTTTTGACGCATCGGTGAAAAACGGCACCACGCCGAAGCCACGCCAGCCTGTGCGGGCTTCGATAAGCTTATAGCCATCGTCAAATAAACGGGGATCGCCACGAAACTTGTTGATCAGAAACCCCGCGATCATCGCATTATCAGCGGGGTCAAGTACCGCTTGGGTGCCGACGATCTGCGCAATCACCCCGCCGCGATCAATGTCACCGGTCAGGATCACGGGGCAATCCGCTGCCCGCGCGAATCCCATATTGGCAATGTCGCCGTTGCGCAGATTGACCTCAGCCGGGCTACCTGCGCCCTCGACGATCACCAGATCATATTGCGATTTCAAACGGTTGAAGCTGTCCAAAACCGGAGCCATCAACGACGGCTTCAACGCCGCATAATCGCGCGCTTTGACGGTGGCGATGCGCTTGCCCTGCACGATAACTTGACTTCCCGTCTCGGACTCTGGCTTCAACAGCACGGGGTTCATGTCTGTATGCGGCTCTAGCCCGCAAGCCAAAGCCTGCAACGCCTGAGCCCGTCCGATTTCACCGCCATTGGCGGTAACAGCCGCGTTGTTAGACATATTCTGCGGTTTGAACGGCGCGACGGACAACCCGCGCAGCCTCGCCGCACGACAAAGCCCCGCCACCAGCATTGATTTGCCGACGTTAGAGCCTGCGCCTTGGATCATCAGGGCTTTCACCGAGATCTTCCAACGGTGTCTTGGCGGAGATTGCAGAAGCCTCCGGCGGGGATATTTTTTGCCAAGATGAAAGCCGCATGTGGGCGCAGCACCTCGGGCCGTTTGCACGGGGGAGGCGCTGCGCTTTCACCTTGGACAGCCATCGGGGTCCCCCCCTGTGCCGCTCGATCAATCTGCCACAGGATAGTTAACACTTCGTTGCTTTCATCTTGGCATAAATATCCCGGGGGTTTGGGGGCTGGCCCCCAATGCATCTGCTCAGCAGGCACCCCAGATCAAAACTCCACCCCCGGCTGTGCTTTGATGCCGGATCGGAACGGATGCTTGATCAACGCCATCTCGGTGACCAAATCCGCCGCCTCAATCAACTCGGGTTTGGCGTTGCGTCCGGTCATCACCACATGGGTCAGAGGCGGCTTTTCGGCGGTGAGAAACGCCAAGATCTCGGCGATATCGAGATAATCGTAGCGCAGGGCGATGTTGATCTCATCCAGCAGCACCAGCCGGTTGTCAGGGTCGCGGATCAGCTCTTTCGCCTTCTCCCAGCCCTTGGCGGCCATCGCGATGTCGCGGGCGCGGTCTTGGGTTTCCCAAGTGAAACCTTCGCCCATGGCATGAAACTCGCACAGGTCGGCGAAGTGGGTTTCAATGATCCGACGCTCCCCGGTATCCCAGGCGCCTTTGATGAACTGCACCACCGCGCAGGGCATTTCATGCGCGATGCAGCGCAGAATCATGCCGAATCCGCTGGAGGATTTGCCTTTACCCGCGCCGGTATGCACGATCAGCAGGCCTTTATCCCCGGCCTTACCCGCCATGATCTTATCCCGCGCGGCCTTCTTCTTCGCCATTTTTCGGGCGTGGCGGGCGTTTTCATCGTCTGATGCGTCGCTATCGGGAATCGCTTCAATCACGGGCAGCTCTGGGTCGGCCATCAGGTGTTTTCCGTTGCTTGACAAGGGAGGCGGTTGTGCCACAGGTGGGCATGCGCTGGTTCCTGTTTATGACAGGCGAAGAGGGAATGCGAAAGGGGGAGACCCCAAAAGCTGCCGCCCCCGCGACCGTGACCGGAGAGGTTGCCCGAGGCCACTGGAGCAATCCGGGAAGGCGGGCAACCGTGGGGGAAACCCCGTATCCGCAAGCCGGGAGACCTGCCAGCGCAAGACTGAACGGGCGAACGGGGTGTTTCGCAACCAGCAGGCAAGGCCCTTGGCCCTTGTCTTTCTGGCCATCCCATCGCTAAATTTGGATAGGCCGATGACCGCAACGCTGCATGTCTGCACCACCTGTAAGGCCGGAGAGGTCGTAGAAGACGGGCAAGCGCTGCCGGGCGCGCGGTTGCATGCGGCCTTGTTGGCGGGCGAAATTCCTGAGGGTTTGCGCATCGTCGGCGTCCCTTGTCTGTCCGCCTGTAATTCTGGTGCTGCGGTGGCGCTTTCGGCACCCGGCCGTTGGTCTTATGTCTATGGCCGTCTGACTGAGGCCGATGCACCAGATATTCTGCTTGGTGCTGCGGCCTATCTGGATGCCACCGATGGTATCGTGCCGTGGCGTGCGCGCCCGGTGATTTTCCGCAAGCAAAGCCTTGCCCGTATTCCCCCTTTGGAGCTTCCAGATGTCTGATCTTGCAAAAATCCCCGTCACTGTGATCACTGGCTTTCTGGGGGCCGGCAAAACCACGCTGATCCGCCATCTGATGCAGAACCCGCAGGGCAAGCGCCTGGCGATCTTGGTCAATGAGTTTGGCACCGTGGGCATCGATGGTGATATTCTGAAATCCTGCGCGGATGCGAATTGTCCGGTTGAGAATATCGTTGAACTCGCCAACGGCTGCATCTGCTGCACCGTCGCCGATGATTTCATCCCGACGATTGAAGCCCTGATGGCGCTGCCGGTGCGCCCCGATCACATCATCATTGAGACCTCGGGGCTGGCCCTTCCAAAGCCGCTGTTGAAGGCGTTCGACTGGCCCGCAATCCGCTCGAAAATCACCGTCGATGGTGTGATCGCTTTGGCCGATGCCGAGGCGGTGGCTGCGGGCCGTTTCGCGCCGAATGTCGAGGCGGTCGATGCTCAACGCGCCGCCGATCCTTCACTTGATCACGAAACCCCGCTGTCCGAAGTTTTCGAAGATCAAATCGCTTGCGCCGACATTATCCTGATGTCGAAGGCCGATCTTGCAGGCGAAGCGGGCCTTGCCGCTGCCCGTGCCGTGATCATGGCGGAAAGCCCGCGGCCGATTCCGATTCTATCGATGTCGGAAGGCATCATTGACCCGGCGTTGATCCTTGGTCTGAACGCCCGCGCCGAGGATGACCTCGCCGCGCGTCCCTCCCATCACGATGGCCACGATGACCACGAGCATGACGATTTCGACACTGTGGTGATTGATCTGCCCGAGATCAGCGACATTGACGCCTTGGTTGCCGCCATCCAGCGCCTGGCCACCGAGCAGCACATCCTGCGCGTCAAAGGCTATGTCGCTGTCACCGGCAAGCCGATGCGTCTGCTGGTGCAGGCCGTGGGGTCGCGGGTGCGGCATCAGTTTGACCGCCCGTGGGGAACATCGCCGCGCCAAGGTCAGCTTGTGGTGATCGCCGAGCATCACCACGTTGATCTGGCCGCGATCCGCAGCGTGTTGGGGGCCTGAACTATGCATGTCGTCTTCCGCGAAAGCCATGGGCTGGAGGATACGCAAACCCCGTTCGATCTGGGTCAGACCCCGGCTGAACTGGTGGTTTTGTCGTTTTCCGATAGTGACCTCGGGGCTTTCGCGGCGGGCTGGCACAGGGCAAATCAGGGGGAGGTCAAACTGCCGACCCTGCGCCTTGCCAATCTGGTGGCGCTGCAACATCCCATGTCGGTCGATACCTATGTCCAGCAAACTCTGCCGGGCGTCAAAGGCATCCTTGTCCGCCTGATCGGTGGCGAGAATTACTGGCCCTACGGCTTGATGCAGCTGCAAGACCTCGCCCGTCGTCAGGGCATCGCCTTGGCCGTCCTGCCTGCAGATGGCCGTGAGGATAAGACGCTCGACGCCCATTCCACCCTGCCGATCAGCACCCTGCGCCGCCTCTCGGCCCTGTGTGACGCTGGCGGAGCCGTTGCCGCCCAAGCAGCCTTGGCGCAGCTTGCCTTGGCGGCGGGCCTCTACGCGGGCCCAGTGCCGGGCGATAAAACTGTGCCGGATTGCGGCTGGTATGACCCAGATATTGGCGTGATCCCGCAGCCCGCTGCTACAGGCCATGCCATCGCCATCACCTTCTACCGCAGCTACGTCACCGCCGCCGACACCGACCCCGTCGATGCGCTGATACGCGCCTTCCGTGCGCGCGGCTTTGCAGCTTACGGCCTATTCGCCCCCTCGCTGAAAGCCGCCGGAGCCGATAGCTTCCTGCGCGCAGCCCTCGCCCACCTGAACCCCGCCGCTATCGTCAACGCCACGGCCTTCTCCGCCCGAGGCGCAGACGGCACCACGCCCTTGGATGCAACCGGCTGCCCGGTGTTCCAAGTCGCCCTTTCTACCGCCCGAAAGCGCGATTGGTCGGCGTCCGAGCGCGGCCTCTCTCCAGCCGACCTTGCGATGCATGTGGTGTTGCCCGAAGTCGATGGCCGCATTTTTGCTGGGGTGATCAGCTTCAAATCGCCGGGTAAGCGCGACCCCGATCTGCAATTCTCGCGCTTCGCCCACCGCGCCGATCCAACCCGCATCAATGCCGTGGTGGATCGTATCCTAGGCTGGCACCAGCTTGCCACCGCGCCTGCTGCCGCCCGCAATCTGGCAGTGATCCTGTCCACCTATCCCGGCAGACCCGACCAGATTGCCCATGCTGTCGGCCTTGATGCGCTGGCCAGTACCGAAACCCTGACCACGACATTAGCCGCCGAAGGCTACACCGTTCACTCTCACAAAACCCTTGCTGCGGCCCTGAGCACAGAAACCCTGACATGGCCGCTCGACGCCTATAAAATCGCGCTTACCACTCTGCCAGACCCCCTCCAATCCGCCCTAACCGCCGCATGGGGCGCACCTGAATCAGACCCCGCCGCCCAAAACGGCCAGTTTCGGTTCAAAGCCACCCGTGCAGGCCAAGCCCTGATCGCCCTGCAACCCGAACGCGGCACCGTGCTGCAGCGTGAAACCGACTATCACGATCTCGCCCGCACCCCGCGCCACGCCTATGTTGCCTTCTATCTCTGGCTGCGCGCCCAAAATCTGCATGCGCTGATCCATATCGGCGCGCATGGCACGCTGGAATGGCTGCCGGGGAAATCGGTGGCCCTGTCTACCGATTGCTGGCCCGAAGCCCTCACCGGACCCCTCCCCATAATCTACCCCTTCATCGTCAACGACCCCGGCGAGGCCGCCCAAGCCAAGCGCCGCATCGGGGCGGTGACTTTGGGCCACGTCCCGCCCCCACTGGCGCAATCCGCCACCCCCGAAAACCTGCTCCGCCTCGAACGCCTGCTGGATGAATACTCCACCGCCGACGGCCTTGATCCCTCCCGCCGCAATCGCCTGATCGCCACCATTCGGGATGAGGCGCAAGCCTCGGGCGTCGAAGCGGACCTTGGCCTCGACGCCACCGCAAGCCCCGCCGAGGCGATCACCCGTATTGACAGATTCGTCTGCGACATCAAGGAAAGTCAGTTCGGCGACGGCCTGCACATCTACGGCCAAGCCCCTGGCGAAACCGAGGGTCTGCTGACGGCGCTTGCGGGCAAACGTGTGCAACCGGGTCCCTCTGGCAGCCCATGGCGCGGCAGAACCGATGTTATGCCAACAGGCCGCAACCTCTATTCTGTCGACCCCCGTGCCGTGCCTTCCCGCGCCGCCCATGCCCAAGGCGTCAAGCTGGCCGAGGAACTGCTCCGCCGCCATTTGCAAGACAAGGGTGATTGGCCGAAGGGCTTGGTCATCGACCTCTGGGGCTCTGCGACCATGCGCACAGCAGGCGAAGAACTGGCGATGGCGCTGCATCTGGCGGGGCTTGCGCCGAAATGGGACGACGGGTCCGAACGGGTGTCCGGCTTTGAAATCTTGCCGCTTGCGTTGCTCGATCGCCCGCGCATTGACGTGACCCTGCGCGTATCCGGCCTGTTCCGCGACGTGTTCGGCGGGCTCAGCCAGTTGTTCGATGCCGGGGCCGCAGCCCTATCGCAGCGCGACGAAGCCCCCGACATGAACCCCTATATCACCACTGGCCCCCGCGTATTCGGCCCGAAACCCGGCCTTTATGGCATGGGGATGGAGCCTGCATTGGAAGATTACAGCCCTGAAGGCCGCGCGGCTGCGGGCGAGGCTTGGCTGTCCAGCTCTGACTGGACGGTTGATGCCAAGGGCCAAACCCAGCACAACCGCGCCGCCTTGGAAGACCGCCTGCGCCAAGCCGACGGCTATGCCCATGTGCAGGATCTGGTGGAAACCGACATTCTGCTGGCTCCCGACTATGCCGCGCACGAAGGTGGTTTCGCCGCAGCCATGGCCGCGATCGGGGCCGCCGAGCCTGCGCTTTACCACATCGACGCCACCCGCCCCGACGCCCCGAAAGCCCGGCTTGTGGCCGAGGAAATCGGCCGCGTCGTGCGCGCCCGCGCCGCCAACCCGGATTGGGCGACCGGCATGATGCGCCACGGTTTTCGCGGTGCGGCCGAGGTGACCGCGACCTTGGATAACCTCGCCGCCTATGCGCATCTGACCCGCAGCGTCCCCGCGCATTTGTTTGACCTATACCACGAAGCCAGCCTTGGCCGCGCCGATCTAGTGGCCTTTATGGCGGCGGAAAACCCCGCTGCCCTCGCCGCCCTGCAAGCGCGCTTCAAAGCCCTGCAAGACGCGGGACTCTGGATCACCCGCCGTAATTCGATTGCGGCTATGATGGGGGCGGGCGAATGAACCCCCTTCAAGCCCCCATCGTCCAAGGCTGGTGCCCCGGAGCCTTGCGCCCGATGCAATCCGGCGATGGTTTGGTCGTCCGTGTCCGCCCGCGTGGGGGCCGCCTGACGCCCGATCAGGCGCGCGGTATCGCCCAGCTTGCAGCTGTGCACGGCAACGGGCTGATCGATTTGTCAAACCGCGCCAACGTTCAACTGCGCGGCGTGACCGAAGCCAGCCACCCCGCCTTGATTGATGGCCTGCGCGGGCTTGATCTGATCGACACGGACGCCGAGGATGAGGCGCGGCGCAACATTATTGTCTCGCCATTCTGGACCGAGGGCGATGGCTCGCAAGAGATCGCTGCGGCGCTGGCCCAAGCGCTTTCCGCGCCACATGCGCCAAATCTGCCGGGGAAATTTGGCTTCGTTGTCGACACCGCCGTCCAGCCCGTTCTGCGCGATGTCTCTGCCGATATCTGGCTGGAAACCGGGGCAGAGGGCTTGCTGCTGGCTACTCCAGGCCCACTCGCCAAACCTGTTACCATTGAAACCGCCGTGCCCGCCGCCATCGCCTTGGCGCATTGGTTCATCGCCCAAGGTGGCGTGACCGAGGGCAGGGGGCGTATGGCGAACCTGCTGAAACACTGTGCTTTGCCTGAAGATTTCACCACCCCGCGCCGGCCTGCGGTCGCGCGGCCCACGCCAGGTATGCAGCCGCAGGGCCAACTTGTCGGGTTTGAGTTTGGTCAAATGCCGTATGAAACCTTGGCAGCCCTCGCGGATCTTGGCCCCCTCCGTATCACCCCTTGGCGGATGCTGCTGATCGAAAACCTGACTGATGCCCCCCATATCCCCGGCGTGATCACGCAGCCAGATGATCCGATGCTGCGCGTCATCGCCTGCACAGGTGCGCCCGGCTGCCTGCAGGCCCATGCCGCCACCCGCCCGCTCGCCCGCGCTTTGGCCCCGAAACTCACCGAAACCCTACATGTCTCGGGCTGTGCCAAAGGCTGCGCGTATCCCACCGCTGCGCCACTGACCCTGACAGCCACGCCCACAGGCTTCTGCCTGATCCGCAACGGCACCGCCTCTGGCACTCTGCTGCGCGAAGGGCTATGCGCCGCAGACCTGATTGAAACCAATATCCTGAACGAGTTCCCCTGATGCCGCACAGCTACATCACCGATGGTGCCGAGATTTACCGCCGTTCCTTCGCGATGATCCGCGCCGAGGCCGACCTCGCGCGGTTTACGCCCGAAGAAGAAATCGTCGCGGTGCGGATGATCCACGCCGCCGGGATGGTCGGGCTAGAGGCGCATATTGAATTTTCCGAAGGTATGGCCATCGCCGCCCGCGCGGCGCTGGAGGCTGGTGCGCCGATCCTGTGCGATGCGCGGATGGTGTCCGAAGGTGTCACCCGTGGCCGGATGCCTGCGAGAAATCAGGTGATCTGCACGCTGCATGACCCCTCGGTTGCCGCCCTGGCGAAGGAAATGGCCAACACCCGCTCCGCCGCTGCCCTGGAACTGTGGCGTCCTCACCTTCAAGGCGCAGTCGTTGCCATCGGCAACGCCCCCACCGCTCTTTTCCACCTGTTGAACATGCTGGAAGACCCAAGCTGCCCGCGCCCTGCCGCGATCATCGGCTGCCCGGTCGGTTTCATCGGGGCTGCGGAATCGAAAGCAGCGTTGATAGAGGCGCTGCCGGTGCCGTCCTTGATCGTGCGCGGGCGGCTGGGCGGCTCGGCGATCACCGTGGCCGCGATCAACGCGCTTGCAAGCCGGGTGGAGTGAATGGGCAAAATCATCTGCACAGGCCTTGGCCCCGGCGACCCTGACCTGATCTCGGTGAAATCTGATCGCTTGATCCGCAGCGCGCAGCATGTCGCCTATTTTCGCAAGGCAGGTCGGTCAGGGCAGGCACGGCAG
Organism: Cypionkella sp.; assembly: GCF_030652235.1. Classification (GTDB taxonomy): domain Bacteria; phylum Pseudomonadota; class Alphaproteobacteria; order Rhodobacterales; family Rhodobacteraceae; genus Cypionkella. Next base: position 99,623 of record NZ_JAUSBA010000070.1, read on the forward strand.
ATCGTGCAAGGCATGCTGGCCGCAGGCGTCACCGAATACGCCATGGAGTATCCTGTCACCACGGAAATGCCCTTTGACAGCCCCGAGTACAACGACGCCCTCGCGCGGTTCTACGACGGTTGGGCCGACCGTTTGGCCTTGGTCGCACAGACCCAAGACGTGATCGTGCTGTGCGAAGGCGATCCGTTCTTTTACGGCTCGTTCATGCACCTGCACACCCGCCTGCAAGGCCGAGCGCAGGTCGAGGTGATCCCCGGCATCACCGGCATGACCGGCTGTTGGAATGCCGTGGGTACGCCGTTTACTTGGGGCGACGATGTGCTGTCGGTTCTGATGGCAACGCTGCCCGAGGCCGATCTGGTCCACCACATGCAACGCTCCGACGCCATGGTCATTATGAAAACCGGGCGCAACCTGCCAAAAGTCCGCTCCGCCTTGCAAACCAGCGGGAGGCTTGCCGACGCATGGTTGGTCGAGCGTGGCACCATGCCAACCCAGCGCATTGCCCGCCTTAGCGAAGTCGATGCCGCCGATTGCCCGTATTTCGCCATCGTCTTGGTCCACGGCCAAGGCCGCCGCCCGGAAATTGGCGGTGTCGAATGACAGGCTGGCTGGCCGTCGCGGGCCTTGGCCCCGGCGATGAGAACATGGTGACGCCCGAAGTCCGCACCGCTTTGGCTGAAGCCACCGATGTGATTGGCTATTTCCCCTATGTCGCCCGCGTCGCCCCGCGCCCCGGTCTGAACCTGCACGGATCGGACAACCGGGTAGAGATTGACCGCGCCGATCATGCCCTGCGCTTGGCATCCGAGGGCGCGAAGGTGGTGATCGTCTCGTCGGGCGATCCTGGCGTGTTCGCCATGGCGTCCGCGCTGTTTGAGGCGCTGGAAAAACGCCCCGACCTTCACCACCTCGATATCCGAATTCTCCCCGGTATCACCGCGATGCTCGCCGCCGCCGCCCATGCCGGCGCGCCGTTGGGCCATGACTTCTGTGCCATTAACCTATCCGATAACCTGAAACCGTGGCCGCTGGTGGAACACCGCCTGCGCCTCGCAGCCCAAGCCGATTTCGCCATGGGCTTTTACAACCCGCGCTCTGCCAGCCGCCCGCACCAATTCGCCCGCGCATTGGACATCTTGCGCGAAGAATGTGGCCCCGACCGCCTGATCACCTTCGCCCGCGCCGTCAGCACCCCCGACGAACGCATCCAGACCGTGACACTGGCCGAGGCGACGCCAGAGATGGCCGACATGCGCACCGTTGTGATCGTCGGCAATTCCGCGACACGCCGGGTTGGCCGTTTTGTCTACACGCCAAGGTCGGCATGAGACAGCCAACCCATCACCTCCGGCACCGATCCCACCACGCGCCGTGTGGGCAGGGTGGGGCGGTCGATCAGGATCACCGGCAGACCCAAAGCGCAGGCGGCGATCAGCTTGGCCTCGGCCCCCGTGCCGCCCGCATTCTTGGCGACGATATGGCTGATATTATGCTGTATAAGCAGCGCCCTATCACCCTCTGCCTCAAACGGCCCCCGCGCCAGAAGCACGGTGCAATCGGGCAAGGGCGGCGCATCGGGCGCATCGACCAGCCGCAGCAAATAGTGATGCGGTTTGGCGGCGAAGCCAGCCAAATTCTGCTTGCCGATCGCCAGAAACACCCGCGTCGGGGCGTCTGGCAAGGCTGCGACAGCCGCCTCCAGACTGTCCACATGCACCCAACGGTTGCCGATCCCCGCCACCCAAGGCGCGCGCTCCAGCCCCAGCAACGGCACTCCAGCCCGTGCACAAGCCTCTATCGCATTGCGGCTCATCTGGGCGGCAAAGGGATGCGTGGCGTCGATCACAGCGTCAATTCTCTCGGCGCGCAAATAGTCCACCAGCCCCGCCACGCCGCCAAAGCCGCCAACCCGCGTGGGCAGGGGTTGCGCCACCGGACTATCGGTGCGCCCGGCATAAGAAAACACCGCGTCCTTCCCCGCAGCTGCCAAAGCTTGCGCCAAAGCACTCGCCTCGGTGGTGCCGCCCAGCAGAAGGATGCGAGTCATGGGTAAGCCTTGGGTTGCGATCATCGGTTTGGGCGAGGATGGCTTGGCTGGCCTGTCAGATGCAAGCCGTGAAGCTTTGGCGCAGGCCGAAATCATCTTCGGCGGCCCGCGTCATTTGGCTTTGGTGGCGGCAGGCGACAGGGGCCGTGCTTGGCCGATCCCGTTTTCGATATGCCCGGTGCTGTCCTGCAAGGGGCAAAACGTGGCCATCCTCGCCTCGGGCGACCCGTTCTGGTTCGGCGCGGGCAGCAGTCTGACTGCGCACCTTGGCCGCGACGCATGGCAAGCCTTTCCCGCGCCGTCAACCTTCCAACGGACTGCGGCCCATCTCGGCTGGCGGATGGAGGAAATAACTTGCCACGGGTTGCACGCCGCGCCTTTTGCCCGCTTGCGCCCAGTGCTGACCAAAGGCCACCGTGCCATATGCTTGATGCGCGATGGCTACGCCCCGCAAGCCCTTGCCGCATGGCTGACCGACCAAGGCTTCGCCGCCGATCTGACCGTGCTGGAAGCCTTGGGCGGCCCAAACCAACGCGTGCGCAAAACCACCGCCGCAGCCTTTACCGTGACCCACATCCAATCCCCCGTTGCCGTCGCCATCGAGATCACTGCAGGCCTCGGCCTGTCCCGCGCCTCGGGCCTCGACGACAGCCTATTCGCCCATGACGGCCAGATCACCAAACGCCCGATCCGCGCGCTGACCCTGTCGGCCCTCGCCCCCCGCGCAGGCGAACTCTTGTGGGATATCGGAGCAGGGTCTGGTTCAATTTCGGTGGAATGGTGCTTGGCTGGAGGTCGTGCCTTGGCGTTTGAACTCCGCCCCGACCGCGCCATTAACATCCGCGCCAACGCCCTAAACTTCGGCCTAGACCACCGCCTGACCTGCTTTGAGGGTGCAGCATCCGAAACCCTCGCCACCCATCCAATCCCCGATGCGGTGTTCATCGGCGGTGGCGGCAACGCAGCGATGTACGATCAACTCTGGCACATCCTGCCCGAAGGTACGCGCCTCGTCGCCAATGGCGTCACCCTGGAAACTGAAAGCCTGCTGGCAGCGCAACACGCCCGACACGGTGGCACCCTCTTGCGCATCGAGTGCGCCCAAGCAGCCGCCCTAGGTCGGATGCGCGGCTGGGACGCTGCCCGTCCGGTCGTGCAATGGAGTGTCATCCGATGATCGTCGCAGGCATAGGCTTTCGCAAAGATGCCGGGATCGACAGCCTGCGCGATGCCCTGCGCGCTGCAGGGGGCGAAAAGACGCAGGCCCTTGCTACAGCCAAGGACAAAGCTGACTCCCCTGTCATCCAAGCCCTTGCCGCTGAAATGGCCCTGCCTCTGCACGCAGTGCCCTTGGAAAGCCTGCAAAGCCAGGTCACAGTCACCCAATCCGCCCGAATCCAAGCTCGCTACGGCACCGGCAGCCTTGCCGAAGCCGCAGCGCTTGCCGCCGCTGGCCCCGGCGCGCGGCTTTTGGGCCCCCGCGCTACATCCCAAGACGGCAAGGCCACCGCAGCCCTTGCCGAAAGGAGCATCCCATGACCATCCATTTCATCGGCGCAGGCCCCGGCGCACCCGATCTGATTACCCTGCGCGGGCGTGATCTGATCGCCTCCAGCCCGGTCTGCCTTTATGCGGGTTCCTTGGTGCCGCAAGCGCTGCTGGCGCATTGTCCGCCCGGTGCCAAGATCATCAACACCGCCCCCTTGTCGCTGGACGAGATCATCGCCGAACTCGCAGCCGCCCATGCACTTGGCCAAGACGTCGCCCGCCTGCATTCCGGCGATCTGTCGGTGTGGTCGGCGATGGGCGAGCAACTTCGCCGCCTGCGGGCCTTGAATATCCCGTATGATGTAACCCCCGGCGTGCCCTCCTTCGCTGCCGCCGCTGCTGCTTTGGCGACCGAATTAACCCTGCCGGGCCTGACGCAATCCGTCGTCCTTACCCGCACCTCTGGCCGTGCCACCGCGATGCCCGAAAAAGAAAGCTTGCACGCCTTCGCCGCCACCGGGGCTACCCTTGCCATCCACCTGTCCGTGCATGTGCTTGAAAAGGTTGTCGCAGACCTCACCCCCCACTACGGCCCTGATTGCCCTGTCGCTGTGGTCTGGCGCGCGAGTTGGCCGGATGAGCGGATCGTTCGCGCCACCCTCGCCACCCTGCAAACCGCCATCGGTGCCGAGATGGAGCGCACGGCCCTGATCCTCGTCGGCCCAGCCCTCGCCGCCGAAGGATTTGAGGAAAGCCGTCTTTATGCCGGTGACTACGACCGCCGTTTCCGTCCCGTTGGCACTGAACCGCGCTTCCCGGACGCCAAATGACCCCTCCCAACCTTAACATTCCCGGCCTCCTCATTTCCGCCCCCGCCTCGGGCACCGGCAAGACCACGCTGATGCTGGGTCTGCTCGCCGCCTTCCGCGCGCAGGGATTGAACGTACAGCCGTTCAAATCCGGTCCTGACTACATCGACCCCGCCTTCCATGCCGCAGCCTCGGGCCGCGCTTCGGTCAATCTGGACAGTTGGGCCATGACCCCGGCGCGGATCGCAGGGCTGTCTTCGGTAGCGGCAGATGCCGATTTGATCTTGGCGGAAGGCTCGATGGGCCTGTTCGACGGCGTCGCCAAACCGGGGGAATTTGGCTCAGGGGCCAGCGCCGATATTGCGATGATGATGGGTTGGCCGGTGGTTCTGGTGCTGGATGTTTCCGGCCAAGCCCAATCTGCCGCCGCCGTCGCCAAGGGCTTCCAACTGCTCCGCCCCGACATGCCTTTCGCCGGGGTCGTCTTAAACCGCGTCGCCTCGCCCCGCCACGAAGCCTTGGTGCGCGCAGGGATGGCGGCGGCGGGTATCGCGGTGCTTGGAGCGCTGCCGCGTCGCGCCTCAATCGCTCTGCCCGAGCGTCATTTGGGCCTCGTGCAAGCCGAGGAGCAACCGCATCTACAGGCCCTGCTGGCCGAGACCGGGGCGTTCATTGCCGAACACCTGAACCTCGACACCCTGCGCGCCGCAGCCCGTGGCCATCTGCGCTTCCAACCGCCACTGAAAATCACTCCTCCGGCCAATCGCATCGCCCTTGCGCGAGACGCCGCGTTTTCCTTCGTCTACCCGCATCTTCTAGCGGGATGGCGCGCGGCCGGGGCCACGATCTTGCCATTCTCACCGCTGCAAGACGAGGCCCCAGATCCGACAGCCGAGACTTGCTGGCTGCCCGGTGGCTACCCCGAGCTTCACGCCGGAAAACTTGCCGCCAACGCGCATTTTCGACAGTCCCTGCAAGCCTTCGCCCAGACCAAACCAGTGCATGGCGAGTGCGGCGGCTATATGGCGATGGGCGCGGGACTGCTGGATGCGCAGGGCCAACGCCATGAGATGGCAGGGCTGTTGGGGCTAGAGACCAGCTTTGCCAAGCGCCGGATGCATCTGGGCTACCGCTTGGCCGAAACCCACGCGCCGCTGGCTGGCCATCCGGCCCACACCCGCCTGCGCGGCCATGAATTTCACTATGCCACCATCCTTGCCCAGCCCGACACAGCCCTTGCGCATGTCATCGATGCAACCGATACGGTTGTGCCGGAAACTGGCTCGCTCCGCATCCAAGCGGGTGGCGGCCAATCTTCGGGCACCTTCTTCCATTTGATCGCAGAGGCGACATGACTGGCTTTGTTTCCTTCGTTTCTTCCGGGCCCGGCGACCCGGAGCTTTTGACGGTCAAGGCCGTACAACGGCTGCAAGCGGCTGAGGTGGTGTTGTTTGACGACCTGTCCTCTGGCCCGATCCTTGGCCATGCCACGCAAGCCGATCTGATCGCAGTGGGCAAACGGGCAGGGCGACCCTCGCCGAAACAAGATCACGTCAGTCGCCTGCTGGTCGATCACGCCTTGGCGGGCCAACGGGTTGTGCGGCTGAAATCTGGCGATTGCGGCATGTTCGGGCGGCTGGAGGAGGAAATTGTAGCCCTGCAAGCCGCTGGCATCGCTTACGAAATTATCCCGGGGGTTACGTCTGCCTCTGCCGCCGCCGCCGCCGCGGGCATCCCGTTGACCCGCCGCCTCACGGCGCGGCGCGTGCAGTTCATCACCGGGGCGGATGTGACCGGAAGCCTGCCGGAAAGCACCAACATGGCCGCGCTCGCCGACCCCCTCGCCACCACCGTGGTCTACATGGGCCGCCGCACCTTCGCGGGTCTCGCCGCTCGGCTCATCGCCCACGGCCTGCCCGCCGACACGCCCGCGCTGTTGGCCGAAGCCGTCTCTACCCCCGATCAACAGATCACCCGCCACACCATCGCCAGCCTTGCGACCCATCTGCAAGCAGCAACCAGCGCGCACCCGGCTCTGATCTTCTACGGCCCGCTGGCCGAGTTTCCGGCGTGAGGCTTTACGTCTGCACATTGTGCCAGTTGGGCCGCGAGGGCTTTGCGAACACCCTGCGCGACGCCATGTCCTCCGCCGTAGAAGTGCTTGAAATCGAATGCATGTCTGGCTGTGCTCGCGACCAAACCATAGCCTTCCGTGCTGACGGTAAAACCGCCTATCTGTTTGGCGACATCACCGCCGATGACCTGCCCGAGCTTGAAAATTTCGCCCGACTCTATGCCGCGTCGCTGGACGGTAATTTCCCCGACGCCCGTGTGCTGGGAAATCTGCGCAGCAAGGCCATCGCCCGCATCCCGGCTTAAGATTATTCGCCCACAGTGTCGGCGATGTGCCTTCAAAAGCCGCATTTCCGCTTGACCCAAACCCGGCCTTAGGTGACTGATGGTGCTGCATGGTGTTCTGAAAAACGCAAAGCGTCTGGACTGAAACGAGAATGAGGAATGGGTGGACCAATCGGCACCCCAAGCCTCAGCCGCCCCCGCGACTGTATGCGGTGAGCGGCCCCTCAAAATCCACTGGCCTTCTTAGGGCTGGGAAGGGGAGGGGTCGCTACGACCCGCGAGCCAGGAGACCGGCCGTGCAAAGAAACACGAAAACCGTCGGGTGTGACGGTATGGAGACTATGATGACCACAAAGACCCTCGCTTCCAGCAAAGCAACCGCGCTGATGTCGGTGCTGTTTGTTGCTATGATTGGCGCTGCGACCGTATTTCTGACCGGTTTTGCCCATTCGCAGGCCCTGCATGACGCAGCACATGATGTGCGTCACGCCTCTGGCTTCCCCTGCCACTGATCTGATGATCAAACATATGCTGACCAGCGCGGTGTTCGCTGGTTTTGCGGCAGGCCTGCTCGCAGCCTTGTTGCATTTCGCATTCGTACAGAAGCTGATCCTTCTGGGTGAAGGCTATGAAACCGGCGTATTGGTGCATTTCAACGGGGTCGCCACGTCGGGTTCCTTGAATGGTCACGATCACACCGCCATATCTGTGGCAGATGCAGCGGCTCCGGCCACTACCGAAGCGGCCACCGCAACTCAAGCTGACGGCCATTCGCATGAGCATGAAGCGGTCGAAGAAGGCAGCGCACTCACGCGCAACGCTTGGACCAGCCTGTTCTTCGGCGCCGGGTATGTTGGCTATGCCCTTCTTCTGGTGGCAGGGTATGGACTTGCCGAAGCGTTCGGCAAACGTGTGACTTTGCGCGAAGGTCTGCTTTGGGGCATCGCGGGCTACGCCGCCCTTCAACTCGCCCCGGCAATGGGGTTAGAGCCTGAACTACCCGGAACCATGGCCGCTGATCTGACCGCGCGGCAGATCTGGTGGCTTGGCACTGCGATCTGCACGGCTGGTGGATTGGGCCTTTTGGGCTACGGCAAGGGTGTGGCTTCGGTGATCGGCGCGGTCCTGCTGCTGGCAATTCCGCATGTGATAGGCGCGCCCGAATTGGACAGCTATTCCGGCGTCGCTCCGCCCGAACTGGCCTCAGCCTTCGCGGCGCGCTCGCTGGCTGTGGGACTGATCGTGTGGTCGGCCTTGGGCGCGCTTTCGGGCTGGTTCTGGTCGCGCCCACAGTAAGACACTGAAGATCAACGCGCGCCGATCCTTGTGGTTGGCGCGCGTTTTGCTGCTGATAGGGCAGTTACAGGAGGCCCCATGTTTGATCTCACCCTCATCGGCATTGGTACGGGAAATCCCGATCATCTCACCCTGCAAGCCATCAAGGCGATCAACGCCGCCGATCTGATCTTGATCCCGCGCAAGGGCGAGGGGAAGGCGGATCTGGCCGAGCTGCGCCTCGCGATCTGTCGCGATGTGCTGACCAATCCTGCGACGCGGATTGTCGAGTTTGACCTGCCGGTGCGGGACGAAAGCATCGCCGATTATAAAGCGCGGGTGGAGGATTGGCACGACCGGATCGCGGGCGTTTGGAGGGGCGCGATTGGCGGAGCTTTGAGGGTCGCGTTGCTGGTCTGGGGCGACCCCGCGCTCTATGATTCCACGCTGAGGATTGCGGCGCGGTTGGTGCCTGCCAAGCGGGTGCATGTGGTGCCGGGGGTGACGTCTATTCATGCCCTGACGGCGGCGCATGGGATCGCTTTGAATGAGATCGGCGCGCCGTTTATCGTGATGACCGGGAGAAGGCTGCGGGAGGAGGGGTTTCCTTTGGGCGTCGATACGGCGGTGGTGATGTTGGATGGGGAGTGTTCATTTCAGAATATCGACCCGGCAGGGGTGAGCATTTGGTGGGGGGGGTATGTGGGGATGGCTGAGGAGATTATTGTTGAGGGCAAGCTCGCCGAGGTGGGGGCGCGGATTGTGAAGCTGCGGGCTGAGGCGCGGGCGGCGCATGGGTGGATTATGGATATCTATCTGCTGCGGCGGGGGTAGTTGAGGTGGTCCCGAGTTGGGACCGTTTTTGGGGTGTTTGTTTTCAAAGGGTTGCGAAGCCAGTTTAAGGGTTTGTTAAGGTTTAGGGCTGGTGGGGTGTAACCCCACCCTACAGGCCCAACGCCTTGCGCAGCGCCGCGTTGGCGCGGGTTTGCCAGCCTTTGCCACCTTGTTTCAGGTTTGCCAGCACATCGGGGTCAAGGTAGAGCGTGACGCGCTGTTTTTTGTCAGCCTCGGCCAGTGGCGGGCGACCGAGTTTGCCGTGGTGTTGCAGGACAGCGACGAGTTCGGGGAAGGCCCAGACGGGCTTGGCGCGGGCGAAGGTTTCCGCTGTCCATTCCGGGTTTTCTTCGTCTGGTTCGGATTCTCTTAGCGATTTGCCCATGCCCGTTTCTCTCTTTCATTCGCCTTTCGCAGGCTGATCAGCCGAAATCTTTCACCGCGCGTGGTAAAGATCACGATGAACAACCGCCCGTCAATCATCCCAGTCGCCTTAAATCGTGCCTCGCCATAGTCGCGCCTGTCGTCTGGGTCGATCACCGCCGTATCCAGATCAAAGTCACGGACCATAGCAAAATCCAGCCCCCGAAGCAGCAGCGTCGCTTGGCGTTTCGGCTCGTCCCAGTCCCATATTTATATGCATACATTAAGGGGAAATGCAAGGGTGAGGAGAGGGGAGGGATGGTTAAGGAAGGGTGAAGGTAGGTGGTAATCCCCCCATTTTTGACGGGGTGCATTTGTAGAACTTAGGCGGCCGTTTTCAGTTTCTGGGCGGGTGTGATGCCGCCTATGCCCATGTTCGGGCGGTCGTTGTTGTAAGTCCATAGCCATTGTGTGGCGAAGTCCT
>NZ_JAUSBA010000018.1 GCF_030652235.1 Cypionkella sp.
CAAGGCAAGCTCAGCCGCTGCAGCCCAAAAAAAGAAGGAGTGAAACTCGCCCTTGACCCAAGCATGACCCAAAATCCATAATCAAAGGTGGGTCAATTCTCGATGAAAAACCCGGGTCACTTCTCAGTGCAAATCAACACTGTGACCTTCAGGTTATGATCCAAAACCCCAGCGATTACAATAGCTTAGGTAATTCAACAACTTACGGCGCGAGCCTTTAATTTCGCGCATTTTTCATTCCCACAGCGACGGACATTGGCGTGGTTCCACCCATACCGACCGCGCCAAATCGGCATATGCGGGTTGACGTGGCGTTGACATGCCACGTTTGCAGTAATCAAAACTCGTCAGCAACGGCAGCGCAAGCACTGTCAGCTTGGAGCGTCAAAGGCCATGCCTATTGATGTTACAGTTCCACGGAATTGAAAGTGAGCATCAGATATTTTCGCGTGTATATATTTGAAAAGGCACGATCTTCGTGTGATTTACGCCATCTTGCGGCGAACGCGTGGCGCGGACCATACCACTGATCAATGCGTCCGCTACTTGGCGCAAGGGGTGGGCGATCACCACCTTCAAAGTTCCATCAAGCAGCCCGGCGCGGGTGCTGTCCATCAAGTCATAGGCGACGACAACGAGGTCAGATGCGCGGCCCGAAGCCCGAAGCGACGCCATGGCCCCTGTTACGCCGCCGCCTGACACGAACAAAGAGGTCAGGTCGGGATTCTGTGTCAAAAGCCTATCGGTCATTTCTTCGGCAACGGCGGCGGATTCAAAGGTCGACAGCGGCTCCAGCAGGGTGAAATCGGGGGCGTGTTCGCGGAAGTAGGACCGAAACCCCGACTCATTCATTTCTTGATTACGATAGCGAGGGTTCCCCATCAGGATACCTATCTTGCCGGGTTTCTTGCAGAGGTTCTCAATGGCCCATGCCGAGGTGCGTCCGACCTTCCAGTTGTCGAGCCCGACATAATGCACCAGACCAGCCGCCGAAAGCTGCGAAATCAGGGCAAAGACCGGCAGACCCCGGTGCTGCAAGGTTTCGACGGCTTGTATGACAACAGGGTGGACGGCAGAGGTGATGCAGATCGAATCGCATTCGTCGCCCAATGCCAATGCGCGGGCAGCGGTATTCTGAGGCGACAGATCCTCCAGAAACTCAATGCGGACATCGACATCGAAGCCTGCCTCTGAAACGCTGGCTGCCGCATCGCGAATAGCCGCTGCACAGCTTTGGTAAAATTGGCGATGCGGTTGCAACAAAAGAAAGCCAAAGCGATAGCGCGGACGGCTGGCGGACACTTTGGCCTGAATAGTGCCAAGTCCGTAAAAACCAATCTTTTCTGCGGCTTCCTGCACCAGCAACCGGGTCGGCATACGGACTTTTTCGGTGCCCGCAAGGACGCGGTTCACTGTGGCAACCGATACGCCTGCGGCCTTTGCAAGATCTGGGATCGTTGGGCGGGTCATCGAAGCCTCATATCATTTCATGTCAAATTTCACCCCCATCCTGACATGATGAGACGAAATAGCCCGTGACACATCATCGCATCTTGATTTGATCTACGTCAAGATGCCAGTCTGAGGACGGGAAGAAAGCGATGCCTGTCAGCGATCTGATAGGTGCCGCAAAGGGGACTAACACCGATCATCACGAACCTTGACCGACCGCTTGCCGCGGCTCGAAGAGTGTTTCGATGCCTTGTGACAACGGCATTTGGTGGTGTGCATGAAGACTGGGCGGTTGCCTTGATGTTGGGGAGGCTGGGATGGATGATCTGAAATTCGGGACGCGTAACAAGCGTGGTGACTGGGCACCCGCTACCCCGTTGGAGATCGCTTCCAGTTGGGCTTGGCCGTTCAACCTGTCGAAGTTCCTGAAGTTCCTGATCGGCTACATCTGGCCATGGAACACGTTCCACATGGTCACCACACTGCTGTATTGGTATTATGTGATCCCCGATGTGGAGACGATGAAGACCCTAAGCTTTGGCTGGGCGTTGTGGCTGTTTGCCGTGAACGCTGCTGCGATTTTCGTGATGTACGGCTCGGTTGAGCTGTTCTGGTATGTCAAACGCAAGCAGGCCACGCGGTTCAAGTTCAACGGTAAATTCCCGGCTGACAACCCGTCCGATGTCTTTTGGTTCAAAAGCCAGAACATCGATAATTTCCTGCGGTCTTTCTTCTTTTCGATCCCGCTGTGGACTCTGGTCGAGGTGTTGTTTCTACATGCCTATGCCGTGGGTTATGTGCCGTGGCTGACTTGGGCAGATCAACCGGTTTATCTGGCAGCACTTACCCTGATGGTTCCGGTTATTCATGAGGTGCATTTTTTCTGCATCCACCGCCTGATCCACACGCCCATTCTATATAAATGGGTCCATTCGGTCCACCACAACTCGATCAACCCCAGCCCTTGGTCATCTCTTTCAATGCATCCGGTGGAGGGTTTTCTGTATCATGCTGTCGCATTCTGGCACCTGATCATTCCGTCCAATCCGATCATCGCGCTGTTCCAGCTGCACTCCGCGGGCTTTGGCGCGATCAACGGCCATATCGGTTTTGACAAGCTGGAGATCAGCGAGGACGTCGCGTTGGACAGCCACGCCTATGCCCACTACCTGCACCACAAGCATTTCGAAGTGAACTACGGCGGCGACGGCCTGATCCCATTGGATAAATGGTTCGGCTATTGGCACGACGGCACCAAAGAGGCCGAAGCCCGTATGGATGCACGTTTTCAGAAAAAGAAGGCCCGGATGAACGCCAAGGCGGCGCGCGGCTGATCTCAGAATGACACGGACCATCCCCCGCGAGGAGGCGGGAGATGGAGTTTTACGCAACGGAAACCCGTCAAAAAATGGCGGACAAAGGGAGGATACGACACATGACTTTTCTGAAAACACTTGCCAAGGTTTTGGCCACTACTGCACTGGTCAGCAGCGCAAGTGCGGCAATGGCTGCAGATATCGCTGTCATCGGCGGTTCGAACGATGATGCGTTCTGGAACATCATCAAAAAGGGCATCGACGATGCAACCCCCGGCGTTGTGGCCAATGGCGGCACCGTCAACTACCTGCGTCTGGTGAATTATGACAACTTCGCCCCTGACGTTGTGCAACTGATCCGCACCGCGATTTCGATGGAAGTCGATGGTCTCGTGATCCCGAACTGGGTGCCAGAAGCTGAAGATCCGGCGATCAAAGACGCGATTGCGGCTGGCATCACCGTGATCCTGATGAACGCAGGCGGCGCAGACAAAGCGACAGAGTTGGGCGCGATCAACTATGTCGGCTCTGACGAATATGTAGCCGGTCTGGCCGGTGGCGAGTATTTCGGCAAAGCAGGCAAAAAGAACGTTCTGTGCATCAACACTCTGCCGGGTGCGGCGAACACTGAAGCCCGCTGCAAAGGCGTAATCGAGGGTGCGGTGGCTGCTGGTGGCAAGGGCGTGCAACTGCCGCTGCCGACCACCAGCTTTGGCGATGCGACGGCTGTGGCCGAAGCCATCAAGGCCGAACTGATCAAGGACGCCACAATCGACGGTGTGATCACCATCTCGGCAGGCGATGCGGACAGCGCAGCTATCGCTGTGGCTCAGGCAGGTCAGGCAACCCCCGCGATGCTGGGCTCGTTTGACATGAACCAGGCCGGTCTGGACCGGATCAAGGGCGGCACCCAAGCCTTTGCGATTGACCAGCAGCCCTACCTGCAGTCGTTCCTGGCGGTCAGCATGCTGGCATCCGCCATCGACTTTGGCACAGATCTGCCGGTTTTCCCGGTTCTGACCGGTCCGGGCATCGTGGATGCGTCAAACATCGAGGCCACGCTGGCCGGTGTCGCCAAGGGCGCGCGCTGATCTGACGATCGGTCCGGCCTGCACATCCGCAGGCCGGACCCTTATTCCGCAGCCATTCCGGGGGCCATCATGCTTCGCAATTTCTCTTTTGGTGCCCTTGCGCGCCGACCCGAAGCCGGGGCAGCCCTCGGTCTGATCGCGGTTTTGATCTTTTTCGCTATCTTTGGCGGCCTGACCTTTTTGAAACCTGCGGGCATGGCCAGCTGGTTGAACGTCGCGGCCAATCTTGGCGTCATCGCCATTCCCTTGGGCCTACTGATGATCGCCGGAGAGTTGGACATTTCAGTGGGTGCCATGGTGCCCTTTGGCGCGCTGACCGTTGCGGTGATCTCAGGTCACTACGGCCTACCGATCTGGATCGGCATCGCCGCGTCGCTGTCTTTCGGCGTCATCGTCGGGCTGGTGAACGGCTTTCTGGTCATCCGCACCGCCGTGCCATCGCTGATCGTGACCCTTGGCAGCCTGTTTGCGGTCCAAGGCATCGTTCTGGGCCTGACAGTGTTGATCACCAAATCCACCAGCGTTGCGCTGAAAACTGAAGGCGTCGCCAAGGCGATGTTTGGCGATTTCGTTATGGGTGGCCAGATGCAGGTTATGGTGCTGTGGTGGCTGGGGCTGACCGCGCTCTATGTCTTTTACGTCCACCTGTCACCTTTCGGAAACTGGATCTTCGCCATGGGCGGCGACAAGGTGTCCGCCCGCAACGCCGGTATCCCGACCGAACGCCTGACAATGGTCCTGTTCGTGCTGTCATCCACAAGTGCCGCCTTTGTCGGCATGTGTCAGGCGATGCTTTACAACTCGGCCCAAGTCGCAGGCGGGCAGTCGTTCATCTTCAACTCGATCATTTCGGTTGTGGTGGGGGGCGTATTGCTGACCGGCGGCTTTGGATCGGTGATCGGGATCTTCTTTGGCACCATCACCTTCGCGATTGTGACCCAAGGTATTTACTACACTGATTTTGACCGCAACTGGTCGTCGCTGATCATCGGAGTGCTGCTGCTCGGTGCAGTTTTGATGAACAACACCTTCCGTCAGATGGCGCTGTCTTATGCGCCAAAGAAAGGGGCCAAGTGATGGCCGCCCCAATCCTTGCCCTGCGCGGCGTCAACAAATCTTTCGGCCCCATCGACGTGCTGCACGACATCACGCTAGAGGTTCACGCAGGCGAAGTGCTGTGCCTTCTGGGCGATAACGGCGCGGGCAAATCGACGTTGATCAAGCTTATGTCGGGCGTGCACCAACCCACCAACGGGCACATCGAGATCGACGGGGCCACCATCACCCTGCCCACCCCGCGCGCTGCGTCCGACAAAGGCATCGCCACAGTTCATCAGTTCGGCGGCACATTCCCCTTAATGTCCATCGGGCGCAGCTTTTTCGTGGGCGTCGAGAAGACCAAAGGCTGGGGGCCGTTCAAGGTTTACGACCGCAAAGGTGCCAATGACATCGCCGTCAAAGCCGTGCGCGACTTTGGCATCACGCGGATTGACGACGGCGACCGGCTCGTCGGCGGTCTGTCGGGCGGGGAACGTCAGTCGCTTGCCATCGCGCGGGCGGTGCATTTCGGTGCCCGCGTGCTGATTTTGGACGAACCCACGGCGGCCCTTGGCGTCAAGCAGGCCACCCACGTTCTGCGGATCGTGAACGAGGCGAAACGGCGCGGGTTGGCGGTGATTTTCATCACCCATCAGGTCATGCACGCGATGGCAGTTGGCGATCACTTTGCCGTGCTGATCCGCGGCGCTGTCGCGGCCGATTTCCACAAGGGCGAGAAAACCCGCGAGGAAATCACCGATCTGATGGCGGGTGGAGCCAGCATGGCCAGTCTTGAAGCCGAGATTGAAATCTACATGAACAGCCATGGCGGCCACCCGCCCCCGCCTGCGGCCTAAGCTCTCCCCGTCGGCAAGTCGGATTTCTCCCCGGCCCCGACCTTGCCCCGGCCCGACCTCCACGCGGGCCGGGGCCCCAACAACGGATCTGACACATGACAAACTGGATACGCGCCTGCGCCACGACAGATATCGATCCGGATGATCTGATCCGCTTTGATCACGGCACGCAGACCTTCATCATCATCCGCAGCGAAGACGATACCTTTCATGCCATGGACGGCATTTGCAGCCACGAAAAGGTGCATCTTTGCGATGGTCTGGTGATGGAAGGCCGCGTCGAATGCCCCAAGCACAGCGCGACTTTTGACTATCGCACGGGCGAGGCCAAAACCGCCCCAGCCTGCATCAACCTGAAAACCTTTGCTGTCAAAGTTGAAGACGGCTCTGTTTATATCGAGATTTGACATGACATTCCAACTTGCTGCCTGCGCGGAAATGCTGTGGCGCGACCGGCCCATCGAGTGGCGGGCGTCGCGTCTGAATGAGATGGGCTTTGGCGTCGGCCTGTGGAACTGGCCCGCTTGGGACTTGGCTAAGTTGGAAGCAACTGGTGCGACGTTCACTATTATGAATGGCTATCTGCAGGGCCGTCTGACCGATGCCGACGGCTGCGCGATGCTGCTGGCTTCTGCCGCCGAGACTGCCGCCGTAGGCAAGCGGCTGGGCGTGCATCGGTTGAACCTGCATGGCACGGGGCTTGGCGATATGGGCATCCCAATTCCGCAGATCGGGTCTTTTGCCCCTGGTATGGAACAGCGCGCCCGCGACACGCTGCACCGCATCTGCGATCTGGCAGATGCAGGGGGCCAAGTGTTCACTCTTGAAAACCTGAACCCCATCGACCACCCCGGTTGCCCGTTCGGGTCTACCGCCGATGTGCTGGCGCTGGTGTCGGCGGTCAACCGTCCGCAGTTGCGTATCAATCTGGACCTTTACCATACCCAGATAGGCGAGGGCGATCTAATCCGTTGGTGCGAGGCCTGCCTGCCGTGGATCGGCGAAGTGCAAGTCGCCGACAATCCGGGCCGGTGTGAACCGGGCACCGGAGAGATCAACTATCCAGGCATTGCCAAGGCTCTGAAAGCCATGGGCTATTCCGGCCCTGTGGGCATGGAGGCCAATGCGGCGGGTGATGAAGAGTTGGCTTTGAAAGCCTTCCGCAACGCATTTACGGTGTAGTTATGGTCCACAAAGCAAACCGCCCTACCGTCCACGACATGCGCGCCATGAAGGCGCGAGGGCAGAAGATTTCGATGCTTTACGTCACCTCGCTGGACGAAGCGGCGGCGGCGGATGCCGCGGGCATCCATATGCTGTCCATCGAAAGCCGCTTCTTCACGCCAGAAATGCGCGAGGCAGCGGGCAAGTGTTTCGTGCAGGTGGGCCTGCCCTTCGGCCCCTACGGCGGGCTGGCGACGGCGGAAGATTACTTGCGCGAGGCGTTCAAGTTCACCGCGATGGGAGGTGACTGTTTTTATTGCGCTGCCTCCTTGGCTATTCAGAAAGCGATGTGCGACAACCACATGCCGGTGGTCGCACATGTTGGCCTGATCCCCAGTTACATCACTTGGACTGGCTGGCGCGCGGTTGGCAAGACGGCTGATGAGGCCCGCGCCGTGTGGGACCACGTCAAGCAACTGGAAGCCATCGGTTGCTTTGGGGCTGAGTTGGAGGTTGTTCCCGACCGCCTGGGCGAGATTATTTCCCAAAACACCCCGATGATCATGCTGGGCATGGGGGCTGGCCCCGGTGCCGACGCCCAATACCTGTTCGCCGAGGATGTTCTGGGCTGCACCGACGGCCACAAGCCGCGCCACGCCAAAACCTACCGCAACTTCGCCGCCGAATATGCCCGGCTGCAGACCGAACGTGTGGCTGCGTTTGCCGAGTTCATCGCTGACGTAAACGCAGGCCAATATCCCGAACCCCGTCACAACGTCGCCATGGTCGACGCTGAGTTTTCCGCTTTCAAGGCCGATCTGGGCCTTTAACTTCAAGGACATAAAATGCTGAACGTAGCCCTTCTTGGCGCAGGCCGTATTGCCGGCGTCCATGCCACCGCCATTTCGACCAACCCCGGTTCGCGCCTTGTTGCGGTGTCTGACATCAATGCAGATGCCGCTGCCAAACTGGCCGCAGAGTATGGCGCAGAGGTGCGCACGACCGATGCCATTCTGGCTGACACATCCATCAACGCCGTACTGATTGCCACGTCGACCGATACCCATTCGGACTTGATCGAAAGCGCCACAGCAGCAGGCAAGGCCGTGTTGTGTGAAAAGCCGGTGGACTTGTCTTTGGCCCGTGCGCAGGCCTGCCAGAAAGTCGTGGCCAGCAACGGCCGTCCGGTGATGATCGGCTTCAACCGCCGCTTTGACCCGAACTTTTCGGCATTGAAGGCGGCCTTAGACAAGGGCGAAATCGGCAAGGCCGAACTTCTTTCGATCACTTCATTCGATCCTGCCCCGCCGCCGGTGGCCTATATCAAGGTATCGGGTGGGTTGTTCCGCGACATGATGATCCACGACTTCGATATGGCCAACTTCATCTTTGGCGCGGTTCCGGTCAGCGTCTCGGCAACGGGATCTTGCATTGTTGACCCAGCCATCGGTGCGGCTGGCGATGTTGACACCGCAGTCGTCACTCTGTCCTACGCAGACGGAAGCATTGCCGTCATCAAGAACTCTCGCCGCGCCGTCTATGGCTATGATCAACGCGTTGAACTGCTGGGTTCTGAAGGATTGCTGCAGGCGCAGAACATGCTGGAAAACACCGTCGTGAAATCGACCACTGCGGGGGTAACCGGGGCCAAGCCGACCTATTTCTTCCTTGAGCGTTATATGCCCGCTTATCGTGCCGAATGGGCCGCCTTCGTCACAGCAGTTGACGCTGGATCTGCCCTGCCAGTGACACTTGCGGACGGTGTCGCCGCCCTTGCGATGGCTGAGGCCGCAACCCTATCGCTAAAGTCAGGGGCGCCCGTACACATAAAAGACATCGTCGCATAACATGCGTCACTGAAGCAGTCTTCCCCTTGAAAGACGCGGCGACCAGCATCCTCTCAACGTACCTTTGCCAACACGTCTTCAGGAACCGCCTCGTCCAGTAGGCCGCTCATCGAGGCGCGCATCACTTTCCAGCCTGACGCCGCACTCGGCGCGAAACACCGTCTTTTGTCGATAAGTCGGTGTTTAGATGTCGAAGGTCACCCGCCGATGGCGAAGTTGAGGATCTCCGTGACACCGGTCGTCGTCGCGCCGGTATCCCGATCCTCTTTTTATGATGGCTACTGAAGAGGCGGCCTCCGCTACAGTCTCTCGGCGTTTTCCAACAGCCGGATAACTCTGCGCAGATCTGGCTGGTGGCCCTGGGCCACCGCCCAGTCGAGTGTTGCGCAGATCGCCTCGACCGATGCGTCGGAGAGGCCGCGCGTTGCGCCTTGGCGTCGAGCGAAGGCGAGGCGTTGCGCATTTGATGGCCCTTGCAATTGCATCGGCGGACACCGGCTGAGCAGCGGTTCGGGCAGATGTCGCCAGTCGTTCGCGGTCAGTATCCAAGCGATCCAACTCATATCGAAGCCCACCTCGAAGTAGGGACAGCTCCACGTCCGTGCCGTCATCGGCTCAAGCAACGGCAGCAGCGCATCGGTCAGGGAGAAGCTTTGGCCTTTGTTGGATTTAGCAAGTCCGGCTTTCTCGACCTCGTCGACAATGACGACGGGGTTGGCAACCAACCTTGCAAGGATCAGCTTCATCAGCCGACCCGGCGCGGCATTGCCCCAACCACGCTGGCTGCCCACCAGACCGAAGCTAGCGTTCTCGGCTGTTGCCTCCAGGGTCATGCCCGGCACACCAATCAGGTGGGCGAGCTGTCTGGCCCAATGGCTCTTGGCTATCCCCGGTGGTCCGACAAGCAGCAGCGGGCGAATACGGATGCCTGACTCGCCGGTCTGCACCGAGCGCCGCAGACTGTGCCATATCTCCTCGGTGGCCCTACCCAGCCACGGGAAGCCGTCATGAAGTTCTGCCGCGATCTCGTCGGCGCGGTGTTCGGACGGGAGAGCGACCAATTCGACGCCATTGTGCAAAACGTCCAGACGCTTGCGGTCCTCGGTCTTCATGCGGCCCAGCGGCGACCGCTGGCTGGCGCATGCGCTGATAGAGGCGGCCCTCCGGGCGATGCGCTGCGACTTCTTCCACGGTATCTCGATGTGGCGGGTGATAGCCTCGAGCTGACCCTCGGTCGCGTCGTTTTGCTGCTTTGGGAACTCCAGACCGGCCTTCCGTGCGAGCAGGCCATGCTGATGTCGCGCCAAACGTTGCTCGATCCGGGTTCGCGACATATTAGGGTCAGGGAAGGCGGCGTCGATGAAGGGGATGCGGCGCATTATATTTCTCTCGGCATGATGAGCCCGCCGGGCGGTTGGCGCCCGTACGGATTGATGTGTGGAGTGCAATTATGTCGGACGTCAGTCCTGACGCGCGGCCCTCGAAAGGCGTCGGATGCTGTCGATGCGGGTGGCCAGCAAGCGGGCAAGCAGTTCAGAATCGTTGAGCGGGGTGTACCCCGGCAGGTCGAATACAATCACGCCGACCGCCAAGTCGATCTTTTCGAGATCGCGCACCAGATTTTTCTCGACCTGGCCGAATGCCGTGCCAAGCTGATACCAGCGGCTCAAAGAGCGGGCCCAACCGGCCTCGGCATCCAGCGCGATCAGCGCCGAGGTCGTGATCATGTCATCGCCGAGGCGGGGGTGGCCAGACGCGCGGCCCCAGAGGATCGGCATGCCGTACCGGCTCAGCATCGGTCGCCAGAGCTCAAGCCTTGGTGCAGTCGCAATGTCGGCTGCGGAGGGTCCGGCCTCTGCTGAATTGATCGCCAGAAGGAACTGGTCGAGGGTCGTTCGGTCGTTGGGTGTCATGGGATGGTCCATCGTTGAAGGCAAGCGGGAACGGCCCGCGGCAAGATCGCGGATCACTCTTGGTGTCGGTGGGGGACGGAGTTCAGCTGCGGGGCGGGCCGTTCATATGCGGGATGGCTAGTGCGGAACGGAGGGCATTCGAGCCGCTGGAGCGTTTCATACTGGACCTTCCCTGTCTGGCCAGCATCGCACTCCGCCAGCCCGTTCGCCTGTTGCAGTTACGGAAACGTCAGCCGCTCTTCCCGGTCAGCCGTGAAGGCCATGTCCAAAGGGAACGTTCCGCCGCCGTCTCGTCGGGCCAAGAAGACCGCGATCCGGCTCTTGGTCAAGTCGCCCTCAAGCGCCACCACCCCCCGAAATGCAGAACGCCGCCCCTCGGGACGGCGTCTGACGATTCTTGCAAATTCAACGGCTTATGGCGAGGTGGACAAAAATGACCGCGCAGGTGGACAACTATTCAGCCAGTTTGGCCAAGGTTCGGCTGTCGAAACAATCACCTTAGCCGCATTTGGCCCTCAGCCACATTTAGAATGACCGCAATCCGAACAGGTCATGCAGCCCTCTTTCATCTGTAAGGCATAGCCACCACAGCTTGGGCAAGCCTTGCCCTTGGGCCGCTCTCCCACAGCCATCACCTGCATCTGCGGGTCGGTTTTCAGCCCCATTCCCTCACCCTCGATGAAGCCAATCGAGACCAGATGCCGCTCAATCACCCCACCGATCGCCGCCAGAATAGACGGAATATACCGTCCCTCCATCCAAGCCCCGCCACGCGGATCGAACACGGCTTTCAGCTCCTCGACCACAAACGAGATATCCCCGCCACGCCGGAACACCGCCGAGATCATCCGCGTCAAAGCCACGGTCCAGGCGAAATGCTCCATATTCTTCGAGTTGATAAACACCTCAAACGGCCGCCGATGCCCGGCAATGATGATGTCATTGATGGTGATATAAAGCGCGTGCTCGGACCCCGGCCATTTCACCTTATAGGTCTGCCCCTCCAGCGCCGCAGGACGGTCCAGCGGGTCGGTCAGATACACCACCTCGCCGCCCGCAACCATCGCGGGCGCCTCAGCCGGAACCTGATCCGTGCTTTCCGAAACCGTCAGCACCGACCCTGTCACCGCATTGGGCCGGTATGTCGTGCAGCCTTTGCAACCCTGATCCCAAGCGGCCATATAGACCTCTTGGAACGCCTCAAAGCTGATGTCTTCCGGGCAGTTGATCGTCTTGGAAATCGAGCTGTCGATCCACTTCTGCGCCGCCGCCTGCATCCGCACATGGTCCAAGGGCGGCAGGGTCTGCGCGTTGACAAAGTAATCCGGCAACGCCGCATCACCCTTCAATTCCCGCCACAACCGCACTGCGTAATCGACGACTTCTTCCTCGGTCCGCGAGCCGTCTTTTTGCAGAACTTTGCGGGTGTAGGCATAGGCAAACACCGGCTCAATCCCGCTCGACACGTTCCCTGCATACAAAGAAATCGTCCCGGTCGGCGCAATCGAGGTCAGCAGGGCATTGCGAATCCCATGCGTGCGGATTGCATCGCGCACGTCATCATCCATCTGCATCATATTGCCCGATGCGAGATACGGCTCGGCCTCAAACAGCGGAAACGCACCCTTTTCCTTGGCCAGATCGACAGACGCCAAATAAGACGCCCGCGCAATCGCATGCATCCAATCCTCGGTCTGGCGGGCGGCCTCAACCGAGCCATAGCGCAAGCCGACCATCAGCAAAGCATCGGCCAGCCCAGTCACGCCCAGCCCAATCCGCCGCTTCGCTTTCGCCTCAGCCTGCTGCTCTGGCAACGGAAAGCGGCTGGCATCCACCACGTTATCCATCATCCGCACGGCCAACCGCACCAGATCATCCAGCGCCACCAGATCCAGCTTGGCACCCTTGGTAAACGCCCCCGCCACCAGCGTCGGCATGTTGATCGACCCCAGCAAACACGCGCCATAAGGCGGCAATGGCTGCTCCCCGCAGGGGTTGGTGGCGGCAATCGTCTCGCAATAGCCCAGATTGTTGGCCTTGTTGATGCGGTCGATGAAAATCACGCCGGGTTCGGCAAAATCATAGGTGTTGCGCATGATCTTGTTCCACAGATCGCGCGCTTGCAAAGTGCGGTAGACCCGGCCCTGAAACACCAAATCCCAAGACCCATCGGCCTTGACCGCATCCATGAACGGATCGGTGATCAGCACTGAAAGGTTGAACATCCGCAGCCGGGCGGCATCCTTCTTGGCTTCGATAAACGCTTCCACATCCGGGTGATCGCAGCGCATCGTCGCCATCATCGCCCCGCGACGCGACCCCGCCGACATGATGGTGCGACACATCGCATCCCACACATCCATGAACGAGAGTGGCCCAGAGGCATCCGCAGCCACACCCTTCACTTCCGCCCCACGCGGCCGGATCGTGCTGAAGTCATAGCCAATGCCGCCACCCTGCTGCATCGTCAGCGCGGCTTCTTTCAGCGCATCAAAAATTCCGCCCATGCTGTCGGGCACAGTGCCCATAACAAAGCAGTTGAACATCGTGACATTGCGGCCTGTGCCAGCACCTGCGGTGATCCGACCGGCTGGCAGATATTTGAAACCTTCCAAGGCGGCATAGAACCGCTCCTCCCAAACCGCAGGTTCCGCCTCAACCTCAGCCAAAGCCCGGGCGATTCGCCGCCAGCTGTCTTCAACTGATCCATCAATCGGCGTACCATCCTGCGCCTTTAGGCGGTATTTCATGTCCCAAATCTGCTCGGCAATAGGGGCTGCAAATCGCGACATGAGGGCGGTCCTTCCTGTGGGGGCATCGAATAAGGGGTGACTGTTAACGGCAACCGACGCGGCGGGCAAGGCGACAGAATGCCCATCTGGCATATTGTGTCCAGCACAACACATTTGAACGAGCAAGCCTTGAGCCTACCAGATTTAGCTCTATTCTACATCCTCAAAGTTCGAGGGACTCATGGCGCTCAACATCCTAAAACTCAGCGTCGGAACCGAGTCGGTCGATGACCTCACCCAATGGCACCGCGCCCATGCCCATGTTTGGGCACCCGGCACCACCGAACATGTCACAAGGATGTGGCCAAAGCGCGAGGAAGAAATCCTAAACGGGGGCTCGCTCTACTGGGTGATCAAAGGCGTGATCCAAGCCCGCCAGCGCCTTGTCGGCCTCGCCGAGCGTCGCGGCCAAGACGGCATCCTGCGCTGTGCCCTGGTGCTCGACGCGGAACTCATCCGCACCGAAAACGCCCTGCGCCGCCCGTTTCAAGGCTGGCGCTACCTCGATCCCGCCGAATCGCCGCGTGACCTGCCGAAAACCCGCGTCCAAGACGATACCCTGCCGCCAGCCCTCGCCGCCGCCTTGGCAGAAATCGGCCTGCGCTAACCCGTCCAATTTGACTAAAATTTGCTTTCACATTGGCCCAAATACTCCACGGGGTTTGGGGGTGTGAAACCCCAAATTCCACCACCTCCACCCTTCCCTTCCCCCAAAATCCGCGCCACAACCCAGATATGATCAAACGCCCGCTCTGGCTTGTCGCCGCTCCCGTCCTGTTTTTGCTGCTGTGGTCCGGCGGCTTCGGCATCGCCAAACTTGGCCTGCAACATGCAGAACCCCTCACCCTACTGGCCTTACGCTACAGTTGCGTTCTGGCCCTGCTGCTGCCGCTCGCGCTGATCCTCCGGCCGCCACTGCCGAAAACCAAACGCGCTTGGGCCGATGTCGCCATCACCGGCTTTTTGATCCAAGTCGTCTACTTCGGCCTCTGCTGCATCGCGTTTAAATCCGGAGTCTCGGCGGGCGGCGTGGCGATCATCGTCTGCCTGCAACCGATTCTCGTCGCCCTCGCAGCCCCTTACACCGTCGGCGAAGCCACCTCGCGCCTCGGCTGGATCGGCCTCGCTCTGGGCCTTGCAGGGGCAGCCATCGCCATCCTGTCACGCTCCAGCCTTCAGGCCGAAAACCCCTGGGGCATCCTGCTTACATTCGGCGCGCTGTTGGGCATGACAGGCGGCACGCTTTATGAAAAACGCTTCGGCGTCAGCCAACACCCGATCACCGCCAACCTGATCCAATACGCCACCGGCGCCGCCTTCACCCTGCCCGCCGCCTACCTGACCGAAGGCATGGCGGTGCGCTGGTCGCCCGAATTCCTGCTGATCCTCGGGTATCTGGTGATCGGCAATTCCATCCTTGCGATCAGCCTCTTGCTGGCAATGATCCGTGCCGGAGAGGTCGCCCGAGTCTCGGCGCTGTTCTACCTTGTGCCCGCGCTGTCTGCCCTGTTCGCATGGCCGCTGCTGGGCGAGGCGATGCCGCCCTTGGCATGGGCAGGCATGGCATTGGCGGGTCTGGGTGTGGCTTTGGTCAGCAAAAAATCTGGGGTCAGCAAAAAATCTGGGGTAAACAAAAAGTCGGCCCTTTCCAAGCCAGAGGCCTGATCACCAGCCGCCGGGATTGCCCGGTTTGATTTTGCCGTGGCCTTCTTCGCCCGCTTCGCTCATCCAGATCACCTGCGCGCCACTGATCGCAACCGACCAGCACACTTCCGGGTCTTGACCATAGGTGAAGCACATTTTATCACCCTTCACCGCCCAAGCCCCGGTGTAGTCCGCCGCGTGCAAACTGCCATCGGGGGCATAGAACTCGGCATAGCCGCCCGAGGCCACCATGCTGCCAGTCACGGTATTGCCGACCAGCGCCGCGCGAATCGCATCGCCCTTTGCCAAATCGGCCGCCAGCGCGGGCGAGGCCATCAGCATCAGCGGCAGAATATAGCGCACGGGGGCCTCCTCAGGTTAGGGGTGAGAGTTAACCCTTCGCCCCCCAAGGTCAAGCGGCTTAAATGCGCGGCAGTATCAGACCAAGTTGCGTCGCCAACCGCTCCAGCACGCCACGCGCCTGCGTCCAATCGGCCCCACGGCTGGCAAACAGCACCGCCTGACTTTGCAAGATCACGCTGTCAGACAGGATTTTCAGATGGTTCGCCCGCAGCGTCTCGCCCGACGAAGTTATATCCGCAATCGCTTCGGCCGTCAGGTTCTTCACTGTGCCCTCAGTCGCGCCCTGACTGTCGACCAGTTGATAATCCGCCACGCCCTGCGCGGTCAGAAACTCGCGCACCAGCCGATGATATTTGGTGGCAATCCGCAACCGAAAGCCATGCACAGCGCGAAATGCCGCCGCCGCTGCGTCCAGATCATCCACCGTATCGACATCAATCCAGCAGCTTGGCACCGCGATGATCAGATCGGCATGGCCAAAGCCCAAAGGCGAAAGCTCCGCCACCTGCACATCCCAATCCGCCAGCTTGTCGCGCACAAGGTCACTGCCAGTCACGCCCAGATGAATCCGCCCCGCCGCCAATTCACGCGGGATTTCCCCCGCCGACAGCATCACCAGCTCCACGCCGTCAATGCCCTCAACCGCGCCGGAATACTCCCGCTCCGCCCCGGTTTGCCGCATCGCAACCCCGCGCGCGCCGAACCACTCGAAGGTCTTTTCCATCAACCGGCCCTTCGAGGGCACCCCGATCTTCAACATCAGATCGCCCCCTTCAAGGCCGCCACAAGATGCGGCCGAATGATCCCGCCCACCGCCGGAATAGACCGCCCCGCCCCCAGCACCGCCGTCAGCGCATCATACCGCCCGCCCGTCGCCACCGCAGGCATCCCGTCCGCGTGAAAGCTGAACACAAAGCCGTCGTAATATTCCATCGAGGTCCGCCCAAGGCTCGCCTCAAACGCCAGCGTGTCCACCGCCACACCCCGCGCCCGCAGCGCTTCCAACCTATGCGCAAACCGATCCACCGCAGGCGCAATCGCGGGCAACATCGGGGTAATCCCGCGCAAATGCCCCAAAGCCGCCCCGGCCGGGGCCTGCAGCCCCAACAAATCGTACAGCAACGCTGCTTCAGGGGCCTTGATCGGTGCCGCCTGCGCATCCTCAATCAACGCCTGCGCCCGCGCCGCAATATCCTCGGGCGCGCGCAGCCCAATGAACGCCCCCGCCTGCGCGATCAACTCGTCAGGCGCACCGCCCGCCAACCGCTCCAACAATGCCACCCGCCCCGCAGGCACCGCCGCCCGCCCGGCAAACCGATCCAGCAAAGCCCGGAACCGCTTTGGCCGCCAGATATGCCGCAACAACGCCGCCCGCCGCCGCTCGGTCGTCTCCAGCCCCCGCACCGCCGCCATCAAGATGCCGATGTCGCCCGTCACCGCACGCAAACCCAGCCCGCTGACCAACCCCGCAAACAACGCAAACACCTCGGCATCCGCCGCCTCGGGGGCCGTGCGATCA
Source organism: Cypionkella sp. (assembly GCF_030652235.1). Taxonomy (GTDB): domain Bacteria; phylum Pseudomonadota; class Alphaproteobacteria; order Rhodobacterales; family Rhodobacteraceae; genus Cypionkella. Next base: position 16,997 of record NZ_JAUSBA010000018.1, read on the forward strand.
AACACCTCAAAGCCAACCTGCAAATACTCGCTCGCCCGGTTGCCCAAGTGTTCCTGCTTGCGGAAAACCTCGCCCATGTAGCAATAGCGCGCCGGGTCCGCGCCATCGGCCATATGCGCCTGCACCACCGGCACGGTGAAATCCGGCCGCAGCATCATCTCGCCGCGCAACGGGTCGGTGGTGACATAAGCCCGCGCCCGAATATCCTCGCCATAAAGATCCAGCAGAGTCTCGGCCGGCAGCAGCAAATCCGCCTCAACCGCCACGGCCCCCGCCGCCTGAAACGCCGCAAACAGCAGCGAAGCCTCAGCCCGGATCGCCGCCTTGTTGCCAGGCTGGCTCATTGCCCCAGCATCTTCCGCACCGCCGCCACCAGATCACCGCGCGGCACTTCCACCTGCGCAGGCTGGTCTTTCCATTCCTCCAGCGTCGCAGATTGCGCAATCTTCGCGCCCAAAATCAGGTCTTTCAGGATCACAACACCCTTCTCGGCCTCGTTCCCACCCTGAATAACCGCAATCGGCGACTGCCGCTTATCGGCATATTTCAACTGGTTGCCGAATTGCTTAGGGTTGCCGAGATAAACCTCCGCCCGGATGCCAGCCGCGCGCAACTCCCCCACCATCCCCATATAATCCGCCATCCGGTCACGATCCATCACCGTCACGACGACAGGCCCCGCCGTGTCCGAGGCCCCACGCCCCTTAGCAGCCAATGCCGCCAGCAACCGATCCACCCCAATCGAGACACCAGTCGCAGGCACCGCCTGTCCGGTAAAGCGCTTGACCAGATCGTCATATCTCCCCCCGCCCGCAACCGAGCCGAACGACCGCTTCCGGCCCTTCTCGTCGAGGATTTCAAAGGTCAGTTCCGCCTCGTAAACCGGGCCCGTGTAGTAACCGAGGCCACGCACGACGCCGGGGTCGATGACGATGCGGTCGGGGCCGTAGCCTTGCGCATTCAAGAGCGTTGCGATTGTCTCCAGCTCATCCAGTCCGTCTCGCCCTATTTGACTAAGCCCTACAACGCTTCTCAAATATCCAATTGTAGTAGCATTTCGGAAATGTGGAGAAAGCGAGGCCTCAAACATTGGATGGCTTGGCCCGCTGTCTTCAATTTCCGCAATTGCTCGAGCAATCGAACGCGGAGCAGACACGAATGTCATGACTGTTGCGGCTTGGTGGGACGTTAGGCCCGCCCCTGCGGTAAAATCGCCGCTCTCATCTTCACGACCAGAAGTAAGCAATGACATTACGCCATCTTCCCCAAGCCGATCGATCTTATCAATCGCTCGAAGCACAATACCACGCTCACGCGAAAACCGGTCCGGGTCAGAAGCGTCCAAAACCCCTGCGACTTCCATCACCCCGTTCAGCACCTTGCGGTTGTTGACCTTCACCACATAGTCACCGCGCGGGATGCCCACGATCTCCAACGCATCCGACAGCATCGCACAAATCTCGGCATCGGCGGCCACACTCGCCGACCCCACCGTATCCGCATCGCATTGATAAAACTGCCGGAACCGCCCCGGTCCCGGTTTCTCATTGCGCCACACCGGACCCATCGCATACCGCCGATACGGCGATGGCAGGTCGTTGCGATACTGCGCCGCCACCCGTGCCAAGGGCGCGGTCAGGTCATAGCGCAACGCCAGCCAATCGGCATCTTCATCCTGCCAACCAAACACACCTTCATTCGGGCGATCCACATCGGGCAGGAACTTGCCCAAAGCCTCGACGGTTTCCACCGCCGAAGTCTCCAGCGGATCAAAGCCATAGCGATGATAAACCTCGGCAATCTTGTCCAGCATCGCCTTGCGGGCGGTGACCTCCGCGCCAAAGTAATCGCGGAAGCCCTTCGGGGTTTCCGCGCGCGGGCGGCGCGCCGCTTTCGGGGCGGGGGTTTTGTCATTTGCCATAGCTTACAGCCTTCGCTTTTTCTCGCGCTCCGTGTAACGGATGGGGGCATCCGCAGCAAGCAGGGGACGATATGGACCGCACCGAAGCCCTAGAAGAACGCATCGCCCATTTGACCCGCGCCGTCGAAGACCTGTCGGATGTGGTCGCCCGGCAGTCGAAAGACCTAGACCGCTTGCTGCGCCTGACCCAGCTTTTGGCCGAGCGAGAGGCCGAGCGTGAAGGCCCCGGCCAAGCCCCCGAAGCCAACGTCCGCCCCCCTCACTGGTAACGGGCGCATTGGTGATTACATCGTCGCCAACCGATAAACCGCCACGCCCAGCGCGAACAGCCCGACCGCAATCGTAAGCGGCCTGCGCGGGGCCATCTTCGCCAGATATCCGCCAAAGAACGCCGCAGGCAAGCCACCCAAAGCCAGCCCGAACACTGTCATCCGCACTTGGCTCCAGTCAGTTTCCTCACCCCACCAGCCGAAATAATACGCCACGCCCAGCGCGGTAAACACCACGAAGCTGACAATAAATTCCGAGAAATTCGTCGAGCCAATCGCATAGCGCGACTGCACCCCCGAGCCGAGCAGCCCGGTGTTCACAATCGGCCCCCACGATCCGCCGATGCCCTCAATAAGGCCGCCCGCAAAGCCAATCGCCTGAAACCGCCGGGTTTTCACCACTTTGACGGCGATGCCATAGATGCCACGATAGACGATATAGCTGCCCATCAGCACCAGATAGCCGTTGACCAGATACTGCAAAGCATGGCCCTTCAGCCCCGACAGCAGCGTCGCCCCAACTATTCCACCAATCGACCCAAACACCGCCAGTGCCCCGACAATCCGCCAGTCAATATTGCGATGATACAGGTTCGACAGCGCCGCCGTCCCCCCGGTGGGCAGTTTCGCCGCATTGACCGAGGCCGAAACCAAGGGCGGCGGCACACCCTGCGCCAGCAGCACGGCAGACGAGATCACCCCAAAGCCCATGCCCAATGATCCATCAATCAACTGCGCAATGAACCCGATGAGCATGTAGTCCCAAATGCTGTCCATGCTGATTCCGCCCCTTAATTACGACAATTTCCGTAGATATTTACTTATTCAATCCAGCAAACAACTATTTTTTTCTCTTTCGAAGGAATTTGGCATGGATTCGACCTTTCTGCGCACAAAAGCGTCATCATCGGCGAGGTTTCGCACAAGCTTGGGCACGGCTCATGGGTGGGTCAGACGTGGAAGCATCACACTTCTTCCACCATCACCACGCCCTGCATCGCCTTGATCGCACCCTTGATTTGCGCCGTCACCGGATAGCTTTGCGGCAGGATCAGATCAATCTCGCGGCCCTGATCATCGGGCACACAGAGGGTAATTTGCGCCTTGTTGCGGCCCTCCACCTTGGCCAACAGTATCGCAATCGACACCGCCGCCTCGGCCCGGTTCAAGTGAATCCGCAACGCCTGCGCCCCCGCCGCATCAGCCACCTGATCAATCGGCTGCACCGCATTGGCCAGCAGTTTCAACGTCTCGCCTTCCAACTCGGCCTTCACCGTCAGCACCACATTCATCCCCGGCTCCAACAGATCGCGGGCGGCTTCCAGCGTGTCGGAAAACACCGTGACCTCATAAAGCCCGGTCGGATCTGACAGCGACACGAAAGCAAAGCGGTTGCCCTTGGCCGATTTACGCTCCTGTTTCGACGCCACCGAGCCTGCAATCTTGGCAATGCACATGCCACGCTCGGCTTTCCGCGTCACTTCGGTCAGCGTCAATACATCGCGCCGTTTCAGCGCCGACATGTAATCATCCAGCGGATGGCCCGACAGATAAAACCCAATCGCCAGGTGCTCTTGCGTCAACCGCTCCACCGGCAGCCAGTCATCGCGATACGCCAATCGCGGTTCGGGAATATCTGCCCCCGCCTCGCCAAACAAACTCACCTGATTGGACGATTTCGCCTCATGGATCGCCGCCGAATAGGCGACCAACGCATCCAGAGCCTCAAACACCCGCGCGCGGTTGCCATCCAGCACATCAAACGCCCCAGCCCGCGCCAACATCTCCAACGGCCGCTTGCCAACCCGCTTCATATCCACCCGGCGGGCGAAATCGAACAAGGTCGCGAACGGTTTTTCGCCGCGCGCGGCTACAATCAGCCCCATCGCATCCGCGCCCACGCCCTTCAGCGCGCCTAAAGCATAGACCACAGCCCCATCGCGCACCGTGAACGTCGCCAAAGACGCATTCACACAAGGCGCTACCGTCTTGATCCCCAGCTTGCCGACTTCGCGCTTATACACCGCCAGCTTGTCGGTCAGATGAATATCGCAGTTCATCACCCCGGCCATGAACTCCACCGGATGGTTCGCCTTCAGCCAAGCGGTCTGATAGCTGACCACCGCATAAGCCGCCGCGTGCGATTTGTTAAAGCCGTAGTTGGCGAATTTCTCCAGCAAGTCAAAGACTTCACCGGCCTTTTTTACATCGACATTATGGGTCTTCTTGGCACCCTCAACAAACTTGGGGCGCTCCTTTGCCATCTCCTCGGCGATCTTCTTACCCATCGCGCGGCGCAGCAAATCCGCCCCGCCCAAAGAATACCCCGCCATCACCTGAGCAATCTGCATAACCTGCTCTTGGTAAACGATAATCCCTTGGGTTTCCGCCAGAATATGATCAATCGTCGGATGGATCGACTCCAGATCCTTCAGCCCGTTCTTCACCTCGCAATAGGTCGGGATATTCTCCATCGGGCCGGGCCGATACAAAGCCACCAAAGCCACGATGTCCTCGATGCAGGTCGGCTTCATCCGCCGCAAAGCATCCATCATGCCGCTGGATTCCACCTGAAACACCGCCACGGTTTTCGCCGCCGCATACAGCTCATACGACGCTTTATCGTCCAGTGGGATAAGCCCGATGTCGTTCTCGGCCCCCGGTTTCGCCTCATACAGCGCGCGACCATCGGCGGATTGATTAAGCGCCCGGTTGCCGTTGTTGATCTGATCAATCGCGTTCTGGATCACCGTCAGCGTCTTCAGCCCGAGGAAGTCGAACTTCACCAGCCCGGCCTGCTCCACCCATTTCATGTTGAACTGCGTGGCAGGCATGTCCGACTTCGGGTCTTGATAAAGCGGCACCAACTCATCCAGGGGGCGATCGCCAATCACCACCCCGGCGGCATGGGTCGAGGCGTTGCGATACAGCCCCTCAATTTGCGCGCCGTAATTCAGCAGCCGCGCGACCACTTCTTCCTTCGCCGCTTCCCGCAACCGAGGCTCATCGGCCAAAGCCTTGGTGATTGAGACCGGCTTCACCCCCTCCACCGGGATCATCTTCGACAAGCGGTCCACCTGCCCATAAGACATCTGCAACACCCGACCGACATCGCGCACCGCCGCCTTCGACAACAAAGCGCCAAAAGTGATGATCTGCCCGACCTTATCGCGGCCATATTTGGCTTGAACGTATTGAATAACCTCGCCCCGGCGATCCATGCAGAAGTCGATGTCAAAGTCGGGCATCGACACCCGCTCCGGGTTCAAAAACCGCTCAAACAGCAAAGCATAACGCAAAGGGTCAAGATCAGTGATCGTCAGCGCATAAGCCACCAATGACCCCGCACCCGATCCCCGCCCCGGCCCGACCGGAATATGCTGTTTCTTCGCCCAGCCGATAAAATCCGCCACGATCAGGAAATAGCCGGGAAACCCCATCTTCTCGATGATCCCAAGCTCAAAATCCAACCGCGCCTGATAGTCCTCGACGCTCACCGCATGTGGAATAATCGCCAGCCGCGCCTGCAACCCGGCATTGGCCTGCCGCCGCAACTCGTTCACCTCATCATCGGCAAATTTCGGCAGGATCGGCGCGCGCTTGAACGCCGCAAACGCACAGCGCCGCGCGATTTCCACGGTGTTCTGCACCGCTTCCGGCAGATCGGCGAACAGAGTCACCATCTCGGCCTCAGACTTGAAATAGTGCTGCGGCGTCAGCCTACGCCGCGGCTGCTGTTGATCAACATAAGCCCCCTCGGCAATGCAGATCAGCGCATCATGCGCCTCATACATCGTGGCGGCGGGGAAATAGACATCATTGGTCGCCACCAGCGGCAGTTCCAACGCGTAAGCCGTCTCAATAAACCACCGCTCGGTGCCCGCTTCCGCATCGGTCAGCCGCCCGCCCTCGCCGGGATGGCGCTGCAACTCCATATAAAGCCGCCCCGGATAAGCCGCAGCCAACCGCTCCACCAGCACCCGCGCTTTCGGGGTTTGCGCCGTCTGCACCAGCCGCCCCAGCGGCCCATCCGCCCCGCCAGTCAAACAGATCAACCCCGCCGAATACTTCTCCAACTCCGCGACGGTCACTTCCGGCAAAGCCCCGCCCTTGTCGATATACAAACAAGAGTTCAGCTTCATCAGGTTCATATACCCGGCTTCATTCTGCGCCAGCAGCACAACCGAAGCCGCCGCCTTCAGCTTCTCGCCCGCCGCCACCGGATCATAAGCCACCGAGACCTGACAGCCCACAATCGGCTGCACCCCGGCGTCTTTCGCGTAAACCGAAAACTCCAGCGCCGCGAACATGTTATTGCTGTCAGTGACCGCCACCGCAGGCATCTCGTGCTTCGCGCAAAGCTTCAAAAGCGCCTTCACAGGCACAGCCCCCTCCAACAGTGAATGTTCGGTATGGGTGCGCAGATGGATGAATCGAGGTGCTGACATGGGGGCAGAGTAACCAACCAGCGCCCAGAACAAAAGCCCGCCCTCTTCGCAGGCAAATCCTGCAACTGCTTTCTGCCGCAGCCTAAGTCTCTTTTCTCAACCCCTCAGCAACAGGGAACCAGTCGTAGGGTGGGGTTTCAACCCACCGCTTGCCCTCAATCCTTAACAAATCCTTAATTCGACTACCCCAACCCATTGTTTCAAAACACATAAAAAAGGTCCCGAGTTGGGACCGCCCCTCATCCGCATCCAAAACCGTCGCCCTCCGACCGCCGGCCCGCGGCTTTCCCGCAAGAATCTAGAAACTCCTTTCGCGAAACCCATCAAGGTATCCCTTGCGCAACGCCACAGACCAAGGCTTGATACCCCATAGGGTCGCGCGACCCGCTTTCCGCCGCATCGGGCGGGCGCGCACACGGCCCAGTTGATACAGACAGCGGCAGGATGAACCATGACCGAGACAGCGTTTCTCTTGAACGGAACGCCGGTGCGCATCGCAGGCGGCAGCCCGACGCGCACCCTGTTGGAATATCTGCGTGAAGACCAATCCCTCTGCGGCACCAAAGAGGGCTGCAATGAAGGCGATTGCGGGGCCTGCACCGTCATGGTCACCGACGCGAACGGCCCCAAGGCGCTGAACGCCTGCATCCTGTTCCTACCGCAACTGCACGGCAAAGCCGTCCGCACCGTGGAGGGCATTTCTGGCCCGAACGGCGAACTTCACCCGGTCCAAGCCGAAATGATCGCCCACCACGGCAGCCAATGCGGCTTCTGCACGCCGGGTTTTATCGCCTCAATGGCCGTGGCCCACACCCTGAACCGCACCGATCACGACACCACCCTCGCCGGAAACCTCTGCCGCTGCACCGGCTACGCCCCGATCATCCGGGCCGCAAAAGCCGCCGAATCCGCGAAGGTTCCCGCATGGATGCAATCCGACCAGCGCAACCTGCCCACCGTGGTGGGGACGGGGGAGGCGTACAGCCTCCCCGGCGCGTTCCGACCCACCAACTCCGATGATCTCGCCGATTGGTATCAGCAAAACCCAGATGCCACCCTGATCGCAGGTGCCACCGATGTCGGCCTTTGGGTCACAAAACAACTGCGCGACCTCGGGCCGGTGGCCTTCCTGAACGCCGTCACCGACCTGCAACAGATCGAACACTCCCCCGGCCAACTTCACATCGGGGCTGCCGTCACCATCAATCAACTGCGCGAAGCCCTGCTGCCGCTGCACCCGTCCTTCGCGGAAATGCTGCGCCGCTACGCCTCGGAACAGGTCCGCAACGCCGCCACCATCGGCGGCAACATCGCCAACGGCTCGCCGATCGGAGACGCCCCGCCCGCCCTGATCGCGCTGGGTGCCACCTTACACCTGCGCAAAGGCCCCGACCTGCGCTCTATCGCGCTGGAGAATTTCTTCATCGAATACCGCAAACAAGACCGCCACCCCGGCGAGTTCGTCGCAGGCCTTTCCATCCCCACCAGCGCCCCAAACTTACGCTGCTACAAACTGACCAAACGCTTCGATCAAGACATTTCCGCCGTTCTCGGCTGCTTCAACCTCACAGTTGAGGCCAACCAAATCACCCAAGCCCGCATCGCCTTCGGCGGCATGGCAGGCATCCCCAAACGCGCCGCCGCAGTTGAAACCGCCGTCCTCAACAAACCCTTTTCCCTGCAAACCCTAGAATGCGCGCTCCCCGCCTTCGCCAAAGATTTTCAACCCCTCACCGACATGCGCGCCTCATCCACCTACCGCCTCACCACCGCGCAAAACCTGCTGATCCGCTATTTCCACGACCTCAGCGGCACCAAAACCAACGTGCTGGAGGTCTCGGTATGACCAAGGGTAAACCGCTCCCACACGATTCTGCCCCCCTGCACGTCACAGGCCAAGCCCGCTATCTTGACGACATTCCGCTGCCCGCAGGCACCTTGCACGCCGCCTTTGGCCTGTCCCCCTGCGCCCACGGCACCATCACCGACATTGACCTTTCCGCCGTCCGCGCAGCCCCCGGTGTGATCAAAACCTATGCCAGCGCCGACTTCACCGAGATGCCCGATTGCTCGCCCTCCACCCATGACGAACCGCTGCTCGCCACGGGTAAAGTCCACTACATCGGCCAACCCGTCTTCCTTGTCATCGCCGACACCCATCTCAACGCCCGCAAAGCCGCGCGCTTGGGCAAAATAACCTACGCCGACCTCCCCGCCTTGCTGACGGTGGACGACGCCCTCAAAGCCAATTCCCGGTTTGAGCAAGGCCCGATCATCTGGACCAAAGGCGACGCCGCCAAAGCCATCGCCACCGCCGCACAAATCATCGAAGGCACTATGGACGTCGGCGGCCAAGAACACTTCTACCTCGAAGGCCAGATCGCCGCCGCCATCCCACAAGAAGACGGCGTGCATATCTATTCCTCGACCCAACACCCGACCGAGATTCAACACAAAGTCGCCCACGCCCTGCACCTTCCCATGAGCGCTGTCCGCGTCGAAACCCGCCGCATGGGCGGTGGTTTCGGCGGCAAGGAATCCCAGGGCAACGCCCTCGCCATCGCCTGCGCCATTGCTGCCCGCGACCTGAATAAACCCTGCAAAATGCGCTACGACCGCGACGACGATATGATGATCACTGGCAAACGCCACGATCTGCGCATCAGCTACCGCGCCGGGATCGACGCGCAAGGCCGCATCTTAGGGATAGATTTCACCCATCTCGTCCGCTGCGGCTGGGCGCAAGATCTGTCGCTCGCCGTCGCCGACCGGGCCATGCTGCACGCCGACAACTGCTATCACCTCCCCGACATCCGCATTGAATCGCACCGCCTGAAAACCAACACCCAATCCGCCACCGCATACCGGGGCTTCGGTGGCCCGCAGGGCATCATCGGGATTGAGCGGGTGATCGACCACGTCGCCCACGCGCTGAAAAAAGACCCCAACGAGATCCGCAAACTCAACTACTATCGCGCCGCGCAACCCACCGGGCCCGGCACAGGTCACCGCATAGGCTCCACCTATTCCCCCACCAACGCGCAGGCGCAAACCACCCCCTATTTCATGGAGGTCGAGGATTTCATCGGCCAAGACATCCACGACGCCTTGGAGAAATCGAGCAATTACCAAGCCCGCCGTACTGAAATCGCCGCTTGGAATAGCACTAACCCAATCTTGAAGCGCGGCCTCGCCTTCACCCCGGTAAAGTTCGGCATCTCCTTTACCCTGACATGGCTGAACCAAGCCGGAGCCCTCGTGCATGTCTATCAAGACGGCTCGATCCACCTCAACCACGGCGGCACCGAGATGGGCCAGGGCCTGAACCAAAAGGTCGCGCAAGTCGCGGCCTCGGTGTTCGGCGTCGACGCGTCGCAGGTGAAAATCACCGCCACCGACACTGCAAAAGTGCCCAACACCTCGGCCACCGCCGCCTCGTCGGGGGCCGATATGAACGGCATGGCCGCGCAAAACGCCTGCGAGATCATCCGCGCCCGCATGGCCGATTTCCTTGCCGACAAGCTTGGCACCCAGCCCAACGAAGTCCGCTTTGAGAACGGCACCGTGCGGGCGGGCGGCGAATCCTATCCCTTTGCCCAAATCGCCGCATGGGCCTACCAAGCCCGCATCTCGCTGTCCTCAACCGGCTTCTACGCCACCCCAAAAATCAACTGGGACCGTGTGAAAGGCAAAGGCCGCCCGTTCCTCTACTTCGCCTATGGTGCCGCCATCACCGAGGTCGTGATCGACAGCCTCACCGGCGAAAACCGCATCCTGCGCACCGATATATTGCACGACGCCGGAACCAGCCTGAACCCCGCCCTCGACATCGGCCAGGTCGAGGGCGCTTATGTCCAAGGCGCAGGCTGGCTGACCACCGAAGAACTGGTCTGGAACGCCAAAGGTGCTTTGACCACCCACGCCCCCAGCACCTACAAAATCCCCGCCTGCTCCGACCGCCCGCCGATTTTCAACGTCGCCCTTTGGGATAAACCCAACCGCGAAGACACCGTCGGCAAATCCAAAGCTGTGGGCGAGCCGCCGTTCAACCTTGGCATCTCCGCCTTCCTCGCCCTGTCTGACGCGATAGCCGCCTGCGGAGACGGCACGCGCTATCCAAACCTCGATGCCCCCGCCACCCCCGAACGCATCCTCAAAGCCGTGCAAGATCAGCGCCATGTTTGACTTAGAAACACTCACCGAAACCGTTACCCAACACGGCCCTACCGCCCGCGTCGTCATCGCCGCCCACCAAGGCTCCTCCCCCCGTGAAGTCGGCGCATCCATGCTGGTCTGGTCTTCAGGCCAATCCGGCACCATCGGCGGCGGCGCCCTAGAACATCAAGCCACCCAACACGCCCGCAGCCTTCTCGCCACAAAAGAAAAATCCCTCACCCACACCGCCCTCGGCCCCAAACTAAACCAATGCTGCGGCGGGGCCGTCACCCTGTTCACCGAAGTGTTTACTGCCGAAACCCTCCCCGAACCGAACTCGCTGATCGCCCGCCCCACCAACGACACGGCAATGCCCCTTGCCGTCAAACGCCTGCTCGCCACCGCCCGCAACCAAGGCGCACTCCCCGCCCCGCACCTGATGCAAGGCTGGATGATCGAACCACTCGCCCATCCCACACGCCAGCTTTGGATCTGGGGCGCAGGCCACGTCGGGCGCGCCCTAATACACACACTCGCCCCGCTCTCCGATCTACACATCACTTGGATCGACACCGCCCCCAGCCGCTTCCCCTTTACCATCCCCGACAACACCACCGCCCTGCCCGTCGAAACCCCCACCAACGCCACCGAACTCGCCCCCCGCAACGCCGAGCACCTGATCCTCACCTATTCGCACGCCCTCGACCTTGATCTCTGCCACCGCCTGCTGCTGCACGGCTTCCAATCGCTGGGCCTGATCGGATCACAAACCAAATGGGCCCGCTTCCAATCCCGCCTGCGCGCCCTTGGCCATACCCCGCAAACCATCGCCAAAATCACCTGCCCGATTGGCGACCCCAGCCTTGGCAAACACCCAAATGCCATCGCCATTGGCGTCGCCGCCCAGCTGCTGCGCCCCACCGCACAGGCGGGCCACAGCCTAACCGCCCCCAGCCGCAGCGCTTGACGCCAAAGCGAAAACCCTCAACCCTGCCGCAAACCTCCAAGGGGCACCCATGTTCGATCTGATCCTAAGAAACGCCAACCTCCCCGATGGCCGCAAAGGCCACGATATCGCCATCACGGCCAATAAAATCGCCGAAATCGCCCCGAACATCCAAGCCACCGCCCGAGAAGAAATCGACGCCACAGGCCGCCTCGCCTCGCCCCCCTTCGTCGATCCACATTTTCACATGGACGCCACCCTGTCGCTCGGCCTGCCACGGATGAACCGCTCCGGCACGCTGCTCGAAGGCATCGCCCTATGGGGGGAACTCCGCCCCACCCTCACCATCGACGCCCTCGTTGCCCGCGCCCTGCGCTACTGCGACCTCGCCGTCACCCAAGGCCTGCTGGCGATCCGCACCCATGTCGACACCTCCGACCCCAAACTCATCACCGTGCAGGCGATGCTAGAGGTCAAGGCCCGCGTCAAACCCTACATCGACCTGCAACTCGTCGCTTTCCCGCAAGACGGCTACTTCCGCGCCTCCGAAGGCGTCACATCCCTGACCCGCGCCCTTGACATGGGCGTCGACATCGTCGGCGGCATCCCGCATTTTGAGCGCACCATGGCCGAAGGCCAGGCCAGCGTCGAAGCCCTCTGCCGCCTTGCCGCCGAGCGTGGCCTACCCGTCGATATGCATTGCGATGAAACCGATGACCCCAACTCTCGCCATGTCGAAACCCTCGCCCAGCAAACCATCCGCCACGGGCTGCAAGGCCGCGTTGCAGGCTCTCACCTCACATCCATGCATTCGATGGACAATTACTACGTCTCGAAACTGATCCCGCTGATCGCGGAATCGCAGATGAACGTGATCCCCAATCCGCTGATCAACATCATGCTGCAGGGCCGTCACGACACCTATCCCAAACGCCGCGGCATGACCCGGGTGCCCGAACTGATGGCCGCTGGCATCAATGTCTCGTTCGGCCATGATTGCGTGATGGACCCGTGGTACGCGATGGGCTCGGGCGATATGCTGGAAGTTGGCCATATGGCGATCCACTCTGCGCAAATGGGCAGCCTTGAGGATAAAACCAAAATCTTCAACGCCCTGACCGTGAACTCGGCCAAAACCATGGGCCTGCAAAACTACGGGCTGGAAAAAGGCCGCAACGCCGATCTGATCCTGCTGCAAGCCCGCGACCCCGCCGAGGCGCTCCGCCTGAAAGCCACCAAACTCTTGGTGATCAAAGCGGGCAAAATCATCGCCCGCACCCCGGCGCGTGTCGGCGCTTTGTTCCTAGAAGGCCGCCCGTCCGAAATCGACCCAGCGCTAGACTTCGCGCCAGAGTACTAGGCGAGGCTCTCGCGCTTCGCCCCGGCGGTCAACTCGTCCATCGACGTTGCGGCAAAGCCCTGTTCACCAAAGGCTTTACGCCCCGCCACGATCAGCTTGGGGCGGGTTTCTTCCATCATCGCACTGCGATGTTTCGCGGCCATTTTGCCTACTTTCACATACGCGACGCATCCATATTGACATGCGACTCGAATGTAAAATCCAAGACAGAACGTGTAGCCGCTTCTGTCACTGGCTTTTCTACTGGGTTCCCCAAACCAAACCCAAAAGAAGTTCCAAATGATACAGCGCAGCGCCATCTTCCCGGCCAACCGCCACGCGCTTGACGCGGTGCACGGCTATTCCGCCGCGATCCGCTCGGGCGATGGTTTGTGCGTATCGGGCCAAGTCGGCAGCGGCAGCGACAGCAGTCCGAATCCGGGTTTTGAGGCCCAAGTCCGGCTTGCGTTTTCAAATCTGGCCGACACACCCAACGCCGCAGGTTACAGCTTCGACGGTATCGTGGATGTGACCTGCTTCCACGCCGAACCCGAAACCCAGCTCCCCACCATCATGCAGGGGAAAGCCGAAATCCTGCCATCCGCGCCCGATCGAAATTGGACGGCCCTCGGGGTGACATAGCGCGCGAGTTTTGAGGTTGAAATCAAGCTAACCGCGCGTATCCCCGATTGAATCAGGCGCATAACGCCCTGCGCAGATCACGCAAGTCGCCTCCGATATGTGAAAAGGCCACCCTGCAGACAGCATTGCATAGGGTGCTGCCCGCGTCACAGACCCTGATTTATGACTTCATAAATCGCTACCCCCAAACCCCGACATGCACCAACGCCGCCTCATCCTCCAGCATCGGCCCAATCACCTCAATCTGCCGCTGCCCCGCCGCAAACACCACCCGACACGGCAAATCCAGCGTCGGATTCTCCGGGTGGTTGCCGGTCATCTCTTTCAACAGTTGCTCTGACATCCCGTAAACAACGCGGCGTAACCCGGTCCAATAAATCGCCCCCGAACACATCGCGCAGGGCTCGGCCGAGGTGTAAATCGTACACTCTCGCAGCAATTCCGCTGGCAAACTGGTCGAGGCCCGCGTCATCAAAACCCGCTCGGCATGACCCGTCATATCGTGATCCGGCATAAAAGCATTGTGCTGCGTCATCAGCACCGCGCCATCCGGCCCGACCAAAATCGAGGCGAACGGATGCACCCCGGCGTCCCGCGCTTTCGCGGATTCGGCAATCGCCAGCCGCAACAGCGACACATGATCCAGTGCTTCACCCGCCATCGCCCGCTCCTTTTCTGTCCCAATATCTGATGACAGAGTCACCGCTTCCCCGCCCGCAAGCAAGCCAAGTTTCGCCCCCATTCTGCGGCATAATTCAGCAGCTGCTTCTGGCTTTGCCTACAAATACAGCGACACAACCCACGCCGCATCCGCATCCATGCACCATGACACTCTATATCACCTTGATATTGATATATTTTCAGACATTCACCCAATCCTATAAATCCGCCCCCTCGGCAGACGCGGCGCTTGCGACAGCAAAGCCATCCGGTCTAACCTGCCTAAGCTTAACTGCGCAAAAACCCAGCATCTGCTGCCCTCTCAAAAAAAACGCCGGCCCGCCGCTTTCAAGAAAAACCAACGCAATTAAGCGCGGAAACCTTGAAAGTCTTTCAACCTCAATCCGCATAGCCACCGCCCCACGCAACAGTGTCCACTACGCCACCACCCCTCAGCCCGAAGGACCACGCACCCGATGCAAACGCCGCCACGCCTTGATCTTTCGGGCATCACCAAACGCTTCCCCGGCGTGCTTGCCAATGATCAGGTCAGCTTTGCGGTGCAACCCGGCGAGATCCATGCGCTGCTGGGCGAAAATGGCGCGGGCAAGTCGACGCTGGTGAAGATGATCTACGGCATCATGCAGCCCGACGCCGGAGAAATCCGCTGGAACGGTGCGCGCATCACCATCGCCAACCCCAAAGCCGCCCGCAAACTCGGCATCGGCATGGTGTTCCAGCATTTCTCGCTGTTTGAGGCGATGACGGTCTTGGAAAATATCGCCCTCGGTATGGACGCCAAAATCCCCGCCCGCGATCTTGAGGCGAAAATCCTCTCCGTCATGCAACAATACGGGTTAAAACTCGAACCCCACCGCATTGTCTCGACCCTTTCGGTGGGTGAGCGCCAACGCATTGAGATCGTCCGCGCTTTGCTCTTGAACCCCAACCTGCTGATCATGGACGAACCGACTTCGGTGCTGACCCCGCAAGAAGTCGAACAACTGTTCGTCGTGCTGCGGCAACTGGCGAAAGAAGGCTGCTCGATCCTCTACATCTCCCACAAACTGCATGAAATCAAAGCGCTGTGTGATGCCGCCACCATCCTGCGCGGCGGGAAATTGGTCGATACCTGCGATCCGGCGAAGGAAACTTCGCGCTCGATGGCCGAGAAGATGATCGGCGGCAGCCTGAAAGACATCCAACGCGGCGAGGGGCGCGCCTTGGGCAGCGCCAAGCTGGCCGTGCAGGGCCTTAGCATCCCGAAAGACGGCCCCTTCGGTATCGCGCTGAAAGACATCAGCTTTTCGGTCAAAGCGGGCGAGATTTTCGGCATCGCGGGCGTCGCGGGCAACGGTCAGAACGCCCTGCTGCTCGCGCTTTCCGGTGAAACCCCGTCGCAAAACCCCGACGCCATCCAGATCGATGGCAGCAAAATCGCCGCTCTCACCGCCAAACAACGCCGCCTTGCGGGGATGGCAAGCGTCCCCGAGGAACGCAACGGCCACGCCGCCGTGCCCGATTTCAGCCTGTCCGACAACGCTATCCTGACCGCGCGCGACCGCATGGGCATGGTGTCGGGCGGGATGGTCAACGCGCGTTCCGCGCGCACCTACGCAGGCGAGGTGATCGCCGCCTTCTCGGTCAAAGCCACCGGCCCCGCGGCGATGGCCGACTCACTCTCGGGTGGCAATCTGCAAAAGTTCATAATGGGCCGCGAGATCATGCAGAAACCGCAGGTTCTGGTGGTCAGCCAGCCGACCTGGGGCGTCGACGCCGGGGCGGCCGCTGCGATCCATCAGGCGCTGGTAGACCTTGCCGCCACCGGATCGGCCATCGTGGTGATCAGCCAAGACCTTGATGAACTGCTCTCGCTCTGCGACACCCTTGCGGTGATCAACGAAGGGCACCTGTCGAAACCGATGCCGGTCGCAGGCGCCAATATTGAAGAAATCGGCCTGCTCATGGGCGGTGTCCACGGCGACCCCAACGCGCCAACCCACATCTCCAGCGAGGTCGCCCATGCGTATTAAGCTGGAAAAACGCTCCGTCCCCAGCACCTTCATGCTGATCGCCACCCCCATCGCCTCGGTGCTGCTGACCATGCTGATCGGCGTCATCGTGTTCGACGCCATCGGCATCGACGGCCAGCGCGCCGTGGTCGATATTTTCCTGACCCCGATCCTCGCCAGCTACAAATGGCAGGACGTCGCCGTCAAAGCCGCCCCCTTGATCATCATCGCGCTTGGCCTCTCGATCGGCAATCGCGCCCAAATCTGGAACATCGGCGCAGAGGGCCAATATGTGCTGGGTGCGCTGTTTGCCGCGGGCGTCGGCATTGCCGCAGGCCCAACGGGCGGCCCCTTCACCCTGATCCTGATGATCCTTGCTGGCATCGTCGGCGGTGCGGCTTGGGCTGCGATCCCGGCGTTTCTGAAAACCCGCTGGGACGTCAACGAAATCCTCACCTCCTTGATGCTCACCTATGTCTCGTTCCAAGTCTTGGGCTTCTTGGTCGGCGGCCCGTGGAAAGACCCCAATGGCCGCAACTTCCCCGCCACAGCACCCCTGCCTGAAAGCCTCACCCTGCCGATCCTGTTCCAAGGCACCACCGTCCACCTTGGCGTTGCCATCGCTTTGATCCTGCCCTTCGTGTTCTGGGTGCTGATGTCAAAATCCGTCTTCGGCTTTCAGATCCGAGTCGTAGGCTCTGCCCCGCACGCCGCCCGCCACGGCGGCTTTGACGCCAAGCAAACCATCTGGATGGCCCTGCTGATCGGCGGCGGCATGGCGGGCCTTGCCGGAGCCTTGGAATTCACCGGATCGCTGAAAGCCATCAACCTCGGTTTCCCCTCCGGCTACGGCTTTTCCGCCATCATCGTCGCCTTTTTGGGCCGCCTCAATCCCATCGGCTGCCTGATTGCGGGCTTTGTGCTGGCCGTCACCTATGTCGGCGGCCAAGTCGCGCAAACCACCGTCCATATCCCGAATTCCACCGCTGGCATTTTCCAAGCCATGATGCTGTTCTTCATCCTCGCCTCAGACATCCTGATCCGCTACCGCGTCCGCTTCATCCCCAAAAAAACCGCCAACTCAACGGAAGCGCACATATGAGCCCGGAATTCATCATCGCCTCGATTGTCACCATCATCGGCCTCACCACGCCGATCCTGCTGGCGGGCTTGGGCGAACTCATCACCGAGAAATCCGGTGTGCTGAACCTCGGGGTTGAGGGGATGATGCTGATGGGGGCGATCTCGGGCTTTGTCATCACCGCCCTGACCTTCAACCCATGGCTTGGCGTGATCGGAGCAGCCGCAGGCGGCGCGCTGTCGTCGATGCTGTTCGCCGTTCTCGTGCTGCAACTCAACTCCAACCAAGTCGCCACCGGCCTTGCGCTGTCGATCTTCGGCACCGGCCTGTCGTCGCTGATCGGCGTATCTTTCACTGGCCGCATCGTGCCGCAGTTTGGCTCGATCTTTCCCGACGTGCTGGCGAAAGACCCGATCTGGAAGCTGTTCTTCGGCTACTCCCCCCTCGTCTATTTCGCCCTGATCATGGTGCCGCTTACCGCATGGTTCCTGAAATCCACCCGCGCGGGCCTGATCCTGCGCGCAGTCGGCGAAAACGACCATTCCGCCCATTCCATCGGTTATTCCGTGACAGGCGTGCGTTACGCCGCCATCGCCTTTGGCGGCGCTATGGCAGGCATCGGCGGCGCCTATTTCAGCATGGTGATCACCCCAATGTGGGCCGAGAAAATGACCGCCGGACGCGGTTGGATCGCGCTGGCGCTGGTGGTCTTCGCCGGCTGGCGCACCGGGCGCTTGCTGGCGGGGGCGTATTTTTTCGGCTTCCTGATGTGGCTGGAATTATTTGCCAAGGCCAACGGCTTTGGCCCCAGCCTGCCGTTTATCCAAGCGATACCCTCGCAATTCTGGGCGGCTATGCCATACGTTATGACAGTGGTGGCCCTGACCCTGATTTCGTCCCGTGGCAACGTCGGGGCCTCTGCCCCCGCCTGCCTCGGCAAACCATTCCTACCTTCTACCTAAACACCAACAGGAGAATAATATGACGACACTCAACCGTCGCAGTCTGATGAAAGCCGTGGGCGCTGCTGCCACGCTTTCACTGGTCGGCACCACAGCCCATGCCGCCGACAAAGTGAAAATCGGCTTCATCTTCCTCGGCCCCATCGGCGACTATGGCTGGACCTGGGCGCATAACAAAGGCCGCGAGGCGATTGACGCAGCGCTTGGCGACAAGGTCGAGACGATCTATGTCGAAAATGTCGCTGAAGATGCGTCGGCGATTCCGCTGATCCGCGATCTGGCTCAGCAAGGTTGCAAGCTGATCTTCACCTGCTCTTACGGCTACATGGACCAAACTTTGGCCGTCGCCGCCGAGTTCCCCGATGTGAAGTTTGAACATTGCACGGGCTTCAAGCGCACCGATAACGTCGCGACCTATAACTCCAAATTCCACGAAGGCCGCGCCGTTCTGGGCACCATCGCGGGTAAAATGTCGAAATCCGGCAGCTTGGGCTATCTCGGCTCCTACAAAGTGCCGGAAGTGGTCTTGGGCGTGAACGCCTTCACTCTTGCGGCGCAAAAGCAAAACCCGGCTGCGACCGTGAAACTGGTGCTGATCGATTCTTGGTTCGACCCACCGAAAGAAGCCGCTGCGACCGAGACCCTGATCAACCTCGGCTGCGATATCGTCACCACCCACACCGACAGCCCCGGCCCACTGCAAATCCTCGAGCAGAAAGGCCTCTACGGCTTTGGCCAAGGCGCCGATATGTCGGCCTTCGCCCCCACCGCGCATTTGACTGCGATTGAGGACATCTGGGGGCCGTATTACGTTCAACGCGCCCAAGCCATCGTTGACGGCACTTGGACCTCGACCGACACGTGGGATGGCATGAAAGAAGGCACCGTTGTGATCGCCCCCTACAATGCCGCGATCCCCGCCGATGTGGTGGCCTTGGCCGATGCAGTGCAAGCAGGCTACAAAGACGGCAGCTACGACATCTTCACTGGCCCGATTTTCGACCAGGACGGGGTGGAAAAGGTCAAAGCGGGTGAGATCATGACGCTAGAGCAACTCGCCACCATCGACTGGTTTGTCAAAGGCGTCGAAAGCGCGTCCTAAGTCAAACGCAGTTTCTAAGCCAATCCTTGCCACCAAAGAAGGCCCGCGCAACCAGCGCGGGCCTTTTGCTTGCCACAAGCCCAATCCGGTAGAAAGCTGCATCAACCCAGCAGACCGAAAGGAACGCCCGATGGCCAAAGCCGCGAAAAATACCATCTGTATCTGGTATGACAAAGACGCCGAAGAAGCCGCAAACTTCTACGCCAGCATCTTCCCCGATACGTCCGTCAACGCCGTCTTTCACGCCCCCGGCGACTATCCGTCAGGCCATAAGGGCGATGTGCTCACCGTCGATTTCACCGTTTGCGGCGTCCGCTGCATCGGGTTGAACGGCGGGCCTGCGTTCAAACACACCGAGGCGTTTTCCATGCAGATCGCCACCGACGACCAAGCCGAAACCGACCGCTACTGGAACGCCATCATCGACAATGGCGGCCAGGCCAGCGAATGTGGCTGGTGCCGCGACAAATGGGGCATCAACTGGCAAATCACCCCGCGCACCCTGACCGAAGCCATGGTCGCAGGCGGAGCCGAGGCCGCGCGCGCTTTTGCCGCCATGATGACGATGCAGAAAATCGACGTCGCCAAAATCGACGCCGCCCGGCGCGGCTGACCGCTCCGCCGCAACCAAACCGAACCAACACAGAATTGCTCTTTCTCAAATACTCAAACTGCGCGGCCCCAACCAGCACAACGCCGCAGACCCGCAGCATCCCACGCCATATCGCCGAAATCCCACAACATTTCGCCACCGCCCCCTTGCGTTTCGCCCAAGCATACCAACCAATCGCGCAAAACCATGGGGGCAGACATGCACACAGATTTCCTGATCATCGGCGGTGGCATCGCAGGCGTTTCTGCCGCAGCCCGCCTCTCCCAGCATGGCAAAGTCACCCTGCTCGAGGCCGAATCCAACCTCGCCCACCATGCCTCTGGCCGCTCGGCTGCCCTTTATGAACCCCGCTACGGCCTCGCCCCAGTGGTCGAACTCTCCATCGCCTCAGGCGAATACTTCCGCGCGCAACCCAACGTGCTCTCCCCGCGCGGCATCATGATCTTGGGTCGCCCCGGCGAAGACACAGCCTTCGAGCATGACATCGCCGATATGCACCTGCCCGAAATCGCCTTCGACGAGGCGCGCGCCCTCGTGCCGATCCTCAACCCCGAAACCGTCACCCGCGCCGCCCTCGCCAGCCATGCATGGGACATCGACACCGACCTCCTCCTGCAAAATTTTGCCCGCGAAGCGAAAGCCAATGCGGCCGAATTCCACCTCAACGCCCGCGCCACCGCCATCACCAAAACCGCCAAAGGCTGGCGCGTCACCACCGCCAACGGCGAATATGAAGCCGCCATCCTGATCAACGCCTCCGGCGCTTGGGTCGACCACACCGCAGCAATGGCCGGCATCACCCCGCTCGGCTTCCAGCCCAACCGTCGCTCGATGGCCCGCATCCCCGCCCCCGGCGGCCATGATGTCACCCATTGGCCAATGATGTTTGGTTGCGGCGAGACATGGTATGCCAAACCCGACGCAGGCGCGCTGATCGTCTCGCCCGCCGAGGAACACCCGATGGAGCCGCACGACGCTTGGGCCGACGATATGGTGCTGGCCGAGGGCCTTGCCCGCTACGAAGAATTCGTCACCGAACCCGTCACAAAACTGCTGTCAAACTGGGCGGGCCTGCGCACCTTCAGCCCCGACCGCGTGCTGGTGATCGGCCCCGACGCCCGCGACCCCAGCTTCTTCTGGCTGGCGGGCCAAGGTGGCTACGGCTTTCAATCCAGCCCCGCGGCCAGCCAACTTAGCGCCGATCTGATCATCGGCACTCCACCCAACGCCAGCGCCAGCCTGATCGCCTCACTGTCGCCCGCGCGCTTCGGATAACCCCCTCCGCCAAGCCGCCCCGGCAAAAGCCGGGGCCACCGGGTCGCCACCGCATGAGGCCGCCGCAAAACCGCAGGGGGAATCCCGCCGAGCCTTAAATTTCCCCCACTGACAAACCCCGCCGGCTCTGGCATTTTGACCCGATGCGCCACGCCCTCACCCTCGCCCTGATCCTCACCCTCGCCGCCTGCGGCGGGCGTCCGCGCGAAACCACCCAATCCACCTCCTCGCCCACCGCCACCCCGAACCGCGCCAATTTCGGCGATGTCCATCCGCAAGATTTCGGTTCGGCAGCACCGCAAGATCACCGCATCCACGGCATTGACGTCTCAAAGTTCCAGACCGCCGTCGATTGGCAAACCGCGCAAGCCAACGGCGTCAGCTTTGCTTTCATCAAAGCCACCGAAGGCGGCGACCAAGCCGATCCCCTCTTCACCCAACATTGGCAAGGCTCAGCCCGCGCAGGCGTCCCGCGCGGCGCTTACCATTTCTTCTACCACTGCCGCCCGGCCATCGAGCAAGCCCGCTGGTTCTTCGCCCATGTCCCCCGCACGCCCGGAGCACTCCCGCCGGTGCTCGACATGGAGTGGACCCCCACTTCCCCGACCTGCCGCATCCGCAACAGCCCAGACCACATCCGGTCCGAGGCGCAAATCTTCATCCGCGCCCTGCAATCCCACTACGGCCAGCGCCCGATCCTTTACACCGCCATCGACTTCTTCGAAGACAACCAGATGTGGAAAGTCCAAGGCGCTGATTTCTGGCTGCGCTCCGTTGCAGCACATCCGCGCGACCTCTACGCAGGCCAGCACTGGACCTTCTGGCAATACAGCGGCACCGGCCAAGTCCCCGGCATCGCAGGCAAAGTTGACCTCAACGCCTTCGCAGGCAACGCCCGCGACTGGCAAGCATGGCTCGCCGCCAGCCAGCGCTAGACCAACTCCCAACTGCTAAAATTCGTCTAAAATTTTCTCCCGCGAGGTCGCCCGCCCCGCTCTGCAATTTCACATTGGCACAAATACTCCACGGGGGTCTGGGGGTGTGAAACCCCCGGCGATCAGCCCCAAAAAGAAGGGCGGCAGGATCACTCCCACCGCCCCAAATCCTGAACGATCCGTAAACGTTCAAACCCAACCCTTTGATCTCAATAGGTTAGTTCCAGCGCCCACGCGCAGACAAATCAGCCATCAACCCTGATCCGCGCATTGCTCGGATCAAACGGAGAATCCTCAACCACCACTGCATCCCACAGCTCCAGGTTCATCCGAACCTTCAACTTGGTGCCAACTTCCGCCAGATCAGGCCGCACATAGCCCATGCCGATCTGCTTGCCAAAAGCCACCGAATAGCCGCCCGAGGTCAGACGCCCGATCTTCACGCCATCCAGCAACAACGCCTCTTTGCCCCACGGATCGGTATCCGAAGGCCCATCAATCAACAACGTGCAGCATTTCGACCGGATCCCCACATCCAGCATCGCCTGCTTGCCCTGAAAGTCCTTCTTCAGATCGACAAACCGATCCAAAGCCGCCTCCAGTGGCGTCGCATCACGGCCCAATTCGTTGCCAAACGCCCGATACGATTTCTCCTGCCGCAGCCAGTTCTGCGCCCGTGCGCCGACCAACTTCATGCCATGCTTGGCCCCAGCGGCGATCAACTGATCCCACAAATAGCGCTGCATCTCGATCGGATGGTGCAATTCCCAGCCCAGTTCGCCAGTGTAAGCCACCCGGATCGCATTGACCGGGCACATGCCCAGTTCAATCCGCCGCGCCGACAGCCACGGGAAGCGCTTGTTCGACAAAGCCGTCGTCGGGTTCTCATCCTTGATGATCTCAGCCAAAATCTTGCGGCTGTTCGGCCCCGCAATCGCAAACACCCCCCACTGGGTCGTCACATCGTGAATCTCGATGTAACCAAACTCCGGCGCTTTATCTTCCGCACACTTCCGCAAGAAATCGGCGTCGTAAGCGGTCCAAGCACCGGCGCTGACCAGATAATAATCATCCTCGCCATTGCGCACGATGGTGTATTCCGTCCGCGTCGTACCGGCAGGCGTTAGCGCATAGGTCAGATTGATCCGGCCAACTTTCGGCAAAGCGTTACAGGTGAACCAGTCAAGGAACGCCGTCGCCCCCGGTCCTTTCACCACATGCTTGGTGAACGCCGTCGCATCAATCAGCCCAGCGGTTTCGCGGATAGCCTTGGCTTCCTCGACCGCATATTGCCACCAGGCCCCACGCCGGAACGACCGCGATGTGTGGTCGAAATCCTCTGGTGCATCCAATGGCCCGTAGTAAATCGGCCGCTCCCAGCCATTCACCTGACCAAATTGCGCGCCCAAAGCCTTCTGGCGGTCATAAACCGGAGCAGTGCGCAGCGGACGGCACGCCTCACGTTCTTCATCCGGGTGGTGCAGCACGAACACATGGTCGTAGCATTCTTCATTCTTCCGCGCGGCATATTCGGTGGTGATCCACGAGCCATAGCGGCGCGGGTCCAGCGAGGCCATGTCAATCTCGGCCTCGCCATTCACCATCATCTGCGCAAGGTAGTAGCCCGTACCGCCCGCCGCCGTGATGCCAAACGAAAAGCCTTCCGCAATCCACATATTCCGCAAGCCCGGAACCGGGCCAACCAGCGGGTTGCCATCTGGCGTGTAGCAGATCGGGCCGTTGAAATCGTCTTTCAAACCAACCACTTCCGACGACGGCAAGCGGTGGATCATCGCCATGTACTCCGCCTCGATCCGCTCTAGGTTCAGCGGGAACAGATCGGCACGGAAGCTATCGGGCACCGAATATTCAAACCGGGCAGGCGCACCCTTTTCATACGGCCCCAAAATCCAGCCGCCGCGCTCTTCGCGCACATACCACTTGGCATCCGCATCGCGCAAAACCGGATGCTCGGGGTTGGTCTTGCGATACTCAACCAACATCGGATCAGGCTCGGTCACGATGAACTGATGCTCGACCGGAATCGCCGGAATTTTGATCCCCAACAGCCGCGCCGTGCGCTGCGCGTGGTTGCCGGTTGCCGTCACCACATGCTCGGCCCGGATTTCAAACTTATCGTCCGAGGCGACCAGGTTGCCGCCCTGCTCGACCATCCGGGTGCAAGACACGATCCACTCAGATCCCGCCCACTTATAACCGTCCACCTGCACCTTACGCTCGATCGTCACGCCATGCTGTCGCGCGCCCTTGGCCATCGCCTGCGTCACATCGGCGGGGTTAATGTAACCATCCTGCGGGTGATACAAAGCGCCCACCAGATCATCGGTGCGCAGCAACGGCCAACGCTCTTTCATCTGCACCGGAGTCATAAACTCATGGTAAACCCCGGCGGTTTCTGCCACCGACGAATAGAGCATATACTCATCCATCCGCGCGGCATTTTGCGCCATCCGCAAATTGCCAACCACGGCGAATCCCGCGTTCAGCCCGGTTTCGGCCTCCAGTGACTTATAAAAATCCACCGAATACTTGTGAATATGCGTCGTCGCATAGCCCATGTTGAACAAAGGCAGCAGCCCCGCTGCGTGCCAGGTCGAGCCTGACGTCAGCTCATCCCGTTCCACCAGCATGGTGTCCCATCCGGCCTTCGCCAGATGATAGGCAATGCCATTACCAACCGCACCACCGCCCACAACCAGCGCCTTGACATGAGTCTTCATCGAGTCTCTCCGAATGGAATTTGCACCATATGTGCCGCAAGCGCAGCTCAGCGGGCAAGGCCAGCCGACACATGGCGGATAAAAACGACATGGGCGTCAAAAAGCGGCATCGCCAGCGGCGCCACCCGCCCGGTTTACATTCGCCGCATCCGCCCAAACACCGCCGCCAGCGCGAAAATCACCGCTGCCGCACTGACAATCGACGGGCCCGCAGGGGTGTCTTGCCACAACGACAGCCGCAGCCCAACCAGACAGGCCAGCGCACCAAACCCCGCAGCATAAAGCGCCATCGCCTCGGGCGTCCGCGCCAAGCCGCGCGCCGCTGCAGCCGGAATAATCAGCATCGCCGCGATCAGCAACGCCCCGACGATCTTCAACGCCACCGCCACCACCAAAGCCAAGGCCAGCGTCAAAACCAACCGCTCGCGGTCCGGGTTCAATCCCGAGGCATGCGCAAGATCCTCATTCAGCGTCGCCGTCAACAACGCCTGCCAGCGCCAGACCAGCAGCGCCACCACCAGCAAAGACCCGGCCCAGATGAACCCCAGATCGGCCTTGGACACCGCCAGAATATCGCCAAACAGATAACTGGATAAATCCGCCCGCACCCCCGGCACATAGGAAATTGCCACCAGCCCAAAGGCCAAAGCCGAATGTGCCAGCACCCCCAAAGTGGTATCCATCAACCAGCCCCGCGCCGCCAAAGTTGAAACCGTCCCGGCCATCGCCAGCGCCACCAGCAGCGTGCCCACCCCAATCGGCAGCTGCAAGGCCAGCGCCAAAGCCACGCCGAGGATCGCCGCGTGGGACGTGGCATCGCCAAAATACGCCATCCGCCGCCAGACCACGAAAGACCCCAAAGGCCCGGTCGCCAGCGCCAAACCAATCCCGGCCAAAACCGCGCGTATCAGAAAATCGTCAAGCATGATTATGTCCATGATGCGGGTCAGACGGCGCGCGGCCATGGGCATCGACCATATCCGGCTCGTGGCTGTGATCATGCTGATGCTGGTACAGTGCCAGCGCGCCCTGCGATCCCAGCCCAAACAACGCCCGATATTCCGGCGCATTCGACACCACCAGCGGCGAGCCCTGACAGCAAATATGGCCGTTCAGACAAATCACCCGGTCCGACGCCGCCATCACCACATGCAGATCGTGGCTGACCATCAAAATCGCCGCCCCGGTTTCCCGCCGCACTTCCTCAATCAGCCGATAAAACCCGGCCTCGCCGGGCTGATCCAACCCTTGGGTAGGCTCGTCCAAAATCAACAGTTGCGGCGCCGACAACAAAGCCCGCGCCAACAGCACCCGCTGAAACTGCCCCCCCGACAACCCGGCCATCTGCCGCGCCTCTAACCCCGGCAGACCCACCCGCGCCAGCGCCGTCGTGGCTTCCGTATCACCCACCCGCACCGGCAGCGACAAAAACCGCCGCACCGTCATCGGCATTGACCGATCAATGCTCAGTTTCTGCGGCACATAGCCCAGCCGCAGCCCCACAGCGCGGCTGACCGACCCCGCTGCCAACGGCAAAATGCCCAGCAACGCCCGCAACAACGTCGATTTTCCCGAGCCATTCGGCCCCAGAATCGTCACGATCTCCCCCGGCTCGATCGCCAAGGACACATCCGACAGCACCGCCTCGCCGCCAAACCGCACGGTGATTTTATGCGCCGCAAGCAAACTCATGCCGCCACCTGACAGTTTGGGCACAGCCCCAAAGCCTCGATGGTAGAGCGTTCGATCACAAAGCCGCTCTGCCCTGCCGCCACCTGCAACGCCGCCATAACGGGTGCTGCGGGCGCTTCGGCCACCACATTACAGCCGCGGCAGATCAGGAACGCAGGCGCATGCGCCTCACCAGGATGCATACAAGCGGTAAAGGCGTTTAGGCGGCGGATACGATGCGCAAGCCCTTGTTCCTCAAGAAAATCCAGCGCGCGGTAAGCCACAGGCGGCTGATTGCCAAAGCCCTCGGCGGCCAACCTGGTCAGCACATCATAGGCTCCAAGCGCCCGATGCTCCTCCAGCAAAATCTCTAAAACCCTACGGCGCACCGGGGTCAGCCGCAGCCCCTTCTCGGCCACCAAAGCCTCGGCCCGCGCCAGCGCATCGGCACTGCAATGCGCGTGGTCATGCGCCGCAAAAGCCAGATCCGGCACCTCGCAGCCGGGGCATGCGTCGATATGTGAATGCGCCATGCGGCCCTCTTGACATGTTATATTATAACATTTATACCGCCCTTCGTCGCAAAACAAAAGGCCTTACCGATGCGTTATATCATATCACTTGCGCTTGCCAGTCTGCCAACGCTTGCCCTCGCCGAAGTTCCCAAAGTCGTCACCGACATCCCCCCGGTTCACGCGCTGGTAAGCCAAGTGATGGGCGGCCTCGGCACGCCCGTTTTGCTGCTGGAAAAGGGCGCGGATGAGCATGATTTCCAACTCCGCCCCAGCCAGATGCAAAGCATTGCCGACGCCGACACCGTGATCTGGATCGGCCCGGAACTGACGCCATGGCTCGACCGCGCGATGACCGACAGCAAGGCGGTGTCGCTGGCCCTGCTGGACGACAAAGGCACCGAAACCCAAGCCTATCCCGCAGCTCGGGGCGAGGAAGAGCCAGCCCATGATGATGCCGACACCACCGAAGTCGGACACAGCCACGCCCATGACAGCACCGACCCCCATGCCTGGATGAACCCCGCCAATGCCGCGATCTGGGCCGATCTGATCGCCGCAGACCTTAGCGCGCTAGACCCCGAACACGCCACCACCTACGCTGCCAACGCCGCCGCCACCAAAGCCCGCATCACCGCGATGGATGCCGAAATCACCGCGCAACTAATTGCAATAAAAGACAAACCTTTCGTCACCTTCCACGCCGCCTACGGTTATTTCACCACTCATTACGGCCTCGCCCATCACGGATCACTCGCAATGGGCGATGCCACCACGCCCGGTGCCGCCAAACTGACCGAGTTGCAAGCCGAGCTGAAATCCGGCGCCTACACCTGCGCCTTCCCCGAAGTGCAACACGACCCCGCGATGCTGACGCAACTGATGCAGGGCACCGCCACCAAACTGGGCGCAGCCCTCGATCCCGTCGGCTCCTCGCTGCCATTTGGTCCCGATGCCTATGACACCCTGATGCGCAGCATTGCCAAAACTCTGACCGATTGCCTGAACGGCTGAAGCGCTTCGACGCACCCGCCAAACCCGCTTGACCTTGCTGCGGCGATAAAGCTTCATCGCCGCAGCAAGCGGAGGCAGCATGGCACATTTCGGCACAACCACCACAGGCGAGGCGGTTGAGAAAATCACCCTCACCGCAGGCGATCTCACCGTCGCGATCCTGACGTGGGGTGCCGTGATCCAATCCGTCCGCCTCGCCAAAATCCCCTACGATCTTACCCTAGGCTCCGAAACCCTCACCGATTACGAAGGCTCGCTGCGCTATCACGGCTCGATCATCGCCCCGGTTGTGAACCGCCTGAGCAATGCCCAAGCCCCGCTCTGTGACAAAACCCTGCACTTTCAACTGAATTTCAACGGCCAGCACACCTTGCACTCCGGCGATGCAGGCACCCATCTGAAGGTCTGGCAAATCGTCCACGCCACTGAAACCGAGTGTCTCCTCGCCCTCACCCTGCCCCACAACGAAGGTGGCTTCCCCGGCACCCGCCGCATCACCGCGCTGTTTCAGGTCACAGCCCCCGCCAGCCTGCGCCTGACGATCACCACCCAAACCGATGCCGACACCCTGCTGAATGCCACCAACCACAGCTATTGGAACCTTGACGGCAGCGCAGATTTCACCGGCCACAGCCTACAGATCGCTGCCGATCACTACCTTCCCGCCAGCGATGAATTCATCCCGACCGGAGAAATCCGCCCCGCCCACGATATGTTCGATTTCCGCAAACCAAGACCCGTCGCCCCACAATCCCCTGACCTGGACAATTGCTTTTGTCTCAGCACCACGCAGCACCCCCTGCGCGATGTCCTCACCCTGACCGGCCAATCAAACCTCAAAATGACCGTCGCCACCACCGAACCCGGCATCCAGATCTACGACTGCCGCCATGATGCCTACAAAGGCCTCGCGATTGAGGCGCAGGGCTGGCCCGATGCCCCCAACAAACCCGGCTTCCCGCCGATCACCTTGGCAAAAGGCGAAACCCTGACCCAAATCACCGAATGGCGCTTCACACCGGGCCACTGAAATCACACCGCCGGATCAACCCCCGGAACGCCGATAGCATCCACCGACGCCGCCCTTTTCCGCCAAAATACCCTCCCCCCTGACACAGGCGGCACAAAAGCCACATCCGCCCCTTCCCCTTCCCGCCGCCAAACCCTAAGCCTGTCAGCGCTAACGGGAGGGTCACGATGCAGAAAATACAAACGGCACGCTGGGCGGTGGCGGCGATGTTTGCCACCAATGGCTTCGTGATGGGCGCTTGGGCACCGCAAATCCCGCTGCTGCTGACACGGCACAATATCACCAACACCACCCTTGGCCTGCTGATCCTTGCGCTCGGCCTGGGTGCTGTCAGCGCCATGCTGTTCGCCGGTCGCCTGATCCAAAGCCATGGCTCGCGCCGCATCGCCCGCGCCTTTGGCCTTGCCACCGCCCCCGCCCTGCCGCTGGTGGTCTTTGCCCCCGACCTCTGGCTGCTGACCCCGGCGATGGCGCTGATGGGTGCGCTGATCGGCTGCATGGATGTGGCGATAAACGCCAACGCGATCGAGGTCGAACGCCGCATGGGTCGCGCCATAATGTCCTCCAGCCACGGGTTCTGGAGCCTTGGCGGCTTCATCGGCGGCTTTGCGGGCAGCTATGTCGCGGCCCTTTTGGGGGCCGAGACCCAGGCCCTGATCGTGGCCTGCATCGCCCTGCTGACCGTGCTGCTGGCAGGCCCGCACCTGATCGCCGACGCGCCGCATCCCAGCGCTGAAAAGCCCGTGCCCCACGCATTGTTCCCGCGTGACGCTTCGCTCTGGATTCTGGGCTTTATGGCGCTGTTCTGCATGGTCCCCGAAGGCGCGGTGCTGGATTGGGCGGCGATCTACCTCAGCCGCGAACTGGGGTCCGATTTGTTCCGCGCAGGTCTCGGCTTTGCCGGTTTCGCGGGCGCTATGGCAGTGATGCGCTTTGCAGGCGACCGTTTGCGCAACCGCTTCGGAGCCGTGAAAACCCTGCAAATCTCTGGCATTATCTCAGCCGCAGGCCTGATGGGCGGTGCATTGGCCCCGAATGACATCACAGCCATCGCCAGCTTCACCTTCGCAGGTCTGGGCGTCGCCAACATGGTGCCGATCCTGTTTTCCGCCGCAGGCAACCACCCCGGCATGGCCGCAGGCGCTGCAATTTCCACCGTCACCATGGTCGGCTATGCAGGCATATTGGTGGCTCCGTCCAGCATCGGCTTCATCGCCGATCACATCGGCTTTCGCGCCACCTATGCCGCCCTCGCCGTGGTGCTTCTGATCGTCACAGCACTTGCGCCAAGGGTGAAAGCCGCTGACGGGGTGAGGACCACAGGTTTGGCTGGTCAGTGATCTGCGGGGCGTTACTGGCCCGAAAAAGTCTTCCCCGCGGGGAATCACTTGTGTAAAATGCCTAATTCTGCGGCTATTTCCACAATATGTTGTAGACGATCGAGAATATTCTGGTGCAGCGGGTCAAGTGGCCACTTGCGTCAAAATCTCATTCACCGAGGCGATATGCGCGCATTCGCCCTCCAGATTGGCCAAGGTCAGCGCCAGCACATCGCCCGCCGCCATCTCGCGGCCATCGCGCAGACGCTGGCGGAAGTTGATCAAAGCATCGCCCACCACCGTGGTGGCATAGCCCAAATTCCCCGCCATCCGCGCGGTTGAATCCACGCAGTAATTCGCAGCGCCACCGACAATCACCAAGCCGGTGATGCCTTCGGCGGTCAGGTGATCGGCCAAACCGGTGCCAATGAACCCCGACGAGCCGTGCTTTATAAACACCGCTTCACCCGGCAGCGGAGCAGCGAAAGGCTGCACCGCCGATCCCGGTTGACCCGCGTGAAAGCTGTCTTCGGGGTTCGGGTCATTGTGATGCACATGCAGCACCGGCAAACCCTTGTCACGAAACGCTTTCAGAACCTTGGCAATGCTGGTGTCGGCGTCAGGGTTGCCCCAAACCATACCGCGATCACGCCGCGTGACGAAATCCATCTGCACGTCGATCACCAGCAAAGCCGTTGACATCATTACGCCCCCAAAAAGTCGGTCTTACCCACCTCAACGCCATTGGCGCGCAGGATGTTATAGGCCGTCGTCATGTGGAAATAGAAATTCGGCACCGCATAGCCGTGGTAGTACTGCGCCGCCGCAAACGACAATTCGCGAGGCCCCGCCTTCACCGCGATGGTGCGCGCCTCGGCGCCGTCAAACGCATCCGCCGGGATGGTGGCAAGGAACGCAATCGTCTTGGCGATGCGCTCTTTCAACTCGGCCAAGGTGGTTTCGGTATCGGCAAAGCTCGGCACCTCCAGCCCCGCCAATCGGGCAGGCGCGCCTTTGGCATGATCGCAAGCAATCGTCACCTGCCGCCACAGTGGCAACATATCCGCGATCAGCCGCAGTTGCGGGATCACCTCGGGCTTCAACTTTTTAGCCTCTGCAAAGGCTTCGGCCTTATCAAGGATCTTCGACAAAGCGGTCAGCGAATGGGTGAAGAACGGGACTGGATTTTGCATCAGTGCGGCCTTTCAGGCGATGTTTTCTGGCCGATAGATGGCCGCACAAACCCCGAAGATGCAAGGGGGACAATCGCCCGATCAAAACCAGCCCAGATCAACAAACCTTCATCTGGGCTGGATAAGCCATTGATTCTTATACCGCTGCTTCAGTGCCCAGCGCGGACAGCAGCACGCTCAAACCCCCAAACACCAGCGCATCACCGCCTTTTGAGCATGCAGCCGGTTCTCAGCCTCATCAAAGATCACCGAATGCGGCCCGTCCATCACCGCAGACGTCGCCTCATCATTGCGGTGTGCAGGCAGGCAATGCATGAACAAGGCATCCGGCTTGGCGCGCGCCATCAAAGCCTCGTTGACCTGATAGGACCGCAACTGATTGTGCCGCCGTTCTTTTGCAGACTCGGGGTCGTGCATCGACACCCAAGTATCAGTCACCACCAAATCCGCCCCGGTGACCGCCTTCGCCGGATCGCGCTCAATCGTCACCCGACTGCCCTTTTCGCGCGCAAACCCGATGAACTTACCCTCCGGCTCCAAGGTTTCCGGCCCGGTAAAGGTGAAATCAAAACCAAACTGCCCCGCCGCATGCAGGAAGCTGCCGCAGACGTTGTTGCCGTCGCCCGCCCAAACCACCTTTTTACCCGCAATCGGGCCGCGATGTTCTTCATAGGTCATCACATCCGCCATGATCTGACAGGGATGCGTGCGGTTGGTCAGCCCATTGATCACCGGCACCGTGGCGTGCTCGGCCATCTCAAGCAGCGTCGCCTCTTCAAACGTGCGGATCATGATCAGATCGACATAACGCGACAAAACCCGCGCGGTATCGGCAATCGTCTCGCCATGGCCCAACTGCATTTCCTTACCGGACAGCACCATGGTCTGCCCGCCCAACTGCCGCACGCCCACGTCAAACGACACACGGGTGCGGGTGGAAGGTTTCTCAAAAATCAGCGCCACCATCCGCCCCGCCAAGGGCTGGTCATCATCCGGCGTGCCCTTGGGGCGGTTGTTGCGCGCGGTCTTCATCGCCAGCGCCGAGTTGATCATCGCCCGCAAATCGCTGGCGTCAGTTTTGTGGATATCGAGGAAATGTTTCATAAAGCGTCTCTTGTTGATGAGAGATTGGGGGTTTTACACCCCCAAACCCCATAGGATATTTGAGCAGAGAGGATGACCAAAAGGTCAGCAAAATACTCGTCGGGACGCACAATGGGCCGCCTCGGCGCTGGGGTGGATCAGTCGCATTATGCCGCCTCAATCCGAAGCGCGGTGCGATCCAGCCGCGCCAAAGCTTCCGTTATATCGGCATCGGGGATGTTCAAAGCAGGCAGCAACCGCAGCACGTTATCCGCCGCAGGCACGGTCAACAGGTGTTCGGCATATGCCGCCTTCACCACATCCGTGGTCGCAGCCTTGCACTTCAGCCCCAGAATAAGCCCTTGGCCGCGCACCGCCTCAAACACGGTTGGGTGTGAGGCGACCAGGCCCTCTAGCCCCTGCCGGAACTGCGCCGCTTTGCGCGACACCGCATCCAGGAAGGCATCATCAGCGACAATCTCCATCACTTTCGCGCCCACAGCACAGCCCAATGGATTGCCGCCATAGGTCGAGCCATGCGTGCCTGCGACCATGCCACTGGCCGCGTTTTCGGTCGCCAGCACCGCGCCCAGTGGAAAGCCGCCGCCGATGCCCTTGGCGACCATCATGATATCGGGGTAAACCCCCGCCCATTCATGCGCGAACAGCTTGCCAGTTCGCCCGACGCCACATTGCACCTCGTCGAAAATCAGCAAAGTGCCGGTTTCATCGCACAGATCGCGCAGGCCCTTCAGGCATTGATCCGGCACCACCCGGATGCCGCCTTCGCCCTGCACCGGCTCGATAATCACCGCACAGGTGCGGGTGCTGATCGCCGCGCGGATCGCATCGTGATCGCCCCATTTCAACTGCTTGAAGCCGGGCATCAGCGGGCCAAAGCCCTTGACCATCTTTTCCGATCCCGCCGCCGCAATCGCCCCGGTAGAGCGGCCATGGAAGGCACCCTCAAACGCGATAATCTCAACCCGGTCGGCCATATCATTGTCATAATGGTATTTCCGGGCCATTTTGATCGCCAATTCGCAGGCTTCTGTGCCGGAATTGGTGAAAAACACCGTATCGGCAAAGGTCTTGTCCACCAGCATCTGCGCCAGCTTTTCCTGCTGCGGGATGCGATACAGGTTCGAGACATGCCACAACTGGCCTGCCTGCTCGGTCAACGCCGCAACAAGCGCCGGATTGGCATGGCCCAACGCGTTCACCGCAATGCCTGCGCCCAAATCCAGATATCGGCTGCCATCCTCTGCGGTCAGCCAAGAGCCTTCGCCTTTGACAAAAGCCATCGGCGCGCGGTTGTAGGTGGGCAAAACTGCGGTGATCATGGGCGGGGCCTTTCACGGGAAAGCCTAGGCGTAGCCAAGGAGTGTAGGGGAAGTCAACGGAGGGCAGCCCATTTCGCCGGGCCAAAGCGGATCAAACGTCTGCGCTTTTCAGCGCAGGCGTCGGGGACGGGCGAAACAGGCGGTCCGGGTGATCATAGGATTTGGATAGCGGATGCACTGCGGCCTGTAAATGTTTTTTCGCGCGCGCTTAAATCAACCGCCGCGCCAACTGGTTCTGCCGCGCGATCACCTTGGCCAAATCAATCGTCACCATCTGGCCACCGCGCACCACCGCACGGCCCTCGACGAACAAATCCCGCACCTTTGATGGTCCACAAAGAAGCAAACTCGCCACAGGATCCCAAGACCCCGCCGCCTCAATCCCCGACACATCCCAGATCGCAATATCGGCGCGTTTGCCGACCTCCAACGCGCCGCAATCCCCGCGCCCCAGCACGCCCGCCCCCCCCAAAGTGGCAATCTCCAACGCCTCGCGCGCCGCCATCGCATCGGCCCCGCGCGACACCCTTTGCAACAGTAACGCCTGCCGCGCCTCCAGAATCAAATTCCCCGCGTCATTGCTGGCCGAACCATCCACCCCCAGCCCGACCTTCACGCCCCGATCCCGCATCGCCCGAACCGGCGCAATCCCCGACCCCAAGCGACAATTCGAACACGGGCAATGCGCCACCCCGGTGCCCGAGCGCGCAAACAAATCAATCTCAGCCGCATCCAGCTTCACACAATGCGCGTGCCAGACATCATCCCCGGTCCAGCCCAAATCCTCGGCATATTGCCCTGGGCGGCAGCCGAATTTCGCCAGCGAATAGGCGATATCTTCGTCATTCTCGGCCAGATGGGTGTGCAACATCACGCCCTTGTCCCGTGCCAACACCGCTGCCTCGCGCATCAAATCGCGACTGACGGAAAACGGCGAACAAGGCGCTATTCCCACCCGCAGCATCGAACCCTCACCCGCATCATGGAAACGATCCACCACCCGGATGCAATCCTCAAGGATCAAAGCCTCGCGCTCCACCAACGCATCCGGCGGCAACCCGCCATCGCTCACCCCAATGCTCATCGCGCCGCGGGTGGGGTGAAACCGCAAGCCCACCTCGCCCGCCGCCGCAATCGTATCATCCAACCGCGACCCATTCGGGAACAGATAAAGATGATCCGACGTCAGCGAACAGCCCGACAGTGCCAGTTCCGCCAAGCCCACCTGTGCCGAGATAAACATCTCCTCCGGCCCAAACTTTGCCCAAATCGGATACAACGTCTGCAACCAGCCAAACAGCAGCGCGTCCTGCCCCCCCGGCACCGCCCGCGTCAGGGTCTGATACAGATGATGATGGGTGTTGACCAAACCCGGCGTCACCACGCAACCCCGCGCCTCCACCACCGCGCCCGAGGTGACAAGCCCCTGCCCGACCGCCGCAATCAGCCCACCGCGCAGCAACACATCGCCGCCCGCAATCTCGCGGCGCGCGCCATCCATCGTCACCACAACATCGGCGTTCTTGATCAGAATTTCGGACATGATTTCCCCTGAATACCACCCCCTTCGGTGGATCAGGGAAGCGCGACAGAAGGGGGAGCTAAGGACTCGCGCGGGTAAAC
This sequence comes from Cypionkella sp., assembly GCF_030652235.1. Classification (GTDB taxonomy): domain Bacteria; phylum Pseudomonadota; class Alphaproteobacteria; order Rhodobacterales; family Rhodobacteraceae; genus Cypionkella. The sequence goes on from NZ_JAUSBA010000018.1 coordinate 52,886, forward strand.
TTAGCAAAGCCTTGCCCAGCCGCCAAGCCATTTCACATTGGTAAAAATACTCTCCGGGGTGAGGCCGCAGGCCGAGGGGGCAGACCGCCCCCCACGATCTCTTTCAAAAATCGGCTACGCGTTCAAGAAAGCCAAAGCCTCGGCGTGAATCGCCGCATTCGCCGCGGCCAACACCTGACCACCCTCCAGACAAGGCCGCCCCGACCAATCGGTGACAATCCCGCCCGCCGCTTCAATCACCGCGATCGGCGCCTGCACGTCATAGGCCTGCAAACCCGCCTCAATCACCAAATCAATCTGCCCGGCAGCGACCAGCCCGTAAGCGTAGCAATCCATGCCATAGCGCACCAGTTTTGCCTGCGGTGCCACGCGCCGGAATGCCGCGCCCTCCTCGGCAGTGCCCACTTCCGGGAAAGTCGAGAACAAAATCGCCTCCGACAACGGCCGCGCCGCCCGCGTGCGCAAAACCTTGCGCCCCATCGGCCCGTTCACTTCCGCGCGCCCCAAACCACCTTCAAACCGTTCACCAATATAGGGCTGGTCGATCACGCCATAAATCACGCCGGAAGCGTCACGAACCGAGATCAGCACCCCCCAGGTCGGCGTGCCCGACAAATATCCGCGCGTGCCGTCAATCGGGTCCAACACCCAGGTCAGCCCCGAAGACCCAACCACCGGTGCGAATTCCTCACCCAATATCCCATCCAAAGGCCGATGCGCGGCGAGGATCTCCCGCATCCGCTGCTCCGACAAGCGATCCGCCACCGTCACCGGATCAAACCGCGCCGCTTCTTTGTTATCTGCCGTCAGACCATCGCTGCGAAAATGCTGCAAGGTCGCCACGCGCGCCGCATCCGCCAGCCGCGCCGCCGTGCGGATGATATCTTGCGCTTCAGTGTCAGAAAATTTCGTCATGTTTCGCCCCATTACCGGGGCCAAAAAACGCCCGTCGCCCGTAAGTGTCTTGCCTTGGCTAAGCACTTGCAGGCAAGCGGTCAAGCTTTGTAACCAGCGCAATTGGGGGCAATGCACGCCGGGTTACAAAGCTATGTGCCCAGCGATTAAGCCGCTTCACTCAATACGCGTGCCAGATCGAACAGCCGGCGCCGCTGTGCTTCGGGGATCGCGTAATAAGACCGCACCAGTTCCAGCGCTTCTTTATCCGCCATCAAGTCATGCCCGGCTGCTGCGGCTTGTGCGCCATCGGCCAGACCTTCAAAGAAGAAGGCAATCGTCACCCCAAGCGTTTCTGCAACATCCCACAGCCGCGAGGCAGAAACCCGGTTCATCCCGGTCTCATACTTTTGGATCTGCTGGAACTTGATACCCACCTTATCCGCAAGCTGTTGCTGCGTCATACCGATCATCCACCGGCGATGGCGGATGCGCTTGCCGACATGAGCGTCAACGGGGTGTTTCATAACAGTCTCCACTTTCAATGCTACCTGACACTCGCTTACAAAGCAATTTCCGTGCCAACTTTTGTAAAACCAACTTTCTCCTCAGATTTTCCGAAAGCTTTCTGAAAACCTGTCTTTTTGGATATGTCCAATTATACAGGCGGAGAAGAAACAGCCCCCAGATGCGGGCTACATCCCCTTGCGTTTACGCTTAGCAGTTAACTCTCCCTAAGCGTGCATATTATTTTGCATTGCATTTTGCAATTAAATGCGCCAGAAAATTGCATATTGCTACAGTACTTCCGCATGGCATCGTTTCCAATTCGAATAGGGTCGTTTCCGTACCATGAATTTGTTGCCCTAAAGGCAATCCTGGCCATTTTGTTGGCGTTTTCCAGAAAAATCTGACACCACCTGCTCAGCAATCGGAGGCGGGAAATGCAGGTTTGGCAAGTCGCAGCTTTGGGCACCCCAGCGCATCAGGCAGAGCGTCCACTGCCTACACCCGAACCGGGACAGGCCCGGTTGAAAGTCGCCGCCGTCGGGTTGAATTTTGCCGATCTGCTGATGGCCGAGGGCAAATATCAAGAGCACCCCACGCTGCCCTTCATCCCCGGCATGGAATTTGCCGGCACCGTTGACGCCCTGCATCCCGCCACGCCCACCACTCTGAAACCCGGCACCCGTGTTGCAGGCTTTGCCAGCCACGGCGCTTTGGCCGAATATATCACCGCCCCAGCCGCCCAACTGATCGCGCTGCCCGACAGCATGAGCTTCCAGCAAGCCGCAGGCTTCCAGATCGCCTATGGCACCTCGCACTTGGCACTTGCCCACAAAGCCAGGCTGCAACCCGGCGAAACTCTGCTGGTGTTCGGTGCTGCCGGAGGCGTCGGTCTGACGGCGGTGGAAATCGGCAAACGCATGGGGGCAAAGGTGATCGCCTGCGCGCGTGGCCCGGAAAAGCTGGCCATCGCCCGCGCTGCCGGAGCCGACATTCTCATCGACAGCGACACCCCTGATCTGAAAGCCGCGCTTAAGGCCGCCGCAAAACCTTGGGGCGGCGTCGATGTGGTCTATGACCCGGTTGGCGGCCCCGCCTTCAGTGCAGCCCTCTCGGCTTGCCGCCCCGAAGGCCGCCTGCTGACCATCGGTTTCGCCAGCGGTCAGGTGCCAGACATCCCTGCCAACCACCTGCTGGTGAAAAACCTCAGCGTGATCGGCCTGTACTGGGGCGGCTATCTGACCTTTGCACCGCACGTGCTGACCGACAGCCTGCGCACGCTGTTCCAATGGTTCGCGGAAGGTGGCCTGCGCCCCCACATCAGCCACGAGTTGGCCTTCGCAGATTACCCCAAAGGCCTCGAGCTGCTGCGCAGCCGTCAAGCCACTGGCAAGGTTGTGATCACCCTATAAGCTCACACCCCGCCGCCCCGGATCAAGTCCAGGGCGGCTTGGCGCTCACGCCGCAGACCGGATTGCCCGCGACAGATACACCTGCCGGATCATCTCAGCCAAAGCCGACACCGCCTCGGAATGCACCGGATCAGCGACATACATATTCACCTTGATCACCGCCAATTCGGGCAAGACCCCGCCATGCGCAATCCGCTCGACAAACGGCGGCTCTGAGCCCGCCAACACGGCATGCACCGCCAAATCGGCGGAAACGGATGCCTCAATCCCCCGCGTGTCATCGCTTTCCACCGCCATCTCCCATGGCATACCCGCCGCGTTCAACGCCGCCTGCACGCCTTGGCGGAAGATGCAGTTGTGTGCGAACGCCAGCCGCAACGGCCGCCCCTTCCACACCGCGCCGTCCGGTGCCCCCACCCAAACCAACGGCAATTCTGCCAAGGTTTGGCCATCCACCCCCACAGATTCCTCGGTGGTCAAAATCACATCGCATTCGCCACGCGCAAATTGCGCCTTCAACACCCGCGTAAACGACGACGTCAGCGACACTTTCATCTTCGGGTATTCCTTGGCAAACCGCCTAAGCACCTGCGGAATAGCCGGATAGACAATGTCATGTGGCACCCCCAGCACGATCTCGCCCTCGTGCTGATCCTGCGTCAACCGCCCGAACACCTCGTCGTTCAGTGCCAGCATCCGCCGCGCATAGCCCAAAAGCTGCTCACCCGAGGCCGTCAGCCCAACCTGCCGCGCCGAGCGGTCCAGCAACTGGGTATCCAGCATCTCCTCCAGCCGCTTGATCTGCATCGACACCGCCGATTGCGTCAGGTTCAAAAACCCCGCCGCACGGGTCACACCGCCCGCATCGGCAATCGCCACGAAAGAGCGCAATGAGGTGAGGTCGAGATTCCGAGACATATCACAATCCTTGATGCGTTAAGTCAAAACCATTCATTTTCCTAATGTCATCGATTCAGGCATAAGGATCAAGTGCTGTGATGAAACAAACGACTCACATCACCGACGCCGATGCACCCTGAAAGGATACCACCATGTTCGCCTCGCTCCACACCTCCACGTTGGCTGTCGCCCACGTGCAGTCGCGCGGCACTCTCGCTGATCTTGTCAAACGCCTGCGTTTGGCGATGACCGCCCGCCGCCAGCGCGCGCAACTGGCGCGCCTTGACGACAATATGCTGGCCGATATCGGCATCACGCCGCGCCAAGCCGCAACCGAATCTGCCCGCCCGGCATGGGATGTTCCCAGCACTTGGCTGCGCTGATCAGTCTGCGTTAACCCCGGTTGATGCGAGATCTACACCTCAAGGATTTCCGCAGCGGAAATCCTTGAAATCGCCGCCAACAGTGCCGATATTGACAGCATTAGGCAGCGCGGACATCCGCGTATGACCTTCAGTCCATAATCGGAGGCTTCCATGGCTGACTATCAGACGATCCGCCCCTCGGGCCAGACCGCCGGCGTTGGTGCGCGGAGCGCCGACATTGACGCAGGTTTGCGGGCACATATGAATAAAGTCTACGGGCTGATGTCCGTGGCGATGCTGATCACCGCCCTTGCCGCTTGGGCGGTCGCCGGGCTTGCTGTCACGGATGTTCCGTCGCAAGCGGTGGGACAGATTGGCGATCACACCTATCTCACCAGCTTCGGCTCGGCGATCTACATGTCGCCGCTGAAATGGGTGCTGATGTTCGCGCCGCTGGTGATGGTGTTTGCGTTTGGTGCGCTGATCCCTCGCCTGTCGGTCGCAGCAGCACAACTGTTCTTCTACGTCTTTGCCGCGGCGATGGGCATTTCGCTTAGCTCGATCCTGCTGGTGTTCACCGGCGCTTCGGTTGTGACCACGTTCCTTGTGACCGCAATCGCCTTCGCCTCGCTGTCGCTCTACGGCTACACCACCAAGAAAGACCTGTCGGCGATGGGCACGTTCCTGATGATGGGCGTGATCGGGCTGGTCGTGGCCTCGGTCATCAACATCTTCTTGGCCTCCTCGGCGCTGGCCTTCGCAATCTCGGCAATCGGTGTTTTGGTCTTCGCAGGCCTGACAGCCTATGACACCCAGACGATCAAAAACACCTACCTGCAACATGCGCAGACCGGTGACAGCGAATGGCTGGGCAAATCGGCGATCATGGGCGCGTTGAACCTGTACCTCGACTTCATCAACATGTTCATGTTCCTGCTGCAATTCTTGGGCGACCGCCGCTAAGCCGCAGCAACAGCGCTAAACAGTCAAACCCTGCCAGCGACCATCGCTGGCAGGGTTTTTCTTTGTCGGAACCCCTGCCGATGCTGCGTGTTGACGTGGCACAGAAGGTCGCGATATGAGCAAACTCGATCCGACCAAGCCAGCCGCCGACACCAAGGTCACCGTGCAAGCCGCGGCGCAAAAGCACAAGATGGACGCGGCAGCGACCAAACACGCCCATAAAATCCCCGGCAACACCGAACCCAACGCTGGTGGCCAGAACCGCGAAGCCGGCGACCGCAAAGCCCGCCAAAACGACCGCGCCACCAACGGCGGCGCATAAAGCTGAGCAGCAGGGCCGGGAAAATCCCCGGCCTTTCGCTTTGCGCAAACTGCCTAAAACTTATCTAAAATTTGCGTTGCTCTTTTGGAAATACTCGCAGGGGGAGGCGCCCTTCGCGCCGGGGGGCGGCAGCCCCCCTCTTTCAAACGACGCGGCGGGCTTCTTCAAACCGAGCAAGCAGCCCTCTAAACCACCGCGCGCGCAAACACCGTGCCGACCAGTGCCGTCACTGCCATCGCTACAGCCCCCCCCAGAACGTCACCCGCGCCACCGCGCGCGCCATCGGCGCGCCGCCCGCCTTGGCGCCAATCGCGCCCAGCACAGCAAGAAAAATCAGCGACAACACCGTCACCCACAGGCTGATCCCGGCTTCTGGCACCAGTGCCGCCGTTGCCATCGGCAAAGCCGCCCCCACCGCGAAACTTGCCGCCGAAGCCCCCGCCGCCATCGACAGCGCTCCGGCGACCAATCCCGCCATCCCTGCCACCAGCACCTCGGCCCGACCAGAGGCCGCCGCCACCCCCATGATCAGCGAGGCGGTCGAGATGATGCCGTCATTCGCCCCCCGCACCGCCGCGCGCAGCCAGCCGACCCGCGCGACATCATGTTCTTCACAATGGTTACGTTCCATCGCACCTTCACCACTTGCCCAGCACAGTCCGCTTAACGCGTGGAACCCACACCACGCATAACGAAAAACCGCGCCCAAAGGGCGCGGCACTTCCGCACAACGAAGCGCAAGATCTTACTTGATCTTGCCTTCTTTGTATTCAACGTGCTGACGTTTGACGGGGTCATACTTGTTGACCGTCATTTTCTCGGTCATGGTCCGAGCATTCTTCTTGGTCACATAGAAGTGCCCGGTGCCAGCCGTCGAGTTCAGACGGATCTTGATCGTCGCCGGTTTGGCCATAGTCGTCTCTCCTGCATCAAGGCAACACCGTTGCCCCGCGAAATCTCTTGAAGCCTGCCTTTTACGGATCAACGGGGCAGAGTCAACAGCCAAACCACAAGTTCGGCGATCTAGCGGTGATCTAATTGCGCGCGTGCCGCGCAAGTCTATCAGCGCTTACGCGCGGTGGGTGCTTGAGCCGGCAGTTCCGTTCGATTTCAAGCGAAGGATTTGCCGCGCGCCTAAGAATTTGAGTATTTCCAAAAGAGCAACTCAAAGCGGCTGCAAGCTTTTGGCGGTAGGGGGCAGTGTTGGAGGCAGATCTGCGAGGCACAGATCAGGTTGCGCGGATGGCCTATAAGCCGGATTTTGTCCCAGGGCCCTACCTTGCGGCGGGGCCCCATGGATGACCATTCCTCTGCCACCCGTGTTACCACGGGCAGTCAAGCTGCCAACCCGGGCCTCTGGGCTGAAAGGTCCCTGTGGTGGTCTCCGCTGTCGGTTTCGGCTTGCACCGATCCCAGTCGCGGACCTTACCACGCGAGGCCCCTATTCGGCATTGCTCCGGGTGGGGCTTGCCATACCGTTCTTGTTACCAAGACCGTGGTGGGCTCTTACCCCACCGTTTCACCATCACCATGGACCCACCGGGCGAACCCGGCACCATGGCAGTCTTTTCTCTGTGGCGCTTTCCCTGGGGTTACCCCCGCCGGGCGTTACCCGGCACCCTTCCTTCATGGAGTCCGGACTTTCCTCGGGGTTTGCACCCCGCGGTCATCCAGCCATCCGCGCGAGGGGCGGCTTACGCGGACCTGCCCGCGGCGTCAACCGGGAAGCGTGCCGCCAGATCGAAAGCAAGGCCCGCATCCACACGGTCGAGCGGCCCGCGCGCCATCGGTCGAAACCGCAAGCGAAAGCCTGCAAGCAGATCAGCCTCAGTTGCCTTTGGATAGCCGAACTGGCTTAGCGCGGGCAGGAAGGCCGCAACATCAGCCTCGCCAGCCTCAGGCCACACCGACAGCCCCTGCACGGCCAACCTGCGCCAATCAAACTTTGCGCCGGGATCGCGCTTGCGGCTGGGGGCCATATCCGAATGCGCAATCACCCGGTGCGCCGGAATGCCCCAGCGCTGCAGGATGCCCGCCAGCAAGACCTCCAACGCCGCCATCTGCGGCTCGGCAAATGGCTGCCGCCCGGTGTTCGCCAATTCGATCCCGATCGAGGCCGAATTCACATCCGTCACACCAGCCCATGCGCCCGCGCCTGCGTGCCACGCACGCGACGCCTCTGGCACCAGCGCCTCAGCCATTCCGGTTTCCGAGATCAACCAATGCGCTGAAACTTCAAACGCCGGATCGCACAGCCGCGCCCGCGCTTCAGCACAAGACGCCATAGCGGTGTAATGGAGGACGATAAGCGACGGCAAAACGCCGCCCCGCCGATCACCATAGTTGGGCGAGGGCCAAGGCGGCGTGTCTGCACGCACACTCAATTCTGAACGGCAGCCCGGAACGGCGTCGGATCCCAAGCGCAGGCATAGCCGTCACCATCCGGGTCAAGCCCCTTGCGGTCGCGATCCGGTCCGCCCGCCGCCAGAAACGCCTCTTGCGCAAGGTCCGGCGAGGGGAACTTGCCGCAGGCCGCATTGTAGCTGGTCAACCGTAAGCCACCACGCTTGTACATCTGCGTGCCCTTGGGGTGGTTGGTCGAAATCGCAAACTGCACGATATTCGGCGCGTCGCTGCCAGAGCGCTGCGGCAAAGCCGTCGGTTGATCGACCTGGTACTGCGCGCGGTTGCGCTCGATCCGGGCTTTGTCGCTTTGGATGGTTTCGCGCGCGCTTACCGCTTGGAAATCCTGTTCATCCGAGACCCCCGTATTGGCCGCCGAGCCGGGAATGTTCGCCATCTCCGAGGTGGTTTCCGCAATCCCCGCAGGCGCGTTGCCGCGCGGGCGATCCGCGCCGCCAATCACCGCGCCCTGCGTTTGCCCGTAAGGCTGCGCGGCAGGTGCGGCATAGGGCGAACTGGCCGCCTGCGCGCTGAGCGGCACATTGGTCGGCGTCAGCGCGGTATCGGTCGTCTTGCCCTCGGCCTTGTCAATCGCCGCCAGCGCCCCGCCCGGTGTGAAGCCAGCACTCGGGGTGAAGCCAGAACTTGGTGCCGCAGCCACCGGCGCAGGCGCGGTATAAGCATTATAATCCTGAAACCCCACGCCCGCACCCGAATCGGGGACAGCGGTTCCACACCCAGCCAGCCCAAGAGCGGCCAAAATCATCACTGCGCTACGCATCGTCTCTGCCTCGGCGGTTTATTCTGATATTGGCGCTTACCACCATTTATCTGGCTTGGCCACAAAGCCCGCCGCGCGCTCCAAAACATAAGCGTGATTGAGCAATCCAGCCTCATCCCAGGGCCGCCCCAGCAGTTGCAGCCCGATCGGCAGGCCTTTGCCATCAAGCCCCATGGGCACCGCCACCCCCGGCAATCCCGCCAAGTTTGCCGTCACGGTGAACACATCGTTCAGATACACCTCCACCGGGGTCGCCTGATCCATCTCGCCCAGCCCAAAGGCCGAGGTCGGCGTGGCGGGTGCCAAGATCGCCTCAATCCCCGCCGCAAACGCCTGCTCAAAGTCGCGCTTGATCAGTGCGCGCACCTTGCGCGCCCGGTTGTAATAGGCGTCATAGAACCCCGCCGACAGCACATAGGTGCCAACCATGATCCGCCGCTGCGTCTCTGGCCCAAAGCCTTCCGCCCGGGTCTTTTCGTACATCTCGGTGATGCCATCGCCAGCCGCCAAGCTGGCGCGATGGCCGTAGCGCACCCCATCATAGCGCGCGAGGTTGCTCGATGCCTCTGCGGGCGCAATCACATAATACGCAGGCAAAGCATATTTCGCATGCGGCAACGAGATATCGACAATCTCGGCCCCCGCATCGCGCAGCATCTCGCGCCCCTGCGTCCACAACGCATCAATCTCGGCAGGGATGCCCTCAATCCGATACTCGCGCGGAATGCCGATCTTCTTGCCGCGAATATCCCCAGTCAGGGCAGCTTCAAAATCCGGCACCGCCATATTGGCGCTGGTTGAATCTTTTGGGTCATGGCCCGCCATCGCGGCCAAGAAAATCGCCGCATCGCGCACCGATTTCGTCATCGGCCCGGCTTGGTCCAGAGACGAGGCATAGGCGATGATCCCCCAGCGGCTGACCCGGCCATAGGTTGGCTTGATCCCCACCGTCCCGGTAAACGCCGCAGGTTGCCGGATCGATCCGCCGGTATCCGTGCCGGTCGCAGCCAGACACAAATCCGCCGCCACCGCCGCAGCCGAGCCGCCCGAAGACCCTCCCGGCGTGCGCAGCACATCATCGACCTTCCACGGGTTCACCGCAGGGCCATAGCAACTGCTCTCGGTCGACGAACCCATGGCGAATTCGTCCATGTTCAGCTTGCCGAGCATCACTGCGCCTGCGCCAAACAACTTCGCGGTCACGGTGGATTCATACTCCGGCACAAACCCCTTCAGGATGTGCGACGCCGCTTGCGAAGGCACGCCCTTGGTGCAGAACACATCCTTGATCCCCACAGGAATCCCGCACATATCCGGCGCATCGCCGCCCGCAATCCGCAGATCAGCCGCCCGCGCCTGCGCCAAAGCCAGCTCCGGCGTCTTGTGCACAAAGGCGTTCAGCGCATCGCCCGCGTCGATCGCCGTCAAACAAGACATCGTCAGATCAACCGCCGAAATCTCCCCCTTGCGCAACGCATCCCGCGCCGCCGCAATGGTCCAAGTGTTCGCGTTCATTCCACCACCTTCGGCACTGCAAAAAACCCTTCCCGCGCATCCGGCGCATTGGCCAGAACCGCCCGTTGCTGATTGCCATCCGTGACCACATCCGCCCGGCGCACCAAACGCATTGGCGTCACCGACACCATCGGCTCGATGCCCGTCACATCGACCTCATTCAGCTGCTCCATAAACCCAAGGATTCCAGACAACTGCTCTGCCAGTTTCGGCAAAGCCGCTTCCTCCACCCGGATACGCGCCAGCTTAGCCACCTTGCGCGCGGTGTCGATGTCGATGGACATGGGGTCTCTCCGCAAATTGATTGGCTGACGTTTACCCGCCAAGCCCCGGTGCCGCAAGTAGGGTGGGCTTCACGCCGCCACGCCCGCAATTTTCGGAGTGTGAAGTTCCACCCCACCGCCCCCATCCGCCCGAATACCGCTTGCCTGCCCAACACAATTCGCCCAAGTTTCAGCGAGACACTCCACAAACCACCCGATAACCCGTTGGAATTTGGCAATTATGCTCGATGCAGACTATAGCGTAAAAGCTGCACGACGGGCGTTGCACGCATTTCTGCCAGACGAAGAATTCGCGCTGGCCTCGCTCAAAGATCCGACAAAGCTTTATGGCACATGGGTGTTTCGCTGCAAAACTCGCGGCAAGAACTCCACATTCGTCTGCAAACTCAGCACACCAGACGCGGCAGGTCGTGCCAAAATCCTGAACCAATATCAACGCCTCAAATCGACCCATGCCGCGATGAAAGACCCGCTTTTAACCACACCGCAAGCCCTCGCTTTTGTGGAAAAAGACTGCGCCCTGATCATGCAGCATGTGAAAGGTGACTCGCTGCAACACCTGCTGCTGCAGTTTTCCAATCTCGCCGAGGCCAACACCCATCTGCAAAACGCAGGCCGCTGGATATCCAGCTTTCAACAGCCAACGATGCACCCTGCCGCATTTGACGCCAAGCCGCACATGAATTGGTTGCTGAAAAAACTCCAACGCCACGACGAAAAACTGATCGTTATTCCTGACCACGACGCCTTCATGATGGAGTTTCACCAGCTTGAGCAACGCGCTGCCGCAGCCCAAGGATTGCCGAGTACACGCTGCGTGACGCACAAAGACTTTCATCTCGGCAACCTGCTGTTTGGCCGCAAAGGCGCGGTCTATGGCATAGATTTTGAAAACAAAAAAGAAGATGACGCGCTGCGGGACGTCATCTCGTTCCTGTTCGATTTTGCGATAAAATGGCCCAGTAGCGCCACGGCGTTTGACAGCCTTCAAACCGCCGCCGCTGCCTTTTTGGCCGGATACGCCGACCCCGCAACTCCGCCCGTGGTGTTCGCGTTTTTTCAGAAATTCTCCGCCTTAAACGGATGGTCCGGCCTAAATGACCGTGACCTTGCAAATCAAAGTAAGCGACACAGGCTGACGTGTTTAAAGCTCTTGGCTCAAACCTCCCTCCTAGGCCTTACGCGCTGACAGCACATTTCAGGCGCGTAATGTCAGGCGTGAACATGCCCGCCAGACACCCAGCGCTCCAAATTGCTCTTTCTCAAATACTCCCGCGCGGAGCGCTCCCCAACGTCCCTACAAAATAACCGATTTCGCCGCCAAATCCCCACCGCGCCACAAATACAGCGCCGCCAGCGGCTGATCCCCCGTCCGCATCGCATGCGGCGTCCAGCTTGGATGATGGATCGCCTGCCCCACAGGTACGGCGGCATAATCGCCCGCGCCCTTTTGCCATTCGGCCACACCAGAAATTGGCAGATAAACCTCCTCTGCCGCATGGGCGTGCGATGGATAGCTTATGCCCGGGGCCAACAACAGCACGCCGCAAGCCAACCGCGCACTCGGCACGGGTCCGCGCAGCCCGATAAACTCGCTCCAACCATAGCCGCGCAAAAAATCCGCCCCAAAATCGCCCGCGCCATAGGTCTGCCGCCATGCCAAATTCGCAGCCACCCGCTGCAACTCTGCCACCACCGCCGCCGTATCAACCGGGCCCGCCCCTGCCTGCAACTCCGGCATCCAGTCGCAAACCGGCAAAGCCCCCGCCACAGTCTCGCGTCGTTCACCCACAGCAGGCCAATCCACCAAAAACGCCGCCGCCTCCGGCACAGGCGCAAACGCCCGTCTCAACAACGCCAACAACCGATCCATCCAGCCCGTACTCCGAAACCCTGTATCCCCACATTGCCTTGCGCCCGTACCGCTTGCAACCGGGTGCACCCTTTTGCCCGCTTCCCAATCTTAACCCCCGATTAACCATACCCCTCACCTCCCTAAAATTCCCCCATGAAAACAATGGCCCCAAGTTGGGACCTTCCCCAAACACCCCCTTCCCCTCCCCCCAATCCCCGCCTAAACTGCCCCCAACCCCCAGCCCAAGGACCTCCAAATGCCCCCCATGATCGGCGTAATCGGCGGCTCCGGCGTCTATCAGATTGACGGGCTAGAGGGCGCAAGCTGGGTCAAAGTCAGCACGCCTTGGGGCAAGCCCTCGGATGAAATCCTGCTGGGCCGGCTGAACGGCACCCCGATGGCCTTTCTGCCCCGCCACGGCCGCGGCCACGTCCACTCCCCCACATCCGTGCCTTACCGCGCCAATATCGACGCGCTGAAACGCCTCGGCTGCACCGACATCATCGCCGTCTCCGCCGTAGGATCGCTGCGCCCCGATTACGCGCCAGGCGATTTCGTACTGGTCGACCAATACATCGACCGCACCTTCGCCCGCGAGAAATCCTTTTTCGGCGAGGGCTGCGTTGCCCATGTCAGCCTCGCCCACCCCACCTGCCCCCGCCTCGGCGCTGCCTGCCTGCACGCCGCGCAACAGGCGGGCATCAAAACCCACGCCACCGCCACCTACCTTGCGATGGAAGGCCCGCAATTCTCCACCCTCGCGGAATCCCGCCTCTACCGCAGCTGGGGCGCTGATGTGATCGGCATGACCGGCATGCCCGAAGCCAAACTCGCGCGTGAGGCCGAGCTTTGCTACGCCTCGCTCGCCATGATCACCGATTTCGATTGCTGGCACCAAGACCACGGCGCCGTGGACGTCGCACAGGTGATTCAAACCCTCACCGCCAACGCGAACTCCGCCCGCAATCTTGTCACCAATCTGCCCGCCCTGCTGCCAAATCACCCGACCTGCCCGCATGGCTGCGACCACGCCCTCACTCACGCATTGATGACCGCTCCCGACAAACGCGACCCAGACCTGCTGGCCAAACTCGACGCCATCGCAGGCCGCGTGTTGAAATAAGGTGCTGCTGCTGGGGGCCGATGGGTTCATCGGTCGCCACATCGCCTTCCACCTGCGCCGCGCCGGCGTGCAAGTCATCGCCCAAGCCCGCAACCCCGCCCGCCTGAAACGCATCGGCTTTGCCCCCCCGCAAGCCGATTTCACCAACCGCGCCACCCATACCCCCGCCTTCTGGCAGGCGCACGGCGACCCAGACACCCATGGCATCAACGCCGCAGGCCCGCTGACTGGAACCGCGGGCCGTTTCGAAGCCCTCACCGCCTATGCCGCTCGCCAACCGGGCACCCAAGCCCACCTCTGAAGAAACTGCGCCGCAAAATCCGTGACCTTGCGGCGCAGGCTGTCGCCAATCGTGCACGTCTGCCACCGCAGGCTCAAAAACTCTGCCGCAGTTGGCTCGCCTTGGGCTGGCCCGCTTTCGCAGCCCTTGTCGCGGTGTTCTGGCTGATGGTAAACAAGCCGCAATTCTAAGGGGATAGCGATGGCAAAAACCGTTAAAGACTACATCCGCACCATCATTGATTTCCCGCATGAAGGCATCCTGTTCCGCGATGTCACCACTTTGTTCGCCGATCCGCGCGGGTTTCGCATGTGCGTGGATCAACTGCTCGCCCCCTATGCCGGGATGCGGATTGACAAGGTGGTCGGGTTGGAAGCGCGCGGTTTCATCCTTGGCGGAGCGGTCGCGCACCAGCTTTCCACGGGCTTTGTGCCGATCCGCAAAAAGGGCAAACTGCCGGGGCAGACCATTTCCCAAGCCTATACGCTGGAATATGGCGAGGCGGTGGTCGAGGTCCACGAAGACGCCATGCAACCCGGTGAGAAAATCCTGCTGGTCGATGATCTGCTGGCAACCGGGGGCACGGCCGAGGCTGGCATCAAACTGATCGAGCGTCTTGGCGCACAGGTGATCGGCTGCGCCTTTGTGGTGGATCTGCCCGACTTGGGTGGGCGTGAAAAACTGGTTAGCATGGGTATGGAAGTCCACGCCCTCTGCGCCTTTGAAGGTCATTAGGCCCGCAGCCCACGCCGCCTCGGCCCTAAGCCGGGGCCTCAGGGTTCAGGCGCGTTTCATCAGCCCAAACGCCAATTCGCATCAACATTAACGGCCTGTTTACCGAATCATCCTACACCAAACTTACTAAGGCCAACCCAGCCTTAGGGTGACGCTGCTTGCAACACGTGACCCACCCAACCCCAGCGCCCTGTCGGTTTTCCGGCAGGGCGTTTCTGATCGCCAAATGTCCCGCCCTATGTCCCGACGTCAGGTTGAACTTGAAAAGCCCGCCCCAGCCCATGGCTCGCTCTGCGTATCAAAGATCGGCTCAAACCCGCCCCAGACCATGCGCTTGCCGTCAAACGGCATCTCGGGCATGTTTTGCCAACGCGCGTCGGTTTGCATTCTGGCATGCGCCGCCTCGTAGGTCTGCTGATCCGGCCATTCGATCCAGGAAAACACCACGGCTTCATCCGGCGTGGCCTTCACCGCCATTTTGAAGTCGGTGACTTTGCCATCGGTAATCGTTTCGCTCCACGTCTCGACAACCCGCAGCGCGCCGTATTCCTGAAAGATCGGGACCGCTGCCTGCGCAGATTGAATGTAGGCCTGCTTTTTGGCTTTTGGCACCGCGACGAGAAATCCTTGAACGTAGCTCATGATTCGCCATCCTGTTTCGGGATGGTAACGCTCAAACCGCCAAAAATGCGCTCCGTTCCGCGATCAGCCAGCAGATCAACCAATCGCCGCCTATGCGCGCAGCACAGCACCCGGATTCATAATGCCAAAAGGATCCAGCGCTGCCTTGATCGCCCGCATCGCGGCCAGCTTACCCGGATCGCCGTAACGTTCCAGATCCTCCACCTTCAGCCGCCCCAAACCATGCTCTGCCGACATTGATCCGCCCAATTCATCGACCAGATCATGCACGCAGATTTTCACCGCATCACGTTGATGTTCATAGTCTTTCCGATTGCGCCCCAACGCCGGGAACACGTTGTAATGTAAATTCCCATCGCCCAAATGGCCAAAACAGTTCACCCGAAAATCGCCCATCGCCGCCAGCCGAGGCCCCGCTTTCGCGATAAACTCTGCCACCAGCCCCAGCGGTACTGAAATATCATGGCTGCTGACCGCGCCGATCATCCGGTTGGCTTCCGGGATCGCCTCACGAATCCGCCACAGCCCCGCCCGCTGCGCTTCCGAGGTTGCAATGACGCCATCAGACACCAAACCCGCCTCTAGCCCCGCCTCAAACAACCCGCCCAAGTGATCTTCGGCCACGCCAAAGCCCGCAGGCAGGCCAATTTCAATCAGCACCATCCACTCTGGCATCCCCAAGGGCAGCTTCACCTCGGGGATACGCTCGGCCAGAAATTCCAACCCCATCCGCCCGATCAACTCAAACGCGCTCACCAGCCCCGACAGCCGCTCTTGCGCCAGCGACAGCAATTTTAACGCAGCCGCCGGGCTTTCCACCGCAAGCAAAGCCGTTCCCACCACCGCAGGCTGCGGGAACAACCGCAGGCTGGCGGCGGTGATCACGCCCAAAGTGCCCTCGGCCCCGATCAGCAGGTGCCGCAGATCATAGCCGGTGTTGTCCTTGCGCAGCCGCTTCAAACCATTGAAAACGCTGCCATCCGGCAAAACCGCCTCAACGCCCAAGCACAAATCCCGCGCATTGCCATACCGCAGCACGTTCAGCCCCCCGGCATTGGTCGATAGATTGCCACCAATCCGGCAGGTGCCTTCCGACGCCAAAGCCAGCGGAAACACCCGGCCCATGCTTGACGCATGGCGCTGGACATCGGCAAGGATCATCCCAGCCTCGACCACCAACACGTTTTCGTCAGGATAGCTGCCGCGCAACGCCGCCATCCGCTCCAGCGACAGCACCACCGGCAGCGGGCCTTCGGTCAGCAACTGCCCGCCGACAAGCCCAGTGCCACCGCCCCAAGGCACGATACCGACCCGCGCCTGCGCACAAGCCCGCACCACAACCGACACCTCGGCCAAGGTCCGGGGCAGCGCCACCACCGCCGCCAAACCCTGCCAACGGCCACGCGGTTCTTCCAGATAACGCGGCTCGGGCACGTGCAAAGCACCGTCGGGCAGCAGCCCGCGCAGCATTTCAACAAACGCAGGATCGGCAGGGTTCAGCATCGTCACATCTCACTCAAGGCTTCAAGCCGCGGTTCAGACGGTGATTGTGCGCGCCAAAGCCGCAATCGCCGTGGCCGAAGTTTGGTTGCGCGCGGTCTTCACCATGCTCAAACCCGCCTCCAGTTTGGTCGCCAACACAGATCGCCCGATTCCGTTCGGAGCTAACAGATAAACCGCCTTGTCAGAAAACAAGATCTGCTCGCCATTCGCCGCATGAACCGACAAAGCCTGCACCGCCGTGGCCGCCGCGGGGCTGGCGAGGAAATAGATATGCACACCAGTGCCATCAGCCTCGCCCTGTTTTTTGAACGGGTTCGCCGCCAAAATCGCATCGTATTCTTTCAGCGTCATCACGAACATCGGCGGCGCAAAGCCGAAACGCTCTTTCATCGCGGTGGTAATTTTCGTCTCAACCCCGGCGACGCCCGGATCAAGATACACCGCATTGCCACTTTGCAGATGGGTGTGGATTTGCTGAAGCCCTTGTTCCAGCAGCATTTGCCGGAACTCCGGCATTGGCAGGCGATTGGCGCCCGACACGTTCACGCCGCGCAACAACAGGACTTTGACTTCACTCATTGGGCTCTCCAGACAAGACCCCGCCCGCTCCGGCGTAGGATTAGCCCACGTCCGTGCGACCACGTCGGTCGTTCCGTAAGTTGGCGTATAACACATGGTTCCGCCAGCGCCCGTTGATTTGCAAATAAGATTGGGCCACGCCCTCATATTTAAAGCCGGATTTCTCCAAAACCCCACGCGAAGCGATGTTTTCCGGCAAACAGGCGCTTTCAATCCGGCTTAGGTCAAGCTGAGCGAAGGAAAAATGCACCAAAGCCTGCACCGCTTCCTTCATATAGCCCCGCCGCGCGAAGGGCGCGCCAATCCAATAGCCCATCGTGCCCGCCTGCACCGGGCCACGCCGGATATTGTCCAGCGTCACCGCGCCCAACAACTGCCGATCCTCGCGCCGAAACATCAGCATCGGCAGCGCCGTGCCCGTGGCCTCGGCCCGCCCCGCCCAATACACCCGGTTGGTAAACGCTTTGCGCGACAAATGATCATGCGCCCAAACTGGCTCCCACGGGGTAAGATGCGCCACGGAAGCCTCGCGCAAACCTGCCCAAGCTCTGTAATCGCTGTGCGCAGGCAACCGCAAAGTCATCCGCTCGGTTTCAACCGTGGGCCTACGGCGGAAGGATAACATTACGCCGCCAAACGCTTGCGAATATCGTCCAGCGAGGGGGCATCCGCAACCGGACCATACAAAGCCAAAGCCGAGTCCGCCTCTGACAGTTCTCCCGCATAGCGCCGCACATCCGCCACCGTCACCGCATCAATCCGCGCCACCGCCTCATCGACCCCCGGCACCCGGTCATAAATCGCCAGCAGCCGCGCGATGCGCTCGGCACGAGACGACGGGCTTTCCAGCCCCATCAACATCCCGGCCTTGATCTGCGTCCGGGCGCGGGCCACTTCGGCCTCGGACATATCATCCGCCGCGCGCTTCAGCTCATCCACGGTGATCTGGGTCAACTGGTCGATTTCTTCCGCTGAAGTCCCGGCATAAAGCGTGATCTGCCCTGCATCCTCATAAGCGCCAGACTGCGCGAAGATTGAATAGCACAGCCCGCGTTCTTCGCGCACTTTCTGGAAAAGCCGCGAGGACATCCCGCCGCCCATCGTCATCGCATAGACCTGCGCCGTATAAACATCCGGGTGCCGATAGCCCGGCGCGTCAAACGCCATGGCGAAATGCACCTGCTCCAGATCTTTCACTTCGCGGCGTTCCGAGCCTTTGAAGGTCGCCGCTTGGAACGTGGTTGCGGGTTTGGCCTTCATGCTGCCAAACATCGCCTCGGCTTGCTTCACAATCGCATCGTGATCGACCGCGCCCGCGGCGGCCAAAATCATCTGCCCCGGCCCGTAATGCTCGGCGACAAAACCCTGCAAATCCTTGCGGCCGAACGAAGAAACCCGCTCCTCTGGCCCCAGAATCGTGCGGCCAAACGCCTGATCGGGATAAGACGCCTCTTGCAGCCAATCGAACACGATATCGTCGGGCGTATCCAACGCCTGCCCGATTTCCTGCAAGATCACATGCCGCTCTACCTCTATTTCCTTCTTGTCAAAGGCCGGGTTCAGCACAATATCACCGATCACATCCAACGCGAGGCCAACATCAGCCTGCAACACCCGCGCATAATAAGCCGTCATCTCGCGTGAGGTATAGGCGTTGATGTAACCGCCAACATCCTCAATTTCCTCGGCAATTTGTAAACTGGTGCGCCGCTTGGTGCCCTTGAACGCCATATGTTCCAGAAAATGCGCAATGCCGTTCTGTGCGGGCTTCTCGTGCCGCCCGCCCGCCATCACCCAGATGCCAGCGCTGGCAGACAGCAGCCCCGGCATATGTTCGGTGACGATGCGGAAGCCGTTCGGTAAAGTGGTCAGGCGCAGTCCGGCAGATGCGTAGCTCAACGGGCAATCCTTTCGCGGATCAGGGTCTGCAAAGCGCCCAGATCATTCGGCACACGCGTGACACGTTCCGGGCGCGCGAACAAGTCCGCCATGCGTGGCGGCAATGCCGGACGGGTTCCCATCGCAGCTTCCACGGCATCGGGAAACTTCGCCGGATGTGCTGTGGCAAGGGTGATCATCGGCGCATCGCCCAAATGTTCCTCGGCCACCTTGACGCCCACCGCCGAATGCGGGCACAAAATCTCGCCCGTTTCCGCAAAGATCCGCTGCATAGTCGCCGTGGTTTCGGCTTCCGAACACCGCCCCGAAGCAAACGTCTCACGCAGCATCCCCATCGCGCCTTGGCTGATGTGGAAACCGCCCGCCTTCAATTCGTCCATCAGCACCGAAACCGCCGTCCCATCGCGCCCGTAGGCGTCAAACAACGCCCGCTCAAAGTTCGAGCTGACCTGAATATCCATCGAAGGCGAAATCGTCGGCGTCACCCCGTTCTGCACATAATCTCCGGTCTTCATTGCCCGATCCAGAATGTCATTCTGATTGGTTGCGATCACCAGTTGCTCAATCGGTAACCCCATTTTCCGCGCAATATAGCCCGCGAAAATGTCGCCAAAGTTGCCCGTCGGCACGGTGAAACTCACGCTGCGCTCGGGCGCGCCCAAAGCCACCGCCGCGTAGAAATAATACACCACCTGCGCCAACACCCGCGCCCAGTTGATCGAGTTCACCCCCGCCAACCGCACGCCATCGCGGAAGGCGAAATCGTTGAACATATCCTTCACGCGGGCTTGGCAATCGTCAAAATCGCCATCCATCGCCAAAGCATAAACGTTGGCCTCAGACGGCGTGGTCATCTGACGGCGTTGCACATCCGACACCCGGCCATGCGGATACAGGATAAACAGATCGACATTGGCCAGACCCCGAAACGCCTCCATCGCCGCCGATCCAGTATCGCCGCTCGTCGCCCCGACAATGGTGACCCGCTCGCCCGTCTTCGCCAATGCCGCCTGCATCATCTGCCCGATCAACTGCATGGCGAAGTCTTTGAACGCCAAGGTCGGGCCGTGAAACAGCTCTAGCAGGAAATGGTTCGGCCCCAATTGCACCAAAGGCGCGCGCGCGGCGTGGCCAAAACCCGCGTAAGCCTTGGCAATCAACCCCTTGAATTCGGCATCGGTAAAGGTCGAACCAAGATAGGGCCGCATCACCCGGAACGCGATCTCTTCATAGGATTGGCCCGCCATCGCCGCGATTTCGGCCTTGGACAAAGCCGGCACCACTTCCGGCACATAAAGCCCGCCATCGCGCGCCAGCCCGGTCATCATCGCTTCGCTAAACGTCAAAACCGGGGCCTGTCCCCGCGTCGAAATATACCGCATCGTCTTCCCCTAAACCTGCCGCCGGATGCGCCACACCAGCCCTGCCGTCATCACCGCCCACACCAAGGCCAGCGAAAACCAAGTAATGGCATAACCCCAATGGTCATTGGGAATAGACGAAGTATCCACCGGCATCGCCTCGATCCCGTCACCGGTTGGCAAACGCGCGACAATAAATGTCGGCTCTGTGTGCAAAACCGCCGCCATCGCCACCGCATCACGCGCAAACCACATCCCGGTCTTGGCATCGGGCGGCGGGGTGTATTGATTGGAATCACGCGGCCACATCAGATTGCCCTGCACGGTCAAATCCGTGACATGCAGTTTTTTATGCTTTTCCTCATCCGGCAAAAACCCGCGATCCACCAGCAAGCGTCGCCCATCTGCCATCTGCAAAACCGAGATCACCTGCACGCCCGCCCCCACCATCGGCTGGCCGGACAGCACATACAATGTCTCGCCCGTAAACCGCCCCGCCGCCACAACCGGGCGATAGCGGTCGCGCTCAGGGTCCAACACCGCCGGCACCACCACCGCAGGTTCAGAAATCCCCGCCGTCATCTCATCCAGTTGCGCGCGCTTTTCATACATGCGCGACACCTGCCAAAGGCCAAGGCTGCACAAAAACCCCACGCCAGCCAAACCCAGCAGCAGCGCCGATATCAGACGGAATTTCATGCCCAAACCCTGAAACACAAAGCGCGGGCCACATCGGGCCCGCGCGCTGATCTTATTGCCGTTAAATTAAGCGCTGCCCCAGATATAGATAGAGGCGAACAGGAACAACCAGACCACATCGACGAAGTGCCAGTACCAAGCCGCAGCTTCAAAGCCGACATGCTGTTCCTGCGTGAAATGGCCCTTGTAGGTACGGATCAGGCAGACCGTCAAAAAGATCGTGCCGATCACCACATGGAAGCCATGAAACCCGGTCGCCATGAAGAACGACGCGCCATAGATATTGCCCGCAAAGCCAAACGCCGCGTGGCTATATTCATAGGCCTGAAAGAACGTGAACAACACGCCCAGCAGCACCGCCAGAATCAAGCCTTGCTTCATCGCCGCGCGGTTGTTGTTCTCATGCACCAAAGCATGGTGCGCCCAAGTCGCGGCACAGCCCGAGCACAGCAAAATCAGCGTGTTGATCAGCGGCAGATGCCACGGGTCGAACATCACGATGCCTTCGGGCGGCCAAACACCATCGACCAGCGGGCTCATCGGCCCCATCGGATACATCGCGTGTTTGAAGAACGTCCAGAACCACGCCGAAAAGAACATCACTTCCGACATGATGAACAGGATAAAGCCATAGCGCAGGCCGATCCGCACCACCGGGGTGTGATCGCCGGTCTGGCCCTCATGCACCACTTCCGACCACCATGCATACATGACGTAAAGCACCAGCGCCAAGCCGATCAGCCCCATCCACGGGCCAGAGCCATGCATCCACAGCACGAAGCCGAACAGCATGATGAACGAGCCAAGGGAACCGGCAAATGGCCAGATCGACGGCGGCAGGATATGATAGTCGTGGTTCTTGGCGTGGGCCATGTTTGGGTTCCCTCGGTTTTTCTTGTCTTTATTCTATAAGCTTGACGGGCGTCTCGGCAAGAGCGGGGGCAACCGTATTGGCAGCCTGCTTTTGCGGAATATCGGCAACGTGAAAGGTGTAAGACAGCGTGATCTCTTTGATCAGGCTGGCTTCCGGATCTTTCACAATCGACGGATCGACGTAAAAGCTGACGGGCATCTGCACCCGTTCACCGGGTTGCAAAATCTGCTCGGTGAAGCAAAAACACTCAATCTTGGTGAAATAGCCGCCCGACTGATCCGGCGTGACGTTATAGCTGGCCTGCCCGCCTACCGCTTTGTCGGTCGGGTTATAGGCCTCATAGAACGCAAGCCCGGTCTCGCCGATCCGAATGGTCATCGAGGGCTGCACTGCGCGGAATTCCCACGGCATCCCGGCTTCGAGAGAGGCGTCAAAGCGGATTTTCACGGTTTGCTCTAGCACTTCATCGGCACCTGTTGCCGCGACCGACGTGGTGCCCGCATAGCCCGTCACCCGGCAGAACCAGTTGTAAAACGGCACCGCCGCGAAGGACAAAGACAGCATCACCACTGCGACCCCAGCCAACATGGCGGCGGTTTTCTTTTGTGCAGCGACAGACTTGCTCATGGGCTCACCGCCCCAGTCGCAGGCGCGGGCGCAGGCAATTCCGGCGCAATCGGCACGGTCGATCCCAGCATCCCCGGCGCGTCATTGGCATGGCCCAGATCGCCATTGGTCACTTTCACCACGGTCAGCGCGAACACCAAGGCGACAAAGCAGACCAACGTCAGCCCAACGCCCAGATTGCGCGAAAATCGCCTGCGGTGAATCTCATGTTCAGGAGCCGGAAACGCCATCACCAGCCCCCCATGCCAGAGCTGTGCAGCACAGCCTCAACCAAAAGTGCTCCAAAATGCAGGAACAGATACAGCAGCGAGAACCGGAACACCGCTTTCTCAACCTTATAGTTGTCGGCCTCGGCCATCACTTCATCCCGCTTCCAAATCCGATACGCCCCGCGCAGAAACTCTGCGTTCAACAACACCGACACCGCCAAATAGACCGGCCCACCGATTGAGGTGAAGCCGAGGCCCAACGCGAACGGAATCAACGCCAAAGTATAGCCCAGCACATGATTGCGCGTGACTTTCTTGCCATGCGTCACCGTCAGCATCGGCACGCCCGCCTTGGAATAATCCTCGTTCATGAACAGCGCCAATGCCCAGAAGTGCGGCGGCGTCCACATGAAGATCAGCATGAACATCAGACCAGCCTCAACCGAGACAGACCCCGTCGCCGCCACCCAACCGATCATCGGAGGGAACGCACCAGCCGCCCCGCCAATCACGATGTTCTGCGGCGTCGAGCGCTTCAGCCACATCGAATACACCACTGCATAGAAGAAAATCGTGAACGCCAGCAGCGCCCCCGCCAAGATATTCGTGGCCAGCGCCAGCATCACCACCGAGATACCTGACAGCGCCAACCCAATCGCCAAAGCCTCGCCCGGCTGCACCAGACCCGCAGGCACCGGACGCCCCTTGGTGCGCCGCATGATCGCATCAATATCGGCATCCCACCACATATTCAGCGCCCCAGACGCGCCCGCGCCCAAAGCGATGAACAAAATCGCAGTAAACGCCACCACCGGATGCAAATGCACGGGCGCCACCAACAGCCCCACCATCGCAGTGAACACCACAAGCGACATCACGCGCGGCTTCAGCAGCTGCACGAAATCGCCAAATCCCGCTTCTTTCGGGGCCTCAAAAGACCGGATATCGGTCATAACGTCCTGGCTTTCTGGTCTAACGCAGGCCCCCAAAACCGGAGGCCCGCCGTGCCGTCACTGGGATCTTAGTTTGCCGCGAGCCGGATATTACCCGTGGTCGTCGCCTGCGCGATCCACGCATCATACGCCGCTTGGCTGACCACTTTCACCGTGATCGGCATATAGGCATGATCCTTGCCGCACAGCGTGGTGCACTGACCAAAGTAAATGCCCTCACGGTCAGCCTTGAACCACAACTGGCCCAAACGACCGGGAACCGCCGATTGCATCACACCAAAGGCGGGCATCGCCCAAGCGTGGATCACATCCGCGCCCGTCACCTGTATCACCACGGTTTTGTCGACCGGGATCACCACGGCGTTGTCGGTGGCCAGCAGGAAATCTTCTTTCTTGTAGCCGTAATACGCCAGCTTCTTCACCGCGACGTCGCTCATCACTTGCGCCGTAGACATCGGCTGATCATCACCCCAGCCCGCCGCCTCATCGTCAATCTTCATCGCGCCATCAATGCGGAAGGCGTCAAACTTCAGCGTATCCGTCTCACCGACCTTCACATCCGGGTATTCATAGGACCAGTACCACTGGTTGCCCGTCGCCTTGATGGTGATGTCCGCAACCGGAATTTCCTGCTGGGCGAACAGAGCTGGCAATGAAAACGAGCCGATGAACACCAGAATCAGGATCGGAATGATCGTCCATGCCACTTCCAACGGCGAATTGTGGGTGAAAGTTGCAGGCACCGGGTTCCGCTTCCGGCTGAACCGGAACATGATGTAAATCAGCAGCACCGTCACAAACGCCACGATCAGCGTAATGATGACCAAGATCATATGATCCAGCCATTGCAGATCACGGGCGATGTTGGTCGCCGCTGGCTGATGCTCGGTGCCATATGGTACCGGAGCCCCCACGGTTTCCAAAGCCTGGGCCAAAGCGAAGCTAGGCTGCATAAGCAGACCAAGGCTGGCAGCCGCAACAGCGTTGAAAGTGGACTTAAGACGCATGTTCATTTCCCGTATCCAAGGGCAGCTTTCATGCCGCCTTTTTGACCGTGCCCAAACAGGGGGCAGAATCCCGTTATCTCTGGTTCGTGAAACCATATTACCCGCTTCCCGACAAGAGTAAGCTGCGGCAAAACCGCACCACTTGATCAAGATCAAAGCAAAAACCCCACGCAAGACCGCTGGCAATCGTGGCACTGCGCACTAGGAAACGCCCAAACCCGCCTTGTGATACCCCGGTCCGCCGCCTAAGTTCTCTTCAACCGGGCCACATCGCGCCCCGAAAGGCCCTGTCCTGATGTCCACCGCATCCACTGACGCCCCGTTCCGCCCGTTTGAAACGCATTTAGAGGAAGCCACCGCCCTCGCCACCCTGCGCGCCGCCACCGCTGGTGCCGATGACGGCGAGCTGTTTTTTGAGCGTCGCCGTTCCGAAGCCATCGTGCTGGATGACGGCCGCATCAAGACCGCCAGCTACGACGCCTCCGAAGGTTTTGGGCTGCGCGCCGTGCGCGGTGAGGTCGCAGGCTATGCCCATTCCACCGAAATCTCCGAATCCGCGCTGAAACGCGCAAGTGAAACCGCCCGCCTTGCCGTAGGCGATGGCGGCGGTACCTTGGCCGATGCCCCCAAACGCACCAACATCAAACTGTACAGCGACGCCGATCCGATGGCCGACGCGGTGTTCGCGGTGAAAATCGACCTGCTGAAAGAGATTGACGCCTATGCCCGCGCGCTTGACCCCCGCGTGGTGCAAGTCTCGGCCACCATCGCCGCGGGCCTGCAAGAGGTTGAAATCCTGCGCCCCGAAGGTCTGCGCTATACCGACGTGCGGCCGATGGCGCGGATGAACGTCTCGGTGATCATCGAAGCCAATGGCAAACGCGAACAAGGCGGCACGGGGGGCGGTGGCCGCTATGGCCTTGCAGGTCTGATGGAGCCAAGCCACTGGCAACCCATGCTGAAAGAAGCCCTGCGCATCGCGCTGGTGAACCTAGACGCCGTCCCCGCCCCTGCTGGCATGATGGATGTGGTGCTTGGCCCCGGCTGGCCGGGTATTTTGCTGCACGAAGCCATCGGCCACGGGTTGGAAGGCGATTTCAACCGCAAGAAAACCAGCGCTTTTGCAGGCCTGATGGGCCAAATGATCGCCGCTCCCGGTGTCACGGTGCTGGACGATGGCACCATCCCCAACCGTCGCGGCTCAATCTCGGTCGATGACGAAGGCACGCCGTCGCAGAAAAACACCCTGATCGAAGACGGTCGTCTTGTCGGCTTCATGCAAGATCGCCAAAACGCCCGGCTGATGGGGGTTGCCGCCACCGGAAACGGTCGCCGCGAAAGCTACGCCCATATCCCAATGCCCCGCATGACCAACACCTATATGCTGTCGGGCAAAGACGATCCGGCAGGCATCGTGGCGTCGCTCAAAGACGGCATCTACGCGGTCGGCTTCGGCGGCGGCCAAGTTGACATCACCAACGGTAAATTCGTGTTCAGTTGCACCGAAGCCTACCGCGTCCGCAACGGCGTGATCGGCGAAGCGGTGAAAGGGGCCACCCTGATCGGCGACGGCGCCACCGCTCTTAAGCAAATCCGCGCCATCGGCAACGATCTGAAACTCGACCCCGGCATTGGCAACTGCGGCAAGGCCGGCCAATGGGTGCCCGTCGGCGTCGGCCAACCCACCCTGCTGATCGGCGGTCTCACGGTCGGCGGCTCGCAAACCTAAGACGGCCTGCAGCACGATGTTCAACGCGAAAATCGTGGCCCGGACCAAGCGCTCCACACATCCGGCAGGCCGCAGCACCCGGCCTGCCGAATCGAGAACCACCCCAAGATTTGCTCTTTTGGAAATACTCCCGTGCGGAGCACTCCCGCCGCCGTATCCAAAACAACGGCCCAGACCCCGCAGACCCGCCCCACCAGACCACGATTTTCGGCCTGTCCGAAAATCGCCTTGCCTGCGGACTCGCTTGTCCAGATCAGAAATCTGGCGCAACGCTCAGCTTCGGCTGGGGGCTTAAGCAGGTAACCACTACATATAGTATGTATCCGCCCAAATAGCCTGAGTTAACCACAACTCACTCCCAGCTGGGAACAAAATCGCGCCGCCGCAAGCCCCCCATCACCTCATCCCTTCACAAAACCGCCTCGACCCCGCGCCGCAACCGCGCCACGGTGGCCGCAACATCCGCCAGCTTGTCCAAGCCAAACAGCCCCAGACGGAAGGTGCGAAACGCCTCTCCCTCGCCCACCTGCAACGGCACGCCGGCAGCAATCTGCATCCCCAAAGCGCGGAACTTCGCGCCGTTCTGCACCGCCGGATCCTCGGTGAAACTCACGACAACCCCCGGCGCCTGAAACCCCGCCGCCGCCACCGACGCCACACCCTTTTCAGCCAGCAGCCCGCGCACCGCCGTCCCCAATTCCCACTGCGCGGCCTTGGCGACATCAAACCCCATCGCCTTCGTCTCCAACATCGCGTCTCTGAACCCCACGATCGCATCTGTCGGCATCGTGGCATGATAGGCATGCCCACCGCCTTCATAAGCCGCCATGATGCTGCGCCATTTCTTCAAATCCAGCGCGAAACTGTTCGACGTGGTCTCGGTCAACCGGGCTTCCGCAAGCGCGCTCATCACCACGATCCCCACCGCAGGCGAGGCCGACCAGCCCTTCTGCGGCGCGGAAATCAGCACATCCACGCCAGTCGCAGCCATATCCACCCAAACGCAGCCCGACGCGATGCAATCCAGCACCATCAGCGCGCCCACCTCATGCGCCGCCTCTGCCACCGCCGCGATATAGTCGTCCGGCAGAATGATCCCCGACGAGGTCTCCACATGCGGCGCAAACACCGCATCGGGCTTCGTCTCGCGGATCTTCGCACAAACTTCCTCGACCGGCGGTGGCGCAAAGGCCGCCTGCGCGCCATTTCCGCTCGCCCGCGCCATCACCACCACAGGCTCGGCAAACCCGCCCACCTCAAAAATCTGGCTCCAGCGATAGGAAAACCAGCCATTGCGGATGATCAAAGCCGAGCCTTGCCCGAACTGCCGCGCCACCGACTCCATCGCATAAGTGCCACCACCCGGCACCAAAGCCACCGCCGCGCCGCTGTAAACCTCACGCAGCAGCCCCGAGACCTCACGCATCACGCCCTGAAACTTCGCCGACATGTGGTTCAAAGACCGATCGGTGAACACCACCGAGAATTCTTCCAAACCATCGGGATCAACATAAGCATGTGGCAGTTTCATCGCAGCACTCCTTGCAAAGCTTTGCCCGCAATCTAACGCTAATTTCCGTCAATGCCGCGTGAAAACCGACACCTCCGTCGTGCTTTTCGCAGAAGACTGCTTTCGAAAAATCCTGAAAGTCTGTTACCCCAATGGCCCCGGCCTGCGCTCCTCGGTCAACAACACATTCGCCTCGACCTGCCCCACCCCCGGCAAGGTCATAATCCGCCGCCGCAACACCCGCTCAAAATCCGCAATGTCCCGCGCCACCACCCGCAGGCGGTAATCGAATAGCCCCAACACATGCTGCACCACCTGCACCTCAGGAATCGCCATCACCGCGCGCTCAAAATCCTCCAGTGAAATCCTCCCCTTGGTGGCCAGCTTCACCCCCAAAAACACCGTCACGCCAAAGCCCAAAGCCGCGCGATCCGCATCCACCCGCGCGCCCGCAATCACCCCAGCCGCCTCCAGCCGCTTCACCCGCCGCCACGCCGCCGGCTGAGATAACCCCAACCGCCGCCCCAATTCCCCCGCCGACACCCCAGCATCCAACGCCAGGCTGCGCAAAATCGCGCGGTCGAGATCATCAAGATCCATCACAGCGGCAACCCCTCGGAATCCTTAATCGTCGCAATCAACATCAGCGCATCGACCTCAGCAATATGTGGCAAGGCCAGAATCCGCTGCCGATACACCGCCTGATACTGCGCCATATCCGTTGCGATCACGTTCAGCCGCACGTCCACCCGGCCTAAGAATGTCTCAATCGCCACCACCTCCGGCACCTCACGCGCAGCGGCGATAAACTCGTCAAACGCCCGCGGATTGGTTTTATCCAGCGTGAAGCGCAAGCTGACCTCCACCTCATAGCCCAGCTTGCGCCAATCAATCCGCGCCTGCGCCACCCCAATCACCCCGGCCTGCGTCAACCGCTCCAACCGCCGCGACAAGGTGGCCTGAGTCACCCCGGCCCGATCGGCCAATGCGCTGCGCGTTAACGTAGGCTCGCTTAGATGATGGCGCAAAATCCTGCGGTCGGCTTCGTCAAGCTGCATGATCTCATCACCAATCTGTAATATGACGCATGATCCATCCACCAAACCGCAAAAATAGTCAAACAATGCACGGGAAACTCCGCAAAAATCCCTATGCTGCACCTATCAACCAAGAAGGAGCGCCCAAATGCGCGTTTATTACGACCGTGACTGCGATGTGAACATCATCAAAGACAAAAAAGTCGCCATCCTCGGCTACGGCAGCCAAGGTCACGCCCATGCGCTGAACCTGCGCGATTCGGGCGCGAAAAACCTTGTCGTGGCGCTGCGCGAAGGCTCGGCCTCTGCCAAGAAAGCCGAAGCCGAGGGCCTGAAAGTGATGGGCATTGCCGAAGCCGCCGCTTGGGCTGACCTGATCATGTTCACCATGCCTGATGAATTGCAGGCCGAAACCTACAAAAAATACGTCCACGACAACATCCGTGAAGGGGCCGCGATTGCCTTCGCCCACGGTCTGAACATCCATTTCGGCCTGATCGAGCCGAAAAAGGGTGTCGACATCATCATGATGGCCCCCAAAGGCCCCGGCCACACCGTGCGCGGCGAATACACCAAAGGCGGCGGCGTGCCCTGCCTTGTGGCCGTGCACAACGACGCAACCGGTAAGGCGATGGAAATCGGCCTGTCGTATTGCTCAGGGATAGGTGGCGGTCGCTCGGGAATCATCGAGACCAACTTCCGTCAAGAATGCGAAACCGACCTGTTCGGCGAACAAGCCGTGCTCTGCGGTGGCTTGGTTGAGCTGATCCGCATGGGTTTTGAGACGCTGGTGGAAGCCGGCTACGAGCCGGAAATGGCGTATTTCGAATGCCTGCATGAAGTGAAGCTGATCGTCGATCTGATCTATGAAGGCGGCATCGCCAACATGGACTACTCGATCAGCAACACCGCTGAATACGGACAGTATGTCTCCGGCCCGCGCATTCTGCCCTACGACGAGACCAAGGCCCGCATGAAAGCGGTTCTGTCCGACATCCAATCCGGCAAATTCGTGCGTGACTTCATGCTGGAAAACGCTGTCGGTCAGCCAACCATCAAAGCCTCGCGCCGCTCCAACGACGAGCATCAGATCGAACTGGTGGGCAAAAAACTGCGCGACATGATGCCGTGGATTTCCAAAGGCAAGATGGTCGATAAAGCGCGGAACTAAAGATAATACTGGCTTTCCGCCCCGCTCAGCTTTCGGGGCGGAAAGCCAACCCCAGTTATCAGATCATTTCGAGTGAGAAATTACACTCCGGGTAATTCTAGCCGCTAATGCAAGCTGTGCCTTCTTGGCGTCAGCGCAGCCCAAGCCTTTACGATTGGCTTTGACTGGGCGGGTCTGAAATCCTGCACCGGAGGCAATCCAAATACCGTTGCCAACCCCCTAATCACACCCATATGATAATAAAGAAGACCGGGGAAAAACCTCCGGCCTTTTGCTTGCGAACCGTGCCGCCTTAGTGCCAGAGCCACGCCGCCCCGGACTTGATCCCGGGCCTCATGGCTGCTTGAAGTGAGGCCCAGGATCAAGTCTGGGGCGGCGTGGAACACGAGGATGGCACAGGCTGGGCAAAGGCTAAAAAGATTAAGGCCTTATGAAAATCCAATCATAAACCATTGATTTCATTACATCGGAAAACGGTCCCAACTCGGGACCATGTTCAGACCGCAGCTTGCACCGCCCCCACAATCTCATCCACCACGCAGCGCAGCATCGCCTCATCCTCACATTCCGCCATCACCCGGATCAACGGCTCGGTGCCGGATTTGCGGATCAAAATCCGCCCCTTGCCCTTGATCTCGGCTTCCTTGGCCGCAATCACCGCCTTCACAGCCTCGGCCTTCAAAGGCTCCAACCCCGGCGCGTAGCGCACATTTTTCAGCATCTGCGGCACGGTTTCAAACTGCCGCACCAGCGCGCTTGCGGCCATCCCAGACCGCGCCATCTCAGCCAGAAACTGCAAGCCCGCAATCAGCCCATCGCCAGTGGTGGCATAATCGGTCATCACAATATGCCCCGACTGCTCGCCACCCAGATTGTACCCGCCGCGCCGCATCGCCTCGACGACATAGCGGTCGCCGACCGAGGTCCTCTCCAGCCGCAAACCGCGCCCCGTCATGAACCGCTCCAGCCCCAGATTGGACATCACGGTGGCGACCAGAGTGCCGCCCTGCAACCGCCCCTCATCCGCCCAGCGGCCTGCCAGCAGCGCCATGATCTGATCGCCGTCGGCGACCCGGCCAGTTTCATCCAAGATCATCACCCGGTCAGCATCGCCGTCCAGACTGATGCCCACATGCGCGCCATGCGCCACCACAGCCTCTGCCGCCGTTTGGGTATAGGTCGAGCCACAACGCTGGTTGATGTTCTTGCCGTTCGGGCTGACCCCAACCGGGATCACCTCGGCCCCCAGTTCCCACAAAACCTCGGGGGCGGCTTTGTAGGCGGCGCCGTTGGCGCAGTCGATCACCACTTTCAGACCGTCCAGCCGCAGCCCACCCGGGAAGGTGGTCTTGACGAACTCCTGATAGCGCCCCACCGCATCGTCAATCCGTTTGGCGCGCCCGATGCTTTCCGGCGGGGCGAGGTTGGGATCAGCCTCGACCATTGCCTCAATCTCGATTTCGGCGGCGTCAGACAGCTTAAACCCATCCGGGCCGAAGAACTTGATGCCGTTGTCGTGGTGCGGGTTGTGGCTGGCGCTGATCATCACGCCCAGATCGGCGCGCATCGAACGGGTCAGGAACCCCACTGCAGGTGTCGGCACCGGGCCGAGCAGCAGCACGTTCATGCCGGTGGAGGTCAGCCCCGCCGTCAAAGCATTCTCCAGCATATAACCCGAAAGCCGCGTGTCCTTGCCGATCACCACCCGGTGCGCGGTGGCACCATCGCGGCGGAAAAACTGGCCCGCTGCGGCCCCCAGTTTCAACGCCATCTCGGCAGTCATCGGATAGCTGTTGGCAGTGCCACGCACGCCATCGGTGCCAAAAAGTTTGCGGGTCATTGCGTCCCTCCTGTTGTTGCGGCTTGCCATAGGGATAGCGCCTGCCGGGTCTCGGCCACATCATGCACGCGGATCATCTGCATGCCCTGCGCCACGCCCGCCAAAGCGACCGCGAGACTGCCTGGCAGCCGCTTTTGCGCATCCGCCTCGGCGCTGATCGTGCCGATGAAGCGCTTGCGCGAGGCCCCCAGCAGCACCGGGACGCCAAGATTATGGAACAGCGACAGCCGCGACAGCAGGGTCAGGTTGTGCTGCAGGGTTTTGCCAAAGCCGATGCCGGGGTCAATCGCCAGCTTATCGCGCGGGATGCCTGCCGCCTCGGCCTCTACCAGACGGGCGGCGAGGGCATCATACACATCCAACAGCACATCATCATAATGCGGGTCCACCTGCATAGTCTCGGGTGTGGCGATGGAGTGCATCAGGATCACCGGACGGCCCGAAGCTGCCACCACCCCCGCCATCGCCGGATCAAATTGCAGCGCCGTCACATCGTTCAGGATCGTCGCACCCGCAACAAAGGCGGCACCCGCGACCGCAGCCTTGCGGGTGTCGATAGAGATCGGCACATCAAGGCCACCCTCGCGCAGCGCCGCAATCAGGGGGGCGGTTCGGGCAGTTTCTTCATCCGGCAAAACTTCAACCGCGCCGGGCCGCGTGCTTTCACCGCCAATGTCGAGAATATCCGCCCCCGCAGCCATCTTACGCGCCTGCATCAACGCCGCTTCGGGGCGCAGGAACAGTCCGCCATCGGAAAAACTGTCGGGTGTCACGTTCAGGATACCCATGAGGCGCGGGCGGTCCATCGCCAAGCCGCCGAAATCGGGGCGCTTGGCGGACAGGCGGTGCCGGGTTGCATCATCCAGATCCGACACGGGCACCAGCATTGGCGGCGCGTCCCGGTGGATCACTTCAACGTGGGAGAACCAGCACCAGCCGCCTGCAATCGTCAAAGCGCCAGCGGGACGGGCGGGGTCGGTCATCGGGATAGGGCGGATATAGGTCATGATCCTGTGGTAAAACTCTAACCCTTGTGTCGCAAGGGGGAAGCTTCAGGCCAGTTCGACCTGCACGCGGCTTCCCGCCGGAAGTGCAACATCACCGTGAACCACCAAGCGATCCGCCGCCATCAGTTCGGCCAGCCACAAAGCCAGCGCCACCGGCTCGCGGCTGTGCGGGCCATCGACGGCATCCAGCACCAGTTTCGACGGTGCCCAGACCACCATCTGACCGCGCTTGATCGCCCAATCAATCTCTGTCCGCGTCGCCATCACCACGCAGCGCGGATCGCGAGCGGCCAAAACCCAAGCATTTTGCTCAATGGCCAGCATGTCAACGCGGCGCTGGGTCGGTTTATGCCCGGTCTGCGGGCGGGCCATATCGGGCAGACCAACCGTCAGGATCACCGGGCGGCCTTGGGCTTGCCAATGATCCAACCGGGTTTCAAGATCAGCCGCCATGATCGCCGCATTGTCGAGGAAGACCACCAACGGATGCACGGCAGCTTCTTCGCCGTCCTGCCCCATCACCTTGACGGCGGTCTCGGCCCGGCTGCGCACGATTTCCACGCCCAACTTGTAAGGGCCAACATCCAGCTTTTCGATCCGAACGAACACCCGCATCGCCTGCGGCTCGGCCAAGATGCGCTCGGCCAGACGCTCGGCGAGGGTTTCCAGCAGGTTCAGCCGTTCGGCGGCGAGTTCGGTGGCAATCGCCTCGGTCAGCGTGTCGTAGGACAGGATCAGATCAACATCGTCGTTCAGCGGCTCTACCGCCGGGCGGACCTCGACCACAATGTTGAACAGCACGCGCTGGGTGTGGCCACGTTCTTTCTGGAATGCGCCAATATCCACCGCGACGATGTGATCGCGCAGACTGATACGGTCACGCGGATCGGCGGTGGCCGAGGCGATGGAACGCTCTTCCGGGTGGGCGAAGGCTTGGGCGATGTCGCTGGTCATGGGGCCCCCGAAAGGCAAAACGCATTCAGGGCAAGCTATCGTGCGCCCTGCACAGCGCCTAGTCCGAACCCGACACGAAGCGCAAGGGGCGCGACCAAAGCGTCGGTGATTTGCTCTTACGGCTGACGGTAAAACAGATGCGAGCCAATAGCTGCGGTGCGGTCAAACTTACGTGACCATGATGGGCTGACGGCGCGGGTGTGGAAATAGGTGGCCCCAGCGGTCAGCTGACGCGGGGCGCCATCCAGCATCACGCGGGCGATACGGCCAGCCACATCGGCAGGACCGGGTTCGGTCATCACATCTTTGTTGCCATCGCAGGAATAAGAAAACGCGCAAGACCCGCTACCACGCTGCTGCACGACGCCGCAGATGGTTTTGGGATAACGCAGGCTGTCGACGCGGTTCAGCACCACCTCGGCCACCGCGAACTGACCTTGCAGGGTTTCGCCCCGGCTTTCAAAGTAGATCGCGGTTTTCAGACATTGCCATTGCGCATCGCCCGCAGGCTGTGGTTGCGCCAGCAGCCAATCGGCGGTGTAGCTGACCAGAACCGGGTTTTGCAGTTTGGTCTTCTTGTCAGCCTTCGCAGTCTTTACGGGCTTGGGTGCTGCGGGGGTAACCACTTTCGGCCCCACCGCCATCGCCGTCAGTTTACCCTCGGGCAGCGCATCGAACGCCTTGTGTTCCGCCCCAAACAAGGACGCCATCTGCGAGCCCATCAGCAAGGTGGGGTCGTTGGAATGGCTTACCGTCACATCGGCAAAGGCCGCCCCGCTAAGGACGCAAAGCGCCGCAGCGGCACTCGTCCAGGCTTGGTGGAAGCGCATATATCAGTATCCCGGTCTGTTTCAGCAACGCCGGATGAGAGCAGCCTCACGCGACGAGAAATTGGCCTAGAGAACGAATCTGCCTCGGTCCACCCGCGCGGCAAAATTACCACGGTATTTTCGTACATTTGAGCGGATTTCCGCGCAAAACCTTAAAGCGATACATTCACTTCAACCTGCAAATTCATGATATTGTGGTTTTTTTCCGAATATCCACACGATCAGCCAAAGCCAGATGCGCCGCCGCCAGACGCGCCAAAGGCACTCGATAGGGGCTGCAAGAGACATAGTCGAAGCCCGCCTTGCGGCAAAACCCAATCGATTCGGGGTTGCCGCCATGCTCGCCGCAGATCGAAACCGTCAGGTCAGGGCGGGTTGCGCGACCGCGTTCACTGCCGATCAACAGCAGTTCTCCAACGCCATCGACGTCGAGAGTATGGAACGGATCTTCCGGGAAAACCCCCTGCTGCACATAGGTGTTCATGAAGCGGCCGGCATCGTCGCGGGACAGGCCATAGGTCATCTGCGTAAGGTCGTTGGTGCCGAACGACAAGAAATCGGCGTGTTGCGCGATTTCTCCGGCGCGCAAAGCGGCGCGCGGGGTTTCCACCATGACGCCCAGTTTGAACTCAAACGCCACGCCAGATTTCACCCGTACGGCTGCGGCGACGGCGTCGATATGGGTCTTGACCAGTTCCACCTCGCGCCGCGCCGAAACCAACGGAATCATGATTTCTGGCACCACGGGCGTGCCTTTGCGAGCAAGCACAACGGCGGCCTCAAAGATCGCCTGCGCCTGCATGGCGTAAATTTCCGGCAACACCACACCCAAGCGGACGCCGCGCATCCCCAACATCGGGTTGAACTCGGCCAAAGCCTCGGCACGACGAACCACGTCGGACAGTGGTTTGTCCAGCGCCTCGGCCAGTTCGCGCAGGCCTTCCCGCGAGTGCGGCAGGAATTCGTGCAGGGGCGGATCGAACAGCCGGATGCAAACCGGCAGGCCCGCCATGATCTCGAACAGTTGTACAAAATCGGCGCGCTGCATCGGCAGCAGGCGGGCAAGGGCAGCGGCGCGGTCTTTTGAGGTGTCGGCGAAAATCATCTCGCGCATCACCACAAGGCGATCTTCCTCGAAGAACATATGCTCGGTGCGGCAGAGGCCAATGCCCTGCGCCTCGAACTGCCGCGCGGTGATCGCATCGGCGGGGGTATCGGCATTGGCGCGGATGCCAATGTCACGGAAGCTGTCGGCCCAACCCAGAAGCTTGCGGAAGGCATCGTCCAAAGCTGGAGCGAGCATTTCCGCAGCGCCCGCCAGCACATCGCCGGTGGTGCCATCAACCGTGATCAAATCGCCCTCGCTAAAGGTGCGGCCATCGGCGGCGACAAGGCGTTTTTCTTTTGTGTCCAAGCGCATCCCCGACGCGCCCACTACGCAGGGCACACCAAGCCCCCGCGCGATCACGGCGGCATGCGAGGTGACGCCGCCGCGTTCGGTGACAACCCCCACCGCCGCGTGCATGCCGCGAATATCCTCGGGCGCGGTTTCGCGGCGCACCATGATGCAGGGCTCACCCCGCGCCGCGCTTGCTTGCGCGGCTTGCGATGAGAACACGATGCGGCCCACCGCAGCACCGGGAGAAGCGGCGATACCCTTGGCGAACACGTCACGCGCCGAGCGCATATCGACCTGCGGGTGCAACAGTTCCGAAAGCGCCCGGGGTTCCACCCGCAGCACCGCTTCCTCGCGGCTGATCACACCGTCATCGGCCAAAGCCACCGCGATCTTCAGGCCCGCGCGGGCCGAGCGTTGCACTTTAATCGCGTCAAGAACCGAGAGTTTGCCATCCTCGATGGTGAATTCGATCTGCATTTCTTCGCGCAGTTTTTGCCGACACACCGCCCCGTGGCGGATCAGATCGGCGAAGATTTCGGGCGCGATGTCTTCCAACGAGGGGCCGCGCTTGTCGCGGGTCAGGTAGATCGCTTCGGTCTTTTTCAGCGCATCTCGGCCTTGGGATTGCCCCAAGTAACGCCCCTTCACCAAAGCCAATCCTGTGACCGGATCAATGAATTGCATCACACCCGAGCCGGAAATCCCCTGCCCAATGCCTTGCGCCATTTCCTGCACCACAAGACCCAAAGCGGCCTCGACGGGCGCACCCTTGGCTTGACGTAAAAGGCGGGCCGAGGTGCCCTCCCATGCGCGGGCCATCGAGCGCAGCACTTCCGACAGTTGCTGGGCGGGGTCTTCGGGGAAGGGTTCTTCCATTTCCCGCTCATAATGGCGGAGCGCATCACGCAGGCTATCGGCGTTAGGTTTGCCGGAATCGAACATATCTGGGTCGAGGCGAGCAACATGTGTGGCGTAGGCTTGCACAAACCGCAGATAGAGCGCATCGGCGGCTTCGCGGCCATTGGTTTCCACAAGGCGATCATGCTGGGCGGCGTTCATGCCGATGTTCAGCACGGTGCCGGGGCCGCCCCAATCTGGGTTCTCGGGCGAAGGCCGCACGGAAATCAACGGCATCGCGCCGAAATGCGTCAGAATGGCTCTGACATCCACAGGATGGCCCGCCGCAATCGCCCGCACAGTTTGCGCCGGAAGCGCCACGGTTTCGGGCACCGGCAGGTCAAGCCGCACCAGCCGTTGCAGGCATTTTGCACGCCAACCATGGGCTTGGGTGCGGATGTCGGCACTTGGGGTGATCTCGGCGAACTCGGCGATTTTCTGCACTGCGGCACCTTTACTTTGCGGGCGCAGGATACACTTGGTGCGGCGTGGCGCAAGCTTAATGGGCGGTCTGCGAAGGGTGGGGGCTCGCCCCCACACCCCCAGGATATTTGAGCACAGAGGATGGGCTAGCCGTCAATTTTCGTCAGGTCAGCCACGCCCGAGCAGATGGCGCGGATGCGGTGCAGCAGGTTCAGGCGGTTGCGCCGGATGATCGGATTGTCCGAGTTGACCTGAACGGCGGTGAAGAAGGCGTCGATGGGCGCGCGTAGTTGTGCCATCGCGGCCATCGCGGCGGCGAAATCTTCGCTGCGCATGGCGGGGGTGATCTGGGCTTCTGCGGTGTCGAGGGCTGCGAACAGGGCGCGTTCTTCGTCAGTTTCGGCGAATTTCGCATCGGCGCCGTAGGAGTATTCGACGCCGTCTTTGGCTTCCGCTTGGCTCAGGATGGTGTTGGCGCGTTTGAAGCCGGCCAACATGTTGGGGCCGTCTTCGGTTTTCAGGAAGGCGGCGAGCGCCTCGGCGCGTTTGACCAGCAGGGTGAGATCGTCGTTGCCCGGCATGGCAAGGCAGGCGTCGATCACATCGTGGCGGATGCCTTGGTCTTTCAGGAAGACTTTCAGGCGGTCGTGGAAGAAGGCGAGGAGATCGGCTTCACCACCACGACCTGCCAATCGCCCATAGGTAGTTTCTGCGGGAAATGAAACGGACTTTCCAGCAGGGCGACCAAGGTATTCGCCTATTAGAAGTGGTTGGCCCGAATAGCGCGGTTCATCACCGTCTTCATCAAATGGGACTTTATTGATTTGATAAGCAATCCCATAGTTGGGATGCCCATCGATGTACAACTGGCGAGTTTTTGCGCTGACATTGACTATCTCGTCATAGGCTTTCGACAGAAGATCGACGAGGCAAACTTTCACCCCATTCCCCAAAACCAACCGAATAACCCCCAGAGCGGCCCTGCGCAGCGCAAACGGGTCTTTGCTCCCTGTGGGCTTCTCGTCAATCGCCCAGAAGCCCGTCAGGGTGTCGATCTTGTCGGCCAGCGCCACGGCGACGGAAACTGGGTCGCTGGGCACTGTGTCGGTGG
Organism: Cypionkella sp.; assembly: GCF_030652235.1. Lineage (GTDB taxonomy): Bacteria > Pseudomonadota > Alphaproteobacteria > Rhodobacterales > Rhodobacteraceae > Cypionkella. Next base: position 91,486 of record NZ_JAUSBA010000018.1, read on the forward strand.
GGCCGAGGGGGGAGTAGTGGTCGCGGGCGGCAAGAGCCACCGCTTCGGGCAGACCAGCTTCGCGGGCGTAGTACATGCCCATCCGGCCTTGCAGTTCGGGGAATTCACCGACCATGGCGGAGCGGAGGTCGGCTTTGGCGAGTTTGGCGGCTTGCTCGGCTGTGTCGGGATCGGCCCCGACCAAGGGGGCGATTTCACGCGCCAATGCGGCAATGCGGGCGATGCGGTCGGCTTGGCTGCCGAGTTTGTTGTGGAAGGTGACGGAGTTCAGACCATCCAGCCATTCGGTCATGCCCGCTTTCGCCACGCGCAGATCGTTTTCCCAGAAGAATTTCGCATCCGACAGGCGGGCTGACAGCACCTTCTGGTTGCCCTTCAGGATGGTCTCGCCGTGGTCGGCGGTTTCAGTATTGGCGACGGTGATGAAGCCTTCAATGCGGCCCGTCTTGGGGTTTTTTACCGAGAAGAACTTCTGGTGTTCCTTCATGCTGGTCTGCAAAACCTCGGGCGGCAGGCCAAGGAACGTCTCGGCAATCCGGCCCATCAGGGGGACGGGCCATTCGACAAGGCCAGCGACTTCGGTGAGAAGACCTTTGTCCTCAACCACTTCCATGCCCGCCGCGAAGGCGAGGTTTTGCGCGCCTTGCCAGATTGCGGCTTCCCGCTCGGCAGAGTCCAGCACGACATGGGCGCGTTTCAGTTTCACTGCGTAGTCGTCAAAGCTGGTGACGGGGAAGCGGGCGGGGGACAGGAAGCGGTGGCCTGCGGTGGTGTTGCTGGATTGGATGCCGTCGATGTTCAGGGACACGACTTCGGCCCCGCCTTCGTCGGACAGCAGGCAGAGGATCGAATGCAGCGGGCGGACCCAGCGCAGGGTGCCCGTCCCCCAGCGCATGGATTTCGGCCATGGGAACGTGCGGATGGTGGATTCCAGCACCTCGGCGATGATCACGCTCGCGGCGCGGCCGGGTTTTTCGACCACGGCGTAAAGGGTTTCGCCCTTTTTATCGGCGCGGCGTTCCAACTGATCCGGCGTCAGGCCAGTGGAGCGCAGGAAACCTTCGATGGCGGCAGGCGGCGCAGAGGCGCTTGGCCCTTTGCGTTCTTCGCGGACGGGTTTGCTTTCGGTGGAAAGCCCTTCGATGGAAAGCACCAAGCGGCGCGGCGTCGAGAACGCACCAGCCGAAGAATAGGTTAGGCCGGCATCCACCAAGCCATGGGTGATCATAGATTTCAGATCATCACGGGCGCGGGCTTGCATCCGGGCGGGGATTTCCTCGGAAAACAGTTCGATCAGCAGGTCGGACATTTATTGCTCCGCTTCAGGAGAAAGCTGGTGCCACGCATAGGCGCGGCCATCGGGGAACACCGCAACAACGCGGTCGATTTCGGGGGCGATATTGGCTTGGGACAGGAAGGCGATGGCCTCCCCCTTCTCCAAGGCTGCGCCGATTTTATTGGCATCAAAGCAGCCGAACCATGTGGGGGCGATCAGCGGCACGGGCTTTTCGTAGAGTTTGTAGGTTTCGGTCAGCATGGCTTGCGACAGCGGCGTGTGGAAGCAGGCACGGAACCTCAGGGGCGAGCTGTCTGCGGTGATGCCTTCGATGCCGTCCACCAAGATCGGTTCAGGCTGGCCGGATTCGATCAGGGTGAGTTCGATTTCCGCCCCCTTCTGGAAGCTGGCCGGAGTGTAATAGGCGTATTCTTGCAGCCAATACATGGCGATGCCTGCGAGGGCGGCGGTGATCACGATGAAACCTGCGACGTATTTGCCATTCACTGTGCAACCTCTGCATCTTGGCCTGCCGGAGTCAGCCGGAAGGCGTCGGCGCATTTCTTCGCCAGCGCGCGGACTCGGCCGATATAGGCTTGGCGTTCGGTGACGGAAATCACCCCGCGCGCGTCGAGCAGGTTGAACAGGTGGCTTGCCTTGATGGTCTGGTCATAGGCCGGGTGGGCCATGATGATGGTCTTGCCGGATTTCGGATCGAGTGGCGGAAAATCCAGCAGGCGCTGGCATTCGGCCTCGGCATCCTCGAAATGCCGCAACAATTGAGCGGTATCGGCGCCGTCGAAGTTGTGTCGCGAGTATTCTTCCTCGGTCTGCATGAAGATATCGCCATAGGTCAGCGGGATGGGTGCGGCAGGGTCGTTGAACGGCATGTCCATGACGTGATCGACGCCCAAGACATACATTGCCAGACGCTCAAGGCCGTAAGTGAGCTCGCCAGAAACCGGGCGGCAATCATGGCCGCCGACCTGCTGGAAATAGGTGAACTGCGACACTTCCATGCCGTCACACCAAATCTCCCAGCCCAGCCCCCAAGCGCCGAGGGTCGGGGATTCCCAGTCGTCCTCGACAAAGCGGATGTCATGCAGAGAGGCGTCGATGCCGATGGCTTTCAGCGAGCCAAGGTAGAGGTCTTGCAGATCGGGCGGCGAGGGTTTGATGATCACCTGATATTGATAATAATGCTGCAGGCGGTTGGGGTTTTCGCCATAGCGGCCATCGGTTGGGCGGCGCGAGGGCTGCACATAGGCCGCAGCCCAAGGTTTTGACCCCAATGAACGCAGGGTCGTGGCAGGGTGGAAGGTGCCTGCGCCAACCTCCATATCATAGGGCTGCAACACGGCGCAGCCCTGCGCTGCCCAGTAATTCTGCAAACGCAGGATGATCTCCTGAAAGCTGCGGGGGGCTTTGGGGGCATCAGCCATGACGAACCTCTTGAAATGTTGCCACTGCATAGGCAAGAGGCAGCCAAGGGTCAATGCGGCGCTTATGTTTGGGGCGGAAACCGCGTGCATCTGCGGGGTGCTCTGCTAGGTTCGCCAAAATGCCGCGCTTTGCGAAAAATGAGAATGGACGGATCTATGAGACTTCGGATGGTTGTGCTGGCGCTGCTGGTGGTGCTTGGGTTTAGCCCAATGGTGATGGCGCAACAGCAAGCTTGGGTGCAAGTTGAAGCCCAGCCCAGTTTGGCTGAGGCCGAGGGCCGCGCCCGTGACTATGCCGCCGCGTTTCCGAATGTGGCTGGCTACCAGCTTTCGTCAGGTTGGTATGCGATTGTGCTGGGGCCATATTTGGCAGAAGCCGCCGCAGGCGCGCTGGCTGATTTGCGCAGCGCCGGCGCGATTCCGCGCGACAGCTTTGTGACGGATGGCGAAGCGCATCGCCAACAATTCTGGCCAGTGGGGGCGATTGCTGGCCAGCCGCAGGTCGACCCGGTACTGGTTGATCCGGATATTCAGACGGTGGCTCCGGTGATCGAGGTGATGCCCGCCGAGGAAACCGTGCGTGAGTCAAAAGCTTCGGAGGCGGAATTGGATGCCGAGGGCCGAATGGCGCTGCAAACCGCGATGGCATGGTATGGCTTTTACGACGGCGGCATTGACGGCGCGTTTGGCCCCGGCACCCGCAACTCGATGGCGGCTTGGCAAGAGGCGAATGGGTTTGAAGCGACCGGGGTGCTGTCCACCAAGCAGCGCACGGCTTTGGTGGCAAATTATCAGGCGGATCAGGCGGAGTTTGGCTTTGTTTTGGTGTCGGAACCGGAGGCGGGGATCGAGATTACGCTGCCGATGGCCTTGGTGCGGTTCGACCATTACGAGCCGCCGTTCGTACATTACACTGAAAAGTCGGGCTCTGGGCTGAAGGTGATCCTGATTTCCGAACCGGGCAATCAGGACAGCCTGTCAGGACTATATGATGTTCTGCAAACCTTGGAGGTGGTGCCAGCCGAAGGGGAACGCAGCAAGTTGGAAAAAAGCTTCACCATCCATGCGGCGTCCAGCACTGTGCAAAGCTATGCGTATGCGGAAGTGAAAGATGGCATGGTGAAGGGCTATCTGGTGGTGTGGAACCCAATCGATGCAGAGCGGATGAGCCGGATTTTGCCCGCGCTGAAAGCCAGCTTCCGGGGCGTGGGCGAAAAGGCTTTGGACCCCGGCTTGGTGCCGATGGATGCAGCGACACGGTCGGGGTTGCTGGCGGGGATGGAAGTGAAGCTGCCGAAACTGTCGCGCTCGGGGTTTTTTGTCGATGCGGCGGGGACGGTGGTGACCACGGTTGAAGCGGTGGCGCAATGTGGCCGGGTGACGATTGATCACGCGACCGAGGCGCGGGTGGTGGCGCAGGACGCCGCAACTGGGATTGCGATTTTGCAGCCGGTCACACCATTGGCACCGCAAGCTTTTGCGCGGTTTTCCAGCGGTGTCGTGCGGTTGGGATCGGAGATCGCCGTGGCGGGATATTCTTACGAGGATAAGTTGCCTGCCCCTGTGCTGACTTTCGGCACGCTGGAGGACGAAAAGGGATTGAACGGCGAGGCGGGGTTGTCTCGGCTGGCGGCTCCGGTGATGCCCGGCGATGCGGGCGGGCCCGTTCTGGACGGCACTGGGGCGGTGCTGGGGATGCTGCTGCCACCAGCGGTGAAGGGGGCGAAACTGCTGCCCGATGGGGTGGCTTTTGCCGCGCAAGCTGGGGTGATCGGGCAGGCTTTGACGTTGGCGGGGATGGCTGTGAGCCCGGCCACCTCGACCACGTTGGCGACACCGGATGCTTTGAATGCGGCGGGGCTGGGGATGACGGTTCTGGTATCTTGCTGGGAATGACTAACCCTGCCCACGCGCGGCCACAAGGCTGCGCACATGGAGTTTCAATGGGTTACGGGGTAGTCGTTAGGGAAGTCTTAACTTTTGCATCCCTGCGCCTGTAGAGGTGTTGAAGCCTCCGGCTGCGATTTTTGAGCAGAGAGGAGGACCAAGAACTGCGGTTTAGGATTTGCTCTTTCGGAAATACTCATCTTTGAAAACACCGATGCCGCAAACCGGAGTTTCCAGTTTGCGGCATTGGTCTTTGCCATGACAAGATAGGTTTACCCCGCCCCTGCTAGCCGACGTGATACAGGCTGGCGAACAGCTTCGGATCCAGACTGTCGGCGGCAAACGTGGCTCCTTCGGTCAGCACGGACACCGCATCATGGCTGTGCAGACTTTCCTGATGGCTCGCCACAATGCGGAAATCGCCGATGCGGTCGTCTTGTTGCAATGCTTGGCAGAAGGTGCGCGCGGCGTCCTCGACGAAGATCGGGTTGGCGGCGTTCAACTCGGCGAAAGCCTGTTCATCTTCGCGTTTGACCATCACTTGCGTCTCTGTCGGCACGGCTTTGCGGGCGATATCAATTAGGTCTTCAAACCAGACGCATTTGTCGCCGGTCAGTTCCACCGAGATGCGCGCGACAGAGCGTTGCGAATGCGGTGTCGCCATCTGTCCCCGAGTTTGGCGGGCGTGCTCCGACAGTTCCAAACTACACGGGCAGGTGCTGGAATAAACGAAATCGAGGTGCATCAGGCGTTTGCGCACCCCGGCTTTGTCCACAAGCTCCAAAGCGATATCATAATATTGCCAGCCAGACAGACCCGAGCGCAAGCTTTCCACCTTCATCGGGAAAGAAAACCGCATTTGGATGCGGGCATCAAAGCTACCGAGGTCTTTCAGGTAATCTTCCAGCGCGTGTTCGATCACTTGGTAGGAAAACTCACGCTCGGCATGGCCGTAGAAAGACCGTATAATCCGGCTCATGTTGATGCCTTTTTTTTCGGCCTCAAGACTGACGGTGCCTGTCACGGAAGTTTCCAGCGTCACCGGTCCATTGTCGCGGGTCCGGTAGCGGATCGGCAGGCGGAAGTTGGAAATCCCGACATGCTGGATCACCTGTTTCGCGCCGATGATCAGGCTGGCGGGACCATTTTGCAGATCAGGCATCGAGTCTTTATAGGCGTCGGACACCACGAAATCGGCAGGATATTCGCGCGACAGAACAGGATAGGTTTCGCCAACCAGCGCACCTGCGCCGGGAGCCAAGGTTGCGATCTCGGCTTCGGTTGCCCGCTGCGCCCATGCGCGCAGGGTCGCCAAAGCGGCTTCGGCCTCGGCGCGACCGGGTTTGATATCAAGGCCCGATTTTTCCTCAAGACCGATCATGTGGATGTTCATAGCAGCGCTCCCCTCGTTGGTCGCAGAAAATAGCATATAGAGGGGTTGCCCCATTATCCAACCCTGACCGAAGAAATACGCGTGAAAGGCGACATTGGATTGACAAACAGCAGATTTTTGTCGCCTGGCGGGGCTTGCAACCCCGCCCTTCGGTCAGATCGCGCTCAGCGCGTTTTGCAGATCGCTGATCAGATCATCCACGTCCTCTAGCCCAACCGACAGCCGGATCAGGCCGGGGGTGATGCCCAAAGCGTCTTTTTGCGGCTGTGGCAGGCGCTGGTGGGTGGTGGTGGCGGGATGGGTGGCGATGGATTTGGCATCGCCGAGGTTATTGGAAATCTTGATGATTTCTAAAGCGTTGCAGAATTTGAACGCGGCTTCTTTGCCGCCTTTGATGTCAAACGTCACCAAAGTGCCGCCCGAACCCATCTGCGCCATCGCAAGCTGATGTTGCGGATGCGACGCCAGCGCCGGGAAGATCACCTTGGAGATGCGGTCGTCGGTTGACAGCACTTCGGCGATTTTTAGCGCAGAGTCCGCCATTGCACGACAGCGCAGGTCCAAAGTGGCCATACCGTTCAGCATGATCCATGCGGTGAACGGGCTCATCGCCGCACCGGTGTGCTTGAGGTAAGGCTCGGCCACTTTGCGGATGAAATCTTTGGTGCCGCAGATCACCCCGCCCAAAGCCCGACCTTGGCCGTCGATGTGTTTGGTGGTGGAATAGACCACCACATCGGCGCCTTGCTCGACCGCGCGGCTGAACACTGGGGTGGCAAAGACGTTATCGACGATCACCAAAGCGCCGACGGCATGGGCGATTTTTGAGACTTCGGTGATATCGACCAACTCTAACGTCGGGTTGGACATTGACTCGAAAAACACCGCCTTGGTGGCGGGGGTGCAGGCGGCGCGCCATTGATCGAGGTCTGTGCCATCGACGAAGCTGACGCTGACGCCGTAGCGGGTCAACACTTCTTCGAGGATGTAGAGGCACGAGCCGAACAGGGCTCTTGACGACACCACATGGTCGCCCGCGCGCAGCATCGACACCAGTGCGCCGTTGACGGCGGCCATTCCGCTCGCTGTGGCGAAGGCGTCTTCGGTGCCTTCCAGCGCCGCGATGCGTTCTTCAAACATCCGGGTGGTCGGGTTGCCGTAGCGGGCGTAGATGAATTCGTCGTCACCGGCTTTGATAAAGCGTTCCTCGGCGGATTCGGCGGTGGGGTAGACGAAGCCTTGGGTGAGAAAGATCGCCTCGGCCATCTCGCCATATTGGCTGCGGCGCGAACCCTCATGCACCAGTTTGGTGCGCGTTTTCCAGTCTTTGGTCATGGCGAAGACCCTCCGGTCCAAAGAAAAACCCCGAAACCAAGGGGCTTCGGGGCTGCTGACCCGGACCCTCTTTAGCGGATTGTTTAACGTGGCCCGCAATTCGGAATAAAGCACCACCAGCGTTGGATAGCCTGTCGCCGAAGCGAGGTCAACGGCGGGCGGCAGATTTTGCGCGCGTTGCGACAGAAAGCGCGTAGGCTGACCGGATTATCGCATATTTTTCCACGAGGTGATTCCGATGTCTGGATATGGCTATCAGCCAAAACCGATGAATTTGATGACCGGCAAGCTGGCGCTTTCGCCCGAAACCCAAGCGATCATTGCCGAGATTGAGGCGAAGATGGCGGCGCGGGCTTGGATAGAGGCGATGCTGGCCCCAAAATGGGCCGATCTCATTCCCACGTTGCAACTTTCGACGTTGCGTCCAGTGCTGGTGGGTCCGGTGGCGGGGGCTCCTGCGGCATGGCTTGTGCCGCTTCCGGCTGGGGCGGGACCGACTGCGCCGAACCCGGGGCCAGAAACACCCCATGCGGGTGAGGCCAAAGATGTATTGGAGGCGGTTTATAAACTGCCGATCGTGCAAAAGCAGGTCGGACTGGTGCAGGATGAAGCCAAGCGACAATGGGGGGTGCTGAAGGGCGAGTGGAAGGCGGCTCCGACGGGCGAGAAGGTCCTGATGGTCAGCAGTTCCATCGTGGTGGCGGGGGCATTCATTGCGCCGATTTTGGCGGTGCGCGACACGCGGCTGATGGCATTTGGGCTGATCAAGGACAAATGGCTGCCGGTGCCGGGGCTGGACGGCTACAAGATCAAGCTGCTGGATGAGGGCGCGGGGGTGACGGTGCCTTTGCCGGTGCCGGGGCTGACGGTAGAGGCAGAGTCGCAATTTTTGCAGAGCGGGGCGAAGCCGACGACGATCATGTTCCAGTTTGATCTAATGGAGTTCTGGGGCAAGAAAAAGTAGCCGTTACGCTGCTGTAACCCCGCGTTCATGGCTTTGTTGCAGCCTTGTGGCAGCCTTTGGGTGTCATGAGGAGACTGTGTCATGCCGGATCAGGCGGTGTTGCGTGTCGACGTGGGCCGCGCGGGGTTGCGGGTAGACCGGGCGGCTTTGGCGGCGGCATTGACAGCCCTGCCTGCGGGCGCGCCAGTGGTGGTGATGATCCACGGCTATCGCTTTGCACCGGGGGCTGCGGGCGGGAATTGCCCGCATCGGCATATCTTCTCGTTGCAACCGCCGGTGCAGGACTGGACGGCGATCTCTTGGCCTCGGCATTTGGGCTTGAGTGGCGGGCGGGCGCTGGCGATTGGTTTTGGCTGGCCCGCGCGCGGGCGGTTTCGCGGGGCCTGTGTGCGGGCAAGGGTTGCGGGGCGGGCTTTGGCGGAACTGGCGGAGCTGGTGCAGAGCCTTGATCCGGGACGGGCGTTTGATGTCGTGGGGCATAGCTTGGGGGCCAGGGTGGCGCTGGCCGCCCTGCCCTATGCCAGCCCCGGCGCTCTGCGGCGGTTGATTTTACTGGCGGCGGCAGAGACGCGGCGTCCGGCGATGCGGGCGATGGCCTCGGCTGCGGGGCGCAGTGTGCAGGTGGTCAATGTCACCACGCGCGAGAATGATCTGTTTGATTTTCTGTTCGAGTGGCTGGCAGGCGCGGGTCTGGATACCGCGATTGGGCAGGGCTTGCGCGAAACGCCTGCGAATTGGCTCGATCTGCAGTTGGATCAGCCCACGAGTTTGGCGGCGTTGGCGCGGTTGGGCCATGCTTTGCCCGAGGCTCCGGCGCGGATCAGCCATTGGTCGCCTTACCTGCGGCCGGGGGCTTTGGGGCTGTATCGGGCGATTTTGGACGGCTCACTGCCGCTTGGGGTGTTGCGGAATGCGCTGCCCGAGCGGCGTGATCCACGGTGGTCACGGTTGCTGGCGGGGTGGTGCTGGCCGTTGATTGGGCGGATGCAGCGGGTTTAAGCCGAAGCGTAGCCTTCCTGCACGCTGCGCACCAAGGCGGTGCGGATCAGGTTCGACACCAAGGGCAGCAGGCCGAAATACAAAAGCCAAGTGGTTTGCGAGGCATGATGGATCAATGTCTCATTCACTAAGACCATGGCGAGGTTATAGATCACCATCACCCGGGTCATCACCGCATCGGTGCCGCGCATTTCCGGCTGCGGCCAGCGGAGACGGTTGATGGCGTAGGACCCGTCCACCACGTCGATGGTGTAAAGCGCTGCGGCGAAGACAAAGTAGAGGCTCAGGAAGCGTTGACACAGCAGAGGTTCCGCGCTCCAGATCAGCAAAGCCAGGGCTCCGGGGCCTGCCAGCAGGATCAGCGCGACGGTGACGGGGGCGGAAACATGCGCGCGGGTGCGGCTGATCATCAGCCGAGATTTCATCGCCAGACGCAGCCCCATGCCCAGCACGAAAGCGACCATGAAGGTGGTGCTGGCATCGTCCAGCCAGATCCGCAGCAGCGGCCATGCAAACAGGATCAACAGGCCGGGCAACAGGATTTCAACCGGAAACGGAGAGGTACGGCGAAAGCTGCGGAAAAACTGCGCGACGTTGTCCAGTATTGCTTCAAACATTCCGCATCCCCCGGTTGACCGCGCTCTTTCTCAAGGCGCAATCTGGCCGGGGTTGGGCTGGATTGTGGTGAGTTTACGGCAGCAACAGCGGTCAGCTGTTGTCGGTTGGCGCGTCAGGTTCCAACGCAAAGCGGCTGAGCACACCGCTTTGGCTGATGAAGAACAGGAACAAAGCTGCGGTCAGGCCGAAGGTTTTGAAGGTCACCCAAGTGTCGGTGCTGAACATCCGCCAGATCGCCTCGTTGGCAATCGCGAGGGCGAAAAAGAAGGCGGTGAGGCGACGCGTCAGGATCATCCAACCCTCGGGTTGCAGCGGAAGGGCTTCTTCCATCACCAGTTTCAGGTAGGACTGGCCGCGCAGAAGGCCGATGCCAAGGGTGATGGCAAAAGCGAGATAGAGCAGCGTCGGCTTCATTTTGATGAAACGCTCGTCTTTCAGCCAGACCGACAAGCCCCCCATGACGATCACCAAGATCAGCGTCATCAACTGCATCTTTGACAGCGTGCCCGTGAGTTTCCACAAGATCGCGGTGGTGGCGATGATCAGCACCACGAAAATCGCCGTCATCAGGATGAAGCCGGAATAATCAGTGCCAAGGATGTGGAAGGTTTTGTCTTTGAAAAACCGGAAGCCCGCGAAGAACAGCACGATGGGGCCAAGCTCTAGGCCCAGCTTGACCATTGGATTTAGTTTACTGGTTGCCATCGCCCTACCCCGCCCATTCCATCACGACTGCTCCTAACGCAATCAGCGCCATCAGGCCAGTGCGGACAAGCCCGACCTTCTCGCCCAGCACAAGCCAGCCGATCAGGGCGGCGAAAACGGTCGAGGTTTCGCGCAGCACTGCCGCTTCGCCGACACGATCAAGCCGGGTGGCGATCATGATCGAGCCAAAAGAGAAATAGGCGACAAAGGCTCCGATCAGGCCGCGTTTGAACAGCGGGATCGCTTGGGTTTTGGTAAGGGATGCGATGCGGCGGGCCATCAGGGCGGGGATGAAGATGCCGTCGAACATGAAGAACCATGCAAGGAAGGTGAACGGATCAGCGGTGGCGCGGATGCTCCAAGCGTCATAGGTGGTGTAGACCGCGACGAAAGCGCCAGTGGCGGCGGCAAAGGTCAGCGCAGAGACGAGGGTGTCGCGCTCGGCTTGGAGGTGGCGCAGGTTGTAGACAGCGAGGCCAAGGATCCCCGCCACCAGCAGGCAGACGCCGAACCATTGCAGCGGATGGTAGGTTTCACCGAACACCAACCCAGCGCCAATTACAGTGAACAGCGGGCCGGTGCCTCGGACAACTGGGTAGACCACGGTGTAAGCGCCGCGGTCATAGGTCATCGCTTGCAGCAGTTTGTAGACCGCGTGGATCACGAACGCGCCCGCAAAGATCGCCCACATATGCGGCTCAGGCCAAGGCACGACGAATAGGGCAAACGGGGCGGCGATCACGCCATAGGTCAGGTCAATGACAGCGCGCGACAGCCACGGGTCGTGCTTGCCCTTTTGCAGCGCGCCAAAAATGGCGTGCAAGACGGCGGCCAGCAGGGCCAGCGCAAGGGCGAGGTGCTGGCCGGTCGGGGTGCCGGCGATCGAGACGAGCCAGTTTGACATTATTCACTCTGCGCTTGGGGTTAACCGCCGGGGCCAGCCCCGGACCCCGGGATATTTGAGCACAGAGGATGACCTAGTCGGGTTGGCCTACCAAGGCGCGGGCGAAATCGTCGGGGTCGAACGGCGCGAGGTCGTCGATTTGCTCGCCGATACCGATGGCGTGGATCGGTAGGCCGAATTTATCGGCCAGCGCCACGAGAACGCCACCCTTGGCAGTGCCGTCGAGTTTGGTCATCACAAGGCCTGAGACATCGGCAATTTTGCGGAAGATTTCGACTTGGTTGATGGCGTTTTGCCCGGTGGTGGCGTCCAGCACAAGGATAGTGTTGTGCGGCGCGGTCGGGTCTTTCTTGCGGATGACGCGGACAATTTTCGACAGCTCCTCCATCAGATCCTGACGGTTTTGCAAGCGACCCGCAGTGTCGATCAGCAGCAGGTCAGCGCCATCGGCTTGGGCTTTGGTGAGCGCATCGAAGGCAAGCGAGGCGGGGTCGGAGCCTTCGGGGGCGGTCAGCACGGGGACGCCCGCGCGGGTGCCCCAGACTTGCAACTGCTCGACCGCCGCCGCGCGAAACGTGTCGCCTGCGGCGATCACCACGGATTTTCCGGCGGCTTTGAATTGCGCGGCGAGTTTGCCAATGGTGGTGGTTTTGCCAGAGCCATTGACGCCGACCACCAGCACGACCTGCGGTTTTTGTGGGTAAAGCGGAAGGGGCCGAGCCACCGGGGCCATGATACGGGCGATCTCAGAGGCGAGGGCGTCGCGCAGTTCCGAGGTGGAGATGCGTTTGCCAAAGCGGCCCTCGGCGATATTGGCGGTGACGCGAGTGGCGGTATCGACACCCATATCGGCGGTGATCAGCAATTCCTCAAGGCTTTCGAGCATGGCATCGTCAAGCAGGCGGCGGGGTTCGTCGCTGCGGCCGATCAGGCGCGAGATCAGGCCGGGTTTGGCCTCGGGCGTGGCTTCCGGGGTGGTTCCGGGATCTGCCACCAAAGCCTCCAGCCCCTCACCGATCTTGTCGGAGGAGCGGAACATCCGGTCTTTCAGCTTTTTGAAGAAGGACATGGCGAGTTTTGGCCTTTGGCTGAGGTTTCCTTCACCTAAGGGATTTATCGGGTCGGGAAAAGGGCGGGTACGGGTTTAAGCGCCGAAAGGCAGCCAATAGAGACCAGACCCGTGCAAGATAAGCATTTGCCCGCACCAATAAGCGGGCCAGAGTGCAATCGACAGCTTTTGCGCCGTCTTTCCGGTGGGGACCACGAACAGCCGTAGTGCCAGCAGCAGGTCGGACAGGATGAACAGGGCAGCCCCGATTTGCAAATATGTCGCCCCGGCGGTTTCGGGATGCGGCACCAGCAGAACGGATGTCAGGCCCATCAGACCGATCACAATGACATAGCCGCGCACCGGCCAACGCAGGGGGCCAGTGCGGGGAGCCAGTACGGGGAGCCAGCCAGATTTCGGTTGAAAGAACCAGCAGAGCGAGCGCGATCAGGGCGGCAAGGCTTAGGCCAGACAGAGCGGCGGGTGGTAAGGTATCGGTAAGAGTTTGCGCGCGCAGCCAGAACGCTGCGCTATAGGCGAGATGGCCTGCGGCAAACGCGGCCATTCCGAGCAGAAACGCGGTCTTCCTGCGCCGGGTCAGGGCAAAATCGCCCAGCGCGCCGAACGCGAGGCCGAGGCCGATCAACGGAGAAATGCTGGTCGGATGGGTGAAAGCCACGACGGCGAGCAGACCTGTCGATGCTGTCTTTAAAACAGATCCGGTCAAGCCGACTTGATCACGCGCGGCACCGATGACCCAATAGGTACCGAAACAGAGCCCGCGAGGATCAGCAGCAGGGGCACGTCGTCTGGCATCTGCGGCTCCTTGCCTTTGACCCTTGTTGGCTCTGGCCCTTGTGATTTCTCCTGTTAGATTGCCGACCATGCAAGCTGTTAGCTCACGTCCCCTGCCTATGGCGCTGTTCGCGCTGGCCTCGTTGCTGCCTTTGGCGCTGTTTGGCGCGGGCGTGGCATGGGGTGGGTGGTGGGGGGTAGCAGGACTGACCTATATGACCGGCTTTGCCGCCTGTTTGGACCAGATTAGCAGTTGGTTTTTGGGCGATGCGCCCGAGGGAGCGGAGTTTCCGGCAGCGGATGCGTTGCTGGTGGTATTGGGGCTTGGCGCGCTGGCACTGATGCCTGCCGCCGTTTGGGCGGTTGCCGGGCAGAGTGGGCTTTCGGCTGGCGCGCGGGTGGCGGTGTTTGCGGGCGCAGGGCTGTGGCTGGGCCAAGTGGCGAACCCTGCGGCACATGAGTTGATCCATCGGCCGGGGCGCGGGCTGTTTCGCCTGGGCGCGCTGGTGTATTGCTGGCTGCTGTTTGGCCATCACACTTCGGCCCACCGCTTGGTGCATCATCGCCATGCCGCTTCGGCGCAGGACCCGAATACGGCGCGCTCAGGTGAGGGCTATTATGCGTTTTTGATCCGGGCCTGGGGCGGCAGTTTTCGGCGCGGCTGGGCGGCGGAGGATGCGTTGCGCGAGCGCGGGAAAGTCGGGCTGCATCCCTATGCAGTTTATATTGGGGTGGCGGGGCTGTGTCTGGCCTTGGGTTTCGTGATTGCTGGGGTTTGGGGGGCTTTGGCTTGGGCGGCGCTGGCAACTCATGCGCAAAGCCAGTTGATGCTGTCGGATTATGTGCAGCATTATGGGCTTACGCGGGCAGTGCAAGCGGATGGGCGGTTTGAGCCAGTCTCGGCCCGGCACAGTTGGAACGCGCCGCATTGGTTTTCCGCCGCCTTCATGCTGAACGCGCCGCGGCATTCCGATCACCATGCGCATCCCGGCCGCCCCTACCCTGCCTTGCGCTTGCCGGATGCCGAAGACGCGCCGCGCCTGCCTTGGCCGCTGCCGCTGGCCTGTATGATCGCGCTCTGCCCTCCGCTCTGGAAGCGCGCGATCCGCCCGCATCTGAGGCGCTGGCAGTAGCGGACACGAAGCTGTCACTGGATTTCTCGCCGGGCTGCGGGCAGGATCGCGGCAACGGAGATTTTCATGCGCCATTGCCTCGCCCTCGCCTTCCTTGCGTTTGCAGCCCCGGTTTTGGCCGAAACGCCGCCACCGCCAAGCCCTGTGCTGCCCAGCCCAGTGCGCCCGAGCGCGCCTATGACGGCGACGGCGTTTGAGGCTTATGTGACGGGCAAAACCCTGACCTATGCGCTTGACGGCACGGTGTATGGCACCGAGCAGTATAAACCGGATCGCAAGGTGGTCTGGGCCTTCACCGAGGATGAATGCCGCGAGGGTTATTGGTATGACAAAGGCCCGCAGATTTGTTTTGTCTATGAAGATCCGAACGATCCGCAATGCTGGCTGTTTTTCTTGGGCAGCACCGGCATGAAGGCTGAATTCATCGGCGACGGCGCGGGGTCTGATCTGTCCGAAGTGGCGCAAAGCGCTGGACCTATGGGCTGCATGGGGCCGCAGGTCGGGGTTTGACCGTTTAACCGGAGCCGCCTCGGGGGCCATCGAGGCCCCGCTCAGCGGCGCTGCCGGGGATCAATACTGAAGCTCGATCTTGAGCTGCAGCGTTAGATGCCTGCGGCGCGAGTATTTCAAAAAGAGCAAGCCTGAAGTCATTGCTCTTTCTGAAATACTCCCCCCCCGGAGGGTCCACCGTTGCGGCCATACTTCTAATTTCAGACTTAGGCCTATACGGCTCCGCGCTACAACTTTCGTGCTTGAAATTCGGTTGTCGGGCAGGCGCTTAAAACAAACTGCCTTGCTCTGAGCCCCCCGGCTTGAGTTTTCTTGACGCGCGCGGACCTAGGGTGACTCGGCCATCGGCGAATTCGATCTCGAGAGTTAGGGCTTTTTCAGCGACGGTTTTGCTGGTGATGACATGACCGTCGCCGCGCACCACGGCGTAGCCGCGTTTGAGGGTTTCGGCATAACCCAGTGTGGTGCGGGTGCGGTCGAGGGCGTCGAGGCGTTGCGACAAGCGGATGAAGCGTTGGGTCGGGGCGGCTTGCAGGCGGGTATCGAGGGCTGCCAGTTTGATGCGGCCTTCGGCGGTTTTGCGGGTGGCATCGCTGATTAGGCGGGTGAGCGCGGGAGCTAACCGCGAGGCCCATTTGTCTAAGCTGGCGTGTTTGCGTTCTTGCGCCCGAGCGGTGCGGTCATGAAGGCGCAGACCCGCGTTGCTGAGTGCCTCGGCGCGGCGGGCGATCAGGGCCAGCAGGGCTTCGGGGCGCAGGCGCGAGGCGATCGTGGCATAGGTGCCGCGTTTTTTTGCCGCCGCTATGCCCAGTGCGCCGCCAAGGCGTTGGTTTGCGGTATCAAGGCGTTGGCGGGGGGTGGCGAGCAGGGTTTCCAGCCGCGGCAGCGCCCGGGTCAGATCGCGCAGGCGTTGGTCGCGGCGTTGCAGGGTTTGCGCCACTCCACGCGATTGGCGGGCGGTCAGCGCATCGAGCGTGGCAATCAGGTCGAGGCGCACCGGGACGGCGAGTTCGGCGGCGGCGGTGGGGGTGGGCGCGCGCAGGTCTGACGCGTAATCGATCAGGGTGGTGTCGGTTTCGTGGCCTACGGCAGAGATGAGGGGTATTTCTGACGCTGCCGCGGCTCGGACGACGATTTCTTCGTTGAAGCCCCAAAGGTCTTCAAGGCTGCCTCCGCCCCTTGCGACAATAATCAGGTCGGGGCGCGGGATCGGGCCTCCGGGTTGCAGGGCGTTGAAGCCTTTGATGGCGGCGGCGACTTCCGCCGCGCAGTTCTGGCCTTGCACGGCGACGGGCCAGATCAGCACATGGCGGGGAAAGCGGTCACGCAGGCGGTGCAGGATGTCGCGGATGACGGCACCAGAGGGCGAGGTCACGACGCCGATGACGTGCGGCAGATAGGGGATCGGCTTTTTGCGGGCGGGGTCGAACAGGCCCTCGGCGCCCAGCGCGGCTTTGCGTTTCTCCAGCATCGCCATCAAAGCGCCCGCACCCGCCAGGGCCACATCATCGACGATCAGTTGGTATTTCGACTGGCCAGGGAAGGTGGTCATCCGCCCGGTGGCGATCACCTCCATGCCTTCCTCGGGTCGGACCTGCATCTTGGCGACCTGGCCCTTCCATGACACGGCATCCAAGGAAGCCCGGTCGTCCTTCAGCGCGAAATACAGATGGCCCGAGGCGGGGCGGCTGACCCGGCCAACCTCGCCGCGCACCCGGACAAGGCCAAATTCGCCCTCGATCACCTTCTTCACCGCGCCGGAAAGTTCCGAGACGGTGAATTCCGGGGAGTTGGAGGGCGCGGGGGTGTCTTCGAACATATCGGTCATGCGCCTAGCTTTGCCACAAATCCCTTACGAAAGGGAAGGTTCCTTGGCCAAGGGCCTTCGGTAAACCAAAGAAATCCGCCCGTCAAAAGCAAGATCAGAGAAACAGCCAACGTCGGAAAGCCATAACGAGCGGCAATGCCAAAAGCGATACCAGCGGCCAATGCGGTCCAACCAAGCAGTTGCAACTTCATTGAAAATGGTTGGGGCCAAATATGCTCGGGGTCTACCGGACCAAATTCCATAGCACGTAATTCTAAGGTCCGACGATAACCCTCCCGCAGGGCGACGGGAACTATTGTTGGCGTCAAAAAGATGCGGCACTGGCCAATCGCTTGAGAAAGCATCATCATGTGTAGCGGGCGCAAGCATTGTAGGGCCAGTGCGACAAAGTGACTGGGAACCAATGCTTCATTGCTGACGGCTAAGAGATAGAAAAAACGTCTTAGTTCCTCAATGATTTCCAGCTTTACATGGTCAGACAGCGGTTTCCCGCCAAAAAGCCATGATGTTGGCAAGATAAGATCATCAACATTGAGCAAATCAACGGCCTGCAACCGCGCCCACAAGGTTTCGTTACGCATCCTTGCCTCCTGTTGGTGCAGACCTTATGACGGCCCTATCCACAAGCCAAGCGGAGGCAGCTTATGAACATCCTTATTCTGGGGTCAGGCGGGCGCGAACATGCTTTGGCTTGGGCGGTGAAGCAGAACCCGAAGACGGATCGCTTGATCGTGGCTCCGGGGAACGCTGGGATCGCGATGCTGGCGGAATGTGCGGATTTTGACATTCTCGACGGGGCTGCGGTGGTGGCGTTCTGTGCCGAAAATGCCATTGATTTTGTGATTATCGGGCCGGAAGCTCCACTTGCGGCGGGGGTGGCGGATGCGACGCGGGCGGCAGGATTTCTGACATTTGGGCCGAGTGCTGAGGCGGCAAAGTTGGAGGCCTCGAAAGGGTTCACCAAGGAAATCTGCGCCGCTTGCGGCGCGCCTACAGCGGCATATGCGCGGTTTACCGAAGCGGGGCCCGCGAAGGATTATATCCGGGCGCAGGGGGCCCCGATTGTCGTCAAGGCCGATGGCTTGGCGGCGGGCAAGGGTGTGATTGTGGCTGAGACCGAGGCCGAGGCCCTTGCTGCGATTGACGATATGTTCGGCGGCGAGTTTGGCGCGGCTGGCGCGGAAGTGGTGATTGAGGAGTTTATGACCGGCGAGGAGGCCAGTTTCTTCATCCTGACCGATGGCGTGCACGCGTTGCCGATTGGCACGGCGCAGGATCACAAACGGGTGGGCGATGGCGATACCGGGCCGAATACCGGTGGCATGGGGGCCTACTCCCCCGCCCCGGTGTTGACCGATGCGGTGGCCCAGCGCGCGATGAATGAGATCATTTTGCCGACGATCACAGAGATGGCCCGGCGCGGCACGCCCTATCAGGGGGTGCTTTATGCCGGGCTGATGATCAAGGACGGTCAGGGTCGGCTGGTGGAGTATAACGCGCGGTTTGGCGACCCTGAGACACAGGTGCTGATGATGCGTCTGGGCGCGCAGGCGTTGGATTTGTTGCTGGCTTGTGCTGAGGGGCGGCTGGATAAAGCGCAGGTCAACTGGGCGGAGGATCATGCCATTACCGTGGTGATGGCGGCAAAGGGTTATCCGGGGGCGTATCAGAAGGGCTCGGTGATCGAAGGGCTGGAGCGGATGCCCGAAGACAGCCGTCATATGGCTTTCCATGCCGGCACGGCGATGAAGGACGGTCAGGTTACAGCCAATGGCGGCCGGGTGCTGAACATCACGGCGCGCGGCGATAGCTTGGCCGATGCGCGCAACCGGGCCTATGCGATGATTGATCTGCTGCACTGGCCAGACGGGTTTTGCCGCTCTGACATCGGCTGGCGGGCCCTGTAAGCGAATTCCGATGCGGGTTTCGTCGTCTTAGCAATAACCAACAAATATTGATTATTTTACTATTCCAAGCCCCATCTTTGTGATGCAAAATGAGCCTCAAATCAACCGGGGCAACTTATGACCAATTACCTCCTGAAACCGCTTTTCGAGGATTTCGACACCCGCGCAGCTGTCGCGCGCCGCCATGCTGTTGGTGGCGTGCTGTCCGAGGCTGACACGCACGGACTCTACCGCCGTGTCGCATCCAATCACGGCTGCACGCCCGAGGATGCTAAACGCTGGATCGAGGGCCGGTGATGGACGCGGGACATTGGATCACCGCAGCGCTTGCGGCTGTCGTTTTGATCGTCGCGGCCATCGCCCGGAGAAAGCCGCGCACAAGCGATCTGAGCGCCGGGCAGCAGTATCGGCGGCGTCAGGATTGGCACAAGGCCTCCAAGCCGAATCCCGATTCGGCACCATCGCGCCAAGTGCGCCGCGCCCAAGAGCGGGCAGCAAAGAAGGGGCGGGCCAATGGCTGATCAGTGCCAGCATATGAATTTTGGGGCGAATGTCTCGGTCGGTCGGATCACAAAGAGCGAAGGTGCCCCCGTCGATTATTTCACGGCTGACGTTCGCATCAAGTGCGCGGACTGCGGCCTGCCCTTTCAGTTTCTCGGACTGGAGGCGGGCATGGATACACAGGGCGCGCGAGTTAGCGTCGATGGCCTTGAGGCTCGCTTGGCTGTTTGCCCGCAAGGGGCTGAACTGTCGCCGTTTGACCGGGTGATCGTCCGCATTGGTGGGGTGGGCCCGCGTCATGGCTGAGAACTCAAACATCGAGTGGACCAAACACACTTTTAATCCCCACATCGGCTGCACGAAGGTCGGGCCGGGCTGCGATCATTGCTACGCCGAGGTGTGGGATGCGCGCGGGCTGCAACAGGCCGAAACCCGCTGGGGTCCACATGCGCAGCGCACCCGCACCAGCGCAGCCAACTGGCGGAAACCGATTGCTTGGAACAAAGCTGCGGCTGCCCTTGGTGAGTTTCATCGCGTGTTCTGCGCGTCTCTTGCTGACGTGTTCGACAACCACACCAGCATTCAGCCCCAATGGCGGCGCGACCTCGGCGCGCTGATCGAAGCAACACCCAACCTGATCTGGATGCTGTTGACCAAGCGTATCGGCAATGCCCGCCAATACCTCGCGATGATGTTTCCCAATGGCGTTCCCAAAAACGTCTGGCTGGGCGCAACAGTGGTCAATCAGGAAGAAGCTGACCGCGACATTCCTAAACTGATCGCCACGCCAGCCAGCATCCGCTTTCTTTCGATGGAGCCGCTTCTTGGTCCGGTGGATCTGCGCGGTGTCACCGTCGCGCATGGCATCAATGCGATGTGGCCGGTCGATCTGGTGATCGTCGGCGGCGAGAGTGGCAAAGGCGCGCGGCCATGCGACCCGCAATGGGTTCGCCCGATCCGCGATCAATGCGTTGCCGCTGGGGTGGCATTCCACTTCAAGCAGTGGGGCAACTGGCATTCTGACGCCCTGCGCTTCACCGATATGCAGGGTCGCTGCCCGCCGCCAGATATGAACATCGGCAAGAAGGCTGCCGGCCGAACGCTCGACGGTCGCACATGGGATGAAATGCCAGTGGTGGCCGCATGATCCCGCAAACCGATCAATGGGATGAAACCCTGCGCGGCAAGAAAATGTCGGCCGCCACAGGCAAGGTGATCTTCAAATATCAGATGCCGGTGCTGGAGCAATTCACCATGAGGCTGCCAAAGGGCGCGGAAATCATCCGCATGGCCGATCAGGGCGGCATGTTCTGGCTCTGGGCCGTGGTGGATACCCGCCTGCCAGACGAGGACCGGCCTGTTCTATCGCGGCTTCTGCGCCGTCCATGTCCAACAAGAGTTGGGGCTCTACATCTTCGAGGATCTCACAAATGCGGACTGATGCAATCTACGGCAGCCTCCCTGTCGATCTGGGCTTGGTCGATATTTCGCCAGTGGAGCAGATGGCTTGGCTTTACTGCCCGATCAAGCTGCCCAGTCAGTTGGTGGTGACGATGCCGCCAAATCTGTGGCAGTTCATGCCGATCATCAACGCGGTGATCGACGATGTGGTCGATACCGACGCCGATCTGTGGCCCGACAGCTATGTCTATCTGACGGCAAAGCGCCTTTGGGTAACTGCGGACAGCCCCGGCAATCGTCCCGGATGGCACTCTGACGGTTTCCTGACCGATGATCTGAATTACATCTGGTCGGACGGAAATCCGACTGTGTTCTGGTCGCGCGAAACGCAGAAGGTGAGCTTCATCGCCGATCATGTTGGATCGATTCCAGAAATGGAATTGATCTGCGAAACTGATCGCTTCCGGCACCACATCTATTCCAACAAGCACCTTCTGCGGCTTGATCAGACCGTGATGCACAGGGTTGGGCCCGTCGCAAACCCCGGATTCCGCAGCTTCGTCAAGGTGTCGGTGGCGAAGGATCTCTATGCGCTCGAGGGCAACTCAATCAACCACGGATTGCCCATCGGCGGCAGGTATCAGGCCCGTGCTGAGGTGCGAAATAATCCGGCTGGCCGGAGTGATGCGCTATGAGCGCGCTTCCGCAACTCGCCCTGTCGATCCGCCAGCCGTGGGCATGGGCGATCATCAACGCCGGCAAAGACATCGAGAACCGCTCTTGGCCGACCAAGCAGCGCGGGCCGATCTGCATCCATGCCGCCAAGGGCATGACGAAAGATGAATATTCCGATGCAAATCGCTTCATCCAGCGGAATGTGGGGGCCGTCGATCAGGTATGGCTTAACCGCTGGCTTGGAGTGACAGCTGCGGAGTTTCTGCTAGATCGCGGTGGCATCATTGGAACGGCTGAAATCGTGGACTGCGTTGAGGCAAGCGACAGCCCGTGGTTCTTTGGCACCTATGGCTTCGTTCTGCGCAATGTGCAGCCCGTCGAGTTTATCCCGGTCAAGGGGGCGCTCGGCTTCTTCGACTGGCGCAAGCAGATGGTGGCTGCATGATCGAAGATCCCTGGCACCCCATCGTCACCGTCCAGCTTTCCGGCAGCATCACCGCACAAGGGCCGACCGTCGAGGAAGCCGATGTGCGCCGCCAAAGCCTACCCACCGATATGCACGGAAAGCTGGCGGTGCGGACCGGCGAAAACACGGTTGCCGTTGGCAGGCCGATTCAGAAAATGAGGAAGCCATCATGACTTCCACCCCCGATCCCGCCCTAGCCGCGCGGTCCCTGTCGGCGCTTGAGAAAATCCAGCAATTCCCGAAGCAACAACCTGTGACCCGCGCCGCGATCAATCCGGAAACGATTTGGATATACCCCGAGCAAGGCGATCCCGGCGCTGGCGAATGGTTTTGTGCCGCAGAGGTTGATAAGCCGGAAGCATCCGCAGCCATCCAATACATGCGCGTCGATCTGCATAACGCCGCCGTGCAAGCCGCCGTGGCGAAGGCGGTGGAGGCGGAACGGGAGGCGTGTGCAAGGATTGCGCGCGGGCTTCGTGATCAATGGCGATGCGCAAACGGCTTCGAAGGCTTTGCGACCGGGGCCAAGATCATAGATGATGCCATCCGCGCCCGCAAAGGAGATGCGCTGTGAAGGACACCATCGCCATAATTCTGCTGCTGACATTTCTCTACTTCGTCGGTGATCCGGCCGCACTCGGGAGAATGGCTGCATCGGTTCGTAACGGTTTCAACAGCGAGGCCACCCCATGACCCACCCACAGACCGCCGCGATGCAAGAACTACGCCAGATGATCTATGAAATGCGGATTGAGCAGGCCAAACTGCGCCCCGTTCTGCGCGATTACTCAGCCAAGATGAGGGCTAACATGCGGCAGGATGGACCGACAGGTTTTGTCATGCTGCGCCTATCTGACCTGATCGCAGACACGGAGGGGCGGTGATGTGGACTGAAACTGTTGACGCGCTGCCAATTAAACCCGGAAAAAGCAGCTACGAGCAAATCTGCTGCCTGATCTATGTGAATGGCGCATATGAAGTTGCGGTTTGGAACTGCGAACACGATTGCTGGGATGATGCTGAAGGCGATGATTTCCGCTATCACCCCAAGCAGCCGCGTTGCTGGATGCCGCTCGATGCCCCGCCCCCAACACCGCAGGAGACGCCTTAGCCGCGCGCCACGCACATGCCGAGGTTAGCCCGATCACGGCCCCAGAACACCTCAATCTCTGCATCGTCCATCGCGCGCGGCGGTAGCACTTGCGGGCCGGGGATAGGCGGAAGATCAGGGCTTGGAATATTCGTTGAGCCGCAGGACGCGAGAAGCAGGCAGGCAAGCATGGCTTTGGACAGGTTCAGCACGGGCTTGATCCTCTAGGGCTAGGGCGAATTGGCGCGCGTCCACCTCTGCGGTCAGGATTTCGCGCTGTTTGATCGCGGTGCGCTCTGCGGATTCCAGAGCGGCGGCTACATGGCCCGCCTCGCAGTCTGAGCCACCCTTATGGTATCCAGCGCCGAAGGCCATCAGAACGGCCCCCAGCGCGCCCAGAATGAGCCAAGGCCGCATCATGCTTCGTTTTTCGACACAGCCGCGCCGCGCTTAAGCACTGGCAGCGGGATCTTGGGGTTAGCATAGGTCGAGGGCCAGCGGATTGCCTTGCACCGATCCTTTGCAATCCAAGTGCGAGAGATACTGTCACCCTGATTGCCGCCGAGGACGCAGTAATTGTCAGCATCCTGCCCGACCAGCACGCCGATGTGCCCGCCTGTGGGTCGCTTGAACGCGGCGAACGCACCATAGAGCGGCATGCAGGAGACACCAAGATATGACCAATTCAGCGCCCAATACGGGTTGCGACCCAGATCGCCGGGCCGGGGCTCTTTCGGCAGCGCCAGATAAAGCGCGGTGTCAGCGGCATCGCCGCACCACGGCAGCTTTGCAGGATCGCCCAGCGTCTTGCCATCCGACCGCAGCCACTTCGCCAACTTGTCGTGGTCGCGGGCCTCATGCCAGCCCAGCACCTTCTCAAGCTCGGTTATCCAAGGAAGTTGCTGCATGTCAGGCTCCAATCAGGGGCAGGAAAAGGATGATCAGGGAGAAAACGCATCCCCATGTTAGACGGTGCAAGAAATCGTCAATGTCCGAGCTGCTGTCGCGGCGGATCTTGCGCAGATCAAACATCGGGCTTTCCCCCATCATTGGCGGGCAGAACCCCCCGTTTCATGCCCCTCAGGTAGACTTCCAGAAGGCCGGGGATCAGGACTCCACCGAGGTAAGCGGTTGACCCAGCTACGCCCCCAAAGGCAGGCGTCATTACATCAAGCGGCAATTTGAGCGACCACATCAGGAAGGGCCACGTCAGCGCCCCCAAGCCTGTCGAAACGAGACTGCCAATGGCGATGTGCCGGAATAGATCGCGGCGGGCTACCTTGATAATCAGGCCAGAAGTGGCCCCGCCGATAGCACCCCATGCCGCCAGATTGAACAAGCTGGACGCAGCGATTGCTTGCAGAAGATCAGCCCAGAAGGATTGGTTTTCAGCGGGCATATCGACCTCGTTTTGAATGTGTCTGGCGGAGCATTTCCATCAGCCCAAATCCTGCACAACGCTAACCAGCCCCATCAGAGCCAGCGCTGCCAGCCCATCCATGCCGCCAATCGCTGTGATCGCCTCGTTGGCTGCCAGTGGTGCCGCTGTCTCTGAACCTGCCAGCCACAGCACGACAAGAGCCTGCGCACGGTTTGCCCCGGCCATGTTGATCGCATACGGCTCCACGTCCCATCCGGGGCGGGTTAGCGTGGCCTGTGCGTTGGCGATGAAGTTATCCCCCACGAGTGGAGACGCCGCTGCGTAGAGGTTGCCAGCGGCGTCCTGCCATTGTGGTTCACGGTATGTCAGTTCGTCGGCTGGGCCATAGCCGAGGATCATCGCGAGTTGGTTGGCGTCTGCGATGTGTGCTGCTGGAACTGCGATGGTGATAATCATAATACGACCCCTGTCTTTCCGGCCATGTAGGTTTCAGTGCTGGCAATCTGGGCGGCGGTCAGGTTTGCGCCAAATCGGAAGGTTAAGCCGTAGAGGTTGCCGTTGAATGGCAGCGACGTTCCGCCTCGGCGACCGATGTAGATCGGATAGGCGAGGTAGTTTCCTGTGCCTTGGTCTGCCACTGCCGAAGCTATCTGCGCACCGTTTAGCCGCAAAATCTGGTTGTCAGCGGCTATGTCGCCCAAGCCAGTCAAAACCACGGTGCTGGGGGCAGCAAAACCCGCGCCAGAAACGCTCCATGCACTAAACAGGGTACCCTTACTAGCAAACCCGAACGTGCTGCCTGTGGTGTTTAGCGGAGCGACAATACCAATCACACCGTTATTTGCTGCAATACTTGCGCTGCTTTCCAGTAGCACCCCAACTGCCGCATCCGACAGCTTCCGCACCCCGGCGAACACCTGTGCCTTATCCGTTCCCGGCGTGATCGTCCCTGTGACCATGAAATCATCAACGCCGTCGAACGCGAGATAACTCAGCCCGCCGCTGGTTTGATACGTTGGCCGTGACGCTGCTGTGGCTTGCGTTGCGTGATTGCCGCGCCCCGACTTATCCAGCATCAGCCCAACAGGTTGCCCGGATGCCGTAACAGGAGTGGTGCCAGCGGCGTCTTGAAACAGCGTTGACAGGTCGGACGGGTCATACCACGCGCCCGGCTCACCAAGGGCGAATAGGGTGAGGATGGATACGCTGCGAAGCAAGCCGTGGCCTGTCAGAATCCGCCCAAGCCTTGCGTTTCCTCTGTTTGCCCCCACCCGCATGGTTACACCAGCGTGTCAGCAATGACATAGACACCGCCGCGCCCGCGCAAGTGAAGGTATTCACCTGCGACCAGCGCCAAAGACACCGCCTTTTCCCGCTCGACCTTTGCGCCGCCAACAATACCAGCTGGGCTGGCAGAGCTGATTACTGTCCACTCGCCGGGATGATCGTCGGTTTCAAAGGTGGCGTTTCCGGGGCCTGTAGCGACCGGAAGCCATGCAGCAGAGAGGGTGTAATTATTCTGGGCCATAGAAAGCTCGATCCATTGGGGGTAAACCCGGTTGATCGGCGCACATCCTATGCGTCAGTGAAATCTGGATACCAGATTTGGTGCTTGGGTTCTAGTCTGAGAATATATGTGGCGTTCTATCGCCCGATTGGTGTTGCCCGCTCTGCCCGCAGTCGATCATTCAACCTCGGATTAAGAATAATCCCAAACTCTGACCGATCGGAGGCGCGCATCTTGCTGCGAGCTGACAGCTTGATCGACTCGCCAGTGATCGGATATTCAGGATAGCGGCTGTTGAAGTCGCCGATCTGGGCCAGAATGTCAGCCGGAATCCCATCGCCAGCCAAGATCGCCTTTGCCGCCGCCTTCTGGATGCCGCTGCGTTCATCCGTCACCTGCATCTCGCGGTCTTTCAGGCGGCTGTTGATGTCATACCGCTCCGCAATCTCGGCCGGGGTAAACCCGATGGCTTGCACGATTGCCTGATACGGCGAAACGCCTTCGATCAGGCTGTCACCTTTCAAGGTGTTGACGCCATCGCCGACATATCGAACCGACTTCATGCCATCGCGGATTACCTTGGGAACGGCCGCTTCTGTGCCGCGCCACCATTCGCCATCCGCCGCCAACTGCACGCCACGGGCAGCTCCTGCACCAATAGAAACGGCTGGGCCAAGCAAATTCATTACTTGGTGCGTATAGAGGTCAGCCCCTTCCAGATCGTTCGGCGCATCGCGCCACCAAAGGTTTGGCATGCCGATACGGTCCGTCAGATCGACGCCAAGGATCTGGCCGGGAACACCATTTAGCACGGCACCCATTGTGAAATTCCATGCCGCAACACCAGCGGAATCGCCCTGCATCAAGAGCGCCTCTTGCAGCCATTCTTTGATGTCGTCGTCATCAGCACCGGGGGCAAGCATGCCCATAAGCATCATCAGCAGGCCATAGCCCCAGACGCCCCGGATACCTGCATGTGCCATCATCGACAGGGTGAGGCCGACAAGCTGCAACCGGGCCTCGCGGCGGTCCTCTTTGGTGGCACCGTTGAGCATCTGGTGGGTGTCGCGGAACAACCGCCACAGCATGTTCACGGTGAACTGGCGGAACGTGGTCAGCGCCTTGCCCATGTTATCCTGCATGAAGCGCGGGCGGCTGTTGTTCTGCATGTCGAAGTGGATTTTGAACGTCAGATCGCCAGCCGCATCCACCGCCGCAGCATGGTCCAGCCCCTCAGCCTTGGCCAAGCGATAGCTGGCAAGGAATGTGACCTCGCGGTTAAAGCGTTCGGCGTGATGGAAGAAGAAGCCGATCCGCTTCATCCATTTCTCACGGCGGGCATTGTATTCGATGCCATGTTCCGCCGCAGATGCCAGATCGTGCGCCTGCGTCTTGTCGATGGTGCCGCGCCGCACCGCCTCGGCCAGCGCCGCTTTTTCCTCTGTGGTCAGGTTCGGCGAGTTTTCCGCCGTCCACTGATCGGTCCAGACCGGGACACCAGCAACACGCTTGGAAACTTTACCCCGGCCTGCCACGAAGTCCTTGCTGGCTTTGCCGAGTGCCTTGGTGACGCCCACAACCCCGGCCTTGCCGAACCGTGCCGACATCAACGGGATGCCGACAACTGTGGTTTGCGTGATGTTCGCCAGTGCCGCCGCAGGGGTGGCACCGAGATACCAGATGAAGGCCGCATTGGACATATACGCGACGTAACGATTGCCCTTCGGGTTCATGGTGAAGTCGTGGCGCTTCTTCATCTCGGCCACGACTTGCAGCGCCCGGTTGGGGTTATCAGCAACCTTCGCCTGTTCAGTTGCGTCGTTGAGGTGTTCTTCCATAAGCAGGCCATGCTCCAGCTTCGCGAGCTGGTGGCCACCGTGGAACATCTGATTGCTGAACGCGCGGAAGGCATCGGCACTGTAGCCAGCCCGGCCTTTGCGGTGAATACTCGAGGTGCGGATAGACATATCCGGCAAGGTTCCCAGCCAGTGCTGCCATACCGCATCCATGACCTCATCGCTGGCGCCGGATTCGGCGAGCATGTTCTCGATGTCAGCGACAAAACTTGGGTCGATCTGCCCGCGCAGCTTTTGCGCATCATCCATGGTGCCATGCTCGATCTTGGTTTCGCCTTTTTCTTTCATCTCACGGATGAAGGCTTGTTGCTGGCTCTCCTTCTCGAACTTGCTGAACGAAATGACGGCCCCCACGGAATTTCGCACGGTGACAAAATAGTTGCCGAAGCGCGCCAGAGGGAAATATGGGCCCAAGAGCCGGTTCAACTCAAACTTCTTGCGCAGAGCGGCCAAGCGCGCACGCGCCGAGAAACCACCGCGCATCTTCACCGCTTTCAACTTGGCATCGGCGGCGGCAATGGCCTCGTCCCGCTCCACACCTTCCAGCCCTTCATCGCGGATGCGCGCGATTTCCTTTTCATGGGTGCGAACCGCGCGCTTCAAGCCGATCTTCGTGGCGTTCTGGATGTTCTGGAGGATCGCCTTTTCGGAAGCTTGCCCCATGGCATCATAGCCAGATTTCACCGTGCGATAGAGCTGGCGGAACTCTAAAGGCAGCGCCTTATATTCAGCCCTCAGCTTGGCGTAGCTGCCTTCATGCGCCTCAATCTCGCGCATCGCATCCTTGGCCCAATCGCTTGCTTTATCGCCATTCTCCGCAATCTCACGCCGCGCCCTCGCATCCATTGCATGCACCCAGGTATCTGGCTCGGAAGGGTCGATACCGGACAGCGTTGAGCTGTGCATCAGGTCGGACATTTTGCTGCTGGCGTCAGGGTTCTTGTTCTGGGCGGCCAGCCAGCGCTGCGCCACGGCATCGGCCCGCGCGTGCCACTCGTTGCGCACGGAATCCATTTCCTCCTTCTGGCGCAGATAGGCCTTGGCTGCGGGCAGATATTTACCCAACTCGGCGAACAGCGCCCGACCGGGCACCAGCGACAGAGCGTTGTAGCCATTATCGCCCACCATCTTATCGGTGACGATGTTGGAAACCCATTCGCCGGGGTTTTTCCAGTGGCGCGAGCCAACCAAACCCTTGAACTTATCCTGCACTGCGATCAGTGGATTGCGCATTTCCTTTTCATCCGAGGCCGCCGCATCGGGCGAGGCATCAGGCTTTGGCCCAATGTCAGCGCCACCATCCTGCCCGCGCCCGCCGACCTTACCGCCAGCAATCCGCTCCATGACCATGGCCGCATCTGTGAAACCTTCACCGCGCAGCGCCGAAGCAAACGCGCGGAAGAACGCCGCAACCTTGTTGAATATCCGCGACACCGGCCCCGCCGCAGCCCGAGCGCCTGCCCATTCCCGATACATCTCGGCCACGGCTTCTTCGGTCTGTACTGCGGGGGATTTATCGGAATATGCCTTCTCCACCCGCGCCATGATCTCAACATCACCACGCGCCGCCGCCACCAGCGTCCGCCATTCTACGCCAGTGAACAAGCCATAGGGCTTTGACCAGAGCGATTCATCCCGCAGGGCGTGAACAATCTCATGTCGCATGACGCCAACTGGATCAGCCGAGTCCGCGGAGATTTCAATCTGCGCCCCGGCCTGCCGCCCTTGGATCGGGATGCCGTTGCGATCCAGCAGACGACGCACAAGGATTGGCGAAACCTTGCCAGCCAGCCCAGCCGATTTTACTTCGGCAGCAATCGACTCTGAAATCGCGAGTAGGGATGAAACCGGGATGGGTTTGGAATTGGCAACATCGCCTCGGCTGTAGAATATCTTGCCGAGGCCGCGCGCTACCAGTTTATCCGACTGCTGTAGAGATCGTTCCAGTAGTCCGGGTCTTTTTCCGCTCGGCGTGTGTGCCAAGGTATTGAGGAGAATGCCTCGCTTAAGCGTTTTGCGCCCCGCGCCTGCCGCTCTAGCTCCGGCAGTGGTACTCCATGCTCTAAAGCGCCCATCAGCAATGGACTCGCCTTCACCATCTCGGAAGGTGCCTGTTGCGAAATCGTATCGAGCATCGGCTACCTCCGGCACATGATGGATAAGGTTTTCCACACTGACATCAATCAGTGATTCGACATTACCAACTGTATCGCCATCCGTCCAGACCAGCGGGGTTACACCAAGGGCCGCATCACCTTTAATTTGCCGTTCATGGGGCTCCAAATGCTTGGTGGTGCCGTGCTTAAGCGCCGAAGAAAGCATTGCCTCGGTTCTGCGCCGCAACGCGATGTCGGAAAGGCCTTCTGGATCACCAATGAACACCTGACCCGAGTTATAGGCGTAATCAGCCACCGCCGAATAGACGGCGCTGCCCGCGCCGCCTTCCGTCATGTTGCTGACATCCATCCAGACGTTGCCATCGCCTTCATAGACAAAGAAGTCCTGCCCACCCGTGCGAAGAAGGTGCATCTTTTCGGCCCCAAGCTTTTCAGCCCGTTCCGAAAATGCGCTGGCCTCGCCCTGCGTGGCAACATCACCAACATAGGTGACGCTTGGGTCAACCTCGCCAAACACCGCCTTGATTGAGGTGCCTTGTGCCGTGGGGTTCTGGAACAGATCATCGACCGATGCCAACTCCGCCATGATCTCGGCGGCAAAGGCAGAATCCATATCCGCAGGCTCTTGGCCATCTGGGAACCGCGAATACATCTCGACGCCGCGATCTGTTTCCCGCGTCTCGATTACAGTGAACAGCTTGTCGAAAGCCGCCCGCACCGCTGGTTCTTCATCGGCGATCAGGTAAGGATAGCTATCGCCTTCCAAGCCCTGCAAGGCCGCCGCTGCTTTCCAATATTCCTCGGAAACGATGTTCGCGAGATAATCGTTGGCGGCGTTCTGATCGCGCAGCTTGGCGATGACGTAGCTTTCAAACGCCCGCGCGTGCATTTCAACGCCGGTGGACCAATAGGGAGTCGACCGCATCTTGTCGATCACGGCGGAGCGCGGTTTCAGCTTCGTGGTGCGCAACGCCTCCCGCAGATCGGCGAAGGCCTGCAACACCTCTGGCCGCACGTCCGCAGCCTCGCCAGTCTTGCGCGGGGCCGGGTTGTTGGTGACAAATTCGACAGGCCGCCCCCGCATCCGCTCGAAATAGTTATCGACGGCATGAAACCATTCATGCGCCAGCGAGCCCGCCCCTTTGTCCTTGGTCAGATTGATCACGATATTGCCGGACTCGTAATGCGCCTTTGCCGGGGTTTTCCCGCCACGCCCGCGCGCGCCGAAAGCCAAGCCCATCTGCCCATTCAAGGAAAGAGCCTTGGGCGGAATCCCGATGATGCCTGCCAAATCCATCAGCGCGTCATAGGCTTGGTTCAAGTCCTGCTGACGGCGCGCGCCCTCGACATAATTTCCGAACTGGACACCACGAAAGCCAAAGGTCTGCTCGAATGCTTCCGGGGTGACATCTGCGCCAAGGCGGTGATCATCGCCGATCCGCTCGCTGTTGGTGTCGCGGCGCTCGCTGGGCACCTCTTTCATCGCGGCCAATCGTTTTTCCAGATCGGCCCGATTGTTGGTGCGGTAGGCGCGCGCCTCCTGACTGGTGGCAAAACGTTGAACTTCTACGGGCTTGCCCGCGACTTTCACGCCGATGAACACATAGGCCTCGCCACCCTTGGGCTTGGCGCTGTAGATCAGGAACTCCGGGCCTTTCTTGGCTTTGGCGGTTTCGGCAGTGGTATCCGTGCCAGTGGCTTTGAAAGCCTGAATTGCCGCCTCTTTGGTTGCACCGAAGGCCAAAACCTTGGGCCAGTTGCGCGCGCCGGGGCCGATCACCTCATAGCGGGCTTGGGTCATTTTGCCGTCAGACAGATATGGGGTGGAGTGTTGGAGCTTGATTCCAGTCAGATCGCGATCATGGCCGAGGGCAAGATAAAGATCGACCGCACCCATGATGTCGTCACGCAGACGCGACATCGAAGGCTGCTCCAACCGGTCACGGATGCCTTGCGGATCTATGACGCCATCCAGAAGGCTGCGTGAGAACGTGCGCAGCAACTTCACGGCTTCGACCCAGCCCTTGAGTTTCCAGCCCTGCGGCTTGCGCGGCACATGCTGGCGGGCGGCACGGATGAATGCCACTGACCAAGGATCGGCCCCGTCCTCGATCAGCGCCGCATAGTTGGGTTCCGGCCACGACTTCGACAGCGGATGATTGGCGACATCGCCATCGGGCACATCGCCGAGACGTTTCGCAAAGCCCTTCCAACGATCCTTGGCTGCACCGTCCAGCTTTTCGCCGAAGTCAGCGATCTTGCCAGCAGGCTTCGCTGGAGCGACGGCGGCACCCTCCAACCGAACCGGCTTGGTCGTATCCCCGTTCGCCACCCAATCCTTGAACTCGGCGACAGTCATAACCTTGTGCGCGCCCATCCGGTCGGCACCTTTGCCGTCAGAAAAGCCCTGCACATAGAAATCCAGCGCGGTTTTGCGGTTGGTGAAGCCCAGCATCGACTTGGTTTCATCGAATTTCTTCGTATCGGCATCGACCTGATCGACCACCACTACGACATCGCTATCGGGATTATCGCCCATGTAAACGTCGAGATGATCACCATCTGCGCCTTCCGTGCGCTTCAGGTAGCCGTAGTGCGCTGGCAGCTTCACCGACCATTCGTTGCCATCGGCATCTTTGCCTTTGCGCAGCGCGCCCTTCGGCGTTTCGATGGTGATGTCCAAGCCGTTCCAAGCGGCGTGAGCCATTTTGTAGTTGCCCGCCTCTTTCTGGGCGTCTGTGGGGTTCTTGTCGGCCTCTGCGGCGGCAGTGTCGATTTCTGCGGCGGTCGGCGCTGGCGTTGGCTCCTTGGCAACGGTTTGCTGTTGCTCACGATCAACTGGCCCCGCGCGCAGCTCGCGCTCGCTTGGCGTGGTGCCGTGGCTCCGCACGCGCATATCGCTGGGGTTCTTCACCCACTTATCACCCTGCTTCACCACGGATTCGACGGTAACTTTCGGGCCGCCATCTTTATCCCGTTCAAAGGCAACAACCCTATCATGTCCGCCGCCGTAAGCCGACACGATGTTGCCGGGGGTGAAGTGCGCGTCGATCTGGGCGTCATGCGCAGTGCGGGCGGCTTTGGGCGACAGCTTTGGTTTCGCTGGCGGCGCGGGGGTGTGGGGTTTTGCGAGCGGGGCATCCACCGTTTCTTCGTTTGGTTTCACCGGATCGGCAACCGAACGCTCCACTTCGGTCTTAAACCCGGCACCACGATCAGCTTTCGGTTGCCAGCGGTTCTCGCCATTCACCTTGACCAATGGCTCAACAACCCTGTTGCCATTCTGGCGATAAGATCGAACGCCATCGGCATCCTCAAACAGCGGATTGCCTTCGGCGTTGACGCCGATCTGGCTTTGCTTCGGCTTGGCAGAAGGTTTTACAACTTGATCAACAGGCTCGGATTCCGCCACAGGCGCAATTTTATCCAGCTCATTCATCGCCCCTTGGGTGGCAGCGGCAATATCATCCTCTGACATGCCCTTGGTGTCGATCACCCGGTCAAAATCACTTGGGCCATCCGGCTTGGCACGAACCACAACCTTGCCGGGACGCACCAAGACATTGCGACCAGCAACTTCGCCATCCCAAGCGCTTTTGCCATTGGCTGCAATCGGCAGAAACTGCCCCCACTCGCGGCGGGCCTGCTCTTTGCTGGCAGGATCAGCCTTAGTGCTGTCGGCAACGGGTTTTGATGCTAGCGCCTTGTCTGGCATCACCACATCGCGCATATCCGCTTCGGCCTTGGTGATCGCGGCTTCCTGCTCAGCGTCGGCCTGAGCGCGTTCCGCGTCATCGTCGGCCTTGGTGACGTGATCAGCAGCAAGGCCATCATCGAGCATGGGCGCGACTGGCGCGCGCGGGGCGGTCAGTGCAGAAGGTTGCTCGCTGCCGGTTCCCGCAGCAGGAATATCAGCATCGCCGCCCGACACTCCGGCGTCCCGCGCTGGAGAAGCGTTACCTCCGTCGAGTCCTTGTCCAGCGCCTTGCTGAGCGACTGCGCCACTTCCGGCGACACCTCCCCCATTTGCTGCAACTGGCTCAGGGCTTGGCGGGCTGACATTTTGCGTGACATCTTGCTTCCCTGTGACGGCATCTGTCGGTTGCGCGGGCGGTGCGGTTGCATCTTCATTCCACGGCCCATCGTAGTAGCCCATCTCACGCAATGCTTCTGGTGCCGCATCATCGACATGACCAACCGATAATTCACTTTCAGGTGCCAAGGCAGGCACTTCTGCCTGTTTCTGTGGGGCTTTTTTCCCAGCCCCTTTAGCTGCTGCCTTGGCTTCTTCCTCTAGCCGCAGTGCCTCATTGCGCGCCTGATCAAACTCTTGGGGGTCAAGCACGATTTCTTCGCCGTTGACGCGGACGGAAACACCATCTGGGCCTTCACCAAGGAAAACAGCGTTGTGCGTGACTTCACCTTCGGGGTCATAGAGCTTGATTGCGCTGCCCGGTTTCTGATCGGGGAAGAACGAAGGCGGAGGCACGGCCTCTGGCTGCGGGGTGAGATCCGGCGCAAGGGCTGCGGCGCGGCCAATCGGCCCGGTTGGTGCGGCAATCGTGGCTGCGGTGAGCCCATCGTCGGCCATTGGCGCTGGAGCTGCTGGTGGCATATTGGCGGAAGCCGCCCCTGCATCTGGTCCGGGGAGGCCCATAGCTGGAGCAGCTTCCTGACCCCCGGCGCTGCCATCGCCGAGAGGTTGGGAATTGGGGGTCGTGAGTGGAGGCTGAGTGACGGGTTGGCCCGCAGGACGGTTCGCAGCACCAGCGACGGCACCGAATGGCCCGCCACCCATTGCACCCAAGACAAGGTTGGGGAATGATTCTGCGGTAGTGCTGATGTTGGTGCCAGCACCGATGTTGATACCCTCGCGGGCGGATATGCCCTCGACAACTTCCTGCGCACCTTCCTCGGCGGCGCTGCCGATGCCTGACACGGCGGCGCGGCGGACCATTCCTCCACCCGCAGCGCGACCGAGCGCTCCATGCGCGATTTTGCCAGTTGCAGCGCCTCCAAATGCACCGACAATAGCCTGCATATCTCCTGCCCATGCCATTGCATCGGCTTTGATCCGGTCTTTTGCCTGCTCTGGAGTCATGTTCTCAGAGATGTATTTCTGAAACAGTGGAGTTTCGGACTCAAGGACCGACCTGCCGTCAGGCATCTTCTCAGCCCACTTGGCCTCAATGGTATCCTCTGCGAGCCGCTGGCCGTCACCCCCTGCCATAAGGCCGCCAACTGCGGCGCCAGTAAGTGCGGGGCTCTTACTCAGCAATGAAGCAGCGATAATGGGGGCCATGGTGCCAAGTACGCGCGCACCAGCGGTCACGGCACCCCGGATACTTGGGTCTTTCCCCCACTCAATCGTGGAGAAGTCAGTAATGTCGCCGGTTGGCATGAAGTCCCGCTCGGAATCCAATGCGGCTTGCGAGATCAGGCTTTCATCGAGATATCCTGACAGCCCTTCATCGCCCAACCAACCAGCGATGACTTTCGCAACGGGGGCCGCAATAGGCACCTTTCGGCCAAGCGCTCCCTCAGTGAATGGTTCGAAAATTGCACGGTCAGATAAAGAACCAAGGTACTCTACCCCCATAGACAGGCCATCAGATGCCCCGACTGATAAGGCGCCAAACGTGTCCCGAAGTATGTTCGCGTCCTTCGGGCGATCTGTGGCCACTGGCTCAGGTTGGCGCGGATATATCTTGTCGGCGATATCATAGGCCCGGCTCATCAGATCCGTCCCGACAATCTGATCGACGGTTTTCCCGCCCTTCATGTCAGCGGCAATCTTCTGCGCGGCGGTGTCGAAGTCGCTGATCCCGGACTCGTCCAGTGCCATCAGCACATTGGCGGGCACCTGATGTTGGCTTGCAGATGCTTCGATCAAGCGGCGGCGTTGCGCTGGATCTGGCTTTGCCTGATCAGGCATTGAGCCCATTGCGCCAAAACCAAACATGCCTTCTGCCATGGTCTACATCCATTCATGCGGATCGCTTGGCCCAATGGCTTTCACGATCAGAAGAATGGCCGACACATCCTATGGCAGCCGATTTAGTTAGTCATACATCATCTAGTGGGTAGCGGACAAGGTTTCATGCACCGGGTGGACGATATGCGACGGGCGGCGGCGCTGGTGGCCCTTGAAGCTGTTGCTGGCCTTGGCCGCCAGAAATTGCGGCTTCTGCCTGTTTGCGCGCCTCGTCGTAGGGGATTGTCGGCTGCCCATCGAGGCCAATGCTTTTCTCAAAGATCGACTTGGCCGCATCATCGACGCGCTTATCTAGGTCTTTTTGCGCTGCAACCGGATCAACTGGCTTGAACTTGGTCGCTTCATTCTGCGCGGCGTAATGCTCAAAGGCCACTTCCGGCGCTAGCAGGGTCATGCCCTCTTTGACCATATCATCGACGCTGCCGTAGACTTTTTCCCATGTATCGCCGCTCGCTTCGTCTCGGAACGTCACGCGCGCACCGTTTGGTTCGCCGTCTTTGCCATAGGTAATGCCCGACTGTTCTTTGACAATCGTGGTGCCATCGGGGAAATAGTCGAGCCGGTTGTACGCCTCCAGCATGTTTTCCGCGAATTTGTCATAGTCGCCAAGCGTGATGGCATGGGCGGCCTTTACCCAATTCTCCATACCGGCGCGGGTTTCCTTGCGGTCAATAAACTCCTGAAACCCTGTGGCCTTCTCGATGTTGCCTTGCCGCAAGTATTCTTCCATCACCTTTGGGGCGACTTCTTTGAGATAATAATCGTTGAACGATACGGCAAACTTCTCGGCATGCTCTGCCCCAGCCTTTTCAGTCGGGTTTACGCCCATCGGCCCGGCCTTCACCGCGGCCGCTTGCAATGCCTCTTGGGTGGCGGGGCTGGTCGTAGCCAGTGCTGCATCTGCCGCAGCCACAATGGCACTGTCAGGCGCTGGGGATGCCTTACCTACACGCGGGCCGATACCCATGCCTTCGGATTGGGCCGGGGGCGCAGTGCCAGCTGGTGCAGGCATAGGCGCAACGCGGGGGCTTTGACCGTCTGGGAAGTTTGCTTGGTAGGTATCGCTCAAACCGGCAAGCCCATCTTTGAGCGGAATCGTCGGGGGCTTCTCGCCCATGACATAGGCACCCACCTTGTTCCCGGCATCAGTGACGGCCTTGAACGTAGACATATCGGGGCTGTAGTTTTCAGGCGCTATCTTGTTGATGCCCGCAAGAGTCTGCCTTGAGCCCGCCTGAATATCGGACAGCAGCCCGTCACCGCGGAATCCATACTGGTGGTCGTAATCTACTGCTCCATACCCTTCCGGCAAGGCCGGGCCTGCCGACTTGCTGCGGGGATCACCACCGGGCGCGTTGCGTTGAAAGGGCTGCGCGACCGCAGCGGGCGGTGCCGGGGGCTGATACTTCGGATTCGGGATATACCTGGGCCCGACATTGCCGGATGCCGCAAGCTCATCCTCAATCGCACGGCTCTGCGGTGGTAAAGCGATAAATTCAGGCTCCATTGCCCCCATAGGCACAACACCGGACGCGCCAGCCATACTGCCAGCGTTGCCCGATGCTTCAGCGCGCACCGCAACCTTCTGACGCGGACCAAGGTTGCCAGCTTCCGACCGTTCGGATTGGAAACGCTGTGCTGTTGGGCCACTATTTCCAGCCTCGGCGCGATCAGACCGCACTGGTGCTGGGTCTGTCGCATACTTTTCCATCAAGGCTTCGGGAGTCGGCATGCTTTCCGAGAACCGATCAGGCACCGCTCCCATTGGGATGCCAAGGTTTGCAGCAACACCGGCAACCGGGTTAGGCGGCGCGGCTGGCGGGCCTGAGCTGGATACGGAAGTATCGGCTGGCTGTGGTGGTTGCTGTTGGCCCTCGTCGTATGCGGCTTTGCCATCTTCGGAGATCTTGCGCACAGCATCATTGTCGGCCCGGTTGCGGTTCCAATCAGAAGCGTTTTCGTCATAGACCGTCATGCGGCGCTTGTGTTCTTCCGCAGAGCGGGCGTCTTGGGTGAACGTCAGATCATCCATGCGCTTTTGGCGGGCCTTGTCGTCTTTGCGATCATCCCAGCCGTTGCGGACATTGCGGCCTTGAACAAAGCCATCCACCAGCCCGGAAATACCATAAATCGCGCTCATCTAAGCCCCCTTAATACGCGCCCGTTGCGCCCATGGCGCGAACGGGTGGTTGACCATAGCTGCCTTCAAACTGCGCAATCGCAGTATCAAGAGCGGCATCGCTTACATTGCTGAACCCATCCCACTCCGCACGCATTGCCGCGCGCTTTGCGGCAGGGCTCGACGCGCCCGCCAACCGGTTGTGGGTGAGGTTTCCGGCCATTGCGTCCTGAATGTAGGGCGAAAACTTTGTGTTGCCGGGCAGGTTCATATCTCTGGCCGTGTTGCGCATGGTGGTGCCGACAATCTGATGCCGCCCCATCGGGGTTGCCACCACGCCCTTTGGGTTGGCCCCTTTGACCCACTGGCCGTAAGCGCCGCTGGGATCAGAGAACGTGGCAAGTTGATCGAGGGTCATATCTGATACGTTGACGCCATCGAAGCGGCCGCCGTTCTGTGAGTTGCCGTACAGGGTGTTGTAGTTTCCGCCGCCCTCGGTGCGGTCAATCAAGCCGAACAAGCCGCTGCTGCCGGGCTGTGCCGGTCCTGCGGTTCCTGTGCCGCCACCGCCTCCCATAGCGCCCATGCCACCACTAGACGGCATGCCGCCCTGCATCGCGCCCATTGCTTCGATATAGCGGTCCTGACGGGCACCACTGGCCGCGCGTTCTGCCCGGTCCTTTTGATCTTGGCGCACATCCCCGTAGCCTTGGAGGAACCCGGCGATTCCAGAGACACTCATGCTGCCACCTTCATTTTAGGTTTCTCTTTACGGGCTGGCATCGGGATAGCGCCCATGGGCTCGGCCATTTCGGCAGCAGCGGACTCTTGAACCGGTTCGGCTGCTTCATCTTCGCCACTTTGATCAGCAACAGCCCCCATCGGCGCAAACTGGAGGATCTGCGCTTTCATGCCTTTGACCTCCTGCGCCAGCTCGCGCACCGCGCCCATCGTGACGCCGATCATGGACAGCGCGTCGATGGACTTGCCATCGCCGATGCCTGTCGCGGCTTGGAAGTCTTCGGCATAGGGCCCGACATGCGTGCCACCGTCGCCTTGGCCTTGCTTGTAATCCCATTTCTCAACAGGCATTTGCTCAAGCGCGCCAAGAGCCTCAAACGGCTGCTTGTTCTCTTTGATCTCTTTGGACGACATGAACAGGCCCGCGACCGTGCCGATTGACCCGCCAAGCGCGCTCATAGAAGCCTGATTGGCCTGATATGACTGCATCTGCTGGTTATATTGCGTGTTCAGCAGATTGCCTTGCTGGTTATAGCCAGACATTGCGGCATTACCGCCAGCCTGAATTGCACCGTTGGAAATGCCCATTGAGGTTGCTGGGTTGATCGCCAAGCCGGAACCCATGTTGATGGCGCTGGCTTTGAGCGACCGCCCCTGATCCTCAATCGCACGATTTGACAGATTTCCGGCCCCAGCAGCAGCAAGCGCGGTATCGGTCGCACCCTTTGCAGAGGCTGACGCAAAGCGACCGGATGTTGGATCAACGCCCATCGCCATAGACTGCCGGATGCGGGCGTCATTGGCATTGCGCGATTGCAACTGAACGTCAGCGCCTGCTGCGAGTGCCGCCGCCTGCTTTCGTTCCGGTGATGCGAAATCTTGCGCATCTTGGATGAACTGATCTTGCAGCGGCTTGAATACCGTCTGATCCCGAGTGCGGTCATCAGCGGCCCATTTATTTGTAACCTTGGCCTGATCCTGCATCCACTGGAGCATTTTCTGACCAGTTTCTGCCGACTTCGTGGCCGCAATCCCGATATTCGGGTCGGCCGCTGGAGCACTACCTCCCATGGTTCACCTCATCCGCATCTTCATCGTTGGGGTGCTTGGCAGCAGCTTGGCCCGTCCCGGTTCGCGCCATTGAGAACACAATAGCATCTTTTCCGCCCGCAATTCCACCCCGTTTGCGATACTCGATCTGGAAGCCCACCTTGATCGCTGCGACCTGCGCTGTTGGGTTGTCCACGGCAATCTGACACCAGAGCCGATCAAGGTTTAACCCACGTGGGCTGAATGACATGGTGAGCATCGAGGCAACGATTGCTGGTTGCATCCGTGCGCCATCGAGCATGGCTATGTGAAACTCAGCTTCCCGCCCGGTGAAGGCTTGGAACACGGCCACAGCCACCGGAACGCCGTCCTGCTCGCGTGACGCACCGAAGGCCACGGCATCATCGCGCCATCCGGTAGATCCGGTAGGCGCAAGGGCGATCTGTTTCAGTTTGTCTTGGTCTTTGCGTGTGAAGTGCATGGCAGTTGCTCCCTATGGCCCCAATTCCCAAAGCGTATCGTCGTTGGGGTCCGTGGTTTCCGGGTTCATTTCCTTGATTTCCCAAGACCGCGCATAGATCGCTGAGATAAACGCGGCGCCTTTTTGCCACAGCTCCAGTATCTGCGCAGGAGTGAGCTGATGATGGGCATTATTGCGATCCATGAAGTCTATCAGCGTTGTGCTATCGCCTGAGTTGATCCTAAGCTGCGCACCAAATGCCAATCCCTGAAGGCTGGTTTGATCTTCCGGGCGACCCTGCAATGCAACGATGCCGTAACCGGTGATATCTACGTCCGTGCCTGCGGTGATCACCTTGAGCCGTTTGATGTTCACGGCATCACGAAATGCGCGAACGTATGCCTGCGCCTCGTCATACAAATCATCCACGGTGCGCGGGTCGAACCACTCTTGGGTATCATAGTTGAATGTGGCCCAATCACCCGGAGACGGCGGGTATGGCAGCATTGTTTCGTTTTTGACGTAGAAATCAAACGGCTTTGCAACATCAGGAGCGTCAAGCTGAGCAAGACCTTCTGGAGGTGTCCGAACGGTTCCTACTGCACCCAAGGACCGGACAGTCTTTGCGATGCGGCCAGTAGCTGCCTCATAGTACACGATCATTTATAGAACTCCTCGAGAGTGTAACCGACATTGCTTGCAGCCATCGAGCCATCAATAGTCGTGCCACTCACTCGGAAACGCTCGTAGAAATAGTTTATTCTAATTACGTCTCCAGCAATGTAATCAATGTCTTTGTACAATACAGAATACTGCTCAAAAAACGGGTTAGCCGTAAAAACCCTCACCATCCGCGTTCCATCAGTGCTGTATTCCCATACGACCTTGGACCCTGAGCGGAGCGTCGTATACACGCCACCGCGTAACCTATCCACTATCTGCGCGTAGAGAAATCTAATCTGTCCAGTGTCCATATTGTTGGCAGTGGACGAAATGCCGTCTACATAGGCAGTCAAGATTAGCTTTTCAGGAACGTCCGCTCCTATTGTAAACTGCTCAACGGCTATGACCACAGCGCTACCGTAGGTGCTAAGGCCATTGTGTGTAATTGTAGTTTCGACTTCGCTGAACTCCGTGACGGCTCCAACCCCGATGTGTATCCGAGCCACGGTCAGATCGGCTATCTGTGCGGTATTGGTGATTACCGCTTCGGTCTGGATAAGCTTCGTGGCCGTGATGGATCCATTTACTATCAGAGATGCGCCCGACTTCTTCTGTACCTTAAATCCACCTGCACGGGCCAATCCTGCCCCACCAGCCGCGCGCGTCAGCTTAAAGCGCGCTCGACGTACTGTTGCCCCGGTCAGCAGGCTGATCGCGGTCAGAATGCCTGCGTAGTTGAGATCAGTGCGGGCCTGCACCACGGTCGAGGTCACGACAGATACGGCTCCTGCTCCATCGACCAATCCTGTTTCGATGGTGAGCGTTGCGGTTCCTTGGCCTGCCGCCGTAGATGACAAAAACGCTGCCCCGGAAACGAGATATTCAGTGTTCGGCTCAACACCAAACCAGCCCGTATCTACTGACTTGGCCGCAGCGTTTGCGGCGATATTGAGAAACTGCCGTCCGAGGCTGGCAGTTGTTGTGCCTATGAATGAAAACTCCGCGCTATCTGACGAGCTGTAAAACAGCGGGTCGAGCATGTCGAAATCAGGGAAAATGTTTCCGCTGTCTGAAATCCGAACAGAGGAGGCCAAAATATCAATATGCTTGGCGGAAAGCTTGATCGAGCTGGCAGGGCCAGTAACTGGATTGTCGGCGGCAACTATTTCCATACCTGCCGACGCGCCACCGGCACCGACACGCAAGCTATACATCGCGGCGGCATCATCAGCCAATTTGGCGACAGCCGATCCGGTTGCTGTGACAAAAGCCGACGCGCCACCGGCCACCACGCCGAGCTGCGTAAGAAATGTGGCAAAGGCGGTGCCCTCCAGCGCGGAAATGTCCAGCGCCTCGATATCGGTGATCGAGCCTTGCAGTGTAGTGATCTCGGGCAGCTCGCCCGCTACAGCCGCAACTTCAAGGTAAGCCCGCGCGACAACCGTTGACTTACCCGTCTTGGAATCGTCGCCGAAGATCGAGAGATAGCCTGCACCACCGGCAACGGCTGCGGGCATATCATAGAAGAACGTGAACCATTTCCAAGACGCAGTGAGGTTGGCGGAAGCTGGCAAATATGTGCTGGTCCCGTCTGCACTGGTATAGATAATCCCGAACTTGGTCGCAAATCCTGTCGTGGGCTGTTTTGCAAGAACGCCGATCTTTACGCGCTGTCCAGCCAGCAGCAGTGCCCGCGATTGCGGGATATTGATGGTGAAACCATTCGGCGGGGCGGATGTTACGCGGGCTGTCGCCCCCTCGGTAATTTTCAGGGTGTCAGCTTGACCAATGGCGGCCCCATTCAGCGCCACCGTCACCGCAGAGCCGACCGAGCCATCAGCGAGAGCATCCAGAATGATCTGATAACCCTGAACGGACTCGGCAACGCTGTCGATGGATTTGGCAAGCGTGGTTTGTGTTGCCTCCATCGAGGCCAGCGCCCCATCCAGACCCATCACAAGCCCATTGGTCAGATCATTCAGCTCCGCCTGTGCAGCATCGGTTGCAATTACGTTAGCTACGACTGCCGCTTCCACTGCGGTTAAATCGGTAACGATACCAGCGGATGCCTCAACAAATACCATTTTTGCCGTGGTTGCCGATGCATCGTAAACGCCTGCCAGATCACTGAACCGCACAGCGGCTCCAGATTTTGGACTACGCTCTCCCAACAAGACTTGCAGCTTGCCGAAGAAAATATCTGTCCACCGGATATCAGCCATTACTGGAATATCTCATCTGGCGATCCAGCGATCACGGCCCGGGTCACGGTATGGTTGGTGGTGATCTCGATTTGCCAGACCTCGGCCAAATTGGCGGGCAGCCGGCCGATGGCGTTGGGCGTGGTTGTGGTGAATAGAAGCGCGCCATTTGCATAGACCGCGCATGAAAAGGCGGGGGCTGCCGCGGGCGGTGTCGTGTCGAAAAGGTATGCGCCCATACTGACGATACCGGGAAGACGCACGGGTTTCGACTTCCAGATCAGAGTTTTTAGCGCGCCGGTTGGATCATCTACGTTCACCACATTGCGCAGATCAGATCGCAACGCGAACAGCTGGCCTGTGCCAATGTCATAGTGGAAATCCACATAGGCTTCGCTGGCGACATTGATTACAAACTGCCCGCCCTCGTCCACCTCGATGATTGCCATCTTGCGGGTGCCTGTGCCGCCCGTCTGATAGCTCATCACATAGCGGCCCATCATGTAGCCAGCCCGGATCGTGGTGGGCGTGATAAGCTTCTGCCATTGCTGCTTGGTCCATAGACCGCCTGAAATCAGCTTTGCGCCCTGCTGCGATATCTGCACCAGCCCATCGGTTGACGGGTAGATCGCCGCATAACCCATGTCCACGATTCCGCGCTTGGAAACGCAGGGCAGCATCACCTCCATGCGCTCCATCGCCATGCTTTCGGGATGGATGCCTTGGGCGACATATGGCATGCCGGTGGTCAAGATCGCCACCGAACTGCCGAAGGCTGCAAGGCCGACAATGGTGTCGTTCACATGCAGGGCGTATTTGTCGGGCCATGCGTGAGGCTGATACGGCTCGCAGAAAAAGATATCCCGCCCAGAAAACCCCGCCATCATGCCATTGGGCATTGCCACCAAGCCTTGCAGCGTGGCGGGCGGCTCGTCAAAGTCTTTGGAGGTGATCGCCTCAACAGTCGGGCTGGTCGCCAAGTCATGCGCAAAGGTGGTTGTAGCCGAACTGATTTGAGCGACGAAATACAGCTCAGTCGCCCCTGATGCGGAGGTTACAGACCGATAGATGCGGCGCAGGGTGACAAGGCGGCTGGCTGGTGCCCCGCCCGGCATTGTCACTGTGATCGTGCAGCCCGGCGACCAAGAAATACCAGCCGACAGCGGCGATGGGGCTGACTCCTCGCCAAGCGATGTAAGCCACGTCCAAGCGTAAAGCACGGTTTCGGCCAAGGCGGGATCGAGGGTGCCAGAGGTAAGCGCCACGGTCGGCGTTCCTGCTGGTGCTGCAATGGCGAGATTATAGTAGGTTCCTGAATATAGTATCTTTGGCACAACACCGCCC
The DNA here is from genome assembly GCF_030652235.1 of Cypionkella sp. Lineage (GTDB taxonomy): Bacteria > Pseudomonadota > Alphaproteobacteria > Rhodobacterales > Rhodobacteraceae > Cypionkella. Next base: position 135,797 of record NZ_JAUSBA010000018.1, read on the forward strand.
GGATAAGTGATGTAGAGCCGGTCCAAGGCGACCGGCCCCTGCACACAATCTGCATCGGTGCTGAATTGCAGGAAACTCGCCCCATAGACGAAAAACGACTGCGCATCGCTGGCAAAGGTATTCACCACAACCGGCTCATTCATCGGCTCAAGATTACCACGGTTCAGCCGGGCACCCGATGCCGCCGCCGCATGCGTTTCCGGCAAATAGCGCGGTTCCATCCGTGGAATTTCACCGGCGAAAGAGTTGAAAGCCAGCTTCACATCCAGCTCGCTTTCACGCGGAGCGGCGCGCGTTGTTGGCCGCGCATGTGGCGAGAGAATCGACGGTCGCAGGCTTCATTGAACATCTGCCGGTAATAGAGCGACTTCTGATCGTTGCTAAACCTGTGTTCGGGCACGGCCATGATGCGGGCGATGGCCCCAAAGGCGATGGACTCTGCGTCCTGCATGAATAGGAAATCTGGCACCACGGCGTTTGCATCATCGAAAGGATTGGCGGCATCGCTGTTGTAGATTGAGTCTGCGCGCGGTTTTAGAAACGCCGATATCCGCAGGATGCCTCCCACCTGAAATGGATAGATCTGTACCTTGCCCGGCTCAATCTGGGTGACATAGGCTGGCGGGCTTTGGGTGGTGTTGCCTGTCAGCTCATCCGGGCGAATGTCGGTGTACTGGACAGGCTGAAGGATATGCCCGTTCCACGTTGCTTCTTCGATCAAATGGATTGTCGCCGTCGCTGGCGTCACCATCGCCTCGCCGTTTTCTACAAGATAGGCATCGGTGATCACGCGCCAGCATTTGGTGCGTTCGCAAAACTCAATGGCGGCATCGCGCAAGTGTGCGACCGCCAGAATTTCAGGGCAACCGGGAACGTAAGGCAGCACACGCGGCAGGAAGGATTTAAGCGGTGTGGTCGGCATTGTGGCCTCCGTCAGAGGTTACTGGCCCGAGCCGGGACCGCGTTGCGCATATGAGGCCAGCGACATAGCATTTTCACCGTTGGCAATGCTGGCTAGGGCGGCATCAAACAGCCCTTTATGACTGACCGCGCGCTGCGCCGCTCCGGGGATGCCTGCATCCTTGGCAAACGAGCGGTAGAGGACGTAATCCACCAGACAGTTGCGGTAGAGGTCAGGCAGGCCAACGGCCCCGGTGTAAGTGCTGGTGTCCAACACGCTTGTGCCTTGCGCAATAACGGCGGGCATGACGCCCACAACAATTTCAATGCTGGAAGTCACCAGCGCGCCCGGAGCAACATAGAATGTGCGTGGGTCCGTCATATCCTGAACGATATAGACTACATCCAGCGCATAGGTCAGGTTTGCAGTATTCATCCATCCGGGGATCATGTTGTCGAGGATTTCGCGGCGATCCAGCACGCGGATCGGCTTGCCGGAAACCACGTTGCGAACTGCACGCGACAGTACGGTATGGGTGGCCTCCAGCGTTTGCCTTGGGCCAGCAGCCAGCGTCATGTTGACGGTTTGCGATGCCGCATTGGGCTTGACCGCGACAATCTCGCGGACACCTTCATTGAGATAGTTGAGAAGCTCTGGCGGTGTCCAGCGGATGGTGCCAGCATCTTGCAGGATGGTGGATGCCGACCCCATCACGTCTTTTGCTTGAAATGCCATTGGCCCCGCCCTTGATTGCTGTGGTGCGCTGGCTTACTTGCCAGCGCGTTCTTCGCGGACAGCGATGATAGTCGCCATCATGGTTTCAGGCTTGGCCTTTGCGCTTGGTTCGCGGCCGACTTCGGCAAGGAACACCGCGCGTAGTTCATCCTTGGACATATTCTCGGGAAATCCTGCAATCGCGTTGATTGTGGTTTTCAGCTCCGGGGCGTCCGCTACAACCGTTGGCGCGACCGGGGCCACAGGTGCATCAACCAACGGGGCCACAGGCTCTTGCGTTGCCGCCGTGCTTGCCTCGTACTCCGTTGATGTGAGCGTGACACCCAAGCCAATCGCGGTATCGGTTGCTGTGGCGCTTCCGAAAATCTCGTAAGCCTCTGGAATACCTGCCAGCCGCGAAACATGCTTCATGTTGTCGATGGTGGCGACATGGTTGCCCAGCCCATCATCCCTGAAGTGGTAGTGGGTGCCGTCCAGATCGATCTTGGTGCCGCCGAGGCGCAGCAAGAGACATTTCATAATGATTGCAGACATGGCAGATGCCTTTCTATCTATGTGAAACTGCCTCGGGCGCATTGCTGGCCCGAGGCAGTCAGTGGCGCGTTACGCTGCGAATTGCAGGCGCGTGTGGATCTTCTTAGTAGAGCCAAGGGTGATGTTTGCAGCAGGAACCAGCCCAATCGAGCGAATTTCGCCCGATGCGATGCCCGCGTTGATCAGCGACAGCAGGGCTGTCGATGCTGCCACGTTGGCTGCTCCTGCCGCTACGAACTCTGCGCCGCAGGTGCGAACCGACACGGCATCGCCAGACACGCCACTCATAAAGCCAATGTTGATGTTGATTGCGCCGATGTTCTCGGTCACGAAATCAAGGCCGGTCACACGGCAGCCGGGCGGCAGCGGGATCAGCTCAAGAACATCGGTGGTCAGCACATCTTCGAGGAATACATGCGATGCCAGAACGGTATGGCCGTCACCGGCCTTGAACGGCGAAGGCATTGGGGTCCGTGCGAGACCCTTGAAGAAGGCGGATTGTTTTGTAGACATTTCGGGAGTCCTTCGATGGGATCAGCCAATGGAAACAGGGCGGCGAAAGCATGGGCGGCCCCGTGTGGAGCCGCCCTGTTATGCTTAGGTGTTCGGGTCTTTGGCTGCGGTATCGAGCGCCACGACGCCAAAATCCTTGCCGTTGTATTGGGTCTTTTTGATACCCACGATCAGCCCGGCATAGATGTTGACCAAGTTGTCAGCATCGGCCAGCTTCTCGACCCACGTCATACGGGTGCCGTTACCGGCTGCACCGTAGGCGACGACACCAGCCTGACGGCCCAACAGCAATGCGCGAGCTGCGCCCACGTTGGAACCGGCGCCATAGTCAGCGAAGCGGCGCACCGAGGCGTGTTGGTGCAAAACCAAGTCGTTGATCATGCCCAGACCGCCCTTGCAGATCGGCGAGGCGCGGCCTTCGGAGGTTGCCAGAGCTTGCTGGATCTTCGACCAGCTAAGATCGCCGGTTTCAGTGCGCAGCGAGTGGGCTTGGAACGGCGACATCAGCACCACAAAGCGCTTGGCACCGTCCACCGACACGGGCGACAGCTGCACCACATCAGGGTTTACCGCGTTCATCATCGTCGGCTTCACCGCGACACGCTCAAGGAACGCGACCGACATTTTGTCAGCGGTGGTCAGAGAGGATTTCGAGGTTGCGGAGCCGCCGTAGAGGATGTGATCAGCATCAGGCGCTTGGATCGGATTGCCAGCGAAGGCGACCCCGAACTTCGCATCTTGGTTCACGGCGGACAGAGAGGCATCGCCCGACAGGTAGACGAAATAGCCTTCGTCCAGCCATTCAGCGACATACTCTGCGGTCATGTCCTTGGCGATCTGGCGCAGGTCATGCAGGTTGCGCTTGCGGGTCATACGGCCGCCAGCAGATGCACCTTTGCGGGCTTGGTCGATCAACACCTGATCTTGGTAGAACTGGAGGTGTTCTTCGTTGCCTTCGACAAGGTTGTCGCCGAAGGTCATGCCGCCGCGCAGGCGCATGGCAAGGTCATATTTGATGGTGTCGCCAGCATCTTCTTCCAGATCGACCATGCGCTGTACGATGGAGTTTTTACCATCGCCGACGAAACGGCCGTTCCAGTAGGATTGCTTATCGACATCGAGGGCGAGGCTGGTTGCCCACCGCTTTACTGCCAGAGGCGAGTTGACGCCAACAGTCGTTTGCATGGAATCTGCTCCTTGTGGTCAAGACGAAATGACCCAAGCACATCCTATGCGTGGTGGTTGAATGACTCTCGCCTACCACATTTAGTAGGCACTAGACAACTGGCTTTGGTTCCTCTTTGCCGTTCATGGTGATTGGCATGTCTTTTGGTGCCTCAATCGCCACTCTAACCTTGCCGTTGAGGTTCACATGGATCTCAAAGGCAACGGTTGAGCCGATGCAGATACGCTGGCTTTGACCATGCGGGATGTTCTTGATCAGCATATCTGCTCGCTCTGCTGTTGGGGGTTAAACGCCGCGGCGCAGGTAGTCCTGCTGCTTGTCCGCCGACATCGCCGCGACACGCCGTTCGGCCTCCAGCGGGTCGGTTTGCGACAGCCGGTCAATCGCTGCAAAACCGCCATCGTCAATCGCGGCATCACCGTCGCCATTGAAGCCGCCAAGGGTCTGGATCGCTTCGGGGCGGGCATCAGTGCGCGGGCCCGGCTTGGGTGTCACCGCCTCTGCTGCTGCGGCCGCTTCCGTGCCTTTGATCGCTTTGCCCGAGACGGCCTTTACGTTTGCGGCATAAAGGTCATGTGCCAACTCGATCTGGCGCTGCATTGGCAGGGCGGCATACTGGCCGTTGCCCGTCACCGTGCGCAAAGCCTGATCCCAGCCCTGCAAGTGATCTACGCCCCACAGGAACTCATTGGTGGTTTTGTAGCCCGCCAGTGTGGTTTCGAAATCCTGACGCCGGGATGCCACGTTCTCCGAAATCGCGACGGCGGCACGCTCGATCTGAACTTGCGCCTGTGCCTGCTGCTTGATCAGCACGGTTTGCTGCGACATCCATTCGGAATGTGTGAGGTCGCCATCATCGAACTGCGTTTTCAGCGCCTCAATCTTGGTGTCGATATCGGCAATCAAACCCTCGGCGGCGGTGGTGTCAGGGATTGGCGGCGGCGTTGGTTTTGCTGCTGCGGCCACTGCGGCCTGATCAATCACCGCTTGGGCGGCAATTTCATCGGCTGCTGGATCAGCTTCGGAAATGATCGGATCTTCACCGGCATTGAGCGCGTCGATTTCCTGCGGGGTCAGCGATGCGGCCAGAGATTCCAGCGTGAAATCTTCGGGGATGTGGTCAAGTGGGGTTTGGGTGACGGTTACGGACATTTTGAGCCTCACATTGGGGGTTGATTGGCAGGATCAGCCATCGGCGGCATTGCGGCCGGGTCGGGTTGCATCTGCGGTGCTGGCTGTTGCATCGCGGGCTGTTGCGGCATCGGCTGCGCAGATGCGCGAGCTTCCAACAGGATCTGATCGGCAGCGGCGATAACGGCGGGTGCGCCGGCGATCTGGAACGCGGCTTCAAAGGCGGCTTTGAGCTGGGCGATTTCATCCGATGCCAAGCTCTTTTCAGCTTTGGCTGCGTCGGCGTTGATCTTGCGCGCCTTACCCTCCAACTCGGACAGCACTGCCTTGGCCTCACGGTCGGCAAGTGCTGCCTGCGCTTCTTTGGAAGCGTTCTGCTTCTGGGTTTCTGGGTCGGGATTGTTCGGATCGGCGTCGGGGTCGTCCACGCCAGTGATTGCCCGGATGCGCTTGACGATTTCATCCTTCTTGGGAACATCGAGGGCTTCGACCACAAGGTCGAGGATGCTCACAACAATCTGCGGCGCGGTTGCCGACAAGCCTTTCGCCAGCTCCATCAGCGACTCGCCGTTGGCTTGACGGATGGTTGCGCGCCAATCTTCCTCACCAATGACAAAGCTGGCCTTGTGGTTGGCGATGCTGTTGTCGGGGTCGGCGTCGTTGATCGTTTTGAAGTCCGCATTGCCGCGTGTGTCGGTGATGCGAAATTCTTCTTCCGCGTCGTAATACATCTCGATCAGGACAAGCACCTTCTCGCCGTGGATCTGGAGCGATTGCCGCAGGTTCTCGAAATAGATCGATGTGGACAGCGCGCCCTGCTCCTGACGGCGTTCAATCGCGATGCCAGAGGTGGCATTGGTGCGGCGGCCAAGGTTCTCGTCGGTGACGCCGCCGATAGATTGGATCATCTGCGCATCACGCTCCATCAACTGGATATGAGCTGCGGCGAGGTTGCTATCGGTGTGGATGTCGGGGGCGCGGTGGCTGGTCTTGTATTCGATCACGCCGTCTGGCCGTGCAGCTTCGTTGCGCAGCACTTCGATATCTTCAACTGATCCTTCTTCGACCATAACGCGGGTTGTGGATAGGATATGCAGGGCTTTGGAGGCACGCTTGTTCAAGTCGCGCTGCACGTCACGGATACCCCGGATCATGCCATAGGGCATGCCATCGCGGCGGCGGCGATTGCCCCAGACAGGTGTGAATGGGTATCGGTTATGGCGATACGGGCTGCGGCGTAGATCGAGCAGCCCTGCATCCGTCATAATTGCCAGGTGGATCACTTCGCGCGGGCGGGCAATGACGGTTGAAAAGCCCTGCTGAACGTCTGACCAGTGGCCGGGCGACCATTCGTCAAAGGTTTCGCCGTTGAACTGACCGCCCTTGATCACCAGCGCATCAGGCACCGGGATCTTGAACCAGCTTTCGACAACACGGATGCGGTCCCGGTTTTGCCCAAACCTGCGGCTGCGGCCGAGTCCGCTGGCGGTGTTGAAATGCTCGGCCTCGATGGAGTCCATCGCTTCATCGCCCAGCCCATCGCTTTGCGACAGACCGTAGGATGTGCCGCTCATGGCTTGCTTGATAACCCCCCTGCGATTGGACCAGAGGTTTTCTGCAACATCAACGTCGAGCCATTTGGTGCGGAACTGGTACTTCGCATCGAGCATGTCATATCGGCGGGATGTCGAATCCCAGAGCATGCTGCGCCAATCCTCGTGGCGGTCGTAGACCTGCGTGCCTTCCTCGGGGCGGCCCTGACCACACTCCAGCCAGCCCAGCCCGACACGCACGGCCATGCCGAAGGCTTCCGCCCGCTCATAGTCGCTGCGGTTCTCATCGCTGACATGCTTCAACAGATCGGTTTTGACCTGTGCAGCTTTGGCACCTTCCTTCTTGCGGGGGAGGATGCGGTAATCGGTGGGTGCCCGGCGCTGAGTGCCCAGCACCCAATTCACGGTGGTCTGCGTCAGGTTGAAAACGATAGGCGCTTGCCCGCGTTCCTCCAGTATTGCCAGCTCGGTCGCGGAATATTGGATGTGGTCATAGAAATCGTCGTCAATCGCCATTTCCATGCGGTTATCGGCTTGGCGATCAAGCTCATGGACATACCAGCCCATAACTTGGTTGTAGAGGCGTTCGGCGGATGGGCTTTCAAGCGGGTCGCCAGTGAAACCCTTCGGCAGTTTCAGCGCGCGGCTGGTTTCATCGAGGTAGCGATCACCGGGGGCTTGAGTTTTTTTGCCGGTGAAGTTGATGCCATCGGCATATGACGGCTTAATCAGGGAATTAGGCATCGAATTTCACCTCATGCTCGATGGTTTCCCCGGTCGTGGTGTTGGTCATGGTTGCGTCGGCGACGATGTGCTGATCCCCCTTTGGCTTCGGGGGCATAGCGATCAGATCGGGCAGCCGAGAGTTGATGGCCTCCATGATGCGGATGTGATCGCGCTTGTTGGATGGATCGCCCGGTAGCAGCTCAAGGTGCAGCCAGCTGATGATGGCTTGGACACAGTGCGCAGGATCGCCGACCTCACCATGCAGTGCCCATTTCCAAGCATCTGCCTGCTTGATGATGATTGGCACGGTGCGGCCTGCCTGCACGGGCCTGCTGCCGTGCAAAAGAACAAGGCAAGGCTCGAACTTGCGGCGGCCTTCGCGTAACCATGTGCCGATCACATGGATGCCGTTCTTGTTCGCCTCAAAATGGCGTTGGGCGAGATTGAGTGCTGGCGGCGCAAGGGTGATCAGCTTCCGGCTCATGCGGTCATTCCTGTTGCGCGGCGGGCAGAAGTTGCCTTGCTGGCGCGTCTGTTGACGGTGGGGGATATTGGCGCGATGTAGCCGGTCGAGAACTGCCGGAAGGCATCTGAGCCGTGGCTTGCGTCGTCGTGCTTTGGGTGGTCGTGCCAGCACTGCAAGCGGGTGTTCCACTCGCGGCTGTAGTTTTCGAGACGCATAAGGCCTTCTTTGCAGCCCTCGTCGTCCCAATAGCAGCCCTGCATTGAAAGGCGGGTCTGGTCGATGCCGTGCTGTAGGTTCTGGATGCGGGGCACGACTTTGAAATCCCAGCTGGGTTTCATCTCGCGCAGGATCATCACGGGTGAAATCAGCGCGAAGTCGTCGCCATCGGCCTGTTGCTTCTGGCGCTTCTGCTCGGCGTCGTGGGGCAGGTAATGCGACCCCCACAGCACGTTTAGGCTATCGAGCCATGTGGTGAAGGCGAGATACCCGGCCCCGGATTCCTCGTAGTAGCGCAGGAACCGATCTTCGACCCCGACACGCTGATGCACCCAGATCGCGGTGCTGTCCGATGCGCCCAAGTCCCAGAAGGTGTTGCATGGCACATGGCGCAGCAGGGGCACGCGGCCAATACGGCCTTCGCGGCGGGCCAATGCCAGCGCCTTGGCGTAGTATTTGCCCTCGTTGCTGGCCTGCCAGCACTCCTCGGGAGTCGACGGGTATTCTCGCCACATCAGATCCGGGGTGGTGGCGAAATCGTTGTCGCGCTTGCTGATGTACCAAGCCCGCTGTCCAAGGTCGATTTCGCAGTCCATCAAGCCTTCAACTGTGTCGAAGTACTCATGTTCTTTGGCATTGATGCGGACGTGCCTGATTTCCTCGGGAATGGTGCGATACTCTGGCATCCGATACCATGCGAAGAAGTGGAAGCGGTAATCGGATTGCGTGAGAGGCTGCTTGGCCTCGGCCTTGCTCTGCGCACGCTTGGCGTTGTCATAGAACGCGCCGCTCTGACCCTCGGCTGTCGACTCAATGAAGATGAAGCCGGATCGCGGGACGCCCTGAATTGCGCCGGTGGTGATCTCGACGGCCTTGTCGGGATACTTGGCCGCAATCTTGCCGAACTCGCTGATGTGCAGGAAGTGCGGGGTGCCGCCGCGTGCCGATGATGTAACTTCGATTGAGCTGCCGTTGGCGAAAACCATTTGCGTCTGGTTGCGTTCGACTGTCGGGCACATATCGCGGATGGCTTGGGGCAGCTTGTCGTAGGCGAAGCAAACCTTCTTGCGATACAGCTTGGTCGCCGCCTGCTTGGTGTGCGCGATCACCACGACTTCCTGATCGTCGTTGAACAGGGCGTGATCCAGCGCCATGATTTCGATCAAGGTCGAAAACCCCATCTGCCGGGCTTTCAGGATCGTGTTGCGCTCGTGCAGGTTTGCGAGAAACTCGCGCTGGGTGTTGTTGGGCCTGAAATCGACAACGATGTCTGGCTCATCATCCGGGCTGTCGTCGCCCTTGGTGGTGATCTTGTAGATCCGCCCCGAGAATATGCGCCACGTCCACGACATGAGGCACAGCGCGAACTGGTCTGCGCTCTGCGGGTCAAAGTCCTCATGGATGGCCGATAGCTTGATCCCGGCTTTCCGCTCGGCCAGCTCCAGCGGCGAGAGGTTGGTATCCTCTGGCGCCTTATGGTCGAGCGACAGGCTCATGGCTTGTCACCGGCTGGCTTGTCGCGGCGGATGGGTGCCTTGCTGCCGCGTGCGGTGATCTGCGCCCAAGCCTCGGCCAACAGGCTGGCTTGGCCCTCGTCACGCTTCTTGAACAAGTGGATCGCTTCGGCGAGTTGGTCCAGCGCGTGCGACTGATCGGCCATCTTGTATTCGATACCGAACTGCGTCTGCTTCACGCCACGGAACAGCGCCCGGTCTTGATCGCTCAACAGTCGGGTGTCGGCGAACACGGTGTAAGGGATGCCAAGCCCTTCGCACTCCGGGCAGTCCACGTTGGCCGCAGCGGTGCGCCTGTAGCCAAACCCGCCGTCACAGTCTGGCGCTGGCTTCTTGCGATCAGCCGACTGCGAGACTTCCTCCATCCACTCGCGCTCGGTGCGCCACTGGTATTTGAAGTCCCTGCCGTAGCAATGGCGGCACGCACCGACATGCAGTTGCGTCAGGTTTGAAGCGTCTGCCGTGGCAATCTCGTAATACCGCGCGATCAACTCGTCGGCTTGAATGTCGAGCTTATCGAACCGTTTGGCCTGCTTTTTTGCGATAGCCTCTTGGATGCGAACATTTGCCAACAGTCGCGGGCCTGCCACATTGGCGTCTTTGGCTGAGTAACCTGCCTTGCGATATGCGTCTGAAGCGTTGCCAGAGAGCAAATACTCCCTAACGAAAGCCTTTTGACGATCACTAAAAGGTTTGTCGGTCACGCATCCTACTCCGCCGATGTGCAGCAACATGTGCAGCAAAACGAAGGACAAAGCAAGATTGACGCTATATTTGGTGTGAACCTATGAAAAAAGCCACCAGATGTTGATCTGATGGCCTCGGTTTTGCTAGGTTTTAGGCTGGTTAATCGAGAGGCTGCACAGCATTTGTTTCCTTCAAGATTGCGACCATCTTGGAGTGGCTTTCGTTTACGGACCTTTGCGCCCAATCCAAGGCGTCACTGCGCGACATGCCAGCGACCTCTGCTAAGACCGCTTCAAGCTGTTCATGCGTCAGTCCTACTTCTTCGCCGTTGATCTCTGCCAGACCGATTATGCTATCGACACTGACCTCCGCGATGATGGGGTCGCCGTTGCCAAATGCCCCAAGATTGGCCGTCGTGCATTCTAGGCTAACCACCACTTCAGCACGCGCTGATTGCTCGTTTCTCGCTTTGACGCGGATTGCGCTGATCAACTGAACGTCAAACAGGTATTCGTTCATTTCGGGCGCTGGCTCTGTCCACGGCCCCTCATAATACCCTGCCTCGGTCAGTGCATCGCTGGCGGCGGTGTCTGTGGATTGATCTGCCACACCACCCTCAGAACCATGGTGTGGCAGGGTGACGCAGTGGGGCAAGCTGTTGCGGGCGAGATGCGCGGCGGTATCGAGAGGCACCCATGTGTTATCCCACTCTGTCGTTGGGTTGAACTGTTTGCCGATAGCTACGATGTGGGGAAGCTGCCGGATCGGCTCTACGATGCGGTCGCGCAGATGCACGGTGCTTTTTTCGCCGGTCAGCCAGAGGGCCACATCGGCGGCATATTCCGGGTCACGCACGGCGCGCTCTTGGATGGCGTCCACCACGGGCAGGTTGGCTGACCAGCGGGCGCGCAGTTGGTCGCGGATATTATCGAGAGTGATCACGGGTTTGACTGCAGGCTTATCCAACCACGCCTCGGTGATGCGGTCCTGCTCGATCTGGTGAAGCTGGGCGGCGTCTGGCTCATCCTCGGCTGGGTCGTTACCTGCAAGCATATCAAGGGCTGTGTTCGCATCAAGGATCGCGTTTTCCACGTCTTCATCCCGGCAGTTTGCGAGGTCTGCCAGTAGGTGCAGCTGGTCGAGGCAGTTGTTCAGCGCGCCATCAGCCTGCACGGCGGCCGGGTGGGCGCTGATGTCGTGCTCGGTTAGCGTGATGCTGTTCATGAAACCAACCTGCTCATAGAGCTTGTTGGCGGCTTGCTCCCAGTTCGAGGGCGCGTCGACATTACCGAACCACGAGATCCAGGCGCCGAGCACCCAATCCCAGGCCGCCTCATCTGCATCCGCCTCAGAGAAGAACAGGGAGGGTTCAAAGCTGCTGTCGTCGTCGTTGATCACGAGGGACCAGATTTTCATCACACAGCCTCCCCATCGACTTCATACAGCGCGGGGAAATACAGATCGGGCGCAAGGCTGGCTTCGCCCAAGATCGGGGTGCCATCCGGCCACGCGCCGAAGTTGCTGGGGGTGCTGTCCAGTTCAGCGCGCAGCATGGCAAGCGCCTGCTCCACTGTGTCGGCCTTGAGCCGCAAGGATACTCGCAGCGCAATATCGAAGGCAAATTCGGTCATGGCTCTCACTCCTAGAGGGTTACGACAAGCCCGGCCCACAACAGGCCGAACAGTGCGATTGCTGCGATGGCGTCCGGGGCGTAAACCCAAACGATGAACTTGATTTCGCGGCGGATGGTGCCGGGCATCGCTCTAGCGCCGGTAATGGCCGCGAGCGTCCAGATCACTGAACTGCTTGCGGGCTTCGGCGGCGGACAACTTGCGGCCTTGCTTGGCGACTTCCATGAGGTTCGCAGCGGTGCGGCTGTCGTCTGTGGAAAGCAGCGCCTGATAGGCGGCAAGGTCGCCACCGCCTCCGCCAGCTTTCAGCACCGTCACCAAATAGAACTGGCTCAAGGGCTGGCCGATCACCGTGGGCAGAAGATCGGCGGTGTGGTCGAGGATCGCGCCGGGGTTGGCAAGCGCGGTGGCGGTCATGTTGGCGTCGAGGACGAGGCTCATTGGATTGGCTTTCTGTTGGGGGATGGAAGGCGCGGCGATGGCCGCGCCCCGATGGGTTAAACGGTCTGCCCGCCGAAGCCCCAGCCGGGGGTGAGCGTGATGCGGTTGGCGTGTGCCTCCAGCTTGTCAGCAAGCGCGTTGGCATCGGCCAAGATCGCGTTCATCGCCGGGCTGTCGGTGTGGTCGGCGATCACGTCATGGCCATCATTGCCGTGGACGAGGAACACACCGCCGATGCGCTCGAACTTGCCATCGACAGGGCGGCGCAGGGCCAGCCGGGTTTCATCGCTGGTGGCGATGGCGGCGGTGATGGCTTCGCGGTCAGCGGAGCAGCTCACGGTCCACACTTCGCCATCGTAAACGCTGATCACCAGCCCGTCGTTCAGGGCGCTGGTGATGATGGCGTCGATGATCTGGATTTCGGTAGCATTGGTATTGGTCGGATAGGTCATGGCGATTCCTCGTTGCGTTGCTTCACTGTCCGTAGTTATATGTCGTTATACGCAACTAGGTCAACTACAAATAACTACGGGTAACTACATGACAATCAAATCACAGCCCATTTCCTTCCGGCTGCCGCTCCTGACGAAGATGGCACTGGAGGATATCGCCCACAGAGACGCGCGCTCGCTGTCGTCGCTGCTTGAAAAGATGTGCAATGAACTGATCGCCAAGGATAAGGCGGCGAGGGATGCGAAGCCCTGATCACAGCCCGATGTCATAGCCGACCGCGCGCAGCGCCCGGCGCAGCTTACCAAGAGCGGCGCGGGGGTTGCCGTTGGCCTTGGGCGTCGAGTTTATGTAGTGATCCAGATCGCCCCCGCCCGGCAGCCGGATGCGGATGAATGGATGCCCCTTTCCGGTCGGCCGATGCAGGACATATGAAAACCCGACTTTATCGAGGAACCCGGTGATCGCCGGGTATTCGTCATTGCGGCGCAGCTTTACTTCAAGGCGGGGTTTGCTCATGCGCCGATATCCACCCGATAGACAGCCAGCAGGCCCCATGAGGGGGATTGCTTAAACCCCACGAATGCGCCGATGCGGCGGGGTGTCGTCAGCCAAGCAAATGATGCCTCTACCTCGGCGCGACGGGCGCGGATTGCGCGTCTGGCGGCGAGGTTTGGCAACGCGGTTTCGCCGGGCCTGACTGATGCGTGTGTGGTCCAAGTGATCATGCCCAATCCTCCGCAATATCGACCAGCGCAGCGCGGATGATGGCATAGCGTGACGGCTTGAATATTGTGCAGCCGGTGGGCTTGCGCTTGACCATGCGGATTGCAGGCGCTGTCGGGGCTGTCTCTTGCCTATCGCTGCAAAGTACCACACCCGGAATGCGCGGCAGGGATATGCTTTGATAGTCAATTTCACGGTTGCCTGTGGCATTGGCGCGGAATCTGTGGGTGACGGTGGGGCGCGCGAGCATCACAGCGCCCCCTTCGGACCGACAGACTTGCAGATGCGTTCGAGCTTGGTGGACATCGCCGCCACCCGCTCCACCACCTTTGCCAGCTCGCCGCGATCCATGCGCAGCACATCCAAGATGCGGGTCGCCTCGGTGATCTGAGCGTTCACCCTTGCCAGCTGCGTGCCGTAGGTATCGACCAGCTTCAAAAGATCATCGCGCAGGGCCTCCATTTCGGCGTTGCCACCAGCGGGGCCAAACAAATCTTCGCGGATCTGGGCGACCCAACCGAACAGGATGCCGCCGCCGATGGCTTCGGCCACGGTCAGATCGGTTTCCGCGCCGGTGTAGCGCGATGCCTTCGTGTCATAGACTGCGGTGAGCATGTCGATGATCTGGCGTTTCTGTTCGCGCGTCGGCGTGCGCAGCTCGGTCACGCTTCCGAGTCCAGGCTGTGCGATGGGGTGAACATTTGCGGCCATAGCTGCGAACTCCTTGATGGGTTGGGGGGTTTTCTTGGCTTGCTTGCATTGTGGGCAGGTGACACCACGGGGGGAGACGCTCCAGCCGCGATCAATCAGCGACTTGTTAACCATGCCGGGTTCACGCAGAGCCAGTTTTCGGAGCTTGGCGCTGCCGCCCTTGCCTGCCACATGCAGCGCATTGAAACTTGTTTCTGCGCCGCAACTGTCGCACCGGCAGAGGGCTAGACATACGTTTTGCTGGCCTTTGATTGCCTCGATCATTCCGCAGCTCCTGCGAATTTGTCGGTCTGATTGCCGAGCGCGGTCCAGCCGGCGCGCGCGGTGCGGGCGAACAGCTCCAGCTTGGGCATTTCGGGGAAACGCTTCTCAACCACCTCTGCCACCCACTCGGGCTTGCGAGAGTGCTGGCGGGCCTTGCCGGGGATGATCGAGGTTGGGAATAGCGCAGGCATTTCACACGGGAATTTGCCGCGACGGCAGATGTAGAGGATTTCATGCGCACCGCGCGCCCAATAGCCATGCGCCACGGTGTTCTTCGGCCATGTCAGCTGCGATTTATATTTAAATCCCCAAGCGTTCACGACACGAAAGGCCAGCTCGGCGAAAGGCGATGTCACCCACATCAGCAACAGGGCGTTGTCGGAGGCCAAACTGCGCACCGGGATTCCGCAAATGTCTTTGAGCGACATGCAGTCGTAGTGCTGGCGGGCGTTCTTTCCCGGCTTAGCCTTGCTGTTGCCGCTGAAATTCCATGCGGGATCTGCATAGATGATCGGGAAGCCGCCGTAGGGGCGAAGCTCGGTGATTTGGTGAGGCGTGACAGCGCGAAGATCAATCATGTGCTTTGCCCAATCCCAATATGCGCCGCGCCAAAGCCTTCACGCGGCTTTCGTCAATTTCAGTGGATTGCGAGACTTCGCCCCAAGGGTTCAGCAGGCCGTGAGATTGCGAGGCTTTCAGCCCGAGCGTGGACATGATCACTGGATCGGAACCGCCATCGACGTGCAGATAATGCGCGGTAACCTGTTCGGTTTGGCCGTCGCGGTGCGCGCGACCGATGAACTGGCGATGAACCTGCGGCGACCAGTCCAGCTCGCCGATCACTACATGCCTGACAACCTTCTGCAAACCATCGAGGCCAGCACCGGAGCGAAGCGACATGATCAGCAGCTTGCTTTCGCCTGCCATCAGCGCGGCCTTGGCTTTCCGCTTCTGTGGCTGGGTTTCAGATCCCGTGAACATCAGCGGGTTCAGATCGGCAAGCGCCGCGTTCCAAATGCGATACACCTCCCGGTGCCAGCCACCCAACAAGACACACTCGCCCGCCTCGACCAGCGTGCGAACATATGCGGCAATGCTCCGCGCCTTGGCGATGCCGGTTTCCTGCCGCATCAAAATGTCCAGCTCGCGTGCCGCCTGCCCGCGCTCGGTGAATGAGCCGCGCAAAACCCGTTGGGCAAGCTTGACCTGCAACTCGCGGTCGGTTTCAACGTCGCCTTCGTTCCAGCCTACCTCCAGCACCACCTTGCGCAGCGGCGGCAGGCTCATTGCAACTTCTTCGGATTCAGCCGTGCGGCGCAGCGCAATCCCTTCATCGACAAGGAAAGCGCCAAGGGCGGTCGGATCATTCACAACCCAATGCCCGCCGCTGACGGAACACCAGTTGGTTGTGAACTCGCTCCACGACCCCAGCGCCCCCGGGGATAGCAGATCGACAATGTGGAATATCTCGCCGCCATAGTTGTAGATGGGCGTGGCCGTCAGTCCTATTGCGTTTTCAACCACAGACCTAAGCACATGAGCCGCTACGCCCTTGTTGGTGCTTCGCCCGTGGCGCAGCTCTTGGACCTCGTCAAAGATTGCAGTCTTGAGGCCCAGCGGCTCAAAATAATCCACCCACCCGTCGATATTGCTGTAGCGGAACACATAAACATCAGCCGGTGGCAGCGTGCGGGCGTTGCGATCCTTGATCTCAATCGCGCGCAAGTGGGTGAAACGGTTGATATACTCTGTGATCCATTGGGTACTAAGGTGCGGTTGCACCACAATAGCGGCAGGCAGCCCCCAGCCATCGGCAATCGCCGCTAGGCTGGACACGGTTTTACCAAGGCCAACATCATCCAGCAACAGTAGGTTCTTACGCTGGCGCAGCATTTCGGCGGCGCGCAACTGGTGCGGGCGTGCCGCTTCCGGCTCACGGAAGCCGGTGATCAACCCTGATCGGTAATCCGGCGACTTCAGGACTTCCAGCGCCGCCATGTCGTCGCGCCAAGCCTGCGTTTGGTCTGCAAAACGTTTTGCTGCCCTATCGGTAAATTCCATCGGATAGCGGCTGACAAACCATTCCAGATCTCGCGCAAACGAGACGCGATCCTTTACAATGAAGGGCGGAACCTGAGCAAAAGGGATGCCCTTGAACATCTGCTTGAAGCGGATGGACACATGAGCCGGAAGGTTGCCAACCCACCATTGCTCCCCGGCAAAGTCAATCTTGCCATACATCAGAGCCACCCCATCGACAGATCGACGGTGAAAAGACGCTTTTCCCCTACCTTGATGATCGACTTCGGCCACGGGCTGCCCGTAGCAAGGATTATCGCTGAAACCTGCGGAAACTCGGCATAACGCGTCAGTTGGGCCAACACATCACGGCGGGAATGACTGCGGCCCACCTTAATTTCGATACCAACACCTTCGACCATCAGATCAATGCGGGACTTAGCATCAAGCCGAACTTCGGAGCGCGCGGGCAGACCCTCGGCGGTCAAAGCCGCTAGAATATCGCGGTGTGCGGCTTCCTCCGACGACAGACTGACTTGAACGCGAGATATGATCGCGGCAATGCGCGCTGCTAATAAAACCTCGCTCATTTCACCGCCTTCGGCTTTGGCCGCAGATCAGGCACGGGAATCGCCATCGCCTTGGCGGCGGCCTCCAGCGCCTCGGTGGGCTGGGCATAGAACTTGGAATACTTGCCACTCAGCCTGTCCCGCCACTCGCGATACAGGCGCACCCATCGCGCTAAATCAGCGGCGGCGATGCGCATCCGCCAAGTGCCGGATATGAAAACAACGGCGGATTTATCCAGCGTTGGGATGGCTTTGAAGTGTGTCGGCTCGGTCATGCTGCGATGCCTTTCTCGCGGAGTTGTTCTGGGGTTACGAGCTTGGCGGCGAGCATGTCGCGCGCCACATCGGGCCGGATCGCGGATGCCGAGACGTAGGCCCCTTTGTTGATTTCGGCGGCCCAGAAGGCGGCAACAGCCTGCCGATCTACTGGCTTGTGGACAGGTGCGGCTTTTGATGGGCTGGCAGGCTTGATGCTGCCCGCGCTGGCCTTGGCCTTGGCAAAGGCTGCCATGTGCCGATCCAGCGCCTTGGGGCCGTCTGGCGGCTCGGGGTTGTCACGCCGGGATAGCCGGGCGACCTCGACCAGCTCATCATCGGTCAGGTTGTGAACAAGCTGCCATCCGAGAACGTGCGTCGTCGCTGCCGATCCCCGCCAGAACTTCGGCGCCTTGTCGGGATCGACGCCAACCGCAAGCATCACTTCTTGAAAAACCGAGATTGAAGCTCGCGCTTGCGCGCCCTCCTCCTCCTTCTTGGAATTAGAAGGGAGAATCCCTTTTAATTCCTGTTCTTGTGTATGTGGTTGTGGAGGTTCGACTTTGGTGCGTTTTTGGTGTGCATCTGGTGATGGCTCTGGTGTTGGTAGGGTGTTGTTTTTGTTTGGATTGGCGCGATTATTCGCCTGTTTATTTGAATATTTTCTGGAACTTTCCAGAATGTTTTCTGCACGTTTGTTGGATATAATTCCGTTATTTATTTGAACTTTCTCACGAGAAACCAGTTCAGCACGGACTTTCCGCCAAAGCTGTTTAGAACAATTGAACGTGCCGCAGATGAAATTGGCATCATCTGGAAGGGCATTGTTATAGAGGTAGATCAGGTCCAGCAGCGCCCAATACTGCATCTTCACATCGTAGGGCATACCCACGGTGCCTTCGATCAAGTCGCGGGGAAACCGCTGATACCAAGGCAGACCATTCATACTCATGCAGACACCACCTGCTCAAACAGGTGAGCGCAGTTGGCGGCGACAAGCGCGGCGGCAATGTCTGGGCACACGCTGTTTCCGCAGCAGCTGACCTGCACGTCCTTCGGAAATGTCTTCCAGTGCCAGTCGCCATCGGCCTCGATCCAGTGGCCGTCGATCTGGTAATCAGGCGGGAAGCCTTGGGCGTTGAACAACTCGCGTGGGGTGAGCATCCGCATGCCAATGTCCACGACGACAAAGGTGGTGCCGTCGATGGTCAGGGTGACAAACTCACCACCCTTCCAAGCGTCATGGGCGCGCAGGAAGTCGGCCACGGCACGGGCGCGGGCTTCATGCTGCGGCTCGAATGGCGGGGCTTGCAGTGCTGCCTGCATGTGGCCCATACGGTCTTTGGTTGTGACGGTGTGCAGCGGCTCATCCATCCGCGCGCCGTCGCCGGTGCCGTAGTATTTCGCGAACCATGCGGCGACTGGCATCTGTTGCGATCCGGTGGCTGCGATGGTGGACATGGGGTCACGCAGATCGTGGCCCGCGTGCTGCCCCATGCGG
>NZ_JAUSBA010000022.1 GCF_030652235.1 Cypionkella sp.
AAAGGACGCGTTACTCATGCCGTGCGCGCGGCACAACTCGGCCACCGGCATCCCGCCTTCAGCCTGACGCAGGATCGCGAGGATCTGCGCCTCAGTGTATCTGCTTGTCTTCATTCGGAATCTCCTCATGCATCTTGCCGAGAAAATTCTACTTATGCAGCCCCTTACTTTCGGGGGGGATTACCGGATAACAAGAGCTTGGTCCATCACTCTGACCGCCCCTCTCACGGTTTGAAGGCAAACCGTTGCCGGGCAACGGGATCACAATACCTGTCGATCAAGTATACCGAGCGTCTGGCCGAGGCAGAAATCGACCTTTCAGTCGGCACCGTCGGTGACGCCTATGACAACGCCTTGGCCGAATGCGTCATCGGTATCTTCAGAACTGAGGTCATCAACCAGATCGGCCCCTGGAAATCAACGCGCGAAGTCGAATGGGAGACCCTCAAATGGGTCGATTAAGCCGTTTCCTAGAAAACGGCTCTGTATAACAACCGCCGACTTCTTGGCCCCATCGGATACATCCCGCCCGCAGAAGCAGAGGAGGCGTTCTATGCAAACCTGAACTCAATCGATATGGTCGCTTAGTCGTTGAACAAACCACCCTCCGGCAAACCCGGGTCGGTTCATAACTGCTGGGCGGACTGCGGATCGACAGGCCCAACCAGGTCTGGTGTGCCGACATCACTTACCTGCCGATGCGGAAAGGCTTCCTCTATCTGGTGGCCATCCTTAGGCCGGTAGGCGATTGCCTTCAATCGCCGTAAGACATGGACTGGTTCACCCGCAAGGTGCTGGCCTGACGCATCTCCAACACGCTGGAGGCCGAGTTCTGCCTCGAGGCGCTGAACGAGGCGATCCACAAGTTCGGCCCGCCCGAGATCATGAACACCGACCAGGGCAGTCAGTTCACTTCCTTCGACTGGACCGACCGGCTGAAGCGGGCCAAGACCAAGATCTCCATGGACTGCAAAGCCCGATACCTCGACAACCCTCGGGTATTCACTCGGACCAATGGCGATCATGCCCTCGACATGTCACGTCTCTGGCGGTCGCTGAAGTATGAATGCGTCTACCTGCGCGTCTGGGAAACCGGGTCACAGGCCAAGGCCGGCGTCGGGCGCTGGATCACCTTCTACAACCACTTGCGGCCCCACGCTGCCCATGGCGGACAACCACCCGCCGTGGGCAACTTCAACAACATCGAAACCGATCAGCAGGTGCAGGCAGTAGCTTAAATCACCCGGAAATCTGTCCAAGAGTTGGGGAGTAGCTCAGTACAAACGACATTTTGTAATCCATTAATTTCATTGACGTTAGAAAGCAATTGGCAGAACATGCACATATGCGTGCCGCATGTCTATCAGATGGCGGCTTTGGCAACTCTGGACTGTGTAGAGGGGAAGCAGGCTAATCGTGCGGCCCGTGCCGAGCAGCGTCGGCTGATGCTGGAAGGTCTGCCGCTTGCGGGGCACGATAAGATCGCACCCCTGAATAGGATGCCCTACATCTATGCCGATGTCAGCGATTTCACCGATGATACTTTGGGTTTTGCACGCGATGTTCTGCACATGGCCGGGGTGGCGGTGACCCAAGGGTTGAATTTTGAGCCAGTGCAGCGCACGCAGACCTTGCGGTGTTCCTATGCAAGCGGCACGGCGGATATTGTCGAAGGGCCGGAGCGATTGGCCGCGTATTGGGCGCCGTTGGGCTTAAAAAGAGCCTCCGGCGGGAGTATTTAGGCCAAGATGAAAGCGCTTTTTAGTCTTGTTTTAGTGATCTGCGCACTTGCCTTCGCTGGGCAAGGCCGGGCGCAGCAATTGTCGGGTTTGGCGAAATTTAATCCCGGTGCGTCTGAAATTGTCGACGCGGGATCAGGCGTGCAGATTGATCTGGGCCTGTCGCAAGCGGTGCCATGGCGGGTGCGGGTGCTGGATGATCCGGCGCGGCTTGTGGTGGATTTCCGCGAGGTCGATTGGACCGGGCTGGCCGATATGCCCTTGGACAGCGAAGCGGTTGTGGCCTTGCGCGCCGGGGTGTTTCGCCCCGGCTGGTCGCGCTTGGTGATCGAACTTTCGGGGCCGATGCAGGTGGCGTCTGCCGAGATGCGCACCAGTGATGGGGTCGGTGTGCATCTGCTGTTGGAGCCCGCGACCCAAACAGCCTTTGCGGCATTGGCCGCGCTGCCAGAGCCTGCAGATTGGACCTTGCTAAAGCCGGTCGACGTGCCCGCAGCGCCTGTGAAAAAGGCTGGCAAGCTGGTGGTGGTGCTGGACCCCGGCCACGGCGGCATTGATCCGGGGGCCGAGAGCGACGGGCAGAACGAGAAAACCTTGGTGCTGAGGTTCGCGCGAGAGTTGAAAGAGTCGCTGCTGCGCGATGGCGGTTTTGCGGTGGTGATGACGCGCGACGCGGATGTGTTTGTGCCGTTGGAAACCCGGATTTCGATTGCGCATCAGGCGGGTGCAGATGTGTTCCTCTCGCTGCACGCTGATGCGATTGCGCAAGGAGATGCGGTGGGGGCGACGATCTATAGCCTGTCTGCGGATGCCAGCGATGCGGCCTCGGCGGCTTTGGCCGAACGTCATGACCGCGATGATTTGCTGGCTGGTGTTGATCTGACGCAAGCTGATGATCTGGTGGCCGAAGTGCTGATGGATATGGCGCGCACCGACACCAGCCCCCGCACCGAGCGGTTGGCGATGGCGTTGGAGGTGGCGATCAAAGCGCAGGGGCTGAAAATGCACCGCCATCCCCGGCAGCAGGCGAGCTTTTCGGTGCTGAAGTCGGCGGATATCCCGTCAGTTTTGTTGGAGCTGGGGTTTTTGTCGTCCGAGCGTGATCTGAAACGGTTGAACGACCCAGCATGGCGGGCGAAGATGGCAGAGGCTTTGGTCTCGGCGTTGAAGACTTGGGCCAAGCAGGATGCGGGCTTGCAGGCTTTGCCGCTGAAGTGACGGCAGCACTTCGCCCGGTTTGAAAAATCGCAGCGGAGTGTTTTGACCTTTCCGCCCACCCGCGTGTATAAGCGCGCGTGCGCTGGCAAAGGGTCGGACGCTTTGACGGGAATGACAGGCGTGCTCAGGTTTATCGGCTCTTTCCTTGGGGGCATTTTCACGACGATCACGCTTGGTCTGTTGTTCGGCGCTTTGACGTTGGGCGCGGTGTTCTGGATGTATTCGGCGGACCTGCCGAGCCATGAGAGCCTTGCGCGCTATTCGCCGCCCACGATCAGCCGAATTTATTCCGGTGAGGGCCGGATTATTGACGAATTCGCCAAAGAACGCCGCTTGTTCGTGCCGATCGAGGATATTCCAGTGCTGGTGCGCGATGCGTTCATCTCGGCGGAAGACAAACATTTCTACACCCATCGCGGCTATGACGTGCAGGGTATGATTTCGGCGGCGTGGGATGCGATCAAGTCGCGCGGCAAGAACACCCGGGGCGCGTCGACCATCACCCAGCAGGTGATGAAGAACTTCCTGCTGGATGGCTCTCGATCTGTCGAGCGTAAGGTCAAGGAATTGATTCTGGCCTCGCGGTTGGAGCAGACTTTGTCCAAGGATAAGATCCTTGAGTTGTACATGAACGAGATTTTTCTGGGGCAGAACAGCTATGGCGTGGCCGCTGCTGCGCAGACCTATTTCAACAAATCGCTGGATCAGCTGAGCCCTGCTGAGGCCGCAACTTTGGCTTCGATGCCGAAGGCGCCCAGCGATTACAATCCGGTGACGCAGAAAGAACGCCTGACCGCGCGGCGGAACTATGTGCTGAATGAGATGTTCCAGAACGGTTATATTGACGAGCCGACCTTTATTGCCGCCAAGGATGAGCCGCTGAAATCGGTACAGAACGGTGATTATCCGGCGTTCCGCGAGGCCCTGCCGCCGCGCGATTACTTCACCGATGAGATAAGGCGTCAGTTGTCGGGCACCTTCGGCGAGGAAGAATTCTTCGGCGGCGGTCTGTCGATCCGCGCCACCGCTGACCCCGAATTGCAGGAAATCGCCGCCGTGGCTTTGCGCCGCGGCCTCGAGAAATACGACCGCAGTCAGGGCGTTTGGCGTGGCACTGGCAAAGTGCTGCCGATCGAGGTTCTGGGCAATGAGGCCGCATGGCGCAAGGCGCTGTCCGAGGTCAAGGACATGCCGCGCGATGTGTCAGGTTGGCATGTGGCCGTTGTGCTGGCCTTGGGCGATAAGACCGCCGAGGTCGGGATTGAAAGCGTAGATGGCACGCAGGAAATTCCCGCTACGGACGTGACTTGGGCGCGCAAGCGGCTTGAGGGCGGCAAGCTGGGCAAGAAAGCCCGCGTGCCTGCCGACCTGGTTTCTGTCGGCGATGTGGTTCTGGTGCGCCAGATCACCGATGACAAAACCAATGAATTCGTCCGCTGGTCGCTGCGGCAAATACCGGAAGTACAGGGCGGTTTCATGGCGATGGACGTGACCACGGGCCGCGTCATGGCGATGCAGGGCGGGTTCAGCTATCAATCTTCGGTGTTCAACCGCGCCACCCAAGCCACCCGCCAGCCGGGGTCTTCGTTCAAGCCGTTTGTCTATGCCGCCGCCTTGGATTCGGGCTTTACCCCCGCCACGATCATCGTCGATGCGCCGATTGAGGTCGAAACCCCGCAAGGGCTGTGGACGCCGAAGAACGCGACCAACAAATTCTACGGCCCTACGCCGATGCGGACGGGGATCGAGCAATCGCGCAACCTGATGACGGTGCGGATCGCACAGGAAATCGGCATGCCGCTGGTCGCGACTTATGCCGAGAAATTTGGTGTCTACAAACCGATGCAGCCCTTCCTCGCCAATGCGTTGGGCGCGCAGGAAACCACGCTGTACAAGATGGTTGCGGCCTATGCGATGTTCGCCAACGGCGGCGAGCGCGTCGAACCCACGCTGGTTGACCGCGTGCAAGACCGCTACGGTAAGACCATCTACCGCCACGATCAGCGCAAATGCGAGGATTGCAACTCTCCGCGCCTGCCGCAAGGCGACGGTGTGAAAATTGACAGCAACCGCGAACGCGTGATGGATGCGATCACGGCCTATCAGCTGACCTCAATGATGCAGGGCGTGATCCAACGTGGCTCTGGCACCGGGGTCAAACTGCCGGTGCCTGTGGCGGGCAAGACCGGCACCACCAACGATGCGAAAGATGTGTGGTTTATTGGCTATACCTCGAACACCGTGGCGGGTTGCTATATGGGCTTTGATCAGCCGCGCACACTGGGGCCGGGGGCGTTTGGCGGCACCCTCTGCGTGCCAATTTTTCAGGAATTTATGAAAGAAGTCGTCAAGCGCCGCGGTGGCACCACCTTCAAAGTGCCGCCGGGCGGCTATTTCCAGAATATCGACCGCTTTACCGGCGCATTGCTGGGCCCCGATGCCTCGGGCGCCAATGTGGTCGCTGAATACTTCCGCGAGGGTGTGGACTCTCTGTTTGCCTTGGGGGAAATCATCGACGGCGGCTTTGCGATGGGCTCGAACCTGCCGCTGTTTGCCAATGGCGAAAGCGATGGCGGCGGGACGGATACGGTGATCACCTCGGATGGCCAACAGAAATCGGTGCCGAAGAAGGCGAACTTCGGCACGCTTTCCTCGGGCGGGCTGTATTAGCGGCGCTTGCCGCTTGCCGCTGACCGCGCTATCACCGCCGCCAAATGACGATCTGTTAGGGACTCCGCCTCATGCGCACCGAGACGCAATACAATGTCGATGCCATCACCAAATCTCTGCGCCTTTTGGGCCAGCGGATGGATTGGGAGACGGCTGCGCATCGGTTGGAAGAATTCGACGCGATGATTGAGGCCCCCGATCTGTGGAACGATCCCGCCCGCGCGCAAAAGCTGATGCGCGCGCGGCAGGGGCTGTTGGACCAGATGTCAACCTACCGCTTGATTGAGCAGGGCTTGCGCGACAATGTCGAGTTGATTGAACTGGGTGAGGCCGAGGCCGATGAGGAAATCATCACCGAGGCCGAGGAGGCTTTGAAGGCGCTGGTAGAGCTTTCGGGCGCGAAAGAGTTGGAGGCTTTGCTGAATGGCGAGGCCGATGGCAACGACACATTCTTGGAGATCAACGCGGGCGCGGGCGGTACCGAGTCGTGCGATTGGGCCTCGATGCTGGCGCGGATGTATGTGCGGTGGGCCGAGAAGAAGGGCTACAAGGTTGAATTGCAGTCGGAATCGGCAGGCGATGAAACCGGGATCAAATCGGCGGGTTACAAGATTTCCGGTCTGAACGCCTATGGCTGGCTGAAATCTGAATCCGGTGTGCATCGCTTGGTGCGGATCAGCCCTTATGGGTCGGCTGACAAACGGCAAACCTCATTTGCCTCGGTCTGGGTCTATCCAGTGGTCGATGACAATATCGAAATCGACATCCCCGACCGCGATATCCGCATCGACACCTATCGGTCTTCCGGCGCGGGCGGCCAGCACGTCAACACCACCGACTCGGCGGTGCGGATCACCCACTTGCCGACCAATATCGTGGTAACCTCGTCGATGAAATCGCAGCACCAGAACCGCGAGGCCTGCATGAACGCTTTGCGTTCGCGGCTGTATCAGGTGGAACTCGACAAGCGCAACGCCAGCATCAACGCGCAGCACGATGCCAAGGGCGATGCGGGCTGGGGCAACCAGATCCGGTCCTATGTGTTGCAGCCCTATCAAATGGTGAAAGATCTGCGCACCGGGCATGAAACCAGCGATACCGGCGGTGTGCTGGATGGCGATCTGGACAAGTTCATGGCCGCGACCTTGGCGATGGACGTAGCCGGGAAATCCCGTGCAGAGGCAAATGCCGAGGATTAAGGCCTGATCTTCTCAGGTTAAGATCGACGCTTAATGCCCTGTCAAAAATACATCTTTCTTAAAATGACCTTCCCCGCATAGGCTGCTTAAAAAGCAGGGGAGACGCATGGAACAGCTGCCAGCCGACAGGCCAGAGGTGATGCATGTGGAACTCAGTGATCTGAGGGCCGCCTTGCGCGCGGGTTGGCGGGATTTTTTGGCTGCTCCGCAGTATGGGCTGCTATTTGCCGGTATCTATGTGATCGGCGGCTGGCTGATCTATTTCGCGCTGACCGGAACGGGCCAGTTGTGGTGGACGCTTGCTGCCGCCGCAGGCTTCCCGATTCTGGGGCCGTTCATCGCCTGTGGGCTTTACGATGTGTCGCGCAGGCTCGAGGCGGGGCTGCCGATGGATCGACACGCGACCTTGCTGGTGATCTTCCGGCAGAAAGATCGGCAAATCCCCTCGATGGCGGCGGTGATTGTGGTGTTCTTTCTGTTTTGGAATTTCCTATCGCATATGATCTTCGCACTATTTTTGGGCACTGCGGTGATGACCAATGTGTCGTCGTCGCTGGCGGTGTTTGCCACGCCTGCAGGGCTGACCATGCTGGCTGTGGGCACGAGCGTCGGGGCGGTGTTCTCGACTTTGCTGTTCAGCCTGACGGTGGTCAGCCTGCCGATGCTGCTGGAGCGCGAGGTCGATTTTGTCACCGCGATGCTGACCTCGTTTGCGGTGGTGATGGAAAGTCCGCTGGTGATGCTGGGCTGGGGCGCGTTCATTGCGGTGGCGCTGTTTGTGGCGATGTTGCCGGGGTTTCTGGGGTTGTTTGTGGTGCTGCCTGTGCTTGGCCATGCCAGTTGGCATCTCTATCGCAGCGCGGTCAGTTGGAACGTCTGAGACCCCAAGCCGACACAAGCGCCGAGGCAAGAGAGGCTACGGCGGCCAGCGCTGAGAGACGCGCAAAGCCCACGCTGGTCGCCGCGATATGCGCAGGGCCGTGGGCTATCACGCCAAAGCCCGGGGTCTCTGCCCCAATCGCGCCATAGCCCGCCGCAGCCATCCGCCCCATCAAGGCAATCGCCAGCAGGCTCGCCGCGCGTGCGACGGCATTGTTGATCCCCGAGGCAGCGCCCTGATCGGCGTCACTGGCCGAGGTCATCACCACGGTGGTCAATGGGGCCACCAGCAGCGCCATCCCAAAACCAGACAGCCACATCAGCGGCACAGCGCGGGTCCAATACAAAGCTTCATGCGCGGTGATCGCCAAGCCGGCTTGCGCCAAGCCCACCAGCACCGCGCCCCAAATCAGAAACGGCGCAGGGCCGATGCGATCCGCCAGTTTGCCCATCCGCGTGGACAAAGTGGCGATCATCAGCGCCCCCGGCAGGAACGCCGCCACCATTGCCAAAGCATCCGCGCCCCAGGCTGAAACGGCGGTCATTGGCAGATAAAATCCGATGCCGGTCACCGCGAAATACAACAGGAAGGTTGCAAGGTTGATGGTGGAAAACCTGCGCACCCGGAACATGCTCAACTGGATCATCGGGGCAGGGCAGCGGGCCTCCCATGCCAGAAAACCCGCCAGAACAACAAATCCCGTCGTCATCAGTGCCAGCGATTCTCCGGTCTCGGCGCTGAGACCATAGGCGACCAATCCGAAACCTAATGTTGCCAGAGCAGCCCCGATGAAATCAATCGGCACGCCGGGGCGACCATGATCTGCCAGCGCAAAGCGGGCGAGCAACCACAGCGACACGCCACCCAGGGGCAGGTTCAAAGCGAAAATCCAGCGCCACCCCGACAACGGGTCAACCATCAAACACAGCCCCGCGAGGATCGGCCCCGCCGAAGCGGTGGCGATGGAGGCCGCCGCCCAAAGCCCCAGCGCCGCGCCACGTTCCTCGCGCGGGAAGGCGCGACCGATGATTGCCATCGAGCCCGGCACCATCAGCGCCGCCGCCACGCCTTGCAAGCCCCGCGCCACGATCATCCCCATCGGGCTGAACGCCAAAGCGCAGCCTAACGAACTGACCACAAACAAAATAATCCCCAAGCCAAAGCCGCGCGCGGTGCCAAAACGGTCGCCCAACGCGCCACCGACCAAGATCAGCGAGGTCAGCGCCAACAAGTAAATCCCGCTGAACCATTGCGCCTGTGGCAACGATGCCGCCAAAGACGCGCGCATCGCGGGCAGGGCGTTGGCGGTGACTGATGAGTCAATAAACCCCATCGACGAGGCCAAAATCGCCGCCCATAAAATCGCGCGTCGATGTTCAGGCGCACAAATGGCAACGGGCACCAAGGTTTCCCCCGATGCCCGTGCTGTCATTTCCGTCTTGGACACTTGTGCGAAAACTTAGGAGTCTTCGCTGGAGGCCGGAGCCTGCACGATCCGACTGGTCGGGGTCGCAACCCGCCCGGTCGACAACGGATCATCCTGACGCTGCACCGAGCCTTCAAAATGCGCGCCCGACTCGATTGCGATGGTCTTGTGAATGATGTCGCCTTCCACCTTGGCGGTCGAGGTCAGGCGCACTTTCAAACCACGCACCCGGCCAATCACCCGGCCATTGACGACGATATCGTCAGCGACGATCTCACCACGGATCGTCGCGGTTTCGCCCACGGTCAACAGATGTGCGCGGATATCGCCTTCAACCGTGCCTTCGACCTGAATATCACCGGTGGTGCGCAGATTGCCCACCACGGTCAGATCGGCGGACAGCACCGAGGCCGCCACTTTGCCCTTCGGCGCCGAAGGGGTGAATTCCATCGAGGGTTTGCTCACAGGGGCCTCCGGGGCTTTGGGTTTATCGCTCTCGCCAGCCTTGGGGCCCGGTTCGTTGATGCGGCTTTTAGAAAACATTGGTCGCTGCCTTTATGAAGGTCATCGGATTTATCGCAGATCCACCGATGCGGATCTCGTAGTGAAGATGTGTGCCAGTCGAGCGGCCCGAGTTGCCCATATCACCGATCCGGTCGCCGCGCGATACCTTTTGGCCGACTTCAACGCGGATCTGCGACATATGAGCGTAACGGGTTTCAATACCAAAGGCATGCTGTACCTTGACCAGCCGACCATAGCCGTTTGACCAGCCAGCAAAAGTCACAACGCCGTCAGCAGTGGAATAAATTGGCGCGCCGTAGTCGCCCGCCAAATCTTGACCCTCATGCATCCGCGGGCCTCGGCCCAAGGGATCATCCCGCCCGCCAAATCCCGAAGTGTAGCGCACAGTGGTTTTCACTGGCATCCCGAACGGCGCTTTGAAAGCGGCAATGCGGTATATGTTCATGTTATCAAGGCTTTTCAGAATAGCATTGGCGCGCAGTTCATCCATCGACGCCGTTTGCCCCGAGGTCGACAGCGAGATCGGCATCAGCGGACCACCTTGGCCACTATAGCCTTTGCGCACGTCTGAGAGCAGCTTGTCAGGCGACAGCCCCGCGTCACGGAACATCTTGTCCAGAGGCTCTACGGAAACCGTCAGTGCTTGTTCCAAAGAAGCAAAAATTACATCATTGCTGGCTTGAAGCTGTTGTTTTTCTTGGGTCACCTTCGCTGTGCGCGCGTCGGCTTTCTCGGCTTCGGTCTGCATCACATCGCGGGCTTGCGCGGTTTCACCCAAGCTGGCGGTCATCATTTCCAGCGTGGCATCGGCATCTGCCAGCTTTTCTGCCTCAGTCCGGCCCGCTGTGGGGGCAGTGGACAAGGAGGCTACCTGATCGCGTGCAGAATCGCGTTCCTTGATCACGCCGCGCAGGGTGTTTTGGATGACGTCGATGCCGGTTTCCAACTCGCGCCGGCGATCTTCCGAGGCCAGCAGTCGCGCCTGCATCTGGGACACTTGTGCAAGAGCCAGATTGAACCGCCCTTGGGCAGAGGCCGCTTCATCCGCGCGCAGATCGCGGTCGGCCGACAGATCATTCAGGCGTTGTTCGTAAAGCCCCTGCTGGCGTGCCACTTGCTGCCGCGAGGTGCCGGCCGAAATGGAATCCAGCAGCAGAACAGCGGTTGCCAATATCGTCCAAGCCAAGGCCAGCGAGCCGAACACCAAAGCGATCGCTTGCGTGCTGGGGCGCAACCGGATGAAACGCGTCTCGGTTTCCGATTTCAGGAACAGACGTTGTTCCGGAAGATACCGCTCCAACGTGGTGTGAATCCGATAGGTGAGGCGTGTCAGCACAGCGGCATGTTCCGGTTCTTTAGGCACAAAGGGCGGTGGGGTGCCCATTTGCCGGGCTCATGCCTGATTAGCCAGCGCTTGGGTCCCTCGCAACAAATTTGACCTAATCGCTGGGAACCGGGGCGGAATCTCGCCAATCTCGGCGAGATTCCGCCGATAACTCTTACGCCTAATCGACGAGGGGCCAATAGAAATCAGGCGGCAATCCGGCCTCGGCGCGCTTTTCTTCGTTGAACGGCGGCTTCAGATTGCCGTGGAAGTACTTGCGTACAAGCGTGTGGAATACCTCCTTAGGATCATCGCCGGCGCGGCCGCACAGCCAGTTGAACCATTTCGCGCCATAAGCCACGTGTGCCACTTCCTCGGCGTAGATCGTGTTCAGCGCCGCGATGGCTTGAGTTTCTTTGGCTTGAGTGAACAACGCGATCATCCCTGGCGTCACATCCAGCCCGCGCGCCTCCAGCACCATCGGCACCACGGCGAGGCGGCCCAGCAGATCAGCGGCGGTATCCTCGGCGGCTTGCCACATGAAAGCATGCGCGGGCATCGCGCCATAATGGCTGCCCATCGTTTCAAGACAATCACACAGCAGATTAAAATGCTTCGATTCGTCATCCGCCGCCTGCACCCAATCGTCATAAAAGCCCAAGGGCATCACGGTGTCGGTGAAGCGGGCAATGATATCCCAATGCAGATCAACGGCGTTCAACTCAATATGCGCCACCGCATGCAGCAAAGCGATGCGACCCAAGGGCGAGCCGGGACGGCGGCGCGGCACTTCGCGCGGGTCAAGAAGATCCGGCTTTTCGGGGCGGGCAGGGCGCTGCGGTGGGCTGGCTTGCCCGACGGCCAAAGGCGCACCCGCCGCCCGTGCAGTCCGCCAACGCGCGGCATGGGCATGGGACAAAGCGGTTTTCGCGCGCCCGTCAGCGGTGGTCAAAACCTCGACCGCCATCTCGGCCAAAGTCATCACAGCGCCCGCACCGCCGTCAGAACCGCATCGGCATGCCCCTTGACCGAAACCTTGTTCCAGACCTGCGACACCTGACCTGCGCCGTCGATCAGCACCGTGGTCCGCTCAATCCCCATATAGGTCTTGCCGTACATGCTTTTTTCCAGCCAAACGCCATAATCTTCGCAGGTGGTCCCCGCCTCATCTGACGCCAGCACAATCGACAGCCCATGCTTTTTGCAGAACTTGTCATGCGCCTTCACCGAATCCTTGGAAATCCCGATCACGGTGCAGCCCGCAGCGGTGAAATCCGCCAGATGCGCGTTGAAATCCTGCGCTTCCAGCGTGCAACCCGGCGTGTCGTCTTTGGGATAGAAATACAGCACCACTTTGCTGGGGCGCAGGCCCGATAGCGTCACGTTGCCACCGCCATCGCGCGGCAAGATGAAATCGGGGGCGGTTTGGCCAGAGGTTATCATGCGCGGCTCCTTGCTATTTGAATATCAACCCTTTGCGATCTAGTTGCCTTTGGGCAAAGATAAAGGCAAGCCCCAGCGAAGGAACGGCCAGCATCCGCATCGGCGGTATGGGTCGGCATTGGGAAAGGCAGCGGCAACGATGACGACCGATCAGCAGAGCGAGGCTGCCCCCGATCCGGGTCATGCTTCTGTTGTGTCGGATGTACCGGCCACTGCAACCGCCGCAGCCAAGGAAACCAAAAAACGCCACCGCACCGGCCTTGGCGCGCGGCTGTTCAGTCTGGCGCTGATCTTCGGGGTTATTTTTGGCATCTTCGCGCTCTCTGGCAAACCCATCCCGATGCCGACCTGGGTGGTGGCCGAGATCGAGCAGCGCGCCAACAAATCCCTCGCCAAGGCCCTGCCGGAAGCCGCTATCGCTATTGGCGGGGTTGAGATCACCGTCGAAGATTGGGTGCCCCGCCTGCGCCTGGACGATCTGCGCTTGCTGAAAACCAACAACCAAGCGCTGCTGACCCTGCCAGATCTGCGCGTCACACTGGACCCCGGCGCTTTGCTGCACGGCCAATTCCGCGCCCGCAGCCTGAAAATCGTCGGAGCACACCTGCAAGTCATCCGCGACCGCGATGGCAATTTTGATCTGTCGCTGGGCGGCACCGAAATGCAGCCGAACATTCGCAGCCTACCGGAACTTTTCGATGCGGTGGACCGCGCCTTCGCCAGCCCCGTCGCCGCCCACTTGACCACGATTGAGGCCGAGGCGCTGACCCTCACATTGCAAGACCAAAAGTCGGGCCGGCAGTTTGATCTGGGCGATGGCCGCTTGCAGTTGGAAAACCGCGCCACGGAAGTTGCAGCAGAGGTCAGCCTGTCGCTGATCAGCAGTGCGACGCCTGCGCGCGCGGTGCTGACCATCGTGTCACAAAAGACCGATGATCAGGCGCGGATTTCGGCGCAGATTGACGGTGTGGCCGCCAAGGATGTCGCAGCCCTTGCCGCCCCCTTTGCCTTTGCCGGGGTACTGGATGCGCCAATCTCGGGCGAGATTCACACCACTCTGCGCGCCGAAGGCATCTCGGCGCTGGAGGCCAGCTTAAGCTTTGGCAAGGGCGCTTTGCAGCCCAACCCGGAAGCCCGCCCGATCGCCTTTGACAGTGCCAGCATGGCGATGCGCTTTGTGCCCGACCAAGGTCGGATGGATCTGACAGCACTTTCGGTGCAAAGCCCGACGTTGCGGGTGAAAGCCTCGGGCCACAGCTATCTGATCCGCGCCGATGGCAGCCGCATCTTTGGCGCTTTGGCGCGTGAGGTGCCGGACGCATATCTCACTCAGTTGGAATTCAGCCAAGTGATGATTGACCCCGAAGGTTTGTTCCAAGAACCTGTTGAGTTCAGCCATGGCGCGCTGGACACGCGGATGCGCTTGCAGCCGTTCTCGGTCGAGATCGGCCAACTGGCGCTGACCGAAGCCGGGCGGCGGCTGACGGCTTCGGGGAAGATTGGTGCCGATCAGCAGGGCTGGCGCGCGGCGATTGATCTGGCGCTGAACGAGATCCAGCATGATCGACTGGTGGCACTGTGGCCGGTGACTTTGCTGCCAAACACCCGGCTTTGGGTCGACAAGAACGTGCTCAGCGGCTCGCTGACCGACGTGCGCGCGGCGTTGCGGATCGAGCCAGGCCAAGCCCCGCGCCTGCATCTGGGCTATAATTTCAATGACGCCGATGTGCGGTTTCTGGCGACGTTGCCGCCGATCAAGGCGGGCGATGGCTATGCTTCGGTTGACGGGCAAACCTACACGATGGTGATGTCGAGCGGCACGGTGGCCCCGCCCGAGGGGGGAGAGATCAATGTCGCAGGCTCGGTTTTTGCCATCCCCGATGTGACACAACGCCCTGCCACGGCTGAAATCACCCTGAAAACCCAATCCAGCCTGACCGCCGCTTTGTCGCTGCTGGATCAGCCGCCGTTTCACTTCATGTCAAAAGCCGACCAGCCGGTGACCTTGGGGCAGGGCACCGCCGCGATCGAGACTCATCTGAAGATGCCATTGCAAAAGAAAATCGCGCTGAAAGATGTGCAATATCAGGTGGCGGGCACGGTTTCGGGGTTTTCCTCGGACACCGTCGTGCCGGGGCGCAAGATCACCGCCGATAGTTTGGCCGTCTCGGCCGATACCACCGGACTGACCATCGCAGGCGCGGGGTTGATTGGGGCGGTGCCATTTGACGTGACTTACCGTCAAGGCTTCGCGCTCGATCAGAAGGGCAAGGCGCGGATCGAAGGCGCTGTCACGCTGTCGCAGAAAACCGCGTCAGAGTTCGGTCTGGGCCTGCCGGATGGCATGGTGTCGGGGCAGGGCCGCGGTCAGGTCAAGATTGACCTCGTGCGCGGCCAACCGGGGCATCTGTCGCTGGTGTCCGATCTGACCAATATCGGTCTGACCATCCCCGAGGTGGGCTGGTCGAAGCCGAAAGCCGCCAAGGGCCAGTTGACCGCCGAAGTCCGCTTGGGCAAGCCGCCTTTGGTGGAAAGCATCAGCCTGAAAGCATCTGGCTTGGATGCGACGGGTTCTGTGACACTGAAAGCCGGGGGCGGCTTGGATGTGGCGAAGTTCAACCGGGTGCGCTTGGGGGGGTGGCTGGATGCGCCGGTGGAAATTCGCGGACGCGGGCAGGGCAATTCCGTGGGCTTGGCGGTGACGGGGGGATCGGTGGATATGCGCCGGATGCCTTCGGCGTCCGAGCGTAAATCAAGCGGCAAATCCGGCGGCAGCCCGCTTGCACTGCGGCTGGACAGTTTGCAGGTGTCGCAGAGCATCGCTTTGACCAATTTTCGCGGCGATTTTTCGCTGACAGGTGGCCTGAACGGCAATTTCATCGCGGCGGTCAATGGCACAGCGCAGGTGAAAGGCACGGTCGTACCTGCCCGCAACGGCACGGCGGTGCGGCTGGTGTCAGAGGATGCGGGGGCGGTGATGGCGGCGTCAGGCATTTTCGCCTCGGCGCGGGGCGGGTCTTTGGATCTGACGCTGCAACCCCGACCCGAGGCGGGCAACTATGACGGCGTGGTGAAAATGGGCGCTCTGCGGGTGCGCAACACCAATGTTCTGGCCGAGCTTTTGAACGCCATCTCGGTGGTGGGGATACTGGAGCAGCTCAATGGCGAGGGGCTGTTGTTCAACAACGTCGAGGCTGCCTTCCTGCTGACGCCAAATGCGATACAGGTGCACAATGGATCGGCAATTGGTGCCTCCTTGGGGGTGTCGATGGCGGGGGTCTACAAAAGCGCCAGCGCCGAGTTGTTCATGCAGGGCACGATCTCGCCGATCTATCTTCTAAACGGCATTGGATCTGTGCTGACCCGGCGCGGCGAGGGGCTGTTTGGCTTCAACTATGCACTCAGCGGCACCGCCGCCGATCCGCAGGTCAGTGTAAACCCGCTGTCGATCTTGACGCCGGGGATGTTCCGCGAGATTTTCCGCAGCCCCGCGCCGGTGATCGGCAGCAAAAACACAGAAGGAAATGGCGGATGAAGCTGTCGGATTTTGACTTTGATCTGCCTGAAGCTCTGATCGCCACCCGCCCGGCACGCCCGCGCACGGCGGCGCGGTTGCTGCTGGCGCAAGGTGATCAGATCACGGACCTGCATGTCGCTGATCTGATCGACAT
Source organism: Cypionkella sp. (assembly GCF_030652235.1). Lineage (GTDB taxonomy): Bacteria > Pseudomonadota > Alphaproteobacteria > Rhodobacterales > Rhodobacteraceae > Cypionkella. Next base: position 16,096 of record NZ_JAUSBA010000022.1, read on the forward strand.
CTTCCGCCCCGGTGATCGCATGGTGCTGAACAACACCCGCGTAATCCCGGCGCGTCTGTTCGGGCACAGACAGCGCGGCGAGGCGGTGGCCAAAGTCGAAATCACCCTGCTGGAACCACAAGCGCAGGGCTGGCGTGCGCTTGCCAAACCTCTGCGCAAGGTCAATATTGGCGAGGTGATCCGGTTTTCCGATCAGCTTTCCGCAACTGTCGCCGCCAAATCCGAAACCGATCTGCGGCTGGAATTCAACCTGACCGGCGATGACTTCGACGCCGCCTTGAACGCCGCCGGAGCCATGCCGCTGCCGCCCTATATCGCCGCCAAACGTCCCGCCGATGCGCAGGATAACACCGATTATCAAACCGTTTTCGCCCGCCATGCCGGGGCCGTCGCCGCCCCCACCGCAAGCCTGCATTTCGACGCAGAGTTGCTGGCAGCTTTAGCAGCGAAAGGTGTGGCGTTCACCGAAGTCACCCTGCATGTCGGCGCAGGCACCTTCCTGCCCGTCAAAGTTGAAGACGTCACCACCCATAAAATGCACGCCGAATGGGGTCAGGTCAGCCCGCAGGCGGCCTCTGAGATCAACGCCACCAAAGCCGCAGGCGGTCGGGTGATCCCGGTCGGCACCACCGCGCTGCGGCTGATTGAATCGGCAGCGGTGACGGGCCGGGTTGAGGCGTGGGAAGGCACCACCGACATTTTCATCTATCCCGGCTACCAATTCCGCGTCACCGATGCGCTGATGACCAACTTCCATCTGCCGAAATCGACGCTGCTGATGCTGGTTTCGGCGCTGATGGGCAAGGCGCGGATGGACCGGATCTATGCCCATGCCGTGACCCATGAGTATCGTTTCTTTTCCTACGGCGATGCTTCGCTGTTGATACCGTAGCGGTGCACGCAAGCGCACCCTACACATTGTCACGCTGTCGCAAATCAATCACTCAGCACGGTTTACTATGCTAACCTTGTCCCAGACACCCGGAGCCTCTGAATGCTAAAAGTTCTCGCCCATTCCTGGCCCTTGCTGCTGGGCGTCATGCTGCTGATGGTTGGCAATGGCGTGCAAAGCTCGCTGCTTGGTATCCGGGGCGCGCTGGAAGGCTTTAGCACCTTCCAGCTTTCTATCGTGATGTCGGCCTATTTTCTCGGCTTCCTCGGGGGCTCTCGGCTTGCGCCCGAAATGATCCGTCGCGTCGGCCATGTCAGGGTGTTTTCCGCCCTAGGTTCGATGATTTCCGCCGTGCTTGTGCTGTATCCGCTGATGCTGGATTGGCAGGCTTGGGCGGTGATGCGGGTGCTGATCGGGTTTTGTTTCTCGGGCATCTATGTGACTTCTGAAAGCTGGCTGAACAACACCGCCAGCAATGAAACCCGTGGTCAGACCCTATCCGCCTATATGATCGTGCAAATGCTCGGCATCATCGCGTCGCAGGGGCTTTTGGCGATGGGCGACCCCAACGGATTTGGGCTCTTCATCATCCCATCCGTCCTCGTCTCGCTGGCTTTCATGCCAATCCTGTTGGCCGACACCCCCGCGCCCACCTTCGCCACCATCAATGCCATGAGTTTTACGCAACTGTTCCGCATCTCACCGCTTGGCTGCGCCGGGATGCTGCTGACGGGCGGCGTGTTCGCCGCGATGTTTGGCATGGCCTCGGTTTATGGTGCGATGTCGTCGATGAGCCTCGGCCAGATCGCCATTTTCGTCGCCGCGATGTATGTTGGCGGCCTTGTGCTGCAATACCCGGTTGGCTGGCTGTCTGATCGCGTCGACCGCCGCGTGCTGATCTTGTGGATGTCCACCGCCGGGGCTGTGGTGATGGCCGTCGCCGCCGCCACGCCCTTGCCCTTCACGCTGGAGGTGCTGGTGGCAGCCCTGCTGGGCGGCATCATCAACCCTTTGTATTCGCTGCTGATTGCCCACACCAATGACTTCCTAAGCAAAGAAGACATGCCCGGTGCATCGGCTGGCCTGATCTTCCTCAACGGGTTCGGCGCAATCTTTGGCCCGCTTTTGGCAGGCTGGCTGATGAGCGTGATCGGCCCGGAAGGCTATTTCCTGATCATCGGCGGCTTTTTCGCGGCCCTTGCTGGCTATGCCGCTTACCGGATGACCAAGCGCGACGCCCCGGTGCACACCAACACCTACGCAGGCCTGACGCCGACCGCTTCGGCGCTGACGGTGGATGCGGTGCTGCAGGAAGAGCCGCGCCGCTGAAGGTTTCCAAAGCGGTTGCGGGGACTGTGTGAACCTGCCACCTTGCTGCAAAGAGGGATGCTTATGTCTGATCCGATTGAGATTCTTGACTTCTGGCTGGGCGAGATCGGCCCCGAAGGCTGGTATGCGGGCGGCGACGAGATTGACGCCAGCATCCGCGAGCGTTTCGCTGAAATTTGGCAAGCCGCCTTCGATGGCGGGCTGGAACATTGGGTCGAAGGCACCGTAGGCTCTCTGGCCTATTTGATCCTATGCGACCAATTCTCGCGCAACATGCACCGCGATACGGCGAAGGCCTTCGCGACCGATCCGCAAGCACTGGCTGCCGCAAAAAAGGCGGTCGCAGAGGGCTGGGATCTGGATGCTCCCGAACCCGAGCGCCAATTTTTTTACATGCCGTTTGAACATGCCGAGGATATCGCCGATCAAGACCGCGCGGTAGAACTGCTGACCGAGCGCATGGCGTCAGATCCCGAAATGGCGCTGCACGCTGAAGCCCACCGCGAAATCATCACGCGCTTTGGCCGTTTTCCCAACCGCAACGCTGCTATGGGCCGGGAAAATACCGCAGAGGAGGCTGAATTTCTGGCTGTTGGCGGCTATGGCGCGGTGGTCACCGCGCTGAAAGCCAGCCATGCAGCCAGCGCATAGGCCCGCAGCGCTGCCAATGTTGCTTGAGTTTTGAAAATAGTTTAATGGCAAACTACTTTTTCTGAGGAGGGAAAGATGGCTGCTCAAAATTTTGACGTGATCGTAATCGGCGCAGGTCCGGGGGGCTATGTTGCCGCCATAAGGGCCAGCCAGCTTGGCCTGAAAGTGGCGATCATCGAGCGTGAAAACCTCGGCGGCATCTGCCTGAACTGGGGCTGTATCCCGACCAAGGCGCTGCTGCGCAGCGCAGAAGTGTTCCACCTGATGCACCGTGCCAAGGAATTTGGCCTGTCGGTGACCGGGTTGGATTTCGACTTGAACGCCGTGGTCGCGCGCTCGCGTGGGGTCGCCAAACAGCTGTCGGGCGGCATCGGCCATCTGATGAAGAAGAACAAAGTCACCGTGTTTATGGGGGCTGCGACGCTGCCGAAAGCCGGAACCGTGACGGTGAAAACCGATAAAGGCACCGATGAGTTGACCGCCAAGTCGATCATCCTTGCCACGGGTGCGCGCGCCCGCGAACTGCCGGGGTTGGAGGCGGACGGCGATCTGGTCTGGACCTACCGCCATGCTTTGCAGCCAAAACGGATGCCGAAAAAGCTGCTGGTGATTGGATCTGGGGCCATTGGTATCGAATTTGCAAGCTTCTTCAACACCTTGGGCGCGGATACCACTGTCGTTGAAGTGATGGACCGCGTGCTGCCCGTAGAAGATGCCGAGGTTTCCGCCTTCGCCAAGAAAGCCTTCGTCAAGCAAGGCATGAAGATTCTCGAAAACACCACGGTGAAGAAACTTGATCGCTCTCCGGGTAAAGTTGTCGCCCATCTGGAAGACGCCAAAGGCACCACCACCCAAGAATTTGACACTGTGATTTCTGCCGTTGGCATCATTGGCAATATCGAAAACCTGGGCCTTGAAGCCTTGGGTGTGAAAATCGACCGCACTCATGTCGTCACAGACGAATTTTGCCGCACCGGAGTCTCCGGCCTTTACGCCATCGGCGACATCGCAGGCGCGCCATGGCTTGCGCACAAAGCCAGCCATGAAGGCGTGATGGTGGCCGAACTCATCGCGGGCAAACACCCGCATCCGATCAAGCCGAATTCTATCGCGGGTTGCACCTATTGTTACCCGCAAGTTGCCTCCGTTGGTCTGACCGAAGCCAAAGCCAAAGAGGCGGGTTTTGAAATCAAAGTCGGCCGCTTCCCCTTTATCGGCAACGGCAAAGCGATTGCTTTGGGCGAGGCCGAGGGTTTCATCAAGACCATCTTCGACGCCAAAACCGGCGAGATGCTGGGCGCGCATATGATCGGTGCCGAAGTCACCGAACTGATCCAAGGCTATGTCGTGGCACGCGGGCTCGAGTCCACTGAGGAAGACCTGATGAACACCGTCTTCCCGCATCCGACCCTGTCGGAAATGATGCACGAATCCGTACTGGACGCCTATGGGCGCGCTTTGCATATGTAAGAGCGATCTCTTGCGAACAATCAGGGGGGCTTCTGCCCCCCTCGGCTTGGCCCAACGCCCTGAGGATATTTGGGCACAAAGGATGACCGATGCGCGCCATATTAACCGTTCTGGCGCTTTGGGCGGCAGGTCTTGGGGCGGCGGCGCAGTTCGGTAAAATTTCCGTTCTCTATCAAACGCTTCAAACCACCTACGCCGCCCATGCGGGCGTCGGCATTGGGCTTATGGTATCCATCGTTGGCATCGTTGGGCTGATCTTTGGCACCACGGCGGGTCTGCTGGTGGCCAAAATCGGCCCGCGCCGTGCCATCCTGTCGGCCTTGGCTTTGGGCGCTGCGGTCAGCCTGATCCAATCGAGTTTTCCCAGCTATCCGCTGATGATGCTGACCCGCGTGCTAGAGGGCGTGTCGCATTTGACCATCGTCGTCGTCGGCCCCACCGCGATTGCGGGCGTGACGTCACAGCGGCATCAAGGCTTGGCGATGACTTTGTGGTCGTCATTTTTCGGTGTGACCTATGCGGCGCTGGCGTTTTTCGCGCCCAGTTTGATCGCATTGCATGGCCCGGGCGCGCTGTTTCAACTGCATGGGCTATGGATGCTGCTGTGCTTTGGTGCCCTGTTTGCCCTGCTCCCGCCTGACCCCTCGCACCGTCCAACACCGGGTCAGGGCAACCTGCTGGCCCAGCACGCGGCGATCTATGCCTCACCCTATCTCGCAGCGCCAGCGATGGGTTTCGTATGCTATACAGTGACTTACGTCGCGGTGCTGACCCTGTTGCCCGCCGCCGTCACGCCCGGTTGGGGCCCGTTCATCGGCATTTTCATGCCCTTGGTGTCGATCACCGTCTCGCTGACCCTCGGCGTCTGGCTGCTGTCGAAAATCGCGGCCTTCCGTCTTGTGCAAGCGGGTTTTGCGGTGGCCATGCTCGCCAGCCTCGGCCTTTGGGCAACATGGGGGCAGGGCGCGCCAGAGGCCGCGTTTGCGCTGTTGATGGCTGCCGCTTTGGGCGTGGTGCAGGGCGCAAGTTTCGCCAGCCTTGCGCAGATCAACCCCTCGGCTGAAGATCGTGCGCGTGGCGCCGGGGCAATTGCGCAACTGGGCAATCTCGGCACCACCACTGGCACGCCCTTGCTGGCGCTGATCATGGTGCAGGCGGGAGCTGCGGGTTTTGCGCTGTTTCTGATCGGATTTTCGGCTTTGGGCATCGCGATCCATGCGTGGCAGGCCCGTCGCAGGCAGCAACAACCGCGTTAACCCTAGAAAATATGCTGCACCCCGGCGATTGTTCACACTTCGTTCACATTTTGCAGTTGGAGACCCACCACATTCACACTATCTATACGGCGTTAATTGAGGTGGGTCATGGCCGAACATAAGTTTATCGAAGTGCGCGGCGCGCGCGAGCATAACCTGAAAAATGTCGATGTGGATATTCCGCGCGACCAGTTCGTGGTGATCACCGGGCTGTCGGGTTCGGGCAAATCCAGTCTGGCGTTTGATACGATCTATGCCGAGGGCCAGCGCCGCTATGTCGAAAGCCTGTCGGCCTATGCGCGGCAATTCCTTGATATGGCAGGGAAACCTGATGTGGATCACATCAGCGGCCTCAGCCCCGCGATTTCCATCGAGCAGAAAACCACCTCGAAAAACCCGCGTTCCACCGTCGGCACCGTGACCGAGATTTACGATTATCTGCGCCTGCTGTTCGCCCGCGTCGGCACGCCGTTCAGCCCCGCCACAGGCCTGCCGATCACCGCGATGCAGGTGCAGGATATGGTCGATGCGGTGATGGCGATGCCCGAGGGCAGCCGGGCTTACCTGCTTGCCCCGATCATCCGCGACCGCAAGGGTGAATACAAGAAAGAATTTATCGACCTGCGCAAGCAAGGCTTCCAGCGCATTAAGGTAAACGGCGAGTTTTATGAATTGGAAGAGCCGCCAACCCTCGACAAGAAATTCCGCCACAATATCGACGTGGTGGTTGATCGCATCGTGGTGCGCGAAGGCCTTGAAACCCGTCTGGCCGACAGCTTCCGTACCGCCTTGAACCTTGCCGATGGTATCGCGGTGATTGAAACTGCCCCTGCCGAGGGCGAAGGCGACCCGCAGCGCATCACCTATTCCGAGAAATTCGCCTGCCCGGTGTCCGGTTTCACCATCGCCGAAATCGAACCCCGGTTGTTCTCGTTCAACGCCCCCTATGGCGCGTGTCCGGTCTGCGATGGCTTGGGGATGGAGCTGTTTTTCGATGAACGCTTGGTCGTGCCTGACCAATCGTTAACCTTGCTGGGTGGTGCCATCGCGCCGTGGTCCAAATCGAAAAGCCCGTATTTCACCCAGACCATCGAGGCGATCTCAAAGCACTACGCCTTTGATAAGAAGACCAAATGGAAAGATCTGCCCGAAAACGTCAAGCAGGTGTTTTTGCGCGGCTCGGGTGGCGATGAGATCTTGTTCCGTTATGACGAAGGTGGCCGGGTTTACCAAGTCTCGCGCGTGTTTGAAGGCGTCATCCCCAATATGGAACGCCGCTACCGCGAAACCGACAGCTCGTGGAGCCGTGAGGAAATGGAGCGGTTTCAGAACAACCGGCCCTGCGGCGCTTGCGGCGGTTACCGTCTGAAACCCGAGGCCCTCGCGGTGAAAATAGGCGGCTTGCACGCGGGGCAGGTGGTGCAGATGTCGATCTCGGAAGCGCATGATTGGATCAGCACCGCCCCCGAACATCTGACCAAACAAAAGAATGAAATCGCCAAGGCGATCCTCAAGGAAATCCGCGAGCGTTTGGGTTTCTTGGTGAACGTCGGGTTGAACTACCTCACACTGTCGCGCAATGCGGGCACGCTTTCGGGCGGCGAAAGCCAGCGAATTCGCTTGGCCTCGCAGATCGGCTCTGGCCTGACAGGTGTGCTCTATGTTCTGGATGAACCCTCTATCGGTCTGCACCAACGCGACAATGACCGCTTGCTCACCACGCTGAAAAACCTGCGCGATGCAGGCAATACGGTGCTGGTTGTCGAGCATGACGAAGATGCCATCCGCGAGGCCGATTACGTGTTTGACATGGGGCCAGGGGCCGGCGTGCACGGCGGTTTTGTCGTCAGCCACGGCACTCCGGCGCAGGTGGCCGCCGACCCTAACAGCCTGACAGGCCAGTATCTTTCCGGCGCGCGCGAGGTCCGTGTGCCCAAAGCCCGCCGCAAGGGCAATGGCAAGAAACTGACCGTTGTCGGCGCTACCGGCAACAATCTGAAAAACGTCACCGCCGAATTTCCGCTGGGGATGTTCGTCTGCGTGACAGGCGTTTCGGGCGGCGGTAAATCCACTCTGACGATTGAGACGCTGTTCAAAACGGCTGCTACCCGCCTCAACGGTGCGCATGAAACGCCGGCACCTTGCGAGACGATCAAGGGCTTTGAGCATCTCGACAAGGTGATCGACATCGACCAGCGCGCGATTGGCCGCACGCCGCGTTCCAACCCCGCGACCTATACCGGCGCGTTTACGCCGATCCGCGATTGGTTTGCCGGTCTGCCCGAAGCCAAAGCCCGCGGCTATCTGCCCGGTCGTTTCAGCTTTAATGTCAAAGGCGGGCGCTGCGAGGCGTGTCAAGGCGACGGCGTTCTCAAGATTGAAATGAACTTCCTGCCGGATGTGTATGTGACGTGCGAGACATGCAAAGGCGCGCGCTATAACCGCGAGACTTTGGAAGTTAAGTTCAAAAACAAGAGCATAGCCGACGTTCTTGATATGACATGTGAAGATGCGCAGGGGTTTTTCCAAGCCGTGCCCAGCATCCGTGAGAAGATGGATGCGCTGTGTCAGGTTGGGCTTGGCTATATCAAGGTTGGCCAGCAGGCGACAACTTTGTCAGGCGGCGAAGCACAGCGGGTGAAGCTCTCCAAAGAACTTTCCCGCCGCGCCACCGGACGCACTTTGTATATTCTCGACGAGCCGACCACCGGACTGCATTTTGAAGATGTACGCAAGCTGTTGGAAGTGCTGCATGAATTGGTCGATCAGGGCAATACCGTGGTGGTCATTGAGCATAACCTCGATGTGGTGAAGACCGCCGATTGGGTGATCGACATTGGCCCAGAGGGTGGCGATGGCGGCGGCCAGATCGTTGCCACAGGCACCCCGGAAGCCATCGCAAAGGCTGCGCACAGCCACACCGGGCATTACCTGAAAGACCTGCTTACTCCACGCCGGGCGGCGGCGGAGTAAGCAGGCCCCGGTCTAAGTTACCGGGCCTCAGTTAGCGGCCAGAACTTGCAAAATCGTCAGGATCGCGCGGGTTTGCGGATCAATCCGCAGCAGCCGGTCTTCATAGCGGCAATAGGTGCCAGCGGGCAGCGATCTGTAACGGGTGTATGAGACGGTCATGCAATCGTCGCGCACCACATCACCGACGTGGTAGTAGATTACGTGGTCGTCATGATTATCGTGATCGTCATGCCCCATCTTCTTGGCCTGACCCGGCGGGCGGCAAGCGGGAGATTTCTTCGCCAGGCCTGGCGGGCAAAACTGCGCGGAGTGATGCGCTTTGGGTTTTTTACCATGGCCCTTGTTGCCGTGGCCTTTGCCCTCTGCCAAGGCCGCGCCCGTCGAAAGCGCAAGAACGGTGAGGGGGATACAAAGCAATTTGAGCATGTTCATGGCGGATTCCTGCGAATTTTATTCGATACGGTTGCATCTCTAGCGCCGATCGCGGTCTTATGTTCCTGCGCTATCCTCGCCTCGGCGGTTCGGCGCGCATTGGGCGGGTCAGCGCACTGCGGTGGCGCGACGACAAATCACCGCAAATCCCGTTCTATTTTCTCCCAAAATCAGGGCAATTCTGCGGGCTTACCCGAAACATTTTCAAAAAAATCCGAAAGGTCCATTTGAGATTAGCCTAATTGTGCGGCGGCGCGATCGGGCGCACCTTACGCGCGGGATTGATCCGGCAAAAGACCGGACCCACGACCGATCGCCTCACAGCCATTCGGTAAACCAGCACAGGCCAAAACGGCCATCACGGTTTCGCAAGATGCGGGGCGCACTTTTGCGTCCACAAAGCGTATCTGCGCCATAGGATAGGGACAGCACGATGCAATTGACCAACCCGTCACCCTCGCTTCACAACGAGGATCTGGCGCCCGCGACCGAGCGAAAGTGGGGCGCATTTTCTATTTTCAACGTTTGGACCTCGGACGTCCACAGCCTTTGGGGCTATTATCTTGCCGCCAGCCTGTTTCTACTCTGCGGCAGTTTCGTCAACTTTGTAATCGCGATTGGTGCGGGGTCTTTGGTGATCTTCGTGCTGATGAGCATGGTCGGCAACGCAGGCGTCCGTACCGGCGTGCCGTTCCCGGTGCTGGCGCGGGCCTCGTTTGGCACCTTTGGCGCCAATGCTCCGGCCTTGGTCCGGGCGATTGTCGCCTGTTTCTGGTACGGCGCGCAGACCTCGGCGGCCTCGGGGGCCATCGTCGCCCTGCTGATCCGCAGCCCCGGCATGTTGGAGTTTCACCAGACAAGCCAGATGCTCGGCCATTCGACACTTGAGGTGATCTGCTTCTTCGTCGTCTGGTGCTTGCAACTTCTGATCATCCAAAGTGGCATGGAAACCGTGCGCAAGTTCCAAGATTGGGCAGGCCCTGCGGTCTGGATCGCCATGCTGTTGCTTGCCGTCTATCTGGTGGTCAAGGCTGGCACCTTCTCGTTTGGCGCGGAAATCCCGCAAGACGTGTTGCTGAAAGCCACTGCGGATGCAGGCGTTCCCGGAGTGCCCGGTTCCACCGCAGCCCTCGCCGCTGTCGCAGCCACCTGGATCACCTATTTCGCCGCCCTCTACCTGAACTTCTGCGACTTCTCGCGCTATGCCACCTCGGAATCCGCCCTGCGCAAAGGCAACCTCTGGGGCCTGCCGATCAATCTGCTGGCGTTCTGCTTGGTGGCCGGCATCACCACCACCGCTGCCTTTACCGTCTACGGCGAGGTTCTGCTGCACCCCGAGCAAATCAGCGCCAAATTCGACAGCTGGTTCTTGGCGGCTTTGGCAGCGCTGACCTTCGCCGTCGCCACCTTGGGCATCAACGTGGTGGCCAACTTCGTCTCTCCGGCTTTTGATTTCGCCAACGTGTTCCCGCGCCACATCAGCTTTAAACGTGGCGGCTATATCGCCGCAGGCATCGCGCTGATCCTGTATCCTTGGGCCCCGTGGGAGACCGGTGCCGCGCATTTCGTCAACTTTATCGGCTCTACCATGGGCCCGATCTTTGGCATCATGATGGTCGATTATTACCTGATCCGCCACGGCAAGATCGACGTCAACGCGCTCTATCAAGAAAACGGCGAGTTCCGATTTGAGGGCGGCTGGCACGTCAAAGCCTTTGTCGCCTTGGGCATCGGCATGGTGTTCTCGTCTATCCTGCCGACCTTCACCACCCTGCTGCCCACATGGTGGGGCACCTATGGCTGGTTCTTCGGCGTCGGCATCGGCGGCGGGGTGTATTTCCTACTGCGGATGGGAGATCGGTAAAAGACAACGGCAGGGCTGGGGTTTCCCGGCCCTGCCTTTACAGGTCAGCGTTTCATCTCACATGTGCTGACGCCAAGCAGCGTGTAGGCCGGACAAGTGCCGAACACCCCGGTCAGTAAAGGAACGAGACCGATCAGCTTGGCAAAGTGCCAAAACCCTGTTCCTTGATCCAGAAGAAACCACAACAGAAGTGCTGCACCGACAACCACGCGCAGGATGCGATCAACACTTCCGACATTGGTTTTGAACATGATGGCTTCCTTTCAGATTTGGCTGCGAAATAGCAGCATTACCTGAAATCTAACCCATATCCGCCACATCGACTTTGATCTGACCCCAGATTTCTGGGGTCAGATCAGCGTTTTTACTCCATCTGCTTGAAGTTAAACTCGCCACCTTCTTTGATCCCCGACGGCCAACGCGCGGTGATGGTTTTGGTGCGGGTGTAGAAGCGGAAGCTGTCCGGCCCGTGCTGGTTAAGATCGCCGAACGAAGATTTCTTCCAGCCGCCGAAAGTATGATACGCCAAAGGCACCGGGATCGGCACGTTGATGCCGATCATGCCGACATTGATCCGGGCGGCAAAGTCACGCGCGGTGTCGCCGTCACGGGTATAGATCGCGGTGCCGTTGCCATATTCATGATCCATCGCCATGCCAAGCGCCTGCTCATAGCTTTCCGCGCGCACCACCGACAGCACTGGGCCGAAAATTTCCTTACGGTAAATCTCCATATCCGTGGTCACGTTGTCGAACAGATGCGGCCCCACAAAGAAGCCGTCCTCATAGCCCTGCAGTTTGAAATCGCGGCCATCGACCACCAGATTGGCGCCCTGCGCCACACCGGATTCAATCAGCTTCAGGATGTTGGCCTTGGCAGCCCCGGTCACAACCGGGCCGTAATCCACATCATTGCCCGCCGTGTAAGGGCCAACTTTCAGCTTCTCAATCCGGGGGATCAAGCGCTCGATCAACGCATCCGCCGTGGCTTGCCCCACCGGAACCGCCACCGAAATCGCCATGCACCGCTCGCCTGCCGCGCCAAAACCTGCGCCAACCAAAGCATCTGCCGCCTGATCCAAGTCAGCATCCGGCATGATGATCATGTGGTTCTTGGCACCGCCAAAGCACTGCACCCGTTTGCCGTTCGCCGTGCCGCGCGCATAGATATATTGCGCAATCGGGGTCGAGCCGACAAAGCCCACACCCGAAATCGTCTCATTGTCCAGGATAGCGTCGACCGATTCCTTGTCGCCATTGATCACCTGCAACACGCCATCGGGCAGGCCAGCCTCTTTCATCAACGCCGCCAGCATCAAGGGCACCGTCGGCGCGCGCTCGGACGGCTTCAGGATGAACGCGTTGCCGCAAGCCAGCGCAGGCCCCATTTTCCACATCGGGATCATCGCCGGAAAGTTGAACGGGGTGATCCCCGCAGCCACGCCAATCGGCTGGCGCATCGAATACATGTCAATGCCGGGGCCAGCAGAATCGGTGAACTCGCCCTTCAGCAAATGTGGCGCGCCGATGCAAAACTCGATCACTTCCAGCCCGCGCTGAATGTCGCCCTTGGCATCCGGGATGGTCTTGCCATGCTCGGACGAAAGCGCTTCCGCCAGCTTTTCCATATCGCGGTTCAGAAGACCAACCATCGCCATCATCACCCGCGCGCGGCGCTGTGGATTGGTGGCGCCCCATTTGACCTGCGCTTTGGCCGCATCAGCGGTTGCCGCATCCAGCTCTGCTTTGCTGGCCAAAGCCACCCGCGCCTGCACTTCGCCCGTCGCCGGGTTGAACACATCGGCAAACTTGCCCGAAGTACCCGCAACCAGTTGGCCGTTGATCCAGTGACCGATCTCTCTCATCATATCTCTCCCAAAAGTTGCCTTCACAATAGCCTTGCGAAATCGCCAAGGGTAGCGGTAAGATTTCAAATACGCTTTGCGTTTTTGCATGGGTCTGCGGGAATGCTTTTAACACGAGCACAACATCTGGTGCAAAGCTGCACTTTTAGCCGCCCAAAACACAAGTCGTTCCCCGCGGGGAATGAATACCGCGAAAGGTCGCAGCAATGGATTGGGATGATCTGCGGGTATTCCTTGCCGTGGCACGCTCTGAAAGCCTGTCCGGGGCAGGGCGGCGGTTAAAGATCGACCCCGCCACCGTAGGCCGCCGCATCGCACGTTTGGAAGAATCGATCGACGCGCGGCTGTTCGCCAAAACCCCGCAAGGCTATAGCCTGACCGAACAAGGCACCCGCCTGTTGACCCACGCTGTTCGCACTGAAGCGGCGGTAGATGGTGCGTCCGAGGCGCTGAGCGGCCCCGAAGGCCTCACGGGCCAAATCCGCATTGGTGCGCCCGATGGCTGCGCCAACTACCTGCTGCCGCAAGTCATCGCCCGCATCTGCGACGCCAATCCAGGGTTAGAGGTGCAGATCGTGGCACTCCCACGCGTGTTCAACCTGTCAAAACGCGAAGCTGACATGGCCATCGCGGTCAGTCGCCCCGAGGCTGGCCGTCTGACCGTGCAAAAGCTGACCGATTACCACCTGCACCTCGCAGCCTCCCGCGACTACCTTGCCGCCCACCCGCCAATCCTGACGCCGCAAGATCTGAAATCCCACCGCCTTGTCGGTTATATCCCTGATATGATCTTCGACAAAGAACTCGACTATCTGACCGAAATCGGTGCCTCCGCCCCGCCTTTGGCCTCGAACTCCGTCTCGGTGCAACTGAACTTCCTGCGTCATGGCGCGGGCATCGGCGTGGTGCATGACTTCGCTTTGCCCGCCGCGCCCGAACTCGCCCGCATTATCCCCGATCAAATCCACCTCTCCCGCGCCTTCTGGCTGATCCGCCACGCCGATGATGGCCGGGTCGAACGCCTCAATCGCTTCGCCGCACAACTTATGCTTGAGGTGAAGAAAGAAATGCAAAGGCTTGAAGCAATTCCTTGACAGAATCTTACGCTGCCCTGACGCTGTTCCTGACAGATAGGGAGGAATCTTCATGCTTGTCAGCCAAATCCTGAAATCGAAATCCGATGACGGGGTCGTCACTCTGCCACCCGGCACCCTCATTGCCCGCGTCGCCGAAGTGCTGTCCGCCCGTCGCATCGGGGCGGTGGTGATCTCGCCAGATGGCAAGAAACTCGCTGGAATCGTCTCGGAACGCGACATCGTGCGTGAAATCGGCCGTCGTGGTGGGGCCTGCCTGACCGAAAATGTTGATACGATCATGACCGCCAAAGTCGTCGCCTGCGCGCGTGGCGACAATGCCGATGATGTGCTGCAAACGATGACCGACGGTCGCTTCCGCCACATTCCGGTGCTGGAGGGGGATGAACTGATCGGCCTGATCTCGATTGGCGATGTGGTGAAAGCCCGGCTGTCCGAGTTGCACATGGAGAAAGACGCGCTGGAAGGCATGATCAAAGGCTTCTAGGAATCCGCTTGCATCCCGACACGTAATATTGTTGCGTGTCGGGGACTTAGGCGAGGAACCTGCCATGCGTATCGGTCTTTATCCCGGCACTTTTGACCCCATCACCTTGGGGCATGTCGATATCATCCAGCGCGCGATGGCACTGGTGGATCGTTTGGTGATTGGTGTGGCCATCAATCGTGACAAAGGCCCGGCCTTCCCGCTGGAAGAACGCGTGGCGATGGTGGAAGCCGAATGTGCCGGTATCCTCGCCAAAACCGGCGGTGAGATTATCGTGCATCCGTTTGAAAACCTGCTGATCGACTGTGCCCGTGATGTGGGCGCAAGCGTGATCGTGCGCGGCCTGCGGGCTGTGGCAGATTTTGAGTATGAATTCCAAATGGTTGGCATGAACCGCGCGATGGATGCGAGCGTAGAAACCGTGTTCCTGATGGCCGATGCACGCAGGCAGGCGATTGCCTCGAAACTGGTGAAAGAAATTGCGCGCTTGGGCGGCGATATTTCCAAATTCGTCACCCCCCCGGTGGCCGAGGCTTTGGCGCGACGCTATCCTAGGCCGCAGAAATAACTGTTGGAATGTTTGTTCCACAGCGTTACCCTGCGATCACTCACAAGAAACTCCGCAGAATGATCGCAGATATATGACCGCCTTGGATTCCGACGACCTTGCCGCGCCCGCCACGATCGAGGAATTCCGCGAGCGTCTGGCCGCGATCAGCGAAGGCCTGCCACGCCGCCTGCGGCAATGCGCTGATCATATCGCCGCCAACATCGACCGGATTGCGGTGTCCACCGTGGCCGAACTCGCCGCCGGGGCCGATGTGCCGCCCTCGGCGTTGATGCGTTTTTGCCAAATCCTCGGCTATTCCGGCTTTTCTGAAATGCAAAAGCTGTTCCGTGACGCCTATTCGCCCGGTTTTCCCGATTACTCCACCCGGTTGCAAAATCTGAAAGATGGCGGCACGGGCACCCCCTCAGCGCTGCTCGGTGAGTTCATCGAAGCCGGGCGACTGTCGCTGGAAGCCTTGGCGAAATCGGCGGATGAAGCCGCCCTCGCCCAAGCCGTAGACCTGCTTTCCGCCGCCGATACCATCCATGTCATTGGCCTGCGTCGTGCCTTTCCAGTCGCCGCATATCTCGCCTATGTCTTTGATAAAATGGCGGTTCCGGCGATGCTGCACGAAGGCACAGGCAAGCTCGATCACCGCCACGCCCTGCGCCCCGGTGATGCGGTGCTGGCGATCACCTTCGCGCCCTATTCCGAAGAAACCATCGCCTTGGCCCAAGACGCCCGCGCGCGTGGCCTGCCGGTGGTGGCGCTGACCGACCGTATCACCAGCCCGCTGGCCCGCGCCTCGGACGCGATCCTGACTGTGCCCGAGGTCGATTTCGGCGCGTTTCGCTCGCTTTCGGCCACCCTCGCGCTGGCGATTGCGCTGGCCGTGGCGGTTGGATCGGTGCGCGGTTAGATCGGCAAAGAAAATGCTTTTGCTTCGCGTAAAAATGGAATAAATATTCCAAAACGCTTGCGCAACTGAGTCTTGCCGCAGCGCCTGTCCCCGGAGGAGCCTGCCATGAAAACGCTCGACACCATCACCATCGGCCGATCCTCGGTGGATCTTTACGGCGCGCAGATCGGTGGGCGGCTGGAAGATATGGCGAGTTTCCAGAAATATATCGGCGGCTCGCCGACCAATATCGCCGCTGGCACCGCGCGTCTGGGCCTGAAATCGGCGTTGATCACCCGTGTCGGCGATGAGCATATGGGCCGTTTCATTCGTGAAGAACTGGCGCGCGAAGGCGTCGATGTGCGCGGCGTGAAAACCGACCCCGCGCGGCTGACGGCGCTTGTCATCCTTGGTATCCGTGATGAAACTCAGTTTCCGTTGATTTTCTACCGTGAAAACTGCGCCGATATGGCTTTGTGCGAAGACGATATCGATGAGATTTTCATCGCTGAAACCCGTTCGATCATCGTCACAGGCACGCATCTGTCGCATACCAATACCGAAGCCGCCGTGCTGAAAGCCTTGAAACTTGCCCGCAAACACGGGGCGAAAACCGCCTTAGACATCGACTATCGCCCGAATCTTTGGGGTCTTGCGGGCCATGGCGATGGCGAATCGCGCTTCATCGAATCCGCCGCTGTGACCGCTAAGCTGCAGGCCAGCCTGCATTATTTTGACCTGATCGTCGGCACCGAGGAAGAATTCCACATCGCAGGCGGTTCGACCAACACCATCGAAGCCCTGCGCGCGGTGCGCAAAGTCTCAAACGCCACCTTGGTGTGCAAACGCGGTGCGGTAGGGGCTGCCGCTTTTGAAGGCGCGATCCCTGACAGCCTCGATCAAGGCCAAACCGGCCCCGGCTTTCCCATCGAAGTCTTTAACGTCTTGGGCGCAGGCGACGGTTTCATGTCGGGCCTGATCAAAGGCTGGCTTGACGGCGAAAGCTGGCCCACAGCCCTGAAATACGCCAACGCCTGCGGTGCTTTCGCGGTGTCGCGCCACGGCTGCACCCCGGCTTACCCGTCGTTGGAGGAACTTAATTTCTTCTTGAGTCGCGGCGTGAAAGCCCCAGCCTTGCGCAAAGATGCCGAGTTAGAGCAAATCCACTGGTCGACCAACCGCCGCAAACAATGGTCTGAAGTGCGCGCCTTCGCCTATGACCACCGCTCGCAACTGGAAGAAATTCCCGGCGCCAATCCCGAAAACATTGGCCGTTTCAAAGAGTTGTGTCTGGAAGCTACAATGGCGGTTTCCCAAGGCCGCGAAGGTTACGGCCTGCTCTGCGACAACCGCCTCGGCAAATCCGCACTGCACAAAGCCTCGGGCCAAGGCCTGTGGATCGGTCGCCCGGTCGAATGGCCCGGCTCACGCCCGCTGATGCTAGAGCCTGAAATTGGCCCCGATTTCGGCGGCCTCTCGGAATGGGCGCTGGAGGACGTGGTTAAGGTTCTGTGCTTCTGCCACCCCGATGACAGCGCAGAAATGCAAGCGGAACAAGAGGCCGTCGTCACCCGGCTGTTCCACGCATGTCGCCGTAACCGCTTGGAAATGCTTCTGGAAATCATCCCGTCGAAAGTCGGTCCGGTGGATGACCACACCAACGCCAAGCTGATCAGCCGCTTCTACGATATCGGCATCTACCCCGATTGGTGGAAGCTGGAGCCGATGCAAACCCGCGAAGCTTGGGCGGCCACCTGCGACGCCATCACCCGCCGCGACGCGCATACCCAAGGCATCGTGATCTTGGGCCTCGGTCAATCCGAAGCCGAACTGGCGTCTGCGTTCAAACTCGCCGCCGATTTCCCGCTGGTCAAAGGCTTTGCGGTCGGGCGCACCATTCACGCCGATGTTGGCCGCCAATGGATTGCAGGCAAGATCGACGACGCCAGTGCCGTGGCCACCATGGCCGAAAATTTCCGCCGCCTCTGCGGCATCTGGGACGCTGCCCGAACTGGGGCCCGCGCAGGAGTGAAACCATGAACACCATCCGTTTGACCGCCGCCCAAGCCATGGTGCGCTGGCTTTCCGTGCAGATGACCGAAGACGGCGAGCGGTTTATCGAGGGCATATGGGCGATTTTCGGCCACGGCAACGTGGCAGGAATCGGCGAAGCTTTGCACGGCGCCAAGGATACATTCCCGACTTGGCGCGGCCATAACGAGCAAACCATGGCCCATGCCGCCATCGCTTTTGCCAAGGCACACAAACGCCGCCGCGCGATGGCGGTGACAACCTCGATTGGGCCGGGTGCGCTGAATGTGGTCACGGCTGCGGGCGTGGCCTATGCCAACCGCTTGCCTTTGCTGATCATTCCAGGCGATGTTTTCGCCAACCGCGCGCCGGATCCGGTGTTGCAGCAGCTTGAAGATTTCAACGACGGCACGGTTTCCGCCAATGATTGCTTTCGCCCGGTTACCCGCTATTTCGACCGGATTTCCCGCCCCGAACATATCCTGACGGCTTTGCCGCGCGCCTTCCGGGTGATGACCGATCCCGCCGATTGCGGCCCGGTGTGCCTGGCGTTCTGCCAAGACGTACAAGCCGAAGCCTTTGATTATCCTGAAAGTTTCTTCGCACCAAAGGTCTGGAAAATCCGTCGCCCCGCAGCCGATGCGGATGAACTCGCCGCAGCGATTGCCGCGATCAAGGGCGCGAAATCTCCGGTGATCGTGGCAGGTGGTGGCGTGATCTATTCAGGGGCCGAAGCGGAATTGGCGGCTTTCGCCTCTGCGCATCATATTCCGGTGGTCGAAACCCAAGCCGGTAAATCCAGTCTTGATTTCGACCATGCTTTGAACTTTGGCCCGGTGGGTGTGACGGGGGCTGCGAGTGCCAACACAATCTGCGAAAACGCTGATCTGGTGATTGGGCTTGGCACGCGGTTTCAGGATTTCACCACTGGGTCATGGTCGCTGTTCAAGAACCCGAACCGTCGTATTCTGTCGATCAATGTGGCGGCGTATGATTCCTACAAACACGGCGCAATTAACTTAACTTCGGATGCGAAGATCGCCTTGCAAGCCCTTGCAAAAGCTTTAGGAAGCCAGAAATGGCCCAGCATTCCCAGCCTGCAAGCCGATTGGGCCGTTGCCACCGCAGCGGTGAAAGCCGCACCCACCAGCAACGCTTTGCCGACCGATATGCAGGTGATTGGCGCGGTGCAGCGCACGGCCTCTAAGGCCACCGTGGTAATGTCTGCCGCTGGCACCATGCCGGGCGAGCTTCACAAGATCTGGGATGCGCCGACAGGCGGTTACCACATGGAATATGGGTTTTCCTGCATGGGCTATGAGATTGCCGGAGCCATGGGGATCAAAATGGCGCGGCCTGCGGCCGATGTGATCTGTATGCTGGGCGATGGCAGCTACATGATGGCGAACTCAGAACTTGCCACTGCCGTGATGATGGGCGTGCCGTTTACTGTGGTGATTACCGATAACCGTGGTTACGGCTGCATCAACCGGCTGCAAAAAGGCACTGGTGGGGCAGGGTTCAACAACCTGCTCGATGACTCCTACCATGTTAACCCGTCCCATATCGACTTTACCGCTCATGCCGCCGCGATGGGGGCCAATGCTGTCAAAGTCACCACGATTGCCGAACTAGAGGCAGCTCTCGCCGCCGCCAAGGGCGCAAAAATTCCCCAGGTGATCGTGATCGACACCGATCCGTGGCCCGGCACGCAGGCGGGTGGCACATGGTGGGACGTCGGCATCCCGCAAGTCTCGCCGCGTGCAGAAGTCAATCAGGCCCGCGCCAGTTATGAAGAAAAACAAAAAGATCAGCGGCTTGTCGACTGATCTTCGCGCTACCTTTAAAAATTTGAGGAAATAATGATCCACTACGGCACCAACCCGATCGCTTGGACCAATGACGACGACCGCAGTCTTGGCGCGCATATCTCGCTTGAGCAATGCTTGGATGAAACCGCCGCAATCGGCTTTGATGGCATTGAAAAGGGCCATAAAATGCCGCTGACGGTCGAAGGGCTGAACGCCTTGTTCCAACCGCGCGGGCTGAAATACATCTCGGGTTGGCATTCGACTAATTTGCTGCTGAACTCGGTCGAAGACGAAAAGACCGCGATGCAGCCCTACCTCGACCTGTTGAAAGCCATGGGTTGCAAGGTCATCATCGTTTGCGAGACCTCTAATGCCATCCATGGCGCTGACGATAAAGCGGTAAATGATCGCCCGCATCTGCCCGATGCAGACTGGAAGAAGTTCGGCCAAGGCATTGAAGCACTGGCAGAATTCAGTGCGGCCCAAGGCGTCAAGTTGGTCTACCATCACCACATGGGCACCATTGTTGAGGCCGAGTGGGAGATTGATCGTCTGATGGCCGAGACCGGGCCACATACCCATTTGCTGCTTGACACCGGCCATTGTTATTACGGCGGCGGCGATCCGCTGCGGGTGGCAAAAAACCACATGGCGCGCGTCGGTCATATCCATGCCAAAAACGTCCGCCCCGACATTATGAAACAGGTGCGCGAGCAGGGGCTGTCGTTCTTGGAAGGCGTGCGGCGTGGCTCTTTCACCGTGCCGGGTGATGCCGAAGGGGCTGTGGATTTCTTCAGCGTTCTCGAAGTGGCGGCGCAGCACAATTATTCCGGCTGGCTGGTGATTGAAGCCGAGCAAGACCCATCTGTGCGGATTCCGATGGATTATCAAAGCCTTGGTTTGCGCAGTCTGAAGGGCTTTGCCAAGCGGGCTGGCCTCGACAAATAAAGGTTGGGGGCACGCCCCCCAGACCCCGTATCTGGGAGAAGAACATGGCCGATCTATTGCGTAAACCCAAGGGCACCTCAGGCAAGGTGCATGACATCACGCCCGAAAGCGCGGGTTGGGGCTATGTCGGTTTCGGTCTCTATCGTCTGCAACCGGGTGAAACCGCTGCCGAAGTCACTGGCGACCGCGAAGTCATCCTCGTGCTGGTCGAAGGCAAAGCCCAAATCCATGCCGCAGGCCAAGATTGGGGCGTGCTCGGCGACCGTATGGATGTGTTTGAGAAAACCCCACCGCATTGCCTGTATATCCCCAACGACTCTGATTGGTCTGCCACAGCCACCACCGCCTGTACCTTGGCGATCTGCACCGCCCCCGGCACATCCGGCCACAAGGCCGCGCAAATCGGCCCCGCTGGCATCACCCTGACCCAGCGTGGCACCGGCGCGAACACCCGTTTCATCAACAACATCGCGATGGAAGGCTTGGATGTGGCCGACAGCCTGCTGGTCACCGAAGTCTTCACGCCCTCCGGCAATTGGTCGTCCTATCCCAGCCACCGTCACGACGAAGACGATTTCCCCCGCATGACCTATCTTGAGGAAAGCTATTACATGCGGCTGAACCCTGCGCAGGGTTTCGGCATCCAACGCGTCTATACCGAAGATGGCAGCCTTGATGAGACGATGGCGGTGAAAAATCACGATGTCACCCTGGTGCCCAAGGGCCATCATCCTTGCGGGGCGCCTTACGGTTATGAGATGTATTATCTGAACGTCATGGCAGGCCCCCGCCGCAACTGGCGGTTTCAGAACGACCCGGATCATGACTGGATCTATCAGCGCGACACCACTGCGGTCTAAACCCTAGTATCGCGGCGCGTCCGATGTCAAAAGCTCCACCTGCATGGCGCCCTTGTAGCCGCGCAACTCGGCCTCGATCAATTGCGGTTTTGGCAGGCGAGGCGTCAGCACAAGGCAGCGGCCACAATAACCCAATGCGTTCAGCCGGGTCAGCACCACGATTGCATCCAAACTGGCGTTGAACAACGGAAACACCACCAAATCGGGGGCGATACGGGCCAGTTCTTCCGGGCAAAGCTGCGTGAAGGGCAGCGAGAAGATCATCGCATCCTGCGACACCGGCACAGCCTCGCCCCCCGCCAGATACAGGATTCGGCGACTTGGCGGCTTTTGGTTTGGCAAAGGTTCCGTCTGCGGTGGCACACCCGCCTCCCACTGTTTTTTTGCGCTTGCGGGGAAAATACGCGTCAATCACATGCGCCTCTACACCCGAAGCGCGAATTTTCGTTACGACAATCACCTAATGTTATGCAACCCCGGCCGCTTCGGCAAGCTCGAACTGGCATGATCAGGGACGGCGGGGTAAAGATTGGCAAAGCGCAAAGGGCCGGGTGATGGATCAAGAAGCCACTAAAGCATTGCTGGGCGGGCTGCCGCTGCCAGTGATCCTGATCGCGTCAGATGAGCGGATCGTGCAGGCCAATGCGCCCGCCGTGGCGCTGTTTGGTGCGGCGATCTTGGACCGGCACCATGCGCTCAGCTTTCGGCAGCCCGAGTTTTTGCGCGCGATTGCGGCAGTGATGCAGCACGCCGAGACTGGTCGGGTGCGCCTGACCCTCGCCGGGGCCGCGCAGGACACCACCTACGAGGTTTCTGTCAGCCCGGTGCCGCAGGGTGTGCTCTGCGCCTTCGAGGATCGCTCGGCATGGGAGCAGATGGATCTGATGCGCCGCGATTTTGTCGCCAACGTCAGCCACGAGCTGCGCACGCCGCTGACCGCCTTACTGGGCTTTATCGAAACCCTGCGCGGCCCGGCTCGCAATGATGCCCCGGCCCGCGAACGGTTCCTTGGCATCATGGCAAGTGAAGCCGAGCGGATGAACCGTCTGGTGCGCGATCTGCTGCACCTTAGCCGAGTCGAGTCTGAAGAACGCGTGCAGCCCTCGGATGAGGTTGATATTGCAGCACTTTTACGCAGATCGGTGGCCAGCCTGCGCCCGGTTGCCGAAGCTGCGCGCGTCACAATCTGCATCGAGGGCGCCGATCAAACGATGACCATCCGCGCCGATGCCGATCAGATGACGCAGGTGCTGACCAACCTTGTCGAGAATGCGGTGAAATACGGCAGCCCAGCGGGGGCAGAGGTGCGCATCGCCTTGACCCTTGAGAAAGGCCCGCGCGGCCAGCAGTTGCGCCTGTCCGTCACCGACCAAGGCGAAGGCATTGATCCGTTCCATATCCCGCGCCTGACCGAACGCTTCTACCGCGTCGACGGCCACCGCTCGCGCGAAAAGGGCGGCACCGGATTGGGCCTCGCCATCGTCAAACACATAGTCAATCGCCACCGGGGTAGGCTGGTGATCGAAAGTGCCAAAGGCAAAGGCAGCCGATTCTCGGTGCTGTTGCCGTACGAGGCGCGCTGACCAGGATTGCGCGAGAAGGGCTTTCCTACGGGCCTAAATACTCCTGCCGGAGGCTCCCCCACCTCGTCATGCGCCCTATTTCTGACCATTTCACCCCAGCCCCTCCATCCTGTCATATATTCGTTACAAAACTGTCGCAAAACCATAGGATAACCTGCCTAGACGGGGCGGTGAAGGGCAGGCCATCCGGGCAGCCCTCGGGAATTAACTGGAGAGCACAAT
Source organism: Cypionkella sp. (assembly GCF_030652235.1). GTDB lineage: Bacteria > Pseudomonadota > Alphaproteobacteria > Rhodobacterales > Rhodobacteraceae > Cypionkella. The sequence goes on from NZ_JAUSBA010000022.1 coordinate 39,311, forward strand.
GTCTCTGATCAAACTGATCCCTTCTGCTGTGGCGATTCTTGCCGCTACGACCGTCATCGCCTCGGCGCGTGACCAGCTGCAAATCTCGGGTTCTTCGACCGTGCTGCCGTACTCGACCATCGTGGCCGAAGCGTTTGGCGAAAACGGCGATTTCAAAACGCCTGTCGTTGAAGGCGGCGGTTCGGGCGCAGGCCGTAAGAAGCTTTGCGAAGGTGTTGGCGAAGCCACCATCGACATCGCGAACTCGTCCTCGCGCATCAGCCAGTCCGACATCGACCTGTGCAACACCAATGGCGTCACCGACATCATGGAAGTGCGCATCGGCTATGATGGCATCGTGTTTGCCTCCGACATCAACGGCCCGGATTTCGTGCTGACCCCGGTTGACGTGTTCAACGCCATCGGCGGCACCGTTGTCAAAGACGGCGCTCTGGTCGCCAACACCGCCAAGACCTGGGCTGACGCCAATGCGTCGTTGCCAGCTCAAGACATTCTGGCCTTCATCCCCGGCACCAAGCACGGCACGCGCGAAGTGTTCGACACCAAGGTCCTGCTGGAAGGTTGCAAAACCGCCGGCGCTTATGATCTGTTCTTGGCTGCTTCCACCGAAGCTGATGACGGTGCCAAGAAAAAAGACGCTGAAAAGCAGTGCTTCACCACCCGGACGGATGGCACTTCGGTCGACATCGACGGCGACTACACTGAAACCCTGTCGCGCATCGCGGCCAACAAGAACGCCATGGGCGTGTTCGGCCTGTCGTTTTACGAGAACAACACCGACAAGCTGAAAGTTGCCACCATGAACGGCATCAGCCCAAGCGTGGAGACGATCTCGAAGGGCGAATACCCAGTGTCGCGCCCGCTCTACTTCTACGTCAAGAAAGCCCATATCGGCGTGATCCCCGGCCTGAAAGAATACATCGCCTTCTTCGTGTCCGATGAAATGGCTGGCCCGGGTGGCAAATTGGCAGATTACGGTCTGGTTCCTGATCCGGAACTGGCAGCAACCCAGTCGGCTGTTGAAGCCGAAACCGTAATGGGTCCGTTGCAGTAAGACTTAGAAAGGCGGCGCGAGATTTCTCGCGCCGCTTGTCTCTTCAGCGCCTGTCCCTCTCATTGGTAGGATCCCCATGAGCATCGGCCTTCTCTCTTTGATTATTCTCGTCCTTGCCGCCCTGGGCTATGTTATTGGCCGCCGCAAGGCTGTCGGCCAAGTCGAAGGCGACATTCGCAAATTGCATTCCCTGCCGCCGTTTTATGGCCGCATCACCGCTTTGCTCACCGCTGTGCCTGCGTTCTTTCTGATCGCCGCATGGCTTTTGGCGCAACCTTTGTTTCTGGAAAACAAAGCGATCAGCTTGATCGACCCTGCAGAGCTGCCCGCAGGCAAATCGGCAGAACTGATGATGGCCGATGTCCGCCGCGTGGCCGCTGGCCTGAACATGTTGGAAGCGCGCGGCGATGAAGTCGGCCCCTTGCTCGCCAGCCCAACCGCGCTGAAAACCGCATTGAATGGTGCGGGAGTGGTGCTTGAAACCGAACCCACGCCCTCAACTCTCGCCGCAACGGCGGCTTTGCGTGACGCAGGCGATACCTCTCGCCTTGCCATGACGGGGGCCGCGCTTTTGCTGGCGCTGGCTGGTCTGGCCTTCGGCTTCAGTCGCATCAACCCCGAATACCGTGCCCGCAATGCCACCGAGCAATTTGCGATGTGGCTGCTGATGACCTCAAGCCTGATCGCGGTGCTGACAACGGTGGGCATCGTTGGCTCCTTGCTGTTCGAGTCGATCCACTTCTTTCGCCTCTACCCTGCATCCGAGTTCTTCTTCTCAACCACTTGGAAGCCGCAGTTCGGCGGCGGCTCCAGCCTTGGCATCCTGCCGCTCTTGTGGGGCACACTCTATGTCTCGGTGATCGCTCTTGTCGTCGCTGTGCCAATTGGCCTGATGTCCGCGATTTATCTTGCCGAATACGCCTCACGCTCGACCCGCGCTTGGGTGAAACCCGCCATCGAAATCCTCGCGGGTATCCCAACCATCGTTTACGGCCTGTTCGCGCTGATCACCGTCGGCCCCTTGCTGCGCGATTACTTTGCCTCGCCGCTTGGCCTTGGCACCTCGTCGTCCTCGGTGATGACCGCTGGCCTTGTGATGGGCATTATGGTGATCCCCTTCGTCTCATCTTTGTCCGACGACATTATCAACGCCGTACCGCAGTCTTTGCGCGATGGCTCGCTCGGCCTGGGCGCCACCCCGTCTGAAACCATCAAACAGGTGGTGATCCCCGCAGCGCTTCCTGGCATTGTCGGTGCAGTCTTGCTGGCAGCCTCCCGCGCGATTGGCGAAACCATGATCGTCGTCTTGGGGGCAGGGGCAGCCGCCCAACTCTCGATGAACCCGTTCGAGGCGATGACGACGGTGACCGTGAAAATCGTCAGCCAGTTGACCGGCGATACCGAATTCGCCAGCCCAGAAACCTTGGTCGCCTTCGCTTTGGGTCTGACATTGTTCTGCCTGACCTTGGCCTTGAACATCATCGCCCTCGTGATTGTGCGTAAATACCGGGAGCAATACGAATGACAGCCCGCCCGCTGAACCCCCGCGCAGCGCTTGACACCCGCGAGTCGCTGCTGGTGCAAGACCCGCGCACCAAAGCCCGCAACGCCACCGAGAAACGCTTCCGCGCCTATGGCCTAACGGCCATTGTTGTAGCCCTTCTCGCGCTGGTCTGGCTGCTGGTCTCGATCTTCGGAAACGGTCTGCCTGCCTTCCGCCAAACCTTCATGACCTTCCCGGTGACGCTGGATGCAGCCCTGCTGGACAAGGGCGGCAAACGCGATCCGGCTGATCTGGCGAAGGCTACAACGTTCACCTATGGCAAGGTGCTGGCCACCTCGCTTGGGGCCGAAGTCACCGCGAAAGGCATCGACCTTGGCGCGGTGCAGCCCAAAGATCTGATCAAAATGATCTCCGAGGAATCCCCGGCGACCTTGCGCAACCTTGTGCTGGCCGATCCGTCTTTGATCGGCACCACCATCGATTTTACCGTTCTGGCCTCGGGCCGCATCGACGGCTACTACAAAGGCCGTGTGACGATGGAATCGGCGGCATTGGACAAAAACATCTCGCCTGACCAACTTGCTTTGGCAGATCGGCTGAAAACCGCAGGCGTGCTTGGCATGAAGTTCAACGCGGGCTTCCTCACGATGCCCGACGCGTCGGACAAACGCCCCGAAGCCGCAGGGCTTGGCGTTGCCATCGTAGGCTCGCTTTACATGATGTTCGTCGTGCTGATCCTCGCACTGCCGATCGGCGTCGCCACCTCCGTCTATCTGGAAGAGTTTGCCCCGCAAAACAAGTTCACCGACTTGATTGAGGTCAACATCGCCAACCTCGCTGCTGTGCCCTCTATCGTCTATGGCATCCTCGGTTTGGCGATTTTCATCAACTTTGCAGGTCTACCGCAATCCGCCCCCATCGTCGGCGGTCTGGTGCTGACCCTGATGACCCTGCCGCGGATCATCATTCCGACGCGCGCAGCCCTCAAGGCCGTGCCGCCCAGCATAAGGGACGCGGCCCTCGGCGTGGGCGCAAGCCGCCTGCAAACCATCACCCACCATGTGCTGCCGCTCGCGATGCCCGGCATCTTGACCGGCACCATCATCGGCCTCGCGCAAGCCTTGGGCGAAACTGCCCCGCTCTTGCTGATCGGCATGGTCGCCTTCGTGCGTGACTTCCCCGGTGCCCCGCCCGACGGCCTGTTCGACCCCGCCGCGGCTCTGCCTGTGCAAATCTACAACTGGACCCAACGCGGCGACCCCGGCTTTGTCGAACGCGCCTCTGGGGCCATCATCGTGCTGCTGGTCTTCCTGATCGCAATGAACGCCGTGGCGATCTACTTCCGCCGCAAATTTGAACGCCGCTGGTAAGGGAAAATCACATGAAAGACCAAAGATTGGAGACCCGCGTGGACACCCAGACCATCAAGATTGAGGCCCGCAAGGCGCAGGTCTATTACGGCACCAACCACGCCATCATAGACGTCGATGTTGACATCATGGACAAGACGGTAACGGCTTTCATCGGCCCGTCGGGTTGCGGCAAATCCACCTTCCTGCGCTGTTTGAACCGGATGAACGACACCATCCCGTCCTGCCGGGTTGAGGGCAGCATCACGTTGGAAGGTGAAAACATCTACGACCCCCGCGTCGATCCGGTGCAACTGCGCGCCCGCATCGGTATGGTGTTCCAAAAGCCAAATCCGTTCCCGAAGTCGATCTATGACAACGTCGCTTATGGACCAAAAATCCACGGCTTAACCCGCAACAAGGCCGAACTCGACGAAGTGGTCGAGACCTGCCTGCGCAAGGCAGCCCTGTGGAATGAGGTGAAAGACCGCCTGCAATCCCCGGGTACCGGGCTTTCGGGTGGCCAACAACAGCGCCTGTGCATCGCCCGCGCCATCGCGACCTCGCCCGAGGTTCTGCTGATGGACGAGCCTTGCTCGGCGCTTGATCCGATTGCCACCGCACAGGTCGAAGAACTGATCGACGAGTTGCGCAGCCAATTCTCGGTGGTCATCGTCACCCACTCGATGCAGCAAGCAGCCAGGGTCAGCCAACGCACCGCGTTCTTCCACCTCGGCTACCTTGTCGAATTTGGCGAAACCGGGCAGATCTTTACCAATCCGAAAGATCCGCGCACGGAATCCTATATCTCTGGCCGGATCGGTTAAGGAAGAAACACATGTTGAATGATCCCCATATCGCCTCGGTTTTCGACCGTGATCTTGAAGCGGTGCAAGCCATGATCATGAAAATGGGCGGGCTTGTTGAAGCCGCCCTGTCCGATGCCGCCAAGGCGCTGGACACCCAGGACGAAAGCCTCGCCGAACGGGTGCGCAACAACGACACCGCGATTGATCAACTGGAAGAATTGATCAACACCGAATGTGCCCGGCTGATCGCTTTGCGCGCGCCGATTGCCACCGATCTGCGCACCGTGCTGACCGTGATGAAAATCGCCTCCAGCCTCGAGCGTTGCGGCGACTATGCCAAAAACCTTGCCAAACGCGCGCTGGTGCTGAACGCGATGACGCCAATTCCGGGTGCCGCAGGCTCGATCCGCCGCATGGCGCGTCAGGTTGGTCTGTTGCTGAAGGACGCGCTCGATGCCTTCGTGTCGCGCGATGCGGGCCTTGCGGCCGAAGTGCGCCTGCGCGATGAAGAAGTCGATCAGATGTATAACGCTTTGTTCCGCGAATTCCTGACCCATATGATGGAAGACACCCGCAACATCTCGGCCTGTATGCACCTGCATTTCATCGCCAAAAACATCGAACGCGTTGGCGACCATGCCACCACCATCGCCGAACAGGTGATCTACCTGACCACCGGATCGCTGCCCGATGAGGCCCGCCCGAAAGCCGAACTTGCTGGGGGTAATGCCTGATGGCACCGCGGCCATCGGTTCTGCTGGTCGAGGATGAACCAGCACAACGCGCAGTCCTGTCCTATAACCTTGAAGCCGAAGGCTTCGAGGTGCGCACCGCAGACAACGGCGAAGACGCACTGGCTTTGATCGGCGAGGAAGCCCCCGATCTGATCCTGCTCGACTGGATGATGCCGCATGTCTCTGGCATCGAAGTCTGCCGCCGCCTGAAAGCCCGCCCCGAAACCCGTGGCATCCCGATCATCATGCTGTCGGCACGCTCGGAAGAAGTCGATAAGGTGCGCGGCTTGGAAACCGGGGCGGATGATTACGTCATCAAACCCTATTCCGTGGTCGAGCTGATGGCCCGCCTGCGCGCACAACTGCGCCGCGTGCGTCCCGCCACCGCAGGGTTGCTGCTGGAATGGGGCGACATTCGCCTCGATACCGAAACCCACCGCGTCTACCGCAGCGATAAAGTTCTGAAACTTGGCCCCACCGAGTTTCGCCTGCTGGCCACTTTTATGGAAAAGCCGGGCAGGGTGTTCTCGCGTGAAAGCCTGCTCGACCGCGTCTGGGGCCGCGATATCTACGTCGATACGCGCACGGTAGACGTTCACATTGGCCGCCTGCGCAAATCGCTCTGCACCTTTGGCGGCGACGACCCTTTGCGCACGGTGCGCGGCGCGGGCTATGCGCTGGGGTGAAATCGCGGGCCAAACCCCGAATTGGCCTATCGCTTCGCATATAATTTCTCATTGGTATAAATATTCCGGGGGGCCGGGGGCTGGCCCCCGGTCCGACGCATCATCGGCGAAACCTTAACAATCCCTTACCGCTGCCCCATAACCCCCTGATTTCGCTAACCCCAAAAACGGTCCCAACTCGGGACCGCGCTAATTTCACAACCGCGCCAACCTTTCCGTCAGCAAATCAAAGAACCCCTGCGCGTCCACATCCCCGATAAACAGCGCATTTTTGACCCGGTCCGTCACCCCCCACCAATCCGCCACCGTCATCCCCAAGGTCAGCTCTGACTGGGTTTCAATCTCGACATTGATCAGCCGCCCCGAGAACAACTCCGGCTTGATCAAATAAGCCACCACCGTCGGATCATGCAGCGGCCCACCCTCGCTGCCATATTTCACCACATCAAACCGCTCAAAGAAATCCGCCCAGTCCGCCGCCACCCGACCGACCTCGGTGCCCATCGCCCGAAACGCCTGAACCCGCGCCTTGGTGGTCAACACCTTATGGGTCACATCCAGCGGCATCACCACCAACGGCACCCCGGATCGGAACACGATCTCTGCCGCCTCGGGATCAACATAGATGTTGAACTCGGCGGCAGGCGTGATGTTGCCACCCTCAAAATAGCCCCCGCCCATCAGCACGATCTCCTGCACCCGCCCCACCACATCGGGGGCCTGCAAGAACGCTTGGGCTATGTTGGTCAGCGGCCCCAGCGGGCACAATGTCACCGATCCAGCAGGCTCGCGCCGCAAGGTCTCGATGATGAACGCCACACCATGTTGGGTCTGCAATGGCATCACAGGTTCAGGCAGCACTGGGCCATCCAGACCAGTTTTGCCATGCACATGCTCGGCGGTGACCAGCTTGCGCTTCAAGGGCCGATCACAGCCTGCGAAAACTTTCACATCCGACCGCCCGGCCAGCTCACAAATCATCCGGCTGTTCTTCTGGGTCAAAGCCAGCGGCACATTGCCTGCAACGGCGACGATGCCCAACACCTCGATATCTTCCGGGCTGCCCAAAGCCAGCAGGATCGCAAAAGCGTCGTCTTGGCCGGGGTCGGTATCGATGATGATTTTGCGTGCGGGATGTAGCATGGTCTGCTCCTCATTTTTCGGCCAGAAAACGCCATTCCCCCGATCTTGTCCACCTGGTCAAAAAAGAAAAAGGCGCGGATGCGCCTTTTTCAACTCTTAAACAGATCGCTGGTTCGGATCAGTTGTCGAAATCGACTTCCTCGATCAGTTTCAACGCCGCCGGCCGCTGCGCCGCGACATCGGCTAAAGCCAAGCTGTCCGGTGTGAATTCACCCCAGCCTTTCACCAAGGCCGAACGTTCCACCCCCAGCTCGACCGGGAATTCGTAGTTGGTTTCGGCGTAGATCTTCTGCGCCTCATCCGACGACAGCCATTCCATCAGCTTGAGCGCCGCATCATGGTTCGGCGCCGCTTTGGTCATCGCCACACCCGAGATGTTCATATGGGTGCCGCCGTCTTCAAACACCGGGAAGATGATGCGGACGGCGTTGGCCCAGTCTTTCTGCTCGGGGTCAGCCAGCATTTGCCCGATGTAATAGGTGTTGCCGATGGCAATGTCGCATTCGCCTGCCCAAATCGCTTTGACCTGATCGCGGTCGCCGCCATTGGGTTTACGGGCGAGATTAGCCTTCAGCCCCCCTAGCCAGGTCTTGGTGTAGGCCGCGTCGTGATGCGCCAGCATCGCTCCGGTCAGCGCCACGTTATAATCGTTGGTGCCCGAGCGCATACACAGCCGACCCTTCCATTTCGGGTTGGCAAGGTCTTCATAGGTGGTGACTTCGCCATCCTTCACCCGGTCTTTCGCGGCATAGACGATGCGCGAACGCGCCGTCAGGCCGAACCATTGCTTGCCCGGATCGCGGTATTCTGCCGGAATGTTCTTTTCCAGAACCGCCGAGTCCACCGGCTGCGTCACGCCTGCATTGACCACTTCCATCAGCCGCGCGATGTCCACCGTCAGGATCAAATCGGCAGGAGAGCGATCACCTTCCGCCACCAAACGCTCGGCCATGCCCTTGTCGACAAAAGCGATATTCACCGTGATTCCGGTTTCCTTGGTGAAGGCATCGATCAGCGGCTGAATCAGTTCGGGCTGGCGGTGCGAGTAGATATTAACCTCCTCGGCCAGTGCAGGCAGAGCGGTGCTGGCGAGGGCAAGCGCGAATAGGGAAAAGCGCAGCTTCATGGTTGAGTCCTTTTGTCAGGTATCTGCCCGCGCTTAAAGCGCAAGCATCAGAGGGCGTCAATACCTGAGTAAATAACTTTGACGGCTGCGCGCGCCGTCGCTCAGCCCAATTTCGCGGCCTTCTCCTCGGCCTTGGCGCGATTCCACAGAGCATCCATTTCCGCCAGATCGCTGTCGGCGGGGGCGCGGTCATCCTCGGCCAACCAATCCTCAATCCGGCCAAAGCGGCGGCTGAATTTGGCATTGGCACTGCGCAAAGCGGTTTCGGGATCTACATCCAGATGCCGCGCCAAATTGGCAATCACAAACAGTAAATCGCCAAATTCTTCAGTCACTTCGGCGTGGCTCAACGTATCGCGCGCCTCGACCAATTCGGCGGCTTCCTCGGCAATTTTGGCCACCACCTCATCGGTTGAGGGCCAGTCAAACCCCACTCGCGCCGCCCGCTTTTGCAGCTTGACCGCTCGGGTCAGCCCCGGCAATCCCAGCGCCACACCATCCAGCACGCGGGCGTTCTGTGCACCGCGCTCGGCTGCCTTGATCCTCTCCCAATCCACGGTCTGCTGCGCGGGCGTTTTGTCGCGGCTTTCGGTGCCAAATACATGCGGATGCCGTGCGACCATCTTGTCCGATATCGCTTGCACCACCTCTTGAAAGCCAAACAGGCCTTGATCGCTGGCCATCTGCGCATGAAACACCACCTGCAACAGCAGATCGCCCAACTCTCCCGGCAACTCGTGCCAGGCCTGCCGCGCGATCGCATCGGCGACCTCATGCGCCTCCTCAATCGTGTAAGGCACAATGCTGGCAAAATCCTGCGCAATATCCCACGGGCATCCCGCAACCGGGTCGCGCAACCGCCGCATAATCTCCAGCAAACGCGCGATCCCGCCGTCTGGGTCAGGCACAAGTTGATCAGACAAGTCGTCAGAATGGGGCAGGGGCATTGCCGATCCCTTCCAGATAAGATTTGATCAAAGGCCAGCAAATCAGGAGACCGCCATGCCCGTCCTCAACCGTATCGCCGCTTATGCCGAGGAAATGAAGGGCTGGCGCAGGCATTTGCACGCGAATCCCGAACTGTCTTTCGACTGCTTCACCACCGCCGCCTATATCGTTGATCGCCTGAAAGAGATTGGCGTTGATGAGATTCACCCCGGCATCGCCAAAACCGGCATCGTCGCCATCATCAACGGCCAAGATTACGATGCCAAGGTGGGGGGGCCCACCATTGGCCTGCGCGCCGATATGGATGCGCTGCCGATCCTAGAGATCACCGGGGCCGAATATGCCTCGACAGTTCCAGGCAAAATGCACGCCTGCGGCCATGACGGCCATGTGACGATGCTTCTGGGTGCTGCAAAATATCTGGCCGAGACCCGACGTTTCAAAGGCCGCGTCGCGCTGATGTTCCAACCCGCCGAAGAAGATGGCGCGGGCGGCCGTGAGATGGTGAACGAAGGCGTGATGGACCGTTTTGCGGTCGAGCAAGTCTATGGCATCCACAATGCGCCCAACGTGCCGTTCGGGCATTTCCTGACAACGCCGGGCGCGCTGATGGCCTCGGTCGATACCGCCTATGTCTATCTCACCGGCAAAGGCGGCCACGGTGCCACCCCGCATGATTGCGTCGATCCTATCGTGGCTTTGGTCGGAATGATCTCGGCAATCCAGACCATCATTCCGCGCAATATCTATGCGTTAGACGAGGCGGTGTTGTCGGTCACCATGGTAAACTCCGGCACCGCCAGCAACATCATCCCCGAAGAGGCGATGTTCGCCGCCACCATTCGCTGCTTTAAGCCAGAGGTGCGGGCGTTGTTGAAAAAGCGTTTTCATGAAATTGTTGAGGGTCATGCCAGCGCCTACGGCGTGCAAGCGCGGATCGACTATGACTGGGGCTACCCCGCCACCATCAACCACGCTGATCAAGCAGCCTTTGCGGTAGAAGTCGCCGCAGAAATCGTTGGCGAAACCTCGGTGAACGGCAATTCGGTGCGCGAAATGGGCTCGGAAGATTTCTCCTACATGCTAGAGGCGCGCAAGGGCGCCTATCTGTTCATGGGCACCGGGCCGGGGGCTGGTCTGCACCACGCGGCTTACGATTTCAACGATGAAGCCGCCCCGATTGGCGCATCCTTCTTCGCAAGACTGGTCGAGCGCGCGCAGCCTTTGAACTAACAGATCACAACGCCCTAGCGCGGCCTCCACTTGCTGCGCTAGGCTGGTTCCACCCACTTGATAGGAGCCGTTATGATCCGCCTGATGATTGCCCTGTGCTTGCTCGCTGGAGCCATGCTGCCGAACGCGGCAATGGCCGATGATTACCTCGCCTTCCATTCGCCCTCGGGCAATATCCAATGCGCGATCATGACCGGAGACTACGCACAAGCGCGGTGTGATATGTCGGCGCTTTCACCGACCTACCGCCAAGCCCCCGCCAACTGCGAATTCGACTGGGGCAGCAGCTTTGCGGTCGATGCCGGCGGCTCGGGCTATCTCGCTTGCGTTTCCGATTCAGTCGCCGATCCGGGCGGGGTGGAATTGGACTACGGCAAGTCGATCTCACTGGGGCCATTCACCTGCACGTCTGAGAAGTCGGGGATGGAATGTAGCAACCTTGGCGGGCATGGCTTTAAGCTGTCAAAGGCCATGCAAAAGCTGTTCTGAAATTTGATCAAATACCCTCTGGTGTTTTTATGCGCTTTGGCTATCTTGGCTAAATCATATTGACTGGAGATTCAAAATGAACGCGCCCGCAAGCCTGCCCAACACTTCCGCCTTCGAGATGGACCGCGCCCATGTCTTGCACCCTTGGGCGAACTTTGGGCCGTTTGAAAAGGCCGGTTCCTTGGTGATCGCGCGCGGGCAGGGCGCAAAGCTGTGGGATGAACAGGGGCGTGAATATTTCGACGCCGTGGGTGGCATGTGGTGCACCAACATCGGCCTTGGTCGTCGGGAAATGGCCGATGCAATTGCCGAACAAGCCGAACGCCTCGCCTTCGCCAACCATTTTGTTGATATGACCAATGATCCCGCCGCGCGTCTGGCCGCCAACCTGGCAGACCTCGCGCCGGGCGATCTCAATCGCGTGCATTTCACCACAGGCGGCTCTACCGCCGTCGATACAGCCGTGCGCGTTGTCAGCTATTACCATCACGCGCGCGGCAACCCGGATAAAACCGACATCGTCGCACGCGAAAACTCTTACCACGGCTCGACTTACCTCACCCAATCGGTCGGTAAGCGCAATGGCGACCGCATTGAGGAATTCCGCTACAAGACCGAAGGCATCCACCACCTCAGCTGCCCCAACCCCTATCGCCGCCCCGATCATCAGACCGAGGCGCAATTCTGCGATGATCTGATCGCCGAATTTGAGGCGCTGATCGCAAAAGTCGGTGCTGACCGTATCGGTGGCTTTATCGCGGAACCGATCCAAGCTTCTGGCGGCATCATCATCCCGCCACAAGGCTATCTCAAACGCATGTGGGAGGTCTGCAAACGCCACGACATCCTGTTTATCGCTGATGAAGTGGTCACCGCCTTTGGACGCATCGGCCATTGGTTCGCCTCGGAGGATGCCTTCGGGGTGCAACCCGACATGATCACCACCGCCAAAGGCCTGACCTCGGGCTATCTGCCCTTGGGCGCGCTGATCCTGTCGGACCGGATTTGGGCCGCGATGGCAGACGGTGGCCACCGCTGGTTCACCACTGGGCTGACCTATTCCGGCCATCCGGTGTCTTGCGCCTGCGCTTTGAAAAACATTCAAATCCTTGACCGCGAAGACCTGCTCGGCAACGCGACAAAGGTCGGTGCCTATTTCAACACCCGTTTGAAAGCGCTGGAAAACCTGCCGCTCGTCGGCAATGTGCGCGGGCAGGGCTTGATGCTGTGTGTCGAGAACGTCGCCAACAAGACCACAAAAGAATTGCTGCCCGATGAGGTCAACGAAAGCAAACGCATCTCAAACGTGGCGGAATCCTTGGGCTTGCTGGTGCGCCCGATCGGCCATCTGAACGTGATGTCGCCGCCACTGATCATCACCGAGGCGGAGGTGGATTTTGTGGTCGACACGCTGGAGCAAGCCATCCGCCGGGTCAGCGATGATCTGGTGCGCGAGGGCTATCGGTTGGGGTAACATTGTTACCTGTTACGACCAGCGGCGGATGCGCTCCGCGCTGGAGTATTTTGGAAAGAGCAATTTCATCTTGGCCTAAATACTCCCGCCGGAGGCTCCGGCCTTGCCGCATATTCACCGCATCAGGCTTGACATCCCCACAAGCCTGCCTTCCTTTGAACTACCCGGATCCGCGCGTCTCCGGCTTGGGCTGTGGACCAAGGATAAAGACGCAAGCGCCGTTATCTCCGAGAGAATCATGGCCTTAGAAGACGCTAAAACCGAAATCGACACCGCTTTCAACCGCACCACCCAGCGCGGTTATGCCTTTGAGAATGCGTTCTCTGGCGCGACCTCGTTCCTGCGCCGCACTTACAGCAAAAACCTCACCGGGGTTGATCTAGCCATCACCGGCGTGGCCTTTGATCAAGCCGTCACCCACCGCACCGGCACCCGCTTTGGCCCCCGTGCGATCCGCGAGGCGTCGACCTTACAACCCTATGATCCGCCCTACGGTTGGCCCACCAACCCACTGGAAGACCTCAACATCATCGACTATGGCGACTGCGCCTTCGACTATGCCAAGACATCAGATTTCCCCGAAACCCTGACGGCGCATATCCGCAAAATCTTGGCGGCAGGGGCGGGCACGATCACGCTCGGCGGCGATCACTACATCACGCTGCCGATCCTGCGCGCCTATGCCGAGAAGTTCGGTCCCCTCAGCGTGATCCATTTCGACGCCCATTCTGATCTCTGGCCAGATGACGACATGACCCGGATCGACCACGGCACCATGATGTATAAGGCGGTCAAGCAGGGCTATGTTGACCCCACACGCTCGGTGCAGATCGGCATCCGCACCACGACCGAGGATTACCTTGGCTTCAACGTCATCGACGCCCGCTGGGTGCATGAAAAAGGCACGGCGGCGGTGGTGGCAAAGATCAAAGACATCGTTGATGATCACCAGACCTATCTGACCTTCGATATCGACGCGCTCGACCCCTCGGTTGCCCCCGGCACCGGCACCCCGGTCTGGGGAGGGTTGCATTCGTGGCAAGCTGCAGCCATCTTGCGTGACTTGGCGGGGATCAACATGGTCGGCGGCGATATTGTTGAAGTCTCACCACCCTATGACACCACGGGGGCCACCGCGATTGCAGGCGCGCATGTCGGCTACGAATTGATCTGTCTCTATCATTGGGCGAAAACACAAAGATGACCAAACTCATGACCCTCGCCGTTTTGATCTTGATCTTTGCGGCGGGGGCCATGGCGTTTATTCGCCTTGCCCCGACCCATCCATCCGTGTGGCATGTGCCGCTTGATCCGCGCCCTCTGGATATCGCGACCCCCAGCCCTGACCAGGTCACCGTCTTTGCGAATGGGGCCTATGTTGATCTGACAGCAGCACTCGATCAGACCCAAGCGCTGCTGGCCAAATTGGATGGTATCGCGCTGGCCACCCCGCGCACCCTGCGCATCGCAGGCAGTGCGGAAACCGGGCGGATCACCTGGCAAACCCGCTCGGCATTCTGGGGCTTTCCCGACTATACCACCGCCGAATCGACCCCCGACGGCGTGACGCTCTATGCCCGCCAGCGCTTTGGTGCAGGCGATTGGGGTGTCAATGCGGCCCGTTTAACGGCGTGGATCAGAGCATTAGACGCCTGAAACTGCGTTTGGTTCCCTGCAATCGCCAATAATGCGCCGATTTCGCAGAAACCTGCGGCGGTTTCTCGCCCACAGATATTTCAGTTTGTTGAACTTTGTCACGGATCAGTGAATGTCTGCCGCAGTGCAGAAACAACTTGGGCGAACCAAGGCCTCTGTGCGGAATAGAACACAAAAAGACTTGGGACATTCACATGGCTGTAACCTTCCTTAACTTGCCGCGCTTGGCCGCTTTGTGCGGCGTTCTGGCCCTCAGTGCCGCCTGCGTGCCAAGCACTTCGGAAGTGACGATGCTGTCAGCCCACCCCGATCTGATCCAGCCGGGGCTGAACCCGAACTTCGTTTCGAAAGCCATTGGCAATGCCAAAGCGCTGAAGGCCCGCGGTAAAAAAGTCTGGTGTGTGCCATTTGCCCGCGATGCGAGTGGCGTTGAGATCAAGGGCAATGCGGGCACCTGGTGGGATCAGGCCAAGGGCAAATTCATACGTGGCCACGCGCCCGTGGTCGGCGCGGTGATGGCGTTCTCTTCGACCCGCAAACTGCCGAAAGGCCATGTCGCTGTGGTGTCAGAAGTGGTGTCGGATCGCGAGATTCTGATTGACCACGCCAACTGGAAGCCCAGCCAGATTTCTTTGGGTATGACCGTGGTGGATGTCTCGACCAAGAACGATTGGTCGGTGGTGAAAGTCGCAAGCGCGGGCGACACTTTCGGCCACCCGTACCAGATTGACGGCTTTATCTGGAACCCGCCGGCACCGCGGGCTACGTTGCTTGCGACCACGCCCTAAGTGGGTGCACCAAAGATGCAGGTGTCGCTCTTGGACTTGACCAAAGCCGCTGAACTCTGCAAACCCCCTTCATGGTTCCGTTAGAAAAACTCGCCCAGATCACCCAGCGTTTCGAGTTTCTCGAAGCCAAGCTGAACGCAGGTGCCTCGCCCTCCCAGATTGCGATTCTGTCGCGCGAATACTCCGATCTGAAGCCCGTGGCCGATGAAATCGTCGCCTATCGCCGCGCCTTGGATGATTTGGCCGAGGCTGAGATCATGCTCGCCGATCCCGAAATGAAGTCTTTGGCGGAAGATGAGATGCCGCTGCTGAAAGCCCGCATCCCCGAGATGGAATCCCGGCTTCAAATTGCGCTTTTGCCGAAAGATGCCGCCGACGCCCGCCCTGCAATTTTGGAAATCCGCCCCGGTACGGGCGGCGACGAAGCCGCCTTGTTCGCAGCCGATTTGCTGCGGATGTATCAGCGCTATGCCGAGAAAATGGGCTGGACGTTTGAGGTTCTCGAACAGCAAGACAGCGAACTCGGCGGTATTAAGGATGTGCAGGTGCATATCGCGGGCGAGGGCGTTTTCGCCAAACTGAAGTTTGAATCCGGCGTGCATCGCGTCCAGCGCGTGCCGGAAACCGAAGCCCAAGGCCGCGTGCATACCTCTGCCGCCACAGTCGCCGTGCTGCCCGAGGCCGAGGAGGTTGATCTGGTGATCCCGGCATCCGACATCCGCATCGACACCATGCGGGCGTCTGGGGCAGGCGGCCAGCATGTCAACACCACAGACTCAGCCGTGCGGATCACCCATATTC
Source organism: Cypionkella sp. (assembly GCF_030652235.1). Lineage (GTDB taxonomy): Bacteria > Pseudomonadota > Alphaproteobacteria > Rhodobacterales > Rhodobacteraceae > Cypionkella. The sequence goes on from NZ_JAUSBA010000022.1 coordinate 55,105, forward strand.
CCACTGGTATGATTGTGGTTTCGGCGCAGAAATCGCAGCACCGCAACAAGGAAATCGCGATGCAAGTGCTGCGCGCCCGCCTTTTCGATCTGGAACGCGCCCGCGTCGACAACGCCCGTGCAGCGGAACGAAAATCTCAAGTAGGCTCGGGGGATCGCTCTGAACGCATCCGCACCTACAACTTCCCGCAAGGGCGGATGACCGACCACCGCATCAACCTGACGCTGTATTCTTTGGGCCAGATCATGCAGGGCGATCTGGGCGAAGTGGTCGATGCTTTGGTCGCCCATGACCAGGCCAGCAAACTGGCCGAGATGGAAGGATGACGGCGCAAGACGCCCTGCGCTTGGCCATCCGCCGCCTGACTGCCGCAGGCATCGACAACGCCCCCCGAGATGCCCGCCTGCTGCTCGCCTATGCGATGGGCATCGCCGCTGATCGCCTTACCCTACACCTGCCAGATCCACTGACCGAAGCCGCAGCCATCGCTTACGCCAGCGCCATAACTGCCCGCACAACCCACCAGCCCGTCTCGCAGATCACCGGACAACGCCAGTTCTGGGGCCGCAGCTTCAAAATCACCCAAGACACCCTCGACCCGCGCCCCGAAACCGAAATCCTTGTCGCCGAAGCCCTAACCCGCCCCTTCCTGAAACTGCTAGACCTCGGCACTGGCACCGGTTGCATCCTGCTGTCCTGCCTTGCAGATATGCCAATGGCGAGCGGTCTGGGCTCTGACCTGTCCACCAAAGCCCTCGACGTGGCCAAAGAAAACGCCGCCGCCCTGAACTTGACCACCCGTGCCAAATTCCAACAATCCGACTGGTGCGCCAATATCCACGGCCGCTTCGATCTGATCACCTCGAACCCGCCCTATATCGCCGCCGCCGAGATGCCTGGCCTTTCCCCCGATGTGCTGCAATGGGAACCCCACGCAGCCCTCACCCCCGGCGGTGATGGCTTGGATGCCTACCGCAAAATCGCCGCCCAAACTCCTGCCCGCCTGATGCCCCAAGGTCGCCTGCTGCTCGAAATCGGCCCGACCCAAAGCGCCGCCGTCACCGCCTTGCTGCACGCCCAAGGCCTGATCAACATCCGCACCTTGGCTGACCTTGATGGTCGCGACCGCGTCATCTGCGCCCAAAAGCCGCAGGACGTGGATTCTAGCGGCAATCCATAGCCGTTTTTGCGCGAAAACCGTAAAATCTGCTTGTCAGAACGCCCCCCCTGTGATTATTCCTACTGACGCGATATTCGGTGCAATTCGGCACTGACACGCGCAAACCCGGTCATTGCTGCCATGCCCCATGGGCTGACGATCCCCGAAAGGATCAGGCGCAACCTCCCGGACCATCTGGATCAAAGGACAAGATGCGCTCTTCCAAGTCCCGTTCGCGTTCAAAGACGAATCGCCCGCGCACCCTCGGCAATATCATCAACCGCGTCTTCGACAGCTCTGGCCCCGAAGGCAAAGTGCGCGGTACGCCGCAACAGATCATCGAGAAATATCAAATGCTGGCGGGTGACGCACAGCGGTCCAACGACCGTGTGGCCGCTGAAAACTTCAGCCAACACGCCGAGCATTACACCCGCATGTTGGCCGAAGCCACGCGTGAGATGGCAGCCGAGCAAGAAAGCCGCCAGCAGTTTCAGGGCGGTCAAAATAATCAGAACGCCCAGAATAACCAAAACAACCAAAACGGCGGCCAAAATGGCAACCGTGATCGGCAAGACTATCGCAATGAGCGTGGCGATTACCGTCCCGAACGCAGTGACGCGGGTGATGCCGAACAGCCCTACACCGGCGGCTTTAGTGCGGTCGATGAAGAAGAGCACAGCCTCGTCGATCTGCCCGAGGTGAGCCGCCCGCAGCCGCGCCAAGACAATACCCGCCGCGACAACCACCAGCGCGATCACCAGCAGCGCGACAACAATCAGCCGCGCGACGGTACTCAGCAGAATAACCAACAGCGTGATCACAATCAGCCGCGCGACAACAACCAACAACGCGATAACAATCAGCCGCGCCGCCAAGACAACAACCGCCCGCGTGATGACAAAAACCGCGAGCAACGTGCGCCGCGCAACGATCAGCCACGCGCCGAGCAACCGCGCAACGATCAGCCACGCGTCGAGCAAACGCGCAACGATCAGCCACGCGCCGAGCAACCGCGCAACGACCAGCCACGCGCCGAGCAACAGCGCAATGATGCCCCGCGCAGCGAAAAACCGCGCGCTGAGGCACCACGTTTCGCAACCACGCGCGAAGATGCCGCCGTTGAGACGCCCCGCGTCGACACCCCCCGTGTTGAAGCCCCGCGTGTTGAAGCCCCGCGCACAGAAGCACCGCGCTTTGAATCGCCTGCTGCGCTGGTTGCCCAAGTTGAAGCCGCTGCTGCTGCTCCGGTGAAAGCCCGCGCGCCGCGTGCGCCTAAACCAGTGGCCGAGACGTTGCCCGGACTGGAAGCCGCGCCAAAAACCACCCGCGCGCCCCGCCAGAAAAAGCCTGCCGCTGCGGAATCCACCCCGGACAAATCCGAAGCCGCAGAATAAACGCTCAACAAATCCCCACCAAAAAGCCCGCCAAGTGCGGGCTTTTTGCGTTCCAAGGTTGGGAGAAAAGCGTCAGCCTGCGGCCACAATCCGCGCCAAGGCGCAAAACCGCTCCAACTCGATCTCTTCCGCCCGCGCAGTAGGCGGTATCCCCGCCGCCGCCAGTTGGGCCTCAATCGCTGGTCCCATGCCCTTTAGACTAGAGCGCAGCATCTTGCGGCGCTGCCCGAAGGCCATGGTGGTGATGCGGTTCAGCATCGCTTCATCTGCGGCAAACCGAGGCTCTTCCAACCGCGTCAAATGCACGACCGCCGAATGGACCTTGGGCGCAGGGGTGAAGGCCTCGGGCGGCAGATGCATGACGATCTTGGCATCACAGCGCCAACCCACCAGCAGCGCCAAACGGCCGTAATGATCGGTGCGCGGCTTGGCGACAATCCGCTCGGCCACCTCTTTCTGGAACATCAGCGTCAGGCTTTGCCAGAACGGCGGCCAGACTTTCGGTGTCAGCCAGCGGATCAGCAACTCGGTGCCGACATTATAAGGCAGGTTCGCCACCACCCGCACTGGCGCATTGAGATGCCCCAGCACGTCGATCTCCATCGCATCGGCGTTGATAATCTGCAACCGCCCCGGATAGGCGGCGCCGATCTCCTGCAGCGCAGGCACACAGCGTGGGTCTTTCTCGACCGCCAGCACCCGCCGCGCACCCTCCACCAGCAGCCCACGCGTCAAGCCGCCGGGGCCGGGGCCCACCTCAAGCACATCACAAGCCGAGAGATCCCCGGCCAACCGCGCGATTTTGGCGGTCAGGTTCAGATCGAGCAAAAAGTTCTGCCCTAACTGCTTTTTTGCCACCAGATCATGCGCCTTGATCACCTCACGCAGAGGCGGCAACCCGTCAATCGTGCCCATAACTCATCCTCTGTGTTCAAATATCCCGGGGTCTGGGGCTGGCCCCAGCGGTTTACCCCAAGCGCGCCGCTGCCATCTGATGCGCCATCTTCAACGCCGCAATCAAACTGTCAGGCCGCGCCAACCCTTTGCCCGCAATGTCATAAGCCGTGCCATGATCCGGTGAAGTGCGCACAAACGGCAGCCCCAGAGTAACATTCACCCCGCCATCGAAATCCAGCGTCTTGATCGGGATCAGCGCTTGATCATGATACATGCAGATCGCCGCATCGTAGGCTTCGCGCGCGCGCGAATGGAACATCGTATCGGCGGAAGACGGCCCACGCAGGTCAAACCCCTCCGCCCGCAGCCGCTCTAGCACGGGGGTGATCAGAGTAATCTCTTCAACCCCCATCGCCCCGCCTTCGCCGGCATGCGGGTTCAACCCCGCCACCGCCAACCGAGGCCGCGCCAGCCCGAAATCCCGTCGCAGCCCGGTATCGGTGATCCGAATCGTGTCTTCCAGCAATTCCGCCGTCAAAGCCGCTGGCACGTCCACAATCGCGATATGGATGGTCACCGGCACCACCCGCAGCAAGGGCGAGGCGAGCATCATCACCACGCGGTCCACCCCTGCCAGATGTGCCAGAAACTCGGTATGGCCGGGAAACGCAAACCCCGCGCCATCCTTCAGCGCTTTCTTATGGATTGGTGCGGTGCAGATTGCCGAAGCCTCGCCCCTTTGCACCAAAGCCACCGCCCGCTCAATCACCGCGATCACCCCTGCGGCGTTTTCCGGCGCCGGTTGGCCGGGCAGGGCAGGGCCGGCAAAGCGGTGCGGCAGAACCGGCAGCAGATGCGCAGGCACCAAGACCGCCTCAGCGGGCGAGGCAATCTCTTGAAACGCGTCAAATCCCAAATGCCGTGGATCGCCAATCCAGAACAGCGGCAGCGCCGCCCCTAAAACCGCGCGTGCCGCAAATGCCAATTCCGGGCCAACCCCAGATGGGTCGCCACAGGTCAGCGCAACCGGCAGTCTCATGGCGTGCGGATCATGGTGTACGAATCTGGGCTTCAGAACGCAATTCTTCCAGATAAATATCCGCCTGCGCGCCCAAAACCTGATTGGTCAGCTGCAGCTTGACCTCATCGCGGCTGGGCATCTCGTCTTCCGGCGGACCTCTGCGGCACAGCATCAAGAACACCCGCCAGCCGCCCCGCGTGACAGCGGTAGACGCCTCGCCCGCATCCAGCACAGACAACGTCCCGGCGATATCGCGTGGCACCTGTCCCTGCGCCACGGTTTCCCGGATCAACCGATCCGCCGGAAGCCCCTTGGCCACCGCGTAAAGGTCGTTACAGGTATCCACCTTAGCCCGCACTTTGGCGGCAGAGCCGCCATCATCCGGCACCAAAAACGCGGCGTAATCCACCACGATGCCGCCCGAAGGCTTCACCATCTCCTGCTTTTGTTCCTGCAACTGATAGATCACTACCTGATCATCCAGCACCACCGGCGCTGAAACCTGACCCGAAGCCAATCCCCGCACCGCTTTCGCAGCATCCGGTTTCAACGCGGTCAGCAGCATCCAATCCAAAGACCCGCCGCGCCCCGCAGAGGCCGCACTGGAATTCTGCCGTGCCAAGGCCGCGAAATCCTCACCACCGCGCAGCAACAGCCGCAAATGGTCGGCTTTTTGCAGTGCCGCGGTGCGACCAGCCCCCACCGCCGGGATTACAATCTCTGACAGCTTGACCTGCAACGCTGCCATCGGGCGGCCATTCGCCAAAGCCCGGTCGATCTGAGTTTCTGAGATCGACACCGTTGGCGCGAATTTGCCACGCACAATCTCGCGCCAGACCAGCCCGGATTCGACGAAATCGCGGAAAGTTTCTGGCTGCACACCAGCTTGACCGATGATCTCAACGAACTTCTCGGCGGTCAGATTGGCGCGGGCGGCGAATTCTTCCATCCCGGCTTTCAACTGCTCGGGCGACATCTTGACGCCAAACTGCTTGGCCGCCGACATGCGTAAGCGGTCATCCAACAGCGATGACATTGCCGCGTTTTCAAGATCACCCGGCTGGCGCAAAAGCTGCATGAACAGCACGCGCTGCTCAAACTCAAACTGCGTGATCGCTTGATCATTGACGATCTTGATCGGTGTAAAAGGCCCGGCCGCAACAGGTGCGCCAAAGCCAATCGACGCGATCAGCGCCAAAACCATCGTTATACCTGCGGGTCGCACCATGATCACCTGCCGTCGTCCGTTTCTTATCCTAGCGCCTGCATTGACGCGCGGGCCCCGGCGCAGAGCTGCCGCCAAAGCCCAATAGTTCCACCGAAAGCCCGAAATCCGTGGTCGGTTTCACACTAGTCGAGGACGTGAACCGACGCGAGAGAGAAAGATCGACCAGCAAACATTCGTTGCGGAAGGTCAGCCCCAGCCCGGCTGTCGCCGCCCGCTCGGCCTCAAAATCATAACGGCTGGCGATGCGGCCCGTCCAGTTGTCGGCCAACTGATAGCTGGTCGCCAAAGTCAGCTCGGATATCGGGGTCAGTCGATTTTCCGTCGCATCCGCTTCGGTATGGACATAGCCCGTCGCTACTGTGAAGCGATTACCGGTATAGGCCGCCTGCAATTCGGCTTTGGTCATGTTGAACTGATCATCAAACAACAGCCGATTGGCCAGATTAAATCCGGCCATATCCACCTGCCACGACGTCATCCAATCTGAACTGACCCCGCCAAGGCCCGATCCTGCGCTGAATTGATCCAGATCTTCAGTCCGCAGCACACGTCCCACGGTGACCCCCAAGGTCCAGCCGTTCGGGTCTAGTCGCAGGTAACTGACGCCCAAGTTCGCCCGCGTGCCATTTTCCACAGCATCCGCCCCCGGAAAGCGGCTGAGGTCAAACAGATTGGCCTCGTCAAATTCCACCAGCGCCGAATCCTCGTTCGGGATAGTACTGCCCGTGCGCGAGGCCAGCACGATCTGTATCACCGGCTCGATCACTTGGCTGACGCCATTGGCCTGCGATTTCACCCAAGGCCAACGCAATTCGGCCCCAACTGCCGCATGAGATCGGGTCTTGCTGCCTTCATAGACCGCATCCTGCCCGATCATATAGAAATCTGCCGCAGCCTCGCCCAGCACTGCCGCTTCCATGCCATTGTCCAGCAGGAAGTTCTTGCGCCAGTCGGCGCGCAGCGACACCCGTTGCATGTCGCGTCCATCTGCGATGCCATCGCTGTTGCTGTCGGACAAGGCATCAGTCGAGGTGCGCTCATGGCCATGCGCCTGCAACTCAAAGCCGCCTTCGCCGCCCCAACCGCCCAAGGTAAAGCGGCGATGATAGGTCAGATCTGCCATCCGTGACGGCAGGGTGGCGTTGTCTTCGCCGTCGCGGATCGAGTGAAACGCGATCAGCCGCCCCGAGATGTATTCATTGCGCCGCGTCCGGCTGACCTCGGCGCGGCTCTCCAGACGGTCGACCGTCGGATAATCGTAATCAAGGATATAGGCCGGATCGCTGACCGCCTCGACCCGCAAATCCAGCGTAAAGCCGCGCGGCAAAGTAAATTCGCCAGTGCCCAGCACATAGCCGCGTGTCTCACCGGGGCGCAGATCATCGCGCGACACCCCGCCCGAGATGTCTATGCCGCCAGTCGCAAACGCCTGCCGATAGCGCAGATTGACCGTGCGGCTGCCCTTGGTGGTGAAGAACGGCGTCACGGTTAAATCGCGGCTGTCCCCCATTTTGATGAAATACGGCAGCATCAGCCCGGTGCCAAAGTTGGAATTGTTCTTCAGCGACGGCAGCAAGAACCCCGAGGCGCGCTTCAAGGTCGGATCGGGCATCCGCAGACGCGGAATATAGGCGATGGCGACGCCGCCCAAGCGAAACTGTGCATGATCGAAATAAAGCTGCCGCTCGGTCTGATCATGCACCACACGGCGGGCGCGGATTTCCCACAGCGGCGTCGAACTGCCTGCGCAAATTTTGCAACTGGAGGCCACCACCCGCTGCATCGCAGTATAGCGTCCATCGACCCGCTGAATTTCTGCCGCCGCCAATTGCAACTGTTGCTGCAATACCAACCGCGCCGAGGTCAAAACCCCTTGGGTGAAATCAGCACTCATATCGGCTTGGCTGGCCAAAATCACCATGCCCTTGCCATCGCTCAGCACAATCGGGCCTTCAATCAGCAGCCGATCCTTGGCCTGATCATAGGTCACGCTCTGCGCTGTCAGCTTCTGGCCCTGGTAGAAAATCTCGACATGGCCGCGCGCGATCAGCGTCGAATTGTCCTGAATTTGCAGTGCGTCGGCGACCAAAGTGGCCTTATCCTGCGCCAAAGCGGGCAGGGCGCACAGGAGCGCGGCGATAAAACTCAGGAGGCGCAACATCAGCCATCCTCCAGATGCAGTAGTAACCCAAGTGCCAGAAACGTCGCCGCAATCGGTGGGCTCCACGCCGCCAGTAAGATCGGAATCTGGCCATTTTGCCCCAAAACCTGCGCGAAGTTGCGCAGGAAAAAGATCAAAAATCCGCCAAGCAACGCCAACAGCACCATCTGCCCGGTCTTGCCAAATCGCGCATGGCGCATGGTAAAGCCCGCCGCAATCAGCACCATCGCCGCCAGCAAGACCGGCAAGGCCAGCTCCATCTGCGTCCACACCTGATAGCTGCGCGCCGAAAAGCCAGCCCGCTCCAAGGCTTTGATATACGAGGGCAGCGCCCAAAACGCCACAGACGAAGGATCGCCAAAGCCGTCGCGTAGGCGGTCTTGCGTCAGATCAGTGGGCAGGCGCATCTCCACCGCCGTCGCAAGGGCTGTCTGTTCAGGATTAGCATCGGTCAATGACCAGCGCTTGGCGCCATGCAACACCCATTCCCCCGGCAACAATTGCGCCGACGTGGCCTCGATGCGCTGCGTTGGCGTACCTTCCGGGTTAAAGGTGATCACCGTGACGCCCTGCAACGTCGTGCCACCCGGATCACTGCGCGTAGCCTTGATCACCGACTGACCCGCCGCATTGCCCTGCCGCATCCACAAACCATCCTCTGACAGCGACAGCAGCGATCCCTCTTGCCCACGCTGCGCTGCCAGTCGGTCATAGGCCTTCGAGGTCGCCGCCACCAACGGATTGAACACCGCCACCGCCACCGCGCCGATCAGCAAAGCCATCACCACCGGTGCCAGCAGAAACTGCAACCCTGACCGCCCTGAGGCGCGCACCACCACCAGCTCCGAGGACCGCGCCAGCCCCAAAAACAGCGCAATCGCCGTCAAGATCATGATCAGGGGCAGGATCTGATACAGGCTCTCCGGCACATTCAGCAGCGACAGATACAAAGCCCCGCCCAATGTCACCCCAACCTTACGCAGCTGATCAATCACATCGATCAGCAGCAAAATCGCCGCGAACACGCCAAACACCAGCCCGAACATTTTCAAAAACCGCCGCGCAATATAAAGGGTCAGCGTCATGTTGCCACCGCCAGCTTCGGCACCCGCCGCGGCCTTTGCGTCAACCACAACTCAAACACCCCAATCGCGATCCCCACCACAGGGGCTGCATAGGCCAGCATCCAGCCGCCCGGCACATCCTTGCCGACATTGGTCGAAACCGTCGAGATCGCCTGCACCACCAGCAGCAGCAGCACCGCCACGCCAACCTGCCGCCACAACCCGAACCGACTGAACGCCCCCAACAGCAGCGAGGAAAACCCGATCAGCCCCGCCGCCAGCGCCATGAACGGCTGCGCAATCCGGTCGTGGCCCTCAAACAGCATGTTCTGTGCGGTCTGCCGCACCTCTGCCATCAGCGCCGGGGTCGGGGCCAACAACTCGGGCGTCGACAACTCCGCCATGCTGCGCGTCCGCAGAGCAGGCTCTGCCATCAACCCCGCCAGATCATAGGTGAAATCGGCAAACCGCGTCACCGACAACTGCCCCTTCGGCCCCAAGAACTGCACCATGCCATCGACCATCAGCAGCTTCGGTCCCGCATCCGTCCGCGCAAAAAACGCCTTCTTTGCGGTGTATAGCGCGCGCTGTTCCACCACACGGTCGTCCGCCAAAAACAGATCCAGCAATTCCCCGGTTGGCGCAATCTCGCGGATATACAGTGTGATGCCCTCCGAAGGATGAATGAACTGGCCATCCTTCAAAAACCGCGCCGAGACATTCTGCGAGATCGCCTCTAACCGCTCTGCCAAAGCACTGCGGCTTTCGGGCACCAGCACATGCATCAACACAAGCATCATCCCCGAGACGATCAACCCAAAGTACCACACCGGGCGCGCCAGCCGAAACGCTGAAAAACCGGTCGCCTGCATCACCACCAATTCAGATTCCGACATCAGCCGATTGGCGACATAAACAGCGCCAATGAACGCCGAAATCGGCAGCACCAGCCGGATCACATTCGGCAGAGTCAGCAAGGAGAATTGCAAGAACACAACCGCAGACTGGCCATCGCCAATCAACTGGTCAAACAGCCCCACCGCGCGGTTCACCCAATAGACAGCCACAAGCACTAGCGAGAAAAACCCGAATAGCGCTAGCAGTTGCGATAGCAGATAACGGTCGAATCTCGCCACAAAAGCCCCAAACCCGAAAAACCATTGCTGGTGAACCTAGCGGAAAACCCCGGCGGGGAAAACTGCTATCTGGCCTTCCCACTCCCCCTTCGCTAGCTTGCGATCAACCGCGCCACAAGTCCCCGACATTGCCCCGGAGAAGCCCCTTGTCCCATCCCATCGCCATCCAATTCCAAGCCCTCAGCCTTGAGACACTGCAAAAGCAAACCGGCCGCATCGCCTTGCTGTTTGACGCAGATCACCCGACAAGCCCGGCGGCGCGCAAGCTGAATGCCTTGACCAAGGGCGCTTTGGCCCGCGCAATGGCGTCTGAGGCTGCAACCAAGCTGAAACCCGGCGACAGCCTTGATCTCGCCTTCCCGGCGGGCCTTGCCGCCGATGCGCTGCAACTGATCCGCCTGCCGCGCCGTGCCAGCGTGACCGAGGCGCGCAAAGCGGGTGCCGCTGTGGCCCGCAGCCTGACCCCGTCCGGCACACTGCTGATTGCCGAAGCGCATCCGCAAGCCGCTGAACTGTCCTTCGGGCTTGCGCTGCGCGCCTATGATTTCAGCCCGCATAAATCCAGCCAACCGCCAAGCCCCGGCCCGGTGGTGATCGCGGTGGCCGAACCCGAGGCAATCGCCGCCAAAGCCGCCCCGATGGCGGCGGTGGCCGAAGGTGTGTTCTTCACCCGCGATCTGGTCAATGAACCCGCCAATATCCTGACCACCGATGATTTCGCCGCTCGCCTCGCCGCGATGCAGGAACTCGGGCTGGACGTTGAAATCCTTGAGGAAGACCAACTTGCCAAACTGGGGATGAACGCTTTGCTGGGCGTTGGCCAAGGTTCGGAAAGCCCCTCCAAGGTCGTCGTCATGCAGTGGAATGGTGGCCCGAAAGACCAACCGCCCTTCGCGCTTGTGGGCAAGGGCGTGGTGTTTGACACCGGCGGTATCTCGATCAAGCCTGCGGGCGGGATGGAGGATATGACGATGGATATGGGCGGTGCGGCCACCGTTGCGGGCGTCATGCGTACGCTTGCGCTGCGGGGTGCCAAGGCCAATGTTGTCGGCCTTGTCGGCATCGTTGAAAACATGCCCGATGGCCGTGCCCAACGTCCCGGCGATGTGGTGCGCTCGATGAAGGGTGTCACGATTGAGGTGATCAACACCGATGCCGAAGGCCGACTCGTGCTGGCCGATGTGCTTTGGTATGCGCAGGAACGCTTCAAGCCTTCCGGCATGATCAACCTTGCCACCTTGACCGGGGCGATCATTGTCGCCCTGGGCCATGAAAACACCGGGGTGTTTTCCAATGACGACGCTTTATGTAATGCCTTTCTGAAAGCCGCAGGCGCGGAAGGTGAGGGGGCTTGGCGGATGCCAATGGGCCAAGGCTATGACGACAAATTGAAATCCCGCGTTGCCGATATCGTCAACTCTTGCGGCCGCGATGGCGGATCAATCACCGCAGCCCAATTCCTGCGCCGTTTCGTCAAAGCGGAAACCCCGTGGTGCCACCTTGATATCGCAGGCACAGCACTCTTGAAAACCGACAGCACGCTTGCCCCCAAAGGCGCTACAGGCTGGGGCGTGATGGCGCTCAACCGCCTGATCCGCGATCAATACGAGGAAAAATGACCCCGCGCCGCAAGTTGCTCTTTTCTAAATACTCAGCTTTCTTAGCAAGGCTCACCCAGCCATGAGCCTTGCAATGTTCTATCACCTGACCCGCTCCACACCGCAAGAAACCATGGCGACAATTCTGCCGCGTGCGCTGTCCGCTGGCTGGAAAGTCATGCTGCGTGGCACCGATGGCGCGGCGCTCACGGCACTCGATGCGGCACTCTGGCTGCACCCCGACGACAGCTTCCTGCCGCATGGCCTGGCAGGTGGCCCGCATGACGCCGCCCAACCGATCCTGCTCGGCCAAGGCGCTATTGCCAACGCCGCCGAGGGTCTGATGCTGATCGACGGTGCCGAAACCACCCCAGCCGAGGCCGAGGCATTGCAACGCGTTTGGGTGCTGTTTTATGGCGCGGATGAAGCAGCCCTCAGCGGTGCCCGCCGGCTCTGGACCACACTGACCAGCGCAGGGCTCGCCGCGCAATACTGGTCCGAGGAAAGCGGGCGTTGGCAGAAAAAGACCGAGAAAGCCGCCCGCCCGGCCTGAACACCCCGCGCGTCACTTCCTGTCGGGCGTTCCTCGCTTTTGCAACGAAGAAAGCCGTCAGGCTTGATAAGCGCACCGCAGATAAAGATCAAAAAAAACGCCCAGTAGGGTGCGCTTCAGCGCATCACACCACGGCCCATCAATCCCAACCTCACCGCCATAACCCCATGATTTACTCTAAATCGAGCTATTGTCCACGCGTGGACACGCCAAAATCACCGCGTCAAGATCATCCGATCCCCGGAAATCTGAATCGAAAACCGCCCCAAATAATCCATGCCCAACAGCGAGCCCTGCATCGCTGCCTCATTCACAAACGCTGAGACACCTTGGTCTTCAAATGGCCCGAAAACCACGCTGTCCAAGCTGACCCGCGCCGTCCGAACCATCCCGTTGGCTGTCTGTGCCTGCCCAAGATAGTTCAAACCGCCCAGATCAATCCCCACCGCAGCCGCGTCCTCGGGAGACAAAACAATCCCGGTCGCGCCAGTGTCAGCCATGAACTCCATCTCATGCCCATCCACCGCCAGCCGCAGATAATAATGCCCATCCCTGTCGCGCGGAATCTCCACCCGATCCGCCTGCACAATCTGATCCGATCGAACATCGCGCCGCAGATCGTTCCACAGCCCATACCCCGCCACTAGGCCAACAAAGATCAGCCCCCAAGCCATCGCCACCCGCAAGGCCTGTCCCAAACGCTGCCGATACTCCACGATCACCCAACCCCCGACCGCCGTCAGCAGCAGCCCCAGATACGCCAGCCGTCCCAGATCGTCGCCATTCATCCGATCAACCCAGTGCCGCGCACGCCATCAATTACAAATTGCACAGACAGTGCCGCCAGCAGCATCCCCAACAGCCGGGTGATCACAATCGTGCCCGTGCGGCCCAACAACCGCTCTAGATAGGGTGAGGCGAGCAAAAACAGATAGGTCGCAAAGATCATCCCGGCAAGCAACCCCAGCACGGCCGCTGTTCCCAACCAGCCATCGCCGGATTTTCCGACCAGCAGGATCATCGTCGCAATCGCGCCGGGTCCTGCAATCAAAGGGGTGGCGAGGGGAAACACCGAAGGATCGTGATCAGGGTCCGGCTGCTGCCCCTCGCGGCGCTGAGTGCGGCGTTCAAACAACATATCAAGCGCGGTGAGAAACAACAGGATACCGCCGGCGATGCGGAAGGCGGGCATCGAGATGCCGATGAACCCCAGCAGGGCTTCGCCCAACAGCCCGAACAGGGTCAGCAAGACAAAGGCGATGATGCAGGCCCGACGCGCCATGCGGCGGCGGTGCTCGGCGTCCATGCCTTGGGTCAACGCGATGAACAAAGGCACCAAACCGGGCGGGTCGATCACCACGAACAGGGTCGCAAACGCGGTGATCAGGAACGCGGTTGTCATGGTTTGGTGGCAGTCTCCAGTTTTTCTTGCGCGGACACCCACATCGCTTCGGCGCGATCAAGTGCGTCCATCACTTCGGCGTATTTCTTGTTCCAAGTGTCCAACTCACCGGCGCGGGCGGATTCGTACAATTCGGGATCGGCGAGTTTCTTCGCCAAACGGTCGCGCATTTGGTTCAGCTTGTCGAGGCGTTCTTCGGATTTCTTGACTTCCGAGCGCAGGGCTTTGACTTCGTCCTGGCTGACTTTCTTCGGCTTTTCAGTGACTTTGACAGGCTTGGCTTCTTCGTCGCCTGCCAAAAGCTGACGGCGGTAAGCTTCCAGATCTTCGGTATAGGGCGTGACTGCGCCGCCCTTCACCAGCCAAAGACGGTCCGCGACCAGCCCCAGAAGGTGCATGTCGTGGCTGACAAGAACCACCGCACCGGAGTATTCGGTGAGCGCCTCGACCAAAGCCTCGCGGCTTTCCATGTCGAGGTGGTTGGTTGGCTCGTCGAGGATCAGCAGGTGCGGGGCGTCAATGGTTGCCAGCAGCAGCGACAGGCGGGCTTTTTGACCACCCGACAGACGACCGACGGCGGTTTCGGCTTGGTCGGCCATCAGGCCAAAGCCCGCAAGCCGCGCGCGCAGGCGGGGTTGGCCCTCGGCGGGACGCAGGCGCATGACGTGTTGCAACGGGGTTTCGTCGATCATCAATTCATCGACCTGGTGCTGCGCGAAATAGCCGATGCGCAGTTTCGACGATTGCACCATCTTGCCTTCGCAGGCGACAAGTTTGCCAGCAAGCAGTTTGGACAGCGTGGATTTGCCTTCGCCATTGCGGCCCAGAAGCGCGATGCGGTCGTCTTGGTCGATGCGCAAAGACAGCTTTTTCAGGATCGGGGCGCCGCCATAGCCGACAGCCACGCCTTCCATATTGATGATGGGGGGCGAGAGTTCTTCCGGCACCGGGAAGGTGAAAACCACCTTCTTCGCATCCTCGGGGGCGGTGATCGTCTCCATCTTTTCCAGCATTTTCACGCGGGACTGCGCTTGCGCGGCCTTGGAGGCTTTGGCCTTAAAGCGATCCACAAAGGCTTGCAGGTGCGCGCGCTTGGCGTCTTGTTTGCGAGCTTCGGCTTGCAACACCGAACGACGTTCGGCGACTTGGCGGGCAAATTGGTCGTAGGGGCCGGACCAATATGTCAGCTTTTTGTTGTCCAGATGCAGGATGCCGGTGACCGAACGGTTCAATAGGCCACGGTCGTGGCTGATGATCAGCACGGTATGCGGGTATTTCTGCAAATAACTTTCCAGCCACAAAGAGCCTTCCAGGTCGAGGTAGTTGGTCGGCTCGTCCAAAAGCAGATAGTCGGGTTGCGCGAACAACACGCCTGCGAGGGCCACGCGCATCCGCCAACCACCCGAGAAATCCGAGCAGGGGCGTTGTTGGGCTTCGGTATCAAAGCCGAGACCCTTCAGGATGTTGGCGGCGCGACCTTCGGCGGACCATGCATCAATGTCGTTCAGGCGGTGCTGAATTTCGGCGATGCGGTGCGGGTCGTGGGCGGTTTCTGATTCCAACAGCAAAGCCGCGCGCTCGGTATCGGCGGCCAGAACCGTGTCGATCAGGCTGGTCGAGGACGACGGCACCTCTTGCGCCACACCGCCGATGCGGGCGCGCGAGGGCATGGAAATGTCGCCGCTTTCCAGCGCCAGTTCCTTTTTGATCAGCCGGAACAGCGTGGTTTTGCCAGCCCCGTTGCGCCCGACAAGACCGACCTTATGGCCCGTGGGAATGGTTGCAGAAGCGCCCTCAAACAGCGGGCGGCCTTCGACGGAATAGGTGATGTCTTCGATTTTAAGCATGCGCGGGGATTGCCTTAAGCGGCGGGCGGCGTCAACCGGGGAAGGGAATTTGGCGCGCTTTATCCGGGTCTGCGGGCGTTGTTGACGGCTTTTCAAGCCGCATGACCCGTGATAGCAGGCGCGGAAGAGTATTCCGGGCGATTTTGCCCTTTGTTATGGAGAGCCAAATGGCCGTCGAACGCACCCTGTCGATCATCAAACCCGATGCAACCAAGCGCAACCTGACCGGCAAGATCATCGCCAAATTTGAAGATGCTGGCCTGCGGGTCGTGGCATCAAAGCGCATCCATCTGTCGCCCGCACAGGCTGGCGCGTTTTATGCAGAGCATGCCGCACGCGGCTTTTACGGCGAGTTGTGCGAATTCATGGCGTCTGAGCCGGTTGTGGTTCAAGTGCTGGAAGGCGAATCCGCGATTGCAAAAAACCGCGAAGTGATGGGGGCTACTAACCCGGCGAATGCTGATGCGGGCACGATCCGTAAGGAATTCGCTTTGTCGATGGGCGAAAATTCGGTGCATGGTTCGGATTCGGAAGCTTCGGCTGCGCGCGAGATCTCGTTCTTCTTCTCGGGTCTTGAACTGGTCGGCTGATACCGTTTTACCGCAGGGCGGTTTGCGTTTTAGCTGACGCAAGCCGCCTTTTTGATCATCCACGTTGACTTCAGGTCGGAGGTTGTTTTCCCAGCTGGGAGCCTTTTGTGGTCTTAAGTAATCCGCCCGCAATATGTTGTGTTTGTGGTGCGATTTTTTGGTGAGAGTTGCGGCCAAAGGTGCAACTCTTCTCAGCCGTGGGGCTTCTCGATCACCCCAAAGAATTGCAGGGCCGCTTCCAATTCGGAGCGGCCTTGTGCTTTTGAGCCGACCCGCTCGGCTTTGATCGCATCGAAGCGGGCGCGCAGCGCCTTTTTCTCATCACCTTGGCAATCGTTCCACGGGCGACCCTGCAAGCCCATATGCAGCACGTAATAGCCAATGAAATGGGCTTGGGTGCCCGCGTCCAGCAGGCGACGGTAGGCTTCGTCGGCGCCGAGTTCGCGGATTTCTTCCGCAGAATGGATGCCTGCCTTGGCGAAGGCCACTTCCGAGGCGGGGCCGAGGTTGGGTATGGTTGAAACGGGGCTTGGCATACGGCACCTGAAAATGACAAAGGCCAGCCTAGCGGCTGGCCTTATGGTCGTAAAAGCGAAATCTTTAGATCGACGCCCAATCGCGGAAAACCGTGCCGCTTTGTTGCTGCGGGGATCCGCCCTGCTGGCCCTGCTGTTGCGGGGCCGGGGATTGCGCGCCACCTTGCTGAGGTTGGGCGGGCTTGGAGGTAGACATTTGACTGCTCCGGTCGTTGTTTGGCGTTCTGCCATTTTGCTAAACTGCTCCGCCCTTGCGGCGGTGTTGCGACCGGATCAAGGAAGGATTACGGCCATTTATATACCAACCGCGACGCCCGCAATAGAATTTGCCTTGCCAAGCAGGCATTTGGTTTCACTTTGTTGCGATTATGTGTGCCGCAAAGCCGATCTCATTGAGGGCGGAGAGTATTGATTCGGCACTGGGCGTGCCTTCGACCTCAACTTGACGGGTGGTCAAATCGACGGTGATGGCGCGGGTTCCGGGCAGGGCTGTGAGTGCCGCGGTCACCGAGGCTTTGCAGTGGCCACAGTTCATGTCGGGGATCGAGAGTAGGGTCATGGGGAGCTCCTTTTCTGGCTAGAAGATGGGGGTTCCAGTGGGGGGAAGGTCAAGAGGGCGATTTAATTTCTTGCAGGGCTTGACGTTCCTGTCACTGGAACCCCCATATCGGATATCAAAGGAGACTTCCGATGGACAAGCTGGCGGCGAAAATTAACCTGAGTGTCGAGGGCATGACCTGTGCTGCCTGCACCGGGCGGGTGGAACGGGTGCTGAAGGCGCAAGTGGGCGTGGTGGATGCGGTGGCGAACCTTGTGACGCGGCGGGCCGAAGTGACGGTGTCGCAGGCGGTCGATCCTGTAGGGCTGGCGCTTGCGGTCAGCAAGGCGGGTTATGCCGCGACCCCTTTAGCGCAAGCGGTGGTGCATGATCCGGGGGCCGAGCAACGCGCGTTGTGGCGGGCCACGGCTCTTGCGGCTGTGCTGACCCTGCCGGTGTTCGTGGTCGAGATGGGCGGGCATTTCATCCCTGGCTTTCATATGGTGCTGCACGGGTTGATCGCGCAGCAAAGCTTGTGGCTGGCCGAGTTTGTGTTGGTGACGCTGGTGCTGCTTGGGCCCGGGCGGCGGTTTTTCAGCAAGGGCTTGCCCGCTTTGGCGCGGGGTGGCCCGGATATGAACAGCCTTGTTGCGGTGGGCAGTGGGGCGGCCTGGGTCTATTCCAGCGTGGTGACGTTTTGGCCCGCTTTGATCCCGCAAGCTTCGCGCTCGGTGTATTTCGAGGCGGCGGCGGTGATTGTCACCTTGATTTTGCTGGGCCGCAGCCTTGAGGCGCGGGCGCGTGGCCGGGCGGGGGCTGCGATTGCACGGCTGGTGAAGCTGGCGCCGAAAACTGCGCGGCGCCTGGTGGATGGCTTGGTGCAAGAGGTTGAGGTGGCATCTTTGCTGCCGGGGGACCGCGTGCAGATCCGGCCCGGAGAGCGGATTCCGGCGGATGGCCTGGTGGTCTCGGGCCATTCGACGGTCGACGAGTCGATGTTGACCGGGGAGCCTTTGGGGCAGGAAAAGCTGGACGGTGCACGGCTGACGGGGGGCACGGTGAACGGCACTGGGGCCATGGTGATGCAGATCACTGAGGTTGGGGCCGCCACGGTGCTGGCGCGAATCATCGCGATGGTCGAGGCCGCGCAGGGTGGCAAATTGCCAGTGCAGGCGTTGGTGGACCGGATCACGTTGTGGTTCGTCCCCATGGTGATGGCGGTGGCAGCGCTGACCGTGCTGGTCTGGTTGATCTTCGGGCCGGGTCTGGCCGAGGCGTTGGTCGCAGGGGTGTCGGTGCTGATCATTGCTTGCCCCTGTGCGATGGGGTTGGCGGTGCCGGTCTCTATTCTGGTTGGCACTGGGCGGGCGGCGGAACTGGGGATTCTGTTCCGTAAAGGTGAGGCCTTGCAACGACTTGAGTCTGTGCGGCTGGTGGCGTTTGACAAGACCGGCACCCTGACGATGGGGCGGCCCGTGGTGCAAGCGGTGGTCGGCGGTGCGGGCGTGCTTGAGATTGCGGCAGCGGTCGAGGCGGCGTCAGAGCATCCTTTAGCGGCGGCTGTCGCGGCAGAAGCGGCGCGGTTGGGGTTGCAGGTGGCTTTGGTGCAGGGGTTTGAGGCCGAGCCGGGGCAGGGTGCGCGGGCTTTCCTAGACGGTGTGGCGGTCAGTGTTGGCTCGGCACGGATGTTCCCTGACTTGGATGCGGGGCTGGCAGAGCAAGCTGCTGCAGCGCAGGCCAAGGGGCAGGGTGTTTTGTTTGTGGGGCGAGACGGTAAGGCGATTGGCATGATCACGGTGGCCGATCCGATCAAGCCCTCTGCGCAGGCGGCAGTGGCCGCACTGCAAGCGGCTGGCGTGCGGGTGGCGATGATCACTGGCGATGCCGCGGCCACGGCGCGGGCGGTGGCGAGGGTGCTTGGTATCACCGAAGTCCATGCCGGGGTGCTGCCTGCGGGCAAGGCTGCGGTGATCGCTGGCCTTGGCGCGGATGTGGGTTTTGTCGGCGACGGGATCAACGACGCGCCCGCGCTGGCAGCGGCAGAGGTGGGCTTTGCGATGGGCACCGGCACTGATGTGGCTATCGAGGCCGGGGATGTGGTGCTGATGACAGGTGATCCGTTGGGCGTGGTGCGGGCGCTGGAACTTTCACGCGCAACCATGCGCAATATCAGGGAGAATCTGCTTTGGGCCTTTGGCTATAACGCCGCCTTGATCCCAGTGGCGGCTGGGGTGCTGGTGCCATTCGGTGGCCCACAACTGTCGCCGATGCTGGCCGCGGGGGCGATGGCTTTGTCGTCGGTTTTTGTACTGTTCAACGCGCTACGATTGCGGCGCTTCAAAGGAGCACGCGCATGAATATCGCCGAAGTTGCCAAAGCGGCGGGGCTGCCTGCCAAAACCATCCGCTATTATGAAGACATCGGCCTGATCCAGCCCAAGCGCAGTGAGAACGGCTACCGCGCCTTTGCCGAGAGCGATCTGCACAAGCTGGCCTTTGTCGGGCGGGCGCGGTCTTTGGGGTTCTCGATTGTGGAATGTCGGGCACTGCTGGCGCTTTATGAGGACCGCGCGCGGGCGAGTGGCGATGTCAAAGCGCTGGCGGTGACGCATCTGGTTCAGATCAGGGCCAAGATCGTCGAACTGCGCGCGATGGAGGCGACTTTGGCCGATCTGGTGCAGGCCTGTAACGGCGATCATCGGCCGGATTGCCCGATTCTGCGCGGGCTTTCTCAGCCGGTCTCAGGCGACTCGCAGTAGCTTTTCAAGGTCGGTATTACCGCCGACGAGGTCCTGCAGGCTGACCGCATCGAGGGTCTTGTAGAAGCCCTCGAGCGCGTTGGTCAGCACGCATTTTAACCGACAGGCGCCGGATAAGGGACAGGAGCCGGATTGCTCGGCACAATCGGTGAAGGGCAAGACCTGCTCAAAAATCCGAAACACCGTGCCGACCTTGATCTCGGCAGCATCAGACCCCAGCATCATACCGCCCGCCCGTCCGCGCCGGGTTTTCAGCAAGTTCTGCCGGGCCAGCAGATGGATCACCTGCGCCAGATGGTTTTCGGACGCGCCGCAAGCAACCGCAATCTCGTGCTTTTGCACGATGCGACCTTTGTTCACTGCGCAAAACATCAGCGTGCGCATCGCCAAATTGGTGCGTGTGGTCAGGCGCATGGGCTCTCCGATCCTGCAAGATTTGACGCAGTTTTGCGCAGTTTTTTGCAGTCTGCCTTGATTCAGATCAGATACAGCATTGTACCGCAGACTGAGGCCTGCGCGGGGTTTGGGCCGTGATCGTTTTTATTGGATGGGATCAAAGCGCTTTGATCAAGAAAACCTCTCTAATAAAAAAGAAAAACATAGTGAAATCTCAAATTGTTTGCGGTAACAAGAAAGCGGTTTGAATGATTTGTGCTGAGACCGGGTTTTGGCTGACGCCGCAGGGGTATGGTGCTTGCTTGACCCGGGACAGCAGAGAGATAGTCTCAAAGACAACCGAAATGGAAAGATGTGGAACGCGCTTTGAAGGATATGGATCTGACCCCGGCTTTGCTGAAAACCGATGTGCTGCGGCACCTGACCTTTACCATTGGCAAAGACCCGGCCAATGCCAGCGCGTATGATTGGCGCATGGCGCTGTCGTTTGCCATTCGTGACCGGATCATGGAGCCGTGGTTTGCCTCGACCCGCCGGACGTGGGCGGAAGATCGCAAGCGGGTGTATTATCTGTCGATGGAATTCCTGATCGGGCGGCTTCTGGAAGATGCCACGGTCAACCTTGGCCTGCGCGACATTTCGGAAGACGTGATGCGTGACTTTGGGCAAGACTTTCACGCGCTGGTGGAAGGAGAGCCGGATGCGGCATTGGGCAACGGCGGATTGGGGCGGTTGGCGGCGTGTTTCATGGAAAGCATGGCGACGGTGGGCTGCCCGGCTTATGGTTATGGCATCCGCTATGAGCACGGGCTGTTCCGGCAAAGTTTTGAGCGCGGTCAACAGGTTGAGATGCCGGAAGATTGGCTGTCACACGCCAACCCTTGGGAGTTTGCGCGCCCGGAAAGCGCCTATGTGATCCCGTTCAAGGGCGCGGTCGAGGTCAAGGACGGCAAGGAAATTTGGGTTCCGGCGGAGACGGTTTTGGCC
This sequence comes from Cypionkella sp., assembly GCF_030652235.1. Taxonomy (GTDB): domain Bacteria; phylum Pseudomonadota; class Alphaproteobacteria; order Rhodobacterales; family Rhodobacteraceae; genus Cypionkella. The sequence continues at coordinate 76,370 of NZ_JAUSBA010000022.1, forward strand.
AGCGCTTACGATACCCCGGTGATCGGTTGGCAGGGCAAATGGGCGAACACCCTGCGGCTGTGGTCGGCGAAACCCACCAAGCAGTTCGATCTGGAACGGTTCAATCGCGGCGATTACGCGGCTGCGGCAGAGCCTGAGGCTTTGGCACGCACGTTGTCGCGGGTTCTGTATCCCGATGACACAACCTATCAGGGCAAGGAATTGCGCCTGAAGCAGGAATTCTTCCTGACCTCGGCGGCGTTGCAAGACATCCTGCGCCGCTTCAAGGCCAGCCATTCTGATCTGCGCAATCTGCCCAAACATGTCGCGATCCAGATGAACGACACCCATCCGGCGATTGCTGGGCCAGAATTGATCCGGCTTTTGGTCGATGAAAACGGCATGGGCTTTGAAGATGCCCTCGATACCGCCCGCGATTGCTTGGGCTACACCAACCACACCCTGCTGCCCGAGGCGCTGGAGCGGTGGGCGACCTTTACCTTTGGCAACACGCTGCCGCGCCACATGCAGATTGTCGAGCGGATCGACAGCTGGCACCGCCGCACCTTCAACCCGCCGCATTATATCGGCATCGTCAAGCACCAAGAGGTGCGGATGGGGGAACTGGCGTTCGTGATGGCGCATAAGGTCAACGGCGTGTCAGCGCTGCATTCTGATCTGGTGAAAAAGAACCTGTTCCCCGAGTTGAACGCTTTGCATCCGGGGCGGATTATCAATGAAACCAATGGCGTGACGCCGCGGCGTTGGCTGAAAATGTCGAACCGTCCGCTGTCGACTTTGATCACGGACTCGATTGGCGAAGGCTGGGAAGATGATCTTGACCGTTTGAAAGGGCTGGAGCCTTTGGTCGATGACTCTGCTTTCCGCGCCAAATTTGATGCCGCCAAACGCGCCAACAAGGTGGCTTTGGAGGGTTGGATTGCGCAGGAATGTGGTGTGAAAGTCTCGCCGGATGCGCTGTTTGATGTGCAGGTCAAGCGGATCCACGAATACAAGCGGCAACTGCTGAACATCCTGCAAACCGTCGCGCATTATCAACGCATCAAGGCCAATCCGAAGGCGGCATGGGTGCCTCGGGTGAAAATATTTGGCGGCAAGTCGGCTCCGGGTTACGCGGTGGCAAAGGAAATCATTCATCTTATCAATGATGTGGCGCAGGTTATTAATGCGGACAGTGAAGTCGGCGATCGGCTGAAAGTGATCTATCCGGCGAACTACAATGTCAGCATGGCGGAACGCCTGGTGCCTGCGGCAGACCTTTCCGAGCAGATTTCGACCGCCGGGAAAGAGGCTTCGGGCACTGGCAACATGAAGTTCATGATGAACGGCGCGCCGACCATTGGCACGCTCGACGGTGCGAATGTCGAGATTTTGGCCGAGGTTGGGGCTGAGAACTTCTTCCTGTTCGGCCTGACCACCGATGAGGCGATGAAGCGGCGTGAAGACCCCGAGCAGTCGCGCAAGGCGATTGACGCCAGCCCGGCGCTGCAACTGGTGTTGCAGGCGATTGCCGAAGGCCAGTTCAGCCCGGATCAGAAAGACCGCTATCATGGTCTGGTGCATCGGGTCTGGCACCATGATTACTTCCTCGTTGCGGCGGATTTCGACTCGTTTGATCTGGCGCAAGACCGCGTGGATACCGCCTATGCGGATCGTCAGGCTTGGATTAAAATGGCGGCATTGAACACGGCGCGCTCGGGGTTTTTCAGCTCGGACCGTACCATTCGCAGCTATATGAAAGACGTCTGGACGATCCAATCTGCGCTTTAATATCAAGAGGTTGCCATGACTGACCTGCTCATTGACCCTGGTGCTGCACTCGCGATTGCCGAGGGGCGGCATGGCGACCCGTTCTCGGTACTGGGGTTGCACAAGCGCGGCGGCAAATGGGTGGTGCTGGGGTTTGATCCGGGTGCCGAACATATGTTCGTATTGCCGGGGAAAGCTGGCAAGCCTGTGGCTGCGGTGGCGGTCAAAGGTGCGCCGGGGCTGTTTGTGGCCGAGCTTGCGCGCAAATCGGACTATCGTTTGCGTTGGCAGGGTCATGGTGCAGAATGGGAATGTGAAGACCCGTTCGCATTTGGCCCGGTGCTGGGCGAGTTGGATGAATATCTGTTGGGCGAAGGCAGCCACAAACGGCTGTGGCAGGTGTTGGGCGCGCATATCATCACCCATGAAGGCATTTTGGGCACGCATTTTGCGGTCTGGGCGCCGAATGCCGAAAGGGTTTCGGTGGTTGGCAACTTCAACCAATGGGATGGTCGCCGCCATCCGATGCGCAGGCGCGGCGGCACCGGGGTATGGGAGACGTTTTTGCCCGCGATTGGCGAGGGCGAGGCTTATAAGTACGAAATTCGCGGTCCGGGCGGGGTTTTGCTGCCACTGAAGGCCGATCCGGTTGGGTTTGGATCGGAACATGCGCCGAAGAATGCCAGCGTTGTGCGGCAGATCGAAAATCCGACTTGGCATGATGCCGAATGGATGGCGACGCGCGGGGCCAAGCAGACGATTGATGCGCCGATTTCGGTGTATGAGGTGCATTTGGGCAGCTGGAAGCGCGCGCCGGGTGATCGGATGCTGTCTTATACCGAGCTTGCCGAACAACTGGTCACATATGTTGCCGACATGGAATTCACTCATATCGAGCTGATGCCGATTTCTGAATATCCGTTCGATGGATCGTGGGGCTATCAGCCGGTCGGCCTGTTTGCACCGACGATCCGGCATGGCACGCCGAATGAATTCCGCGCTTTCATGGATGCGGCGCACCAACGCGGCATTGGGGTGTTGCTCGATTGGGTGCCGGGGCACTTTCCAACCGATGCGCATGGCTTGGGGCGGTTCGATGGCACAGCACTTTATGAACATCAAGACCCGCGCGAAGGCTTCCATCAGGATTGGAACACCCTGATCTATAACTATGGCCGGGTAGAAGTTTCCAACTACCTTGTCTCTAACGCGTTGTATTGGCTAGAGGAATACCACATGGACGGCTTGCGCGTCGATGCCGTGGCGTCGATGCTTTACCGTGATTACAGCCGTGAGCCGGGGCAGTGGGTGCCGAACAAAGACGGCGGGCGTGAGAATTACGAGGCGATTGCCGTGCTGCAAAGCATGAACATCACGGCTTACGGCGAGGTCGCGGGCGTGATGACGGTGGCCGAGGAAAGCACGGCGTTTGCAGGCGTGTCGCGGCCAGTGAACCACGGCGGCCTTGGGTTTGGCTTTAAGTGGAACATGGGCTGGATGAATGACACCCTGTCGTACATGCAGAAAGACCCAATCTACCGCCGCTTCCATCATCATCAGATGACGTTCGGTTTGCATTACGCTTGGTCGGAAAACTACATTCTGCCAATCAGCCATGACGAAGTTGTGCATGGCAAAGGCAGCATGTTGCAGAAGATGCCGGGCGATGGTGAACAGAAGTTCGCAAACCTGCGGGCCTACTACGGCTTCATGTGGGCGCATCCGGGCAAGAAGCTTTTGTTCATGGGGTGCGAGTTCGCCCAAGGGAAAGAATGGAACCACAATCAATCGCTGGATTGGCATCAGTTGGACATTCCCGCGCACAAGGGCATGCAAAACCTCGTCCGCGATCTGAACAAAGTTTACCGCGATGTGCCTGCTATGCATGTGAATGACACAAGGCCCGAGGGCTTTGAGTGGATCGAAAACAATGATGCCGAGGCTGGTGTTTATGCGTGGGTCCGCAAGGGCAAGCCCGGTGATGCGATGGTGGTGGCACTGGTCAATATGACTCCGGTGGATCGGGCGTACCGGGTTGGTCTGCCTGCGGCGGGGCAATGGTCTGAGATACTGAACACAGATGCTGCGGTTTACGGAGGAGGTAACCGTGGCAATCTGGGCGGCGTTGTGGCGGAGGCTATCCCGCATCACGGTCGCCCACATTCGGCCTTGGTCAATCTGCCGCCACTCTCGGCGGTTTGGCTAAAGCAGGGTTGAAATCACAGGATAAAAGCGGGCGCAGGCCTGCGTAAAGGGAGGACTACGATGCAACCAAGACCCAACGCCCGCCTGTCATCGCAGGCTATGGCTTTTGTTCTGGCCGGGGGGCGCGGAAGTCGGCTGAAAGAGCTGACAGATCGGCGCGCCAAGCCGGCGGTCTATTTTGGCGGCAAAACCCGGATCATCGACTTTGCTTTGTCAAATGCGCTGAATTCTGGCATCCGCAAAATGGCGATTGCGACGCAATACAAGGCGCATAGCCTGATCCGCCACATGCAGCGTGGTTGGGGGTTCTTTCGGGCAGAGCGCAATGAATACCTAGATATTCTGCCTGCAAGCCAACGGGTATCTGAGAATAAGTGGTATCTTGGCACCGCCGATGCGGTCGCGCAAAACATTGATATCGTTGATTCTTATGGGGTAAAATACATCGTCGTTCTGGCGGGGGATCACATCTATAAGATGGATTACGAGGTGATGTTGCAGCAGCACGTTGACAGTGCCGCCGATGTCACCATCGGCTGTCTGACCGTGCCGCGGATGGAGGCTGTGGCCTTCGGCGTGATGCATGTCGACAAGGATATGCGGATCACCTCGTTTCTGGAAAAACCTGCCGATCCGCCGTCTATCCCCGGTGATCCGGACAATGCATTGGCCTCGATGGGGATCTATATCTTTGACTGGGCTTTCCTGCGCGATCTGTTGATCCGTGATATGGCGGATGACAATTCCAGCCATGATTTCGGCAACGATCTGATCCCGGATATCGTAAAAAACGGGAAAGCCGTGGCGCATAAGTTTGCCGATTCTTGCGTAAAATCGGGGTTGGAGTCAGAGCCCTACTGGCGCGATGTGGGCACGATTGATGCGTTCTGGCAGGCCAATATCGACCTGACCGATTTTATTCCGAAGCTGGATATCTACGATCAAAGCTGGCCGATCTGGACCTATTCCGAGATTCTGCCGCCCGCGAAGTTCATCCATGATGAAGAAACCCGGCGTGGGATGGCGGTGTCATCGCTGGTGTCGGGCGATTGTATCGTCTCGGGCTCGGAAGTGCGCAATTCGCTGCTGTTCACGGGATGTCGCACACATTCGTTCAGCACGCTGGATTATGTTGTGGCGCTGCCGCAGGTGATCGTGAACCGCAGTGCCGAGCTGAAAAACTGCGTGATTGATCGCGGTGTGATCATCCCGGATGGCTTGGTGGTGGGGCAAGACCCTGAAATGGATGCGAAATGGTTCCGCCGGACCGACAGCGGTATCGTGCTGATCACGCAGGATATGCTTGACGCGCGGGCGCGGGCATTGTCCTGACAGGGTAGTCGGGCTGAACGGCTGGGGAGAGCTGCGGCCCTCCCCAGACCCCTCCGGTGGATAGGGAGCGCAGAGGATCATCATGCAGAACGCGGTTGAAATTCGGGGGCGGGTGCTGTCGGTGGCGTCGGAATGTGTGCCATTGATCAAGACCGGGGGTTTGGCGGATGTGGTTGGGGCGCTGCCGGGGGCTTTGGCGAAAGTCGGCTGGGATATGCGGGTGTTGATGCCAGCCTACCGGGCGTTGCGGCCACGCCTTGATGAATTGGATGAGGTTTGGTTCGAGCAAAACCTGTTCGGCGGTGACGCCCGCGTGATGGCGGGCGAGATCGGTGGTTTGCAGGTGATGCTGCTGGATGCGCCGCACCTTTATGACCGCGAGGGTGGGCCGTATTCTGGCCCCGGTGGCGATTGGTTTGACAATGCGCGGCGGTTTGCGGCGTTGTCGTGGGTGGCGGCGCGGATGGCGCGCGACGGCATTGATGGCTGGAAACCCGACATCTTGCACGCGCATGACTGGCAGGCGGGCTTTGCCCCGGCCTATCTATACTACGGCGGCTCCGGCGGTGTGGCTTCGGTGCTGACAATCCATAATATCGCGTTTCAGGGCTGGGCCCCGGCGCAGGCCTTGCTGGATTTGCGCCTGCCGCCTGATCAGTTCTATCCGGGCGCGTTGGAATACTACGGCGGGCTTTCGAGCCTGAAAGCCGGGCTGGTCAGTGCCGACCGGATCACCACGGTTTCCCCCAACTATGCCGCCGAGTTGATGCGGCCCGAGTTTGGCATGGGGATGGAGGGGGTGATCGCGCAGCGCGCGGAGGCGGTTTCGGGGATTTTGAACGGGGTGGATACCGGGGTTTGGTCGCCTGAGGTGGAGCCCATGCCCTATTCGGTGAAAACCTTGAAAGGCAAAGCCGCCAACCGCGCGGCGTTTTGTGCGGAAATGGGGCTGGATGTGCCGGGGCCGCTGGCGATTCTCGTCAGCCGACTTACCGATCAGAAGGGCATTGATCTGCTGGAGGTTTGCATCCCCGATTTCATCGCGGGCGGCGGCGGTCTGGCGATTTTGGGCTCTGGCGATGCTTTGCTGGAAGCCGCGATGCGGAGGTTGGAGGCGCGGTTTCCGGGCCGGATTTCGGTGCGCATTGGCTATGATGAGGCTTACAGCCATCGGTTGTTTGCCGCAGGCGACGCGGTGCTGGTGCCCAGTCGGTTCGAGCCTTGCGGGCTGACCCAGATGTATGGGCTGGCTTACGGGACGGTGCCGCTGGTGTCCTCGGTCGGCGGTTTGGCCGATACGGTGATCCATGCCAGCCCGGCGGCGCTGACGGCGGGGGTGGCGACCGGGATTGTGTTTCATCCGGTGGATGCGACGGGGTTCGGGCTGGCTCTGCGGCAGTTGCTGCAGCTTTACGCACATAAATCCCAATGGGCGCAGGTGCAGAAAAATGCGATGAAGCAGCCTGTGGGCTGGCAGGCCTCTGCCGCCGCTTATGCAGCACTCTATGAGGATATGCTGGCGTGAGCCTATCGGGATACGCCACCGCGGCGGGGCGACCTTGGCCGATGGGGGCCACGTTGACCGATGACGGGGTGAACTTTGCGGTGTTCTCGGCCCATGCCACAGCACTGGAGCTGTGCCTGTATTCGCCGGATGGGCGGCGCGAACAGGCGCGCTTGCCGTTTGCGGACCGCGAGGGCGATGTCTGGCATTTGCATGTGGCGGGCTTGTCTGCCGGGCAGCTTTACGGTCTGCGCGCCTACGGCCGCTATGTGCCAGATGAGGGCCAGCGCTTTAACCCGCATAAGCTGCTGATCGACCCCTATGCGCGGGGTTTGGCGGGGCGGTTGCGTTGGTCGGATGCGGTGATGGGCTACAAGATTGGCGCCTCGCGTGGCGATGGCTCGTTTGATCCCCGCGATAGCGCCTTTGCGGTGCCGAAATCGGTGGTGGTCGATCCCGGTTTTCATTGGGGCAATGACCGCCCGCCGCAGGTGCCAATGGCCGATACGGTGATCTACGAGGCACACGTAAAAGCGTTGACCATGCGCCACCCCGGTATTCCACAAGCGATGCGCGGTACCTATGCGGGCTTGGCGCATCCGGCGATGATCGAGCATTTCAAGCGTTTGGGTGTGACCACGGTGGAATTGCTGCCGGTGCAGGCCTATTTTGACGACCGCTTTCTGGTCGCCAAAGGCCTGCGCAATCACTGGGGCTATCAAACCATGGGGTTCTTCGCGCCCGAGCAGCGTTACGGGGGCGCGCAGCCTTTGCGTGAGATGCAGGCGATGGTGAAGACCTTGCACGCAGCGGGGCTCGAGGTGGTGCTGGACGTGGTCTATAACCACACAGGCGAGGGCGATGCCTGGGGGCCGACCCTGTCTTTCCGCGGCCTTGATAACACCAGCTATTACCGCTTGGTCCAAGGTGGGCGGCACTATGCCAATGATGCGGGCACTGGCAATACGCTTAATCTGACCAACCCGGCGGTGCTGCGGATGGTGATGGATTCGCTGCGCTATTGGGTGCAAGCGGTGCATGTCGATGGCTTTCGGTTTGATCTGGCCTCGGTTTTAGGGCGCGAGCCTGCGGGCTTTGATCCCCAAGGCGGCTTTTTCGATGCGATCCGGCAAGACCCGGTTCTGGCGCGGGTGAAGTTGATCGCCGAGCCTTGGGATATCGGCCCCGGTGGCTATCAACTGGGGGCTTACCCCGCACCGTTTTCCGAATGGAACGACAAATATCGCGACGGCGTGCGCCGCTTCTGGCGCAATGATGCGGGCTTGGCCCCTGAGTTTTCCCGCCGCCTGATGGGCTCGGCGGATAAATTCGACCATTCTCGCAGGCCAGCCACGGCTTCGGTTAATTTCATCACCTCGCATGACGGCTTCACGCTGGAAGATCTGGTCAGCTATACGATCAAGCGCAACCTTGCCAATGGTGAGGACAACCGCGACGGCCATGACGACAATCACGCCGATAACATGGGTATCGAAGGCCCGAGCCCCGACCCCGCGATCCGGGTTGCCCGCGATCTGCGCAAGCGCAACCTGCTGGCGACGCTGATGCTGTCGCAAGGCACGCCGATGCTGCTGGCAGGCGACGAGTTGGGCCATTCTCAGGCGGGCAACAACAATGCCTACGCACAGGACAATGACCTGACGCGGATTGATTGGGGCAATGCCGACACCGTGCTGATTGATTTCGTGGCCAGTCTCATCGCCCTGCGTAAAGCGCATCCGGTGCTGCGGCAAACCCGCTTTCTGCATTCGCAAAAGCGGCAGGCCGATGGCCTGCCCGATGCGATCTGGCGCAGGGCGGATGCGGCGATCCCCAGCCCAAACGATTGGCACGACCCGAGTTTCCGCTGCATTGGGCTGGAATTGCGCATGGCCGCCGAAGGCCCCGATCAGCCTGACGCGCTTTATGTGGTGTTCAACGGCGGCGGGGCGGTGGCTTTGCGCTTGCCCGAAACCGCGGCACAGTGGCGGTTGGTGCTTGACAGCACGCGGCCCGATCTTGCGCCAGAACCCTATACGACGCGGCTGAATATGCCGCCGCAATCTGTTTTCGTCTTTGAACCGCTGCTTACCGGAGGCTCCACATGACCAAGATTTCCACCCAACCGATCGCGGGGCAAAAGCCCGGCACCTCTGGCCTGCGCAAGAAAACCCAGGTGTTCATGGGGCCGCATTACCTTGAGAATTTCGTGCAGGCGATTTTTGATGTGGTCGGCGCGCGCAACGAAGATGGCAGCGGCAAGACCTTCGTTCTGGGCGGCGACGGGCGCTATTTCAACGACCGCGCGGCGCAAGTGATCTTGCGGATGGCGGCGGCGAATGGGGCGCATCGGGTGATCATTGGCCAAGGCGCGATCCTTTCGACGCCAGCGGCCAGCCATCTGATCCGGCTGAACAACACCGATGGCGGGATCATTATGTCGGCCTCGCACAACCCCGGTGGGCCGAATGAGGATTTCGGCGTCAAGTTCAACATGTCGAACGGTGGGCCTGCGCCTGAGGGCATCACCGAAGAGATGTACAAACGTACGACAGAAATCACCGCGTATCACATTGTGGAATCGCAGGATGTTGACCTGTCGGTGATCGGACGCAGCCAGTTGGCGGGCATGATCGTTGACGTCGTCGATCCGGTGACCGATTACGCCACGCTGATGGAAAGCCTGTTTGATTTCCCGGCGATTGCCGCGATGTTCAAAGGCGGCTTTCGGATACGGATGGACAGCATGTGCGCTGTAACCGGCCCCTATGCGGTTGAAATCTTGGAGAAACGTCTTGGTGCTGCGGCAGGCACTTGTGTGAATGCTACGCCTTTGCCGGATTTTGGTGGCATGCACCCCGATCCGAACCCAACTTGGGCCAAGGCGCTGATGGATGAGATGTTCGGCGCCAATGCCCCGGATTTTGGCGCGGCGAGCGATGGTGATGGCGACCGAAACATGGTGGTGGGGGCCGGGGCCTATGTCTCGCCCTCCGACAGCCTTGCGGTTCTGGCGGCCAACGCGCATCTCGCCCCCGGCTATAAAGCGGGGCTGAAAGGGGTGGCGCGCTCGATGCCCACTTCGGCTGCGGCGGACCGGGTTGCGGCCGCGCTGGGGATCGCATGTTATGAAACTCCGACGGGCTGGAAGTTCTTCGGCAACCTGCTTGATGCAGGTCGCGCCACGATCTGTGGCGAGGAGTCGTTTGGCACCGGATCGGACCATGTGCGCGAGAAAGACGGGCTTTGGGCGATTTTGCTGTGGCTGAATATCCTTGCCGTGCGCAAGCAATCAGTGGCGGCGATTCTGGCGGAACACTGGGCGAAGTTTGGCCGTAACTACTACAGCCGCCATGATTTCGAGGCGATTGCCAGTGACAAAGCCGATGCGATGATGGCGGCTTTGCGCGGGTCTTTGGCCGGCCTTGCGGGGACGCAGCTTGAAGGCCTGACCGTGCAAGCCGCCGATGACTTCGCCTATACCGATCCGGTCGATGGCTCGGTCTCGAAAGCCCAAGGCGTGCGGATCATGTTCGAGGATGGCAGCCGCATCGTGCTGCGCTTGTCCGGCACTGGCACCGAGGGCGCAACGTTGCGGCTGTATCTGGAGCGCTATGCGGCAGGGCCCACCGGGCTTGATCTTGACCCGCAAGACGCACTCGCCCCGGTGATCCGCGCCGCGCATAGGCTGGCGGGGATCGAAAGCTATACGGGCCGCGTGACGCCTGATGTGATCACCTGAAGCCAAAATGTCGGTTTCCGCTGAGATGCGGCGGAAACTGACCTTCAATTGTCGGAGTTGACTGCGACCCCGCCCCCAATCGGCGCATCCTTGACACAGGTGTCGAGGGAGATGGCGATGACAGTTCAAGGCGTGCGTTCGGGGCGGCAAGCCCGGCAGGTGGAGCGGGCGAAGAAGGGCGGCGGGATGGGGCGCCCCTATATTGTGCGCAATATCCCGACCTATGATGTGCTGTCCGAAGAAAACCTGCTGAAGGTGGAACACGCCGCCGACCGGATTTTGGCCGAGACCGGCATCGAATTTCGCGATGATGCGGTGGCACTCGATCACTGGAAACGCGCCGGGGCCAAGGTCGATGGCCTGCTGGTGAAATTCGAGCCGGGGATGCTGCGCGAGATCCTGAAATCTGCCCCGCGTGAATTCACCCAGCATGCCCGCAACCCGGCCAATTCGGTGCAGATCGGCGGCAAGAATGTGGTGTTCGCGCCCGCTTACGGTTCGCCCTTCGTGATGGATCTGGATCGCGGGCGGCGGTTTGGCACGCTGGAGGATTTTCATAATTTCATCAAACTGGCGCAATCCTCGCCCAATTTTCACCACTCCGGCGGTACGATCTGCGAGCCGACCGATATTCCGGTGAACAAGCGGCATCTTGATATGGTGCTGGCGCATCTGACGCTGTCGGACCGGCCCTATATGGGATCGGTGACTTCGGAAGACCGCGCCGAAGACAGCATCGAGATGAGCCGGATCGCCTTTGGCCGCGAATTTGTTGACCAGAATTGCGTGATCCTTGGCAACGTGAACGTCAATTCTCCCTTGGTCTGGGACGGCACCATGACCAACGCCCTGCGCGCCTATGCGCGGGCCAATCAGGCGGCGGTTGTGGTGCCCTTCATCCTCGGCGGTGCAATGGGGCCGGTGACCAGTGCGGGCGGCATCGCGCAATCTTTGGCCGAGACGATGGCGGGTTGCGCGCTGACGCAGCTGGAACGCAAGGGGGCGCCGGTGATTTTCGGCAACTTCCTGTCGTCGATGAGCTTGCGGTCTGGCAGCCCGACCTTCGGCACGCCAGAGCCTGCGATTGGCAGCATGGTGATCGGGCAGCTGGCGCGGCGGTTGGGATTGCCTTTGCGGTGTTCGGGGAATTTTACCACCTCAAAGCTGCCGGACGCGCAGGCGATGATGGAGGGCACAATGAGCATGCTGGCCGCGATCCATTGCGGAGCGAATTTTATCCTGCATTCGGCGGGGTTTCTGGATGGCTTGCTGAGCATGTCTTATGAGAAATTCATGCTGGATGCGGATCTGTGCGGCAGCCTGCATTCTTATCTGGACGGCGTGAAGATTGATGATGATCAGCTGGCTGTCGAGGCGTTTGCGGAAGTCGGGCCGGGCAATCATTTCTTTGGCTGCGCCCATACGATGGCGCATTATGAGACCGCGTTTTGGGACAGCGATTTGTCGGATAATGAGCCGTTTGAAAAATGGGAGGCGGCCGGGTCTCTGGATGCTGCCAGCCGGGCCAACAAGCTGTGGAAAAAGCGGCTGGCGGAGTTTGAGGCGCCAGATTTGGACGCGGGAATAGCCCAAGGGTTGGCTGAGTTTGTTGAGGCAAAGAAGGCTTCGGTTGGGGATGCTTGGTATTGAGGTCCCAACTCGGGGCTAAAAAATATACTGTGTTATCAGCGTGTTGATATGGTCAACTTAAGGAAAAATTAACACTTTGACGGCGTAAGGGCGATTTCCGACACGGAAAATCGTGCCGGAAAACGGCTTCGTTTTCCGGCCCTAGCCCCGCAATCCGGTCTTTTCCAGCAGGCCCATGCGCTTGGCCTCATAGTAATAGCCTTTGGCATACCACATCATCGCGCGGTCTTCATTGCCGCGCGACACCAGCCACGCGCCGCGCAGGTATTTTCCGGCGTAATGCAGGTTGGTTTCGGCATCGAGCAAGCCAGAGGCCGGGCCGTGATAGCCCATGGTGGCGGCGGTTTGCGGGTGGATTTGCAGCAGGCCGTAATAGGGGCCGTTGTGTGCTTTTGGATTGTAGCCACTTTCGCGGCGGATTTGACGATGCAACAGGCTTTCCGGGATGTCGTGAATGTGCGCCCATTTCTGGATCAGCGCATGCATCTCGGGCGTGTCGCCGGAAGCGGGTTCCAATTTCGGCGGTCTGGGCCCGCCACAGGCGGCAAGCGTCAGGGCGCTGAGACTGAGAGACAGCAGGGCACGGCGCGACAGGGGCATCAGATTCCTCGGCATCAAGTTTGGGGGCATCAAGTTCCTTGGGGCTACTGGCGTGATAGCGACGCGCGCCCGGTCTGGGAAGGGCCAAGGCCAAGATCGGCGGGAAAAGGTAAGCCAAGCATTGCGGATTGCACAAAACTGGGTCGCAGACAGCGATCTTGGCTTGCTGTCATTCTGTTGTGATCAAAGCTGGGCAGATTGCCGCATATCTTGGGCTTGCGCTTGGCAAAACGCCAGATATGGTTGGGCTTAAGACGACTGCACCCTGTTGACGACTGTTGAAATACGGAGTCTCTTGCGGAATGGACGGCGATTTTAGGACCCAGTTTGTACGCGACCCCGCGGCGCTGAAGCAATTTCCGGCGCTGGTGCTTAATGCGGATTTCCGCCCCTTAAGCTATTACCCGCTGTCGCTGTGGCCATGGCAAGAGGCGATCAAGGCGGCGGTGCTGGACCGGGTGCAGATTTTGGCAGAATACGATCAGGTGGTGCGAAGCCAGCGACAAGAGTTCCGCATACCTTCGGTGGTGGTGCTGAAGGATTATGTAAGACCCCAAAAGCGCGTGGCCTTCACGCGCTTTAATCTTTTTCTGCGCGACGAATTTTGTTGCCAATATTGTGCGGCCAAGGGTGATCTGACGTTTGATCATGTGCTGCCACGCTCGAAAGGTGGCGTTACCAGTTGGGAGAATGTGGTGGCGGCCTGCTCGCCCTGCAATCTGCGCAAAGGTTCGCGGACGCTGAAACAAGCCGGGCTGCATCTGGCAAAAGTGCCAAGGATGCCTACGGCAGAGGAAATGCAGGGCCATGGCCGCCGCTTTCCGCCGAACCACCTGCATGACAGCTGGATCGATTATCTGTATTGGGACGCGGAGTTGGACGCGTAAGTGTCGTCTGCGTGGTCTGTGAAAAACGACCATTAAAAGTCACAAAAACGGGTGTTTTGGTTCCGTAAGGAAGCATCGGATTCACCGGGCCTTGTTTTTGTTCAGTTTCTTGAGTGGTTTTGGTCGAGGCATTTGGCCGCGGCATGAGTAAACTGGTTCTGATCAGCGCAAGATCGCAGGCGTGTCTTGGGTCCAGAATGCTTGATTGGCGGTTGACTGGTCAGAAAGTTCTTTTTTGCTGACTCGGTATTGTGTAGCGCGTCAACCAGTTTGTCCGGGTGCGACAACCACCTTAGCCGGTTTGAGGCCGATGGGGTTAGCGTAGATTGAGGTGACTGGTTCAGATTTCTCCTTCGGTTAGGTTGTCGTTGGTGGTTGTCGCCGGTGCTTGATCATGGGCCAGTTTGCTGGCGGCAGCGGTGCGCTGTCGGAAGCTTTCGGCGTTCATTTCCAGGATTGTCGCGTGATGGACCAGCCGGTCGATGGCGGCGACGGTCATGGCTTTGTCCGGGAAGATCTGATCCCAGCCGCTAAAGGGTTGGTGGGCGGCGATGGCGATGCTGCGGTATTCGTAGCGCCGGGCGATCAGCTCGAAGAGGACGCCGGTCTCGGCCTGATCCTTGTGGGCGTAAGTGATATCATCGAGAATGATCAGGTCGAACTTGTCCAGTTTGGCCAAGGCGGTCGCGGGCGGTCATGCGGCGCCCCCCAGAAGAGCATCGAAGCTGGTGAGGGATGGGTGGGCCACAGCGACATCTTGGGGCAACGTCATGTGTCGCGGCGTTAACCGCAACGTCAGGGCCTCAGGATCTGGCAGGGTCCCGCAGGCAAGGTCTGCGGCGAGCAGGTGCGCCAGTTCGGCCTCACAGGCCCGTTCGTGGGCGATGAACAACAGATCGACCATGCGGCGGCAGGCATCCCGGCGCGGCAGGTCGCGCTGCAGGACCTTCAACGCCGCCCGCTGGTGGCTTCACAACCGTGTCGGTAGGTTGCGGGCCGTCGCCAATGGCTGGAAATCAGTGCGACGGGTGCGGCATGAGAACCACCGTCACGCTGGAAGGGTTCAAGGAATTGGACGCCGCGCTTGCTGACATGACCAAGGCGGTTGCCAAGCAGGTCATGCGGCGGGCGCTGGCAAAGGCGGCTGAACCAATGGCCGAACTGGCGCGCGGGTTTGCGCCGGTGGATGACGGGCACCTTAAGGGCAGCATCATTGTCAGCACCAAGCTGGCGGGCGGTGGCGCAGGTAAGAAAGCATTCGGCAAGGTTATGTCCAGTGGAGGCACCCGTGGTGAGGCTGTTGCAGTGGCGCGCGATGCGAACCGGGGGCAATCGCTCGTGGGGCTTGCAGGCTATGGCCGGAGAACCCGCTGATGGTGAACAGCACCGCGCAGGGCATCGCTGCGCCTTGGGCATTGGCCCCGAAATCAACACGGCTAAATCCCTCGCCATCGCTATGACCACCAACGCGATGTGCATGTATCAGGAACGCGGCGGGGGAAACCCTGCTGACCGGGCTGGCGGCATTGCAGGCTGATCCATCCGATATTCGCCGTGTTCGGCGCATGTTCTGGGCTGGCCTATCTCATGCCGTGGCTGTCACTGAGGCCGAGGCTGGCGATATCATGGATGAGGTTGGCGTGGCTGAGGCTGTGAGCCTGCTATCGCGGGCTGCAACTGCAGCCTTTCCAGCCGCTGAACCGGGAAACGCAGCCCCGGTCACGAAGCCCCGGAAAGTGCAGACTTCGTAGAGCAACTTCTAGGCCATTGGCTTGCCTCTGGCCTAGACTATGATCAATTCTGGCGGCTGATTCCGCGCGAAATCTTTGCCATCCTCGACGGGAATGCCAAGCGGATCAGCCGCGAATATGAGACGGCACGCCAGCAAAACCACGAACTGGCGCACCTGAACTGATCAGTAGCGCGCGCATCCTTAAGGCGCAGGAAGTCAAGCGATGCGTCAAGCAGGGCCAAAGGTTCGCCGCCGATCTCGCCAGCTTTAGCCCGTTGCTCTAGCTTCGCCAGCTCGGCTGCGATCTCGGCCTTGCTAGGATAAAGTTCGCGGTTGGCGTCGTCTGCTTCAAGAGCCGTCAAATAGCGCTGCCAGACAGCGCGCCCGAAGTCTGCCGTGGTGATTGCAGTGCGGGGTGATGCGTGCTTGAGCGGCGCTGGATTGGCGCTGTTTGCGCGTTGCTCTGCCGTTGCGATTTCAAGCTGTAACCTCGCAACCGCTGCCGGATGAAGGCGCAGCGCAGCGCGGCGATCACCGCCAAGAGGCTCTAGAAGTTCACTGCGCGGACTATCTAAGAACGGTCGCAACCGAACCGGCACCGCGATCCGCGCCCAGAATCTACCGTCTTTTTCTTTCCAGTATCGCAGTTTTCCGGCCATCGCTAAACCCCATTCCGGCACCAGCTTTGGCACTAAAAGCGGCACAACTACCCGTAATGCAAGGGTTTTATCTAACATCAATGGGATAGGATGGAGCGGGTGAAGGGAATCGAACCCTCGTATTCAGCTTGGGAAGCTGCTGCTCTGCCATTGAGCTACACCCGCAATATTGTTCAGGTATGCTAGCCACTCGCCCGCGTCAAGGTGGTTTGGTGAAAGCGCGCAGTTGGTTTTACGGCATGTTGATCTCTGTGCGCTCGCCGGGTTTGACCGTGGCGAGGGCTTCGGTCTCGGTGCCGTCTTTGGTGATAACGATGGCATAATCGCCGCCGGGCAGCGTGGTTTGGTCTTCGGCGTTGTAGTTGTGGAACAGCGATTTGCGGTTCCCGTTGATGTCTTTTTTGGCCGAGAAAATCTGCACTTCTGAAGCACCAGGCGCTGTGAAGGCCAGAACGCCAGCCTCTAGGATCACCGCGACATCGGTACGCTCGCCAGCCTTGATTCTGAACGGCACTTCGGCAGAGGCCGCACCCAGTTCGACATAGGCGATGTAATCGCCCGGCGAAAGTTTGGTTTGGTTGCCGGTGCCGTAAGCGGTGGTCAGATTCTCACGGCTGCCGTCAATGCTTTTCTTGGCGGATCTGATGCTGATCTGATGCGCGGTGCCTTCGATCACCATGCCTTCCACATAATAGCCCTCAATTGCGGCAAGGCCGACTTGGATGATTTCATCCTTTTCCAGCAGTTGGCCGGGGGTGAGGGCCAGGGTTTCGGTCTGGCTGGCAAGGCCAAGACCTGCGGTCAGCGTGACCTCACCTGCGGGCAGATAGACGCGGGTGTCGCCATAGAAGGTTGTGTTGACGCCGGAAGTTGTGGTGAAGTTCAGGCTGGCGTCGGGTTCAATCTCCCCACCTTCGGTGCCTTTCGGGTGCAAGATGACGCGGGCGGCGTTGACCACGACTTCCGGCGCGCTGAGAGTATCGGCGGTCAGGGTGATGTCTGTGGTCGCTTGGGTGGAATCGAGGGTGGTGATCAGGCGATACCTGCCGGGTTCTATATAGCCTTTGAAATCATTGTATTCGGTTGTGACGCGGTCGCTCGTGCTGCCATCGGGGTTGATCGCATAGATCTCCCAGTTCACTTGCGAAGTGTCATCGGGTTTGGCGACACCGGGAGCCAACAGCACTTTGGGTGCGAAGTTGATCTTCAACTGCGCGGGCTTGCTGGGTTTAGGGACTGGCACAGGTTCCGGCGCAGGCGCAGAGATCACGGTGGCTTGCAGCGCGACCGCCAGGCTGTCGAGATCATCGGCGGTGATGTATTGGCCGCCAGTGTCTTCGGCGAGGCAGGCGACTTGGTTGCCTTCGTCCTTGGTCAGACCAAAGCCCACCACATGCGCCGTGAAATCAACGCCAGAGGTTTCGAGTTCTTGCGCCAAAGCGCAGGGGTCGCCTTCACAGGTTTCAATGCCATCGGTGATCAGCACGACGGTGGCTTTTTCTTCGGTGGAATGCAGTTCGGCGGCGGCGCGGCGCACGGCGTCGGTCAGCGGGGTTTTGCCAAGGAATTGCATCTTGTCTGCAGCGGCGGCGATGGCGGGCGCGGTGCCTGTGGCCGGGGCGACCAGCGTTTCAATGTCGTCGCATGATCCTTTCGAGCGGTGGCCATAGGCGATCAGGCCCAACTCGGTATCGGCGGGAATGGTTTTCAGCACTTCGGCCAAAGCCTCACGCGCGATCTCAAGCTTCGGTTTGCCATCGATCTGGCCCCACATCGAGCCAGAGCCATCCAGCACGATAATGGTGCGGCCATCGGCAAGCGCGAGACTGGGAAGAAATAGCAAAAACAATGGAATAGCGCGCAAAATTGAGAAATCACGCATTGGTCGAATCCTTGGAAAATACGAACCGTACTGCGGTCAGCTTAGTCAACCCGGTTCAAAACGCAAAGGGCCTTGCAGATTGCTCTGCAAGGCCCTTCATCTGGTCGGACTTTCGTGGGGACTAGGATGGTCCGACCAGTGTTGTCGCGCGACGGGGAGCCGCGCCACAAATTCAGCTGCGAAGATTACATCTTCGGCAGCAGAACCGTGTCGATCACATGGATAACGCCGTTGGATTGCTTGACGTCGGCTTGAGTCACATTGGCGACATTGCCCATCTCGTCGGTGATCATGATTGCGCCGTCTTTCTCGGTCAGCGCCAGTTTGCAGCCGCCGACGGTGTCCACCATATGGGTGCCGCCATCGGTTTTGATCATGCCTGCGATATCGCCCGACATCGCATTGGCGGCGATGACATGGCAGGTCAGGATTTTGACCAAGCTGTCTTTATTCTCCGGCTTTAACAAAGTCTCAACCGTGCCTGCGGGCAGTTTGGCGAAAGCTTCGTTGGTTGGGGCCAGAACGGTGAATGGGCCAGCGCCCGACAGGGTTTCAACCAGGCCCGCAGCGGTTACGGCTGCGACCAGCGTGGTGTGGTCTTTCGAGTTCACAGCGTTTTCCACGATGTTTTTCTCGGGGAACATTTCTGCGCCACCGACCATCGGATTTTCGGCCAGCGCCATGCCGGACGAGAGCGCGAGAAACGCGGTTGCCATTGCGGCTTTGACCATACGGGAAGCGTTCATTGTGTTACCTCTTGTTGGTTGAAGGGCAAGACTGCCTTGCCTAGTGATGAAGGAACGTAAAAGGCGGCTGAAAAGTTTCAGCCGCCATGATTTTTTTTCGATTATTTTACGATAGAGAAGATTTATCTGAAACCATTGGTTTTTCAGATGGTTTTCAGCGGCCCTGCGGCAAGGACCGGCCCAGTCGGTTTGCCATCTGGGCCCCCGCCTTTGGGTTCTAGGGTGATCGCCAAGATATAACCCGCAGCGGCTTGGGGTGCTGGAATGGTCACCGAAGCCGCGGTCAGCACGCCCAAGGACACCGGAGCTTTGTCGCCCTCAATGATCCACAATTCGTAATCTTTGCCAGCTTCGGCATCGGTTCCGGCCAAACGAGTCAGCGTCAACTGATCGCCCGCTATGGCAGCGGCGTAGCGCAGCGGCGAGGCCTCGGCGGAAAGTTCGGCTGTCATCGTCGGGGCAGGTGGCATGGGTGGGGGCAGCATGACGAAGGCCGCGACGGCAATCGCGCCTGCGGTCAAAGCCCCCGCAGCCCAACCAAACCAGCGGCGGACTTTAACGGTTTGCGGGAACAGCCGCGCCTCAATCTGCGGCAGTAGGTTGGGGGCGGGGGACTCGGCGTAATCGTCGTTCAGATCGGACAGGCGATTTTGCCAATCATGCACCAAGGCTGCAAATGCAGGCTCGCGCTTTAGGCGCGATTCCACAGCCGTGCGCTCGGCAAGACCAAGCACGCCCAGCACATATTCGGCGGCGAGTGCCTCATGTTCTGGCAGTTCGAGAGGAGCGCTGGTCATTGTTCCATGCACTCCTTCAGCTTCAACAGACTGCGGCGCAACCAAGTGCGCATGGTATTCAGGGGCACGTTGAATTGGGCGGCAAGGTCGAGATACGAAGTGCCCGTCAGGTAGGCGCCACGCAGGGCTGCGGCCTTCTCGGCTTCCAACGTCTCAAAACATTGGTTGATACGCTTGACCTCGCCCGCCGCAATCAGCCGGGTTTCGGCGTGCGGCGCGGTATCAATCACCGCGTTCATCGCATCTTCATCGCCCGATTGAGTTTCGCGGCGCGCGCGCAGCCGATCAATCGCGTGGTTGCGGGCAAGAGCTATCAGCCAGGTCATGCCACGGCCTTTATCGGCTTCATACCGATTTGCCCGCAGCCATACCCTTGTGAACACCTCTTGCAACGCATCCTCCGCTTCTGCCCGGTTTCCCAAGATACGCAAGAGCACGCCCATAAGTTTCGCAGAGGCACTTGAATAGATTTGCCGGAATGCTATGCGATCCTGCGCGGCAATCCGGGAGAGTAGCTGTGCGATTGGATCATCCATAGACTGTCAACTTAGGGATGGCTGCGGATAGGTCAAGGGCGTCTGCGTCGGCCGCCGCTGCCCGCGCCCGATGTGTTGAAGCTGACATGCGGCAGGGTGACGATTTTCGACAGTTCCGGGAAGGTATCGACCGCGTTCGGGATGGCGGAAGCGTTGACGAAGTGTTCTTGAAAGCGCGGCTCGATGGCGGTTTCGACTTTGTGGATCTGATGCACCGTCGCCTCGATATAATCGCGCGCGCCAACATTGCAGAGCGCAATGCGCGCGCCTGTGCCCGCCGCGTTGCCCGCGCTGATCACTTTATCCAGCGGCACATCAGGGATCATGCCCAAAACCATCGCGTGTTTCGGGCTGATATGCGCGCCGAACGCGCCTGCAAGAACGACCTTTTCGACGGTCTCAATGCCCATCTCATCCATCAGCAGCTTGGCCCCGGCGTAAAGCGCTGCTTTCGCCAGTTGGATGGCGCGGATATCGCCTTGGGTGACAGTGATCATCGGGCCGCCGGTCGCAGTGCCGTCGTGCAGCACATAAGAATGGGTGCGACCTTCGGGGATACAGCGGTTGGTTCCGGTTTGATCGGCGCCACCGACGAGGCCACCTTGGTCGACAAGGCCCGCCATGCGCATCTCGGCCACGGCTTCGATGATGCCAGAGCCGCAGATGCCAGTGATGCCGCTGCCAGCAGTGGCAGCGGCAAAGCCGGGATCTGTGGACCACAGATCGCTGCCGATGACGCGGAAGCGCGGTTCTTTGGTGATAGGGTCGATTTCCACCCGCTCAATTGCGCCAGGAGCCGCGCGTTGACCGGACGAGATTTGCGCGCCTTCAAAGGCCGGGCCGGTGGGGGAAGAACAGGCCAGCACGCGGGTTTCATTGCCAAGCAGAAGTTCGGCATTGGTGCCAACATCGACGATCAGCACCATTTCTTTTGACTTGTTGGGCTCTTCCGACAAGGCGACAGCGGCGCAATCCGCGCCAACATGGCCCGCGATACAGGGCAGGATATAGACGCGGGCGGCAGGGTTAACCGCCTGAATGTCGAGGTCAGCGGCGTCCAGCACCAGCGAACCCGAGGTCGCCAGCGCAAACGGGGCTTGGCCCAACTCCACTGGATCAATGCCCAGCAGCAAATGGTGCATCACCGGATTGCAGACGAAGGTGATCTCATAAATCGAGGTCGGCACGATTTTGGCTTCGGTCGCGATCGACTGGATCAGACCGTTCAAAGCGGTGCGCACGGCGGCAGTCATTTCAACATCGCCACCGGGGTTCATCATCGCATAGGATACCCGGCTCATCAGGTCTTCACCAAAGCGGATTTGCGGGTTCATCACACCAGAAGACGCCAGCACCGAGCCATCATGCAGATCGCAGAGATGAGCGGCAATTGTGGTGGAGCCCAGGTCGATGGCGAGGCCATACAGCTTGCCCTCATGGAACCCCGGCCAGATATCAAGGATGCGGTGGCGGGCGTCGTTGTTGCCTTTGTGCAGCGCCACGGTGACTTTCCATTCGCCCTTGCGCAAAGCCGGTTGCAAACGGCGCAGGATCGGCAGTTCGGCGGCAACCTCGCCCACGCCCCATTGCGCTTGCAGCGCGGTCACAAGCCGCTCAAAATCCCCTGTGGGTTCGTGCATGTCGGGTTCGGCAACCTCGACGTAAAGCGCGCGGGTGGCGGGGTCCATCACGATATCGCGCTGTGACGCCGACTTGCGGATCACCTGCTTGTGCACCTGAGATTCTGGCGGCACGTCGATGACGACGTCGCCCATCACGCAGGCCTGACAGCCCAGACGCCGGCCATCCATCATGCCGCGCTTGGATTTGTAGCGTTCCTCGACGCTGTTCCATTCGCTCAAAGCATCCGCCTCAACCGTAACGCCATGCTTGGAAAACTCGCCGTAGCCCGGTGTGATCTGGCATTTCGAGCAAATCCCGCGCCCACCGCAGACAGAATCAAGATCGACGCCCAACTGACGCGCGGCTGTCAGCACTGGCGTGCCATGCGCAAACCGCCCGCGCTTGCCCGAGGGGGTGAAAATGACGAGGGCATCTTGGGTGGTGGCTTGTGCGGCTTCGGTCATGGCATCCTCACTTCAGGCGAACGTATAGGCGATATCGGGGAAGGCATCGGCGGCGAAAGTGTAGAACCAGCGCACCGGTTGATCGGCGGCCAGCACTCCATGCACGGCATCGCCGGGAATGAAAAGAGCAACGCCGGGTTTCAGGCTATGGGCGGTGCCGTTGATCTGCACGTCAACTTCGCCTTCAAGGCCGAAGTAAAGCTCTGGCTGCGGGTGAGAATGCAGGGCTAAAGTGTCGCCCTTGGCCATCAAAGCGATGCCGCAAACCAATGTATCGCTCGCGGTAACATCGCCGGAGATCAGGGTTTTCCAACGTATGGTTCCGCGCGCGGCATTGTCCCACGTCATGTCGGGCAGGTTAGCTTGGTCGATCCTTACCGGATGTGTCATGCGACCCTCATTGTTCTGAGGCAAACCCTAAGCTGGATCTGCGTCGCATCATTGCCTGTTCGCGGCATATCAGGCGCGGTCTGCGCCGTTCAGCCAAGCAAGGATTGCGGCGCGGTCGCCATCAAGCCGTGGGGCAGGGGCGCGGGCGGTGATCTCATCCAGCGTAGACATTTTGATCGGATTGCCTGCGGCGGTAAAGCTGGGGCCGCCGGGGTTTGCGGCCACGGGCAGCACCATGTGACGCGCCAGCAATTGCGGGTCTTGCAACACCTGGCCCATGTCTTGCACCCGGCCTGTAGGCAAGTGAGCGGCTTCCAGCGTGGCGATCCAATGCGCTGCGGGGGCGCCCAAGGTCACGGCCTCGATCAACCGTTTTAGCAACGCGTGGTGGTCGCAGCGGGCGGCGTTGGTCGCAAAGCGCGGATCGGTAGCAAGCGGCAGGTTGAGTGCGGTGCAAAGCGTGGCAAACATCGCATCATTGCCCGCCGCGATCACGAAAAACCCGTCCGCCGCGCGATAGGTCGAAAACGGCGTGATGGTGGGATGCCGTGCGCCGGTGCGGCCCGGAGGCGTGCCAGTGGCGGTGGTGATAGCGACGCTGTGTTCCTGAATGGCCAGTTGCGCATCCAGCATGGCGATGTCGATTTTAGCGCCTAATCCGGTTTTTTCGCGATCGTAAAGTGCCGCCAACACGCCCTGCGCCAGAAACATCCCTGCCACGATGTCACCGATAGAGGCCCCGACGCGCACGGGCGGGCCACCTTCTTCGCCGGTGATGCTCATCACCCCACCGCGCGCTTGCACCACCATGTCATAGGCGGGTTTCGCGGCATCGGGGCCAGTGTGGCCAAAGCCAGACACCGCACCATAGATCAGCCGGGGGTGTTTGGCGTGCAGGTAGTCATAGCCATAGCCCAGCCGCTCCATCACGCCGGGGCGGTAGTTTTCCAAGACCACATCGGCCCGCGCCAACAACCGTTCAAAAATCGCGCGGTCATCGTCTGCCTTCAGATCAAGGCTGATCGAGGCTTTCCCGGCATTCAGCGCCGCGAAATAGGCACTTTCCCCTGCGATGAAGGGTGGAAAAGACCGGGTATCGTCGCCACTGCCGGGACGCTCCAGCTTGATCACCCGAGCGCCCAGATCGGCCAGTGTCATGCTGCAATAGGGGCCTGCCAGCACATGAGTGAGATCGATGATCGTGATGCCAGAGAGCGGGGCCATCGGGTTTCCGGTTATGTCGTGGTGAACTGTTTGGCAAGCTTTAGGCCCTGACCTTGATAGTTTGATGAAATCTCGCGACCATAAAGGGTTTCGGGGCGCTCGGCCATCCGCTCGTAGACCAGCCGCCCGACGATCTGGCCATGTTCCAGCACGAACGGGGCCTCATGGCAGCGCACTTCCAGAACGCCACGACTGCCCGCACCACCTGCCTCGGCATGGCCAAAACCGGGGTCGAAGAAGCCTGCGTAATGCACGCGGAATTCGCCCACCATGGCCAAGAACGGGGCCATTTCGGCGGCGTAGTCGGGTGGTATGGTGACGGCTTCGCGGGACACCAGAATATAGAATGCGCCGGGATCCAGGATGATGCGGCCGTTTTGGGAATGGATTTCCTCCCAGAACTCAGGCGCGGGATAATAACCGATTTTGTCGAGATCGACGACCCCGGTGTGCGGCTTGGCGCGGTAGCCGACCAGATCGCCCTTGGCGGGCTTAAGGTCGACTGAGAAGCCGAGGCCTTCCGAGATCAGGGCTTCGCCGGAGACAAGGGGGTCTTTGGCGTTTAGCGCTGTCAGTTCGGCATCGGACAGCACGGCTTGGCCTTGGCGGAAGCGGATCTGGTTCAGGCGTTGGCCTGCCCGCACCAGCACCGAGAAGCTTTTCGGGCAGACCTCGGCATAAAGCGGGCCATGATAGCCCTCGGCGATGCGGTCAAATTCGGTGCCGCCGTCGGTGATCAGCCTTGTCAGCAAATCGAGCCGCCCAGTGGAGGATTTGGCATTGGCGACGGCGGTGATGCCTTGCGGCAGGGCAAGGCTTTCCATTAACGGCACGACATAGACGCAGCCTTTTTCCAGCACAGCACCTTGGGTGAGGTCTATGCGGTGCATCTCAAATTCGGCGATGCGGTCCGCGGCTGTGCGGCCCTTACCGATCAGGAACGACGCGCGGACGCGGTAGGCCACGCTGCCAAGCCGCAGATCAAGGCTGGCGGGCTGGATTTGTTCGGGATTAATCGCTGGGCTGGCGGTGATCGCTCCGCTGGCAATCAGGCCGCGCAGGCTTTGGGCAGGTAGCACGCCGGGTTGGCTCATCACTTTATCCTCTAAACGAAAACGCCCGCGCTGCTGGTTGGCAGGCGGGCGGTTTTCGATTTGGTCGGGCCAGAGAGATTTGAACTCTCGACCTTCCGCCCCCCAGACGGACGCGCTAACCAGGCTGCGCTATGGCCCGACACGCGGTCTACATACTGATATTCCGGGCGGGAGCAAGCAGGAAAGCGCAAGACGATCAATGCTATGTTCTGGGGTGGCGCGGGGCGGCCCGCAAGCGCGCGCGAAGTGAAATCAAACGGGCGCGCAAGACATGCAGATCGGTCTGCCGATCTTGCAAAGTATGCACGGGCAGGGCGCGCAGACGCTTGATCAGCGGAGCATCGGCAGGCCAGAGCGGAGACTTGGCTTGGCTTTTCGATTTTGTTGCAACTTCAATGGTTTCCACTGCGATAGTTGTCGTAACCAGTGTGACAACTTCGGAGCTTTCCGGTTCAACCTCAAGCAGTTCAACCTCTACCGCATCGCCCGCATCCCCGACCAGATCGGCGAAGTTGAAGCTGGGCTCGGGTTCTGATTTAGGCTCGCTGCGGCGCAGGGCGGTTTCCAACGCGACGATGGTGGCTGTCGTGGCCTTTTTGGGCGGCAGATCGACCTCATCCCGGGAGCCGAAATTAGAGGCCAGTGCCGCCTCTAACGCGGCTTCGGCATCCATGTCGATATCATCCGGTATAGGCTGACCGGACAAACCAGCCACATGCCGCACGCCCTGTTCGCGCAGAATTTTCTGCACGCCGCGAATGGTCAAGCCCTCGTCATGCAACAGCCGTTTGATGCCGGTCAGCAACGCCACATCAGCGGGGCGGTAATAGCGCCGCCCACCTGCCCGTTTTACTGGGCGAATCTGAGGGAAACGGCTTTCCCAAAACCGCAGCACATGCGCTGGGGTCTGAAGGTCATCGGCCACCTCGGAAATGGTGCGGAAGGCGTCTGGCGACTTTTCCACCCGCTGCAATCCTTACTTCTTGCCAGCCGCCACGCGGTCTTTCATCAGATGCGAGGGCCGAAAAGTCAGCACGCGGCGCGGCGAGATCGGAACCTCATCGCCGGTTTTCGGATTGCGACCGACGCGGGCGGTTTTGTCGCGCACCGAGAACGTACCGAAGGACGAGATTTTAACTGTCTCACCCGATGCCAACGAATCAGACATGTGCTGCAACACCGCTTCGACCAGTTCGGACGATTCGTTGCGGCTGAGGCCAACTTCGTGGAACACCGCTTCGGACAAATCCATACGCGTTAAGGTCTTCTCGCTCATCATATCCCCCCAGGGTTATTTTCGGATACGATGCGCGGTCTGGAATTGCGAGTCAATAACAGTGACTTGGCAGACGTTCTTAAATGCGTATTTCAACGCATTACCAGCGCAGAACCACCGAGCCCCACGCCAATCCGCCACCGATTGCCTCTGTAACCAGCAGGTCACCCTGCTTGATCTGGCCGCGCGCGCGGCCAACCGACAACGCGAGGGGAATCGATGCGGCCGAGGTGTTGCCGTGATCTTGCACCGTCACCACCACATGATCCATGCCAAGCTGCATGCGCTTTGCAGTCGCCTCGATGATGCGGATGTTCGCCTGATGCGGCACGATCCAATCGACATCGTCGCCGGTCATGCCGATTTTCGCCAAGGCAGTATGCGCGGTTTCGGCCAGCTTTTCGACGGCGTGGCGGAAAACCTCTTTGCCCTGCATCCGCAGATGGCCGGTGGTGCCTGTTGAGCTGCCACCATCGACGTAAAGCAGATTGCCATAACGGCCATCGGAATTCAGATCGGTGGCAAGGATGCCGCGATCACTGTTGTCACCCGCGCCCTCGGCGGCTTCCAGCACCAACGCGCCCGCGCCATCGCCGAACAAAACGCAGGTCGAGCGGTCTTTCCAATCCATCAGGCGGCTGAAAGTCTCGGCGCCGATCACCAGCACCCGCTTGGCTTGCCCCGTCAGGATCAGCGCATTGGCGTTGGTCAAAGCAAACACGAAACCCGCGCAGACGGCTTGCACATCAAACGCAAAGCCACGCGTCATGCCCAAGGCACCTTGGATCGTGGTGGCGCAGGAGGGAAAGGTGAAATCGGCCGTCGAAGTGGCGACGATGATCGCATCAATATCAGAGGGGTGCAGCCCCGCATCAGCGAGGGCTGCCAAAGCCGCGCGCGTCCCCAGATCAGCCGTGGTCTGGCCTTCGGCGGCGTAGTGGCGGCGCTCGATGCCCGAACGGGACTTGATCCATTCGTCGGTGGTCTCAACCAAAGCCTCTAGTTCGGAGTTCGGCACGATCCGGTCGGGCAGATAATGCCCGACGCCTTTTACAACGGCGCGTATTGTCATTCGTTGGACTTTGCCTCCGCCCCATCTGCGCCGATCTCAGCATGGGCATCCTGCCCCGCGCGCCCGGTCGATGCAACCCGTGCCGCAAGCCTTTCCAGAAAGCCCGCGTTGGATAACTGGTATGCGAGGGTGATGGCAGCGGCGACGCCAGTTGCATCGGCAGAGCCGTGCGATTTGATCACGGTGCCGTTCAGCCCCAGAAAAATCCCGCCATTGACCCGACGCGGGTCCATCCGGCGTTGCAGGCGTTTCAGTGAATTCAACGCCAGAAGGGCCGCAAACTTCGATAGGATGCCCGCGTTGAACGCCTCTTTCATAAAGTCTGAAATCAGCTTGGCGGTGCCTTCGGCTGTTTTCAGCGCGATATTGCCGGTGAACCCGTCGGTGACGATCACATCCACCCGGTCAGACGGCAAATCGCCACCCTCGACAAAGCCGATGTATTCATAGCCACCCGCCTCGGCGGCCACGGCCAACTGATCATTGGCCTCTTTCAGCTCGGCGCGGCCTTTGTGTTCTTCAGTGCCGACATTCAGCAGCCCGACGCGCGGGCGCGTCAGTTTCATGCCGTTGCGGGCATAGGATGCCCCCATCGCGGCATATTGCAGCAAATCAGCGGCTTCGGCTTTGATATCGGCGCCAACATCCAGCATCACATTAAAGCCGCCAGGATTGCGCGAGGGCCACATGCAGGCAATCGCCGGGCGGTTGACGCCCGGCAGCTTGCGCAGACGGATCATCGACACCGCCATCAGCGCCCCGGTATTGCCACACGATACCGCAACCGTCGCCTCGCCGTCCTTCACCGCATCAATGCAGGACCACATCGAGGTGCCCTGACCGCTGCGCATCACCTGAGACGGCTTATCGCTCATCGACACCACGCGCGGAGCGTGGCGCAGAGTGACTCGAGACGCCAATTCCGGGTGCTTCGCCAGCAAGGGCGCTACAATCGCAGAATCACCATGCAGCAGAAAGCTCGCATCCGGCAGTTGCGCGGCAGACAGCACGAGACCGGCGACAACTGCCACCGGCCCGCGATCTGATCCCATCGCATCAACAGAAATGACGATGCCACTTGCACCAAGCTTAGACGGAGTTTCTGATCCGGTTTCCACGAGGCGCAAGCAGGACTAAGGGCGGCTTACGCCGCGTCCTCGTCTACTTCCACGGCTTTGGTGGCGACAACTTCGCGCGCATCGTAATGACCGCAAGACGGGCAAACGTGGTGCGGGCGCTTCAGTTCGCCACAGTTGGTGCAATCTTGCGGGTTGCCTGCAACCAATGCGTCATGCGAGCGACGCATGTTGCGTTTGGAGCTGGTGGTGCGGTTCTGCGGGACAGCCATGTCACGACCTCGGATAGTGGGGGACAGGCCCCGGATTTTAGTTTGATTTCAGAGTCTTGCTACACATAGAACGACCGCGCAACAAAGCTCTCAATGAGGCGCGGAACATAGTCAGATTTCCGCCACGTGCAACCCCCTTTCTGCAAAGGGTCGCGGATCGCGCCAAACCGCCTATTCAGCCGCCGGCTCATCTGGCTTTTTCAGCTTATCCGCCAATGCGGCCAATCCGGCAAAAGGTTTCAGGTCGGCGGACCGCAACGGCTCTACGCCGGGGGCAGCAAAAGCGGCCTCGGCAAATTCAGCGCCGCGTGCGCGTGGGTAAAGTGGCAAAGCCAGCGCCAAAGCCTCAATCGCCACCGCCGCGATGTCGATGATTTCTGGCAAAGCCTCGGTGTCATCCTCTGGGATTTCCAGCTCATCCGCGTCGGGCTGGGCGTAGTCATAAGCATAGCGCCGCTGGGTCACATCGGCCACACGGCTGCGCACCGGGGCGAGGGTGACCGAACAAGGCTGAATCACCAATGCGGCAAGATCAGCCCGCAGCATCACATCGGCGCGGCCTAACGGGGTCAATTCGCCCTTAAAGCTGAACTCTGGCAGATCAATCAGATCCAGTGCTGCGGCAATCTGGCGGCGGGCGGCATCATCCGGCGCGAAGTTGAACCGCAGGGCCTTGCGCCCCGACACCAAAGCCGAGCGATAGGGTTGGCTGGGCAAGCCCGGGTTGGAAGCAGTTACATCGGTCATCGAGATTTCCCCAATCGTGGTCTTTTCCGGCCTATCCCATCAAGTCATGCGGGTTATTCCGGTGTTTTCGGTCGCATCCGCGTTCCATTCTTGAACAGAGCCGCGTCCTTCTGTAAGCCAAAAGCAACGGGCCTTGGCAACCGTTGCCTTTTCCCTGCGATACTGGCCCGATCAGGCTGGCGCAAGAGCGGCTGGGGCATCGGTGCGGGCAAGACCACGAGGATGAGGGCAGGAATGGCGCAGCTTTTCGGTAAATCGGCTCGGATCGCCTCTGGCGGCCCCTTTCGCGCTTGGGTGATCGGCCTGACTATGGTGCTGATCGCCGCCTGCGCCCCTATCACCCGGGACCACGGCTATATCCCAACCGATGAAGAGCTGGCGCTGATCACCGTTGCCAAAGACACCCGCGAATCTGTGGCGACCAAGATCGGACGGCCCTCGGCCTCGGGCCTGCTGAACGATGTTGGCTGGTATTATGTCGAAAGTCGCTTTGTGACCAAGGGCGCCTTTATGCCGAAAGAGGTCAACCGCGAGGTGGTGGCGATCAGCTTCACCGAGGCCGGTGTAGTGGAAAATATTGAGCGTTTCGGGCTTGAGAAGGGTCAGATCGTGCCACTGTCGCGCCGTGTCACCAAAGATAACGTCAAAGCCGCTGGAATTCTGCAGCAGTTGTTTGGCAATGTTGGTGGCCTGACTGCGGATCAGCTGCTGAGATAAGCCAAGCGTGGCGGGCGGCTAGGCTGGCTCCGACGCAATGCGGGTTTTCAGATCGTTCAGATCAACTTGCTGCAGATATTGCGGAATGTTGATCCTGACGGCGTGAAAGCCAAAGCCGCCCTGTTGCAGTTTCTCCAAAGCCTGATCACGGCTCCTGCCCTGATACAGCATCCGCCACGGGGCTGCGATCATGCCGATGCGGTCCGCGCCATGTGTGCAATGCAGCAAGACCGGGCCGGCGGGGCTTTGGGCATCGCGCAGCGCCCGCAAGGCCAGCGCGATCCTAGCACCGTTCCCATCGGTGACATGGCGGGTGGTGATCTTGATGTGGATCAGCGCCAGACCCGTGCCCACGGCAAGTGGCGAATCATGCACCGTGCGGCGCAGGTTGATCACGGTTTTGACACCGATTTTGGCAAGGTTGTGGAAGCCCTCGGCGCTTGGCGGGGCGCTGCGATAGATCAAGGGCGTCACGCGATGCAGATTGGGCACTCCGGCCAGATCAACTGGTTCTGCCCAATGCCGCGCCGTGGTTTGGCCGCAGAGCCGCGATGGCAGCGCCACAGCCATCAGGCCACGCGCGCCGCGTCGTGTCAGGTTTTGCAACGACATAGCGGTCTCCTTCATGGGCGGGCATGCGATCAGGCTTGCGTCCGGCTTGGCTGCTGCGCAAGGGTAGAGCGGTCAGATCGCTTCTCCAAACCCGGTTACGCTCCCCATGTTTGCATTGACCAAAGGCCGCTACACCGCCCGTCTGGCCGAAACCACCGGTGATGTGGCGCTTGCACAAGCCCTGCGCCACCGCAGCTTTCTCGCCCGGCGTGGTCTTGCGGCAGGGCAGGGCTATGATGCCGATGCCTTTGATGCTCAGTGCCAGCATGTCTTGGTAGAGGAGCGTCCCAGCGGTCGGCTGGTCTGCTGCTATCGGTTAATGTGTTTCGGTGCCGATCAATCGCTTGCCACCAGCTATGCCGCACAGGTCTATGGCCTAAGCGGCCTTGATGGCTTTGTCGGCGCCAAGCTGGAATTGGGCCGCTTCTGCCTTGATCCCGATTGGCATGACCCCGACATTCTGCGGCTGGCTTGGGGGGCAATGGCGCAAATCGTCGATGCGGGGCAAGTCAGCCTGCTGTTTGGCTGCTCATCCTTTGAGGGCGCGGAGTGGCAACCCCATGCCAAAGCTTTGGCCCTGCTGCGCGGCCATCTTGCGCCAAACGCTTGGATGCCTGTGCAAAAAGCCCCCGAGGTGTTCGGTTTTACCGAGGCGTTGCGCGATACGCCCTTCGATCTGCGCGACGCCCTGCAAAGCCTGCCGCCTTTGCTGCGCACTTATCTGGCGATGGCGGGCTGGGTCAGCGATCATGCGGTGATCGACCGCCAGCTTGACACCCTGCATGTGTTCACCGCGGTTGAGATCGAAAAAATCCCGCCCGCCCGCGCGCGTGCTTTGCGCGCAATTTTTGAATAGGCATGCGCGTGCTTTGCGCGCAATCGTGGGATAGGTCTGTGCGTGCTTTGCATGCCATCGCCGATTGACGCCGCCCGAAAGGTGCCCTAGCAGGCGGCATGGCACGCGCACCCCTCCTCCAGCTTTCTGGCATCTCGCTGACTTTCGGCGGCAATCCTGTTTTTGACGAGCTTGATCTTGTCGTCCAACCCGGTGATCGGGTGGCGCTGGTCGGCCGCAATGGTTCGGGCAAATCCACCTTGATGAAGGTGATGGCAGGGCTGGTCGAACCCGATCGTGGCGTCCGCGTGGTCCCCCCCGGCGTGCATGTCGGCTATATGGAGCAAGACCCGGATCTGTCGGGGTTTGAAACCTTGGGCGATTACGCGGCCTCGATGCTGCCAGAGGGCGAAGAGTATAAAGTGGCGATGGTCGCCGAGGGGCTGAAGTTCAACCCCGAAACCCTCGTGTCGATTGCATCGGGTGGCGAGCGTCGTCGTGCCGCCCTGGCCAAGCTGATGGCCGAAGCGCCGGAACTGATGCTGCTCGACGAGCCGACCAACCACCTCGACATCCAAGCCATTGAATGGCTTGAAGAAGAACTTAAAGGCACCCGCACCGCCTTCGTTTTGATTTCACACGACCGCGCTTTCTTGCGCGCCCTAACGCGGGCAACGCTGTGGATTGATCGCGGCCAGATCAAGCGCCGCGAGGCCGGATTTGACGGCTTTGAAGAATGGCGCGAAACCGTTTGGGCCGAGGAAGACGACGCCCGCCACAAGCTGGATCGCAAGATCAAAGCCGAGGCAAAATGGGCGGTTGAAGGCATCTCGGCCCGTCGCAAACGCAACCAAGGCCGGGTGCGCGCATTGGCGGCTTTGCGCGATGAACGCGGTGCGCAAATCCGTCGCCAAGGCACTGCGCAGTTGGAACTGGATTCGGGGACGCAATCGGGCAAACGGGTGATCGAGGCGAAGGGGATCAGCAAGATCTTCGGCGACAAGGTTATCGTGCAGGGCTTCGATCTGCGGGTGCAGCGCGGCGACCGCGTGGCGTTTGTCGGCCCCAATGGTGTCGGAAAAACCACACTTCTCAAGATGTTGACCGGCGAAATTGAACCTGATTCTGGCACAGTGCAGCTTGGCACAAATCTGGAAATCGCGGTGTTCGACCAAGCCCGCGCACGTCTTGATCCCAATGCAACCCTGTGGGACAGCCTGACCAATGATCCGCTGATGGCGGTCTCTGGCAGTTCCGATCAGGTGATGGTGCGCGGTAACCCCAAGCATGTCGTGGCATATCTGAAAGACTTCCTGTTCGACGAATCCCAAGCCCGCGCCCCGGTGCGCTCGCTTTCGGGTGGCGAAAAGGCACGGCTTTTGCTGGCCAAGTTGATGGCGCTGCCGTCGAACCTGCTGATCATGGACGAACCGACCAACGATCTTGACGTTGAAACCCTTGATTTGCTTCAGGATATTTTGGGCGACTATGACGGCACCGTGCTACTGGTCAGCCACGATCGCGATTTCATCGACCGGATTGCCACCTCGACCGTGGCGCTGGAAGGTCGGGGCCGGGCTTCGGTTTATCCGGGCGGTTGGACCGATTACCAGAACCAACGGGTGGTTTCCGGCGGCACGCTGACGGCGGATAACTCTGCCAAATCAGGCGGATTCAGCACACAAGTGAAGTCAGATGTGAAGAAGACCGAAGGCCTGACCTTCACCGAACGCAAACGGCTGGAAGCTTTGCCCGCGCTGATCGAAAAGCTGGAAGCCGAGATCGGAAAAGTCTCAGACCTGCTGTCTGACCCGCTGATCTTCACCAAAGAACCGGTGAAGTTCCGCAAAGCCGGCGAAGCTTTGTCAGAACGCCAAGCGCAACTGACCGCCGCCGAGGCTGAATGGCTGGCTTTGGCCGAGCGCGCCTAAAAGCAATCAGCGGCGGCGACGGGGTACATCAAAAACGCCCGATCATCGCCGCTGCTGCCGGATAGGGTGAGAAAGTCTTGCGCGCCCTCAAAACTCATGCCGCCAGAGTCGACCGTTAGAAGCAATGCACCATCCTCGCGCAGCGCCAAGCCAAACGCCCCAGCATCGCCCTCCATGCCGCAAGACAGCCCGACAGCATCAGGTTCGCAATAGGCGCTGCCGATGTAACTTTCTGATTTCCCGCGTAATTTCACCGAAATATCGACGACCAGTAAGGTGCTCACCTCTTGCCCCTCGGCTGGTGTCAGTGTGATATCCGTGATCTGTTGCTGCGAATGTTTTGCCAGATGCGCCGCATCGTAGTGGCGCTGAAAGCACGAAGCCTCAGGCGGAAACATCGCGGTCGCCCCCGTTTGCGCGTAAAGCGGCAGCGGCAAAATCATCAGCAACAACGCACGAATCATTCATCCCCCGATCAGTTCGGCCACTACCTGCGGGATCATCATGACATCCGCGCGTGTGCAGTCAAACTGGCCGACCTGCACCCGGATCACGTAGCGGCCCTCATGCCGGGTCTGGGTCAGATAAATCCTGCCATCGTCATTTACCCGGTTCAGCAGGTTTTCGGTTTGCGCATCATCGGGTAGGGCGAAAGTATAAAGCGACAGAATAGGTTGCGTGATGATCTTCACATTAGGAATAGCGGCTAAAGCCAAAGCCGACTCTTGCGCCCATGTCACATGATTGCGAATCCGCGCCCGCAACCCCTGCACCCCATAAGCCCGCAAAGTGAACCAGATCTTCAGCGCCCGGAACCGCCGCCCCAAAGGCACGGTCCATTCGTTGAAATTGACAATCTCCTCGCGCCCAGCGGTCTCTAGATAGGTCGGACGCAGGCCCAGCGTTTTCACCTGCGCCGTCGGGTCGCGTAGAAACTGGATGGCGCAATCAAACTGCACACCCAGCCATTTATGCGGGTTAAATACAATGGAATCAGCGCCTTCCACACCTTGCCACAGGTGTCGAAACTCGGGGCAAATCATTGCCGACCCCGCCCAAGCCGCGTCGACATGCACGGGCAAGCCATAGGCCTTGGCCACTGCAATACAGTCCGCAATCCGGTCAAACGCCCCAATTGAGGTACCGCCCGCACATAAAACCACCCCCGCCGGAAGCATTCCCGCTGCCTGATCCGCCGCAATCGCCTCCCGCAGCGCCTCGGGTTGCATCGAAAAGCTGGCATCAGTGGCGATCTTCACCAGATTGTCTTGCCCAATCCCCGCGACCCGAACGGCCTTGTCCACCGAAGAATGTGTCTGCGCTGAAGCATAGAATCGCAGCGGCGCATGACCGCTCATCCCCGTGATATTGCCCTGAAACGCCGTCGCCTGCTCGCGCATTGTCAAAATCGCCGACAAAGTCGCCGTCGTCGCCGAATCGTGGATCGTGCCGACAAATCCCGCTGGCAGCCCCAAAGCCTCGCGCAGCCAGCCCACCATCACCTGCTCCATTTCCGTCGCGGCGGGCGAGGTCTGCCACAGCATACCCTGACAGGCCATCGCATTGGCCAACTGCTCGGCCAGCATCGAGGCGGGTGAGGCATTGGCCGGAAAATACGCGAAAAATCGCGGGTGCTGCCAATGCGTCATGCCCTGCGGCACAATCCGCGCAAAATCGGCAAAAATTACCTCCATCGGCTCGGGCGCATCCGGCGCCACCGCAGGCAGTTGCGCCGCAATCGCCCCTGGCGTCAGCGGCGCGCGCACCGGGCGGTCGCGCAAGCCTTTGTGATAATCCGTCGTCCAATCGGCGGCGCGCTTCGACCAATGGTTCAGATCGTCGTGGTTCATCTCGGGCTCCCTTTGCCGCAGCATGTAGCGCTCTGCGACCCGGAACAAGAGGCTTGGCGCGCCCGCAAATCAGCGCTATGACAGCGGCATGGACACGATGGGCATCATCATTTGCTGCATTACCTGCTGACTTCAAGTCGCGCGGGCCATCACCTCATTCCCTCAACCGGATCAAGCTGATAGACCCGCCGCAGGCCAGCGAGCGAACTATAGGCGAGGGTTGCGATGATCAAACTGTACAATACCAAGACGCGGGTGAAGGAAATCTTCATCCCGATTGATCCCGAAAATGTGCGGATGTATGTCTGCGGCCCGACGGTTTACGACCGCGCCCATCTGGGAAATGGCCGCCCGGTGGTGGTGTTTGACGTGCTGTATCGTCTGCTGCGCCATGTTTATGGGCTCGATCACGTCACCTATGTGCGCAATTTCACCGATGTCGATGACAAGATCAACGCCACTGCTTTGGCCCGCCAACAGGCAGGTGACCCGCGCCCGTTAGAGACGTTGATCCGCGAGCGCACCGAAGAAACCATCCAGTGGTATCACGACGATATGGACGCTTTGGGCGCGCTGCGGCCCAGCATGCGCGAGGACCGCAGCGAAGCCGGGTTGCGGAAGGCAGAACCGCGCGCAACCGAGTATATCGGCGCGATGATCGCCATGATTGAAGACCTAATTGCCAGAAAGAATGATGACGGCGTTGCATTTGCTTATGTCAACGAGGGTCACGCTCTTTTCCGGGTGAAAGCTTACAAAAACTACGGTGCGCTGTCGGGGCGCTCCATTGACGACATGATTGCAGGCGCGCGGGTTGAGGTGGCACCCTACAAAGAAGACCCGATGGATTTTGTGCTGTGGAAGCCGTCCTCTGGCGACGAGCCGGGTTGGGACAGCCCTTGGGGCCGGGGCCGTCCCGGCTGGCATATCGAATGCTCGGCGATGAGCTATGAATTGCTGGGCGCGTCGTTCGACATTCACGGCGGCGGCTTGGATCTGC
Source organism: Cypionkella sp. (assembly GCF_030652235.1). Classification (GTDB taxonomy): domain Bacteria; phylum Pseudomonadota; class Alphaproteobacteria; order Rhodobacterales; family Rhodobacteraceae; genus Cypionkella. Next base: position 112,574 of record NZ_JAUSBA010000022.1, read on the forward strand.
AATTTCCCCACCACGAAAACGAAATCGCCCAAAGCTGCTGCGCCCATCCCCAGGCCAGTTTCGCGCGTGTCTGGATGCACAACGAGATGTTGCAGGTCGAGGGCAAGAAGATGTCCAAGAGCTTGGGCAATTTCTTTACGGTCAGGGATTTGCTCGATCAAGGCTATCCGGGAGAGGTGATTCGGATGGTGTATTTGGGCACGCATTACGGCAAGCCGATGGACTGGACGAGGGAGAAGGCAATCGAGGCGGAGGTGAAACTCTTCGGCTATATCGAGATGATTGCGCGCTACGGCGATTTGGATGAAGCTAAGTTACTTGAACCGAAAATCGCGATAGTTAACGCGCTGAGTGATGATCTGAATACGCACGAAGCGTTGCGTATTCTTGGAACTTTAAATGGTTCATCCGATGCCAATGACCTCGGCCGAAATATCGAATTTCTAGGGATTTTGAGTTGGGCGCAACTTGCATCAAAAACGCTCCAGTATCGGCGGGCGCTTGAAATTCTTGCGCCCTTGGCAATCCAAATTCAGAAACTACGAGAAGAAGCAAAGGTCAGTAAAAATTTCCTCCATGTAGATGCCTTAAAAAGCGCGATCAGTGAGGCAAATGTTTCAGTGATGATGAGCAAGGATGAAGTCGTTCTTCGTCCAGAAATGGATTTCGACGTGACGAAGTTGGAAGTCCTCAAATGACCCGCGAGCGTCTCTACCTGTTCGACACCACCCTGCGCGACGGCCAGCAAACTCAGGGTGTACAATTCTCCACCGCCGAGAAACGCCAGATTGCCATGGCGCTCGATGCGTTAGGGGTGGATTATATTGAAGGGGGGTGGCCGGGTGCGAACCCGACCGACTCAGAGTTTTTCGCCAATGCCCCGAAAACCCGCGCCACGATGACGGCGTTCGGCATGACCAAACGAGTCGGGCGCTCGGCTGAGAACGATGATGTGCTTGCGGCGGTGCTGGATGCGGGCACGCCTGCGGTCTGTCTGGTCGGCAAGACCCATGAATTTCACGTCACCACCGCGCTGGGTGTTTCCCTAGAAGAAAACAGACAGGCGATTGCGGCGTCGTTCAAACACGTCATCACCAAAGACCGCGAGGCGTTGTTTGACGCCGAACATTTCTTCGACGGCTACCGCGCCAACCCGGCCTATGCGCTGTCGTGCCTGCGTGCAGCCTTGGATGCAGGCGCGCGCTGGATCGTTTTGTGCGACACCAACGGCGGCACTTTGCCTTCCGAAGTCGGTCGCGTGGTGGCCGAGGTGATCGCTGCTGGCATCCCCGGTGATCGCTTGGGCATCCATTGCCACGACGATACCGGCAACGCTGTGGCAAATTCTTTGGCGGCGGTCGAAGCTGGTGCGCGGCAGATTCAAGGTACACTGAACGGCTTGGGCGAACGCTGCGGCAACGCCAATCTGATCACGCTGATCCCGACATTGCTGCTGAAGGAACCCTTCGCCAGCCGGTTGGAATGTGGCGTCACAACCGAGGCCTTGTCTAATCTTGTACGTTTGTCCCGTATGCTCGATGACATCTTGAACCGCGTGCCACGCCGCGCTGCACCCTATGTCGGCGCCAGCGCTTTTGCTCACAAAGCAGGTCTGCATGCCAGCGCTATCCTTAAGAACCCAAGCACTTACGAACATATCCCGCCAGAGTTGGTCGGCAACGAACGCATCATTCCAATGTCAAACCAAGCCGGGCAATCCAATTTGCGCGCCCGTCTGGTTTCGGCTGGCATTGAGGTGGCTGCGGGCGATCCGCGTCTTGGTCGCATCCTTGAGATTATCAAGGAACGCGAGGATCAGGGCTATGCCTACGACTCCGCGCAAGCCAGTTTTGAATTGGTGGCCCGCAAAGAGTTGGGCCTGTTGCCGCAGTTCTTCGAGGTCAAACGCTATCGGGTGACGGTGGAGCGGCGCAAGAACAAGTATGACCGGATGGTCAGCCTGTCAGAGGCCGTGGTGGTGGTGAAAATCGGCGACCAGAAGATGCTGTCGGTCAGTGAAAGTATGGATGAAACCGGCACTGATCGCGGCCCGGTGAACGCTTTGTCGAAAGCCCTCGCGAAGGATCTCGGCCCCTATCAGGGCATAATTGATGACCTGAAACTGGTCGATTTCAAAGTGCGGATCACTCAAGGCGGCACCGAGGCAGTGACTCGGGTTATTATTGACAGTGAAGACAGCCAAGGCCGGCGCTGGTCTACTGTTGGCGTCTCGGCCAACCTTGTCGATGCCAGTTTTGAGGCGCTGCTGGACGCGATCAACTGGAAACTGATCCGCGATATTGGGGCCCCGGTGTGAGCTTGCAAGCCTGCGCTGATTTGGTGGAGCGCGGCGATCCGGATCGGTTCGCGGCGGTGATGGCGGCTCCGGTGCAACTTAGGGCACGGTTGTGGCCGCTTTATGCGTTCAATCTGGAAATCGCCCGCGCGCCTTGGGTGACGAAAGAGCCGATGATCGCGGAAATGCGGCTGCAATGGTGGCGCGATGTGGTGGCGGAACCGACCTCTCGGGCGCATGAGGTGGCGGGACCGTTGCATGAGTTGATCGGGGCGGCGGGCTTGGATGTCGGCGTTCTCGATCGGATGGCGGCGGCGCGGGTTTGGGATGTTTATTCGGAGCCGTTTGAGGATCAGGCGGCGTTTGATTTGTATCTGGAGGAGACTTCGGCTGGGTTGATGTGGCTCGCGGCGCGGGCTTGCGGGGCGGGGGATCAGGCAGAGGAAACCGTGCGGGCCTATGGTTGGGCTGCGGGGTTGGCCAGCTATTTGCGGGCGGTTCCGGCGCTGGAGGAACGCGGGCGGCGGCCTTTGGTGGACGGGCGGCCGGGGGCGGTGCGGGAGTTGGCTGCCCGGGGGCTGGAGAAGATTTCGAAGGCGCGGGCGGGGCGGAAATTGGTGGGCAAAGCGGTACCGGCTTTGCTTGCGGGGTGGCAGGCGAAGGCGCTTTTGAGACAAGTTGTGGCCGACCCGATGGTGGTCGCCGAGGGTCGGATGGGGCTGTCGGAATTTGGGCGGCGGGGGCGTTTGCTGTGGCAGGGATTTACGGGGCGCTGGTGAGTGTCCCCGCATGGACAGATTTTCCAACACGATAAATCAATGGCTTAACGGTGGTCTGGTAAGGTTCTGTTAAGACTTGCCCGCAAGGTCGAACGCGTAGCGCAGGCCAGAAACCGGGGCAGGCTCAAAACCCTGTGCCAGATAAAACGCCTTAGCGATGTCATTGCCCGGCAAGGTCGACACCGTCACATAACTTGCGGTTTTGCTGCGGGCATATTCTAGGCTGGCGGCCAGCAGGGCCTTGCCAATGCCATCGCCGCGCGCATCCGAACAAACGTACAGGTGATGCAAATCCATACCGCGCTGGCCGTATTGCACCCGCGCCAGCTGGGTGAGTGCGGCATAGCCGAGCAGGCGACGGCCTGCCTGAAACACCAAGGCGTGCAGCCATGGCGTTGGACCAAACAGATCGCGTTGCAAGTTGGCGACCGTCGCCGTCGCGGTGTCGCCGTGATACTCGGCCAGCGCATGAACCATCTTGCACAGCTGCGGCAGATCGGCGGGAGTGGCGGGGCGGATCATCGCCTAACGCGTCTCTTTTGGCCGCAATGCCAGCCATATCAGCGCGCCGCCCGCGAGCACAAGGAACGGCAGCATTGCCATGTTGACCGCTTGCCAACCCGCCTGCACCGAGCTGCCCGAGCAGTTCATCAAGCCGCCCGAGGAAAAGCTCGCCATGGTGACGCCGCCGAACACGATCAGATCGTTCATGCCCTGCATCCGGCCGCGCTCGGCTGGGGTTATTAAGGTGGTCAGCATGGTGGTGGCGCCGATGAAGGCGAAGTTCCATCCGAAGCCGAGCAACATCAGCGCGGCGAAAAAGTTGAACAGATCAATCCCTGCCATGGCGACCGCTCCTGCGGCGGCGAGGATCACCAGGCCCACGGCCATCACGCGCTGGGTGCCAAAGCGGGCGATGATATGGCCGGTGACGAAGGACGGCGCATACATTGCCAGAACATGGCCCATCACCACATTGGCGGCGTCGGATTTCAGATAGCCGCAGCCCACGACGGCCAAAGGCGATGAGGTCATCACCAGATTCATCAGGGCGTAAGATACGGTTGCTACAATGACGGCGACGGCAATGGCGGGGGTGCGGATCAGCACGCCTCGGCTGCGGCCTTGGTCAGCGCCATGGATCGCGGCGACTGGTTTGGGGATTCTGAGCAAAGCGAACAGGAAAACGCCGCAGAAATTCAACGCGATAACGGTGAGGTAGGTGCCCAGAAACGGCACCACCATGGCATCATTGGTCAGTTTCACCAATTCTGGCCCAACGATGGCGGACAGCAAACCGCCTGCCATCACCCAAGAGATTGCCTTGGGGCGGAAGGCGTCAGAGGCAGTGTCGGCGGCGGCAAAGCGGTAAAAGCCTTGGGCTGACATATAAATGCCCGAGAACAGCCCACCCAGAACGAACAGCGCAAATGAGCTGTAAAGCAGGCCGGCGGCGCTGATGGCAGCACCCAAGGTGCCGCCCAAAGTGCCGACAATGAAGCCCGCGCGGCGGCCATAGCGGGCCATGAATGCGGAAATCGGCGTGGCGGTCAGCATCGAGCCGATCACCATAGCCGAGATCGGCAGGGTCGCCCAGCAGGGGTTGGGGGCAAGGCTTTGGCCAGCAAGCCCGGCGATGATGAACATCATCGGCAGTTGCGCGCCAAGCACGGCTTGGGAGGCTACGAGCACATAGACGTTGCGGCGGGCGAGGCTGTCTTGATCTGTCATCATGTGCCATCGGTAGGTGTGGGTTTTGGCGGGGGCAAGGGAGATTCGCTCTGGCCTTATCGTTTGGTGGGGCTGGAGGGGTGATGGTCGGGCGGATTATTCAGAGTTTGGACTGTGTGGCAGAGGGGGCGGCTTGGCTGGCGGCATCTGATGCACGGTTTGCCGAGGCTTTGGGCGTGGTAGGTGATTTGCCGTTGCGGCGTCATGCCGATGGTTTCACGGCGTTGTTGGATGCGATTGTCGGGCAGCAGGTGTCTGTGGCCTCGGCCAATGCGATCTGGGCGCGGATGGAAGCGGCAGGGGTGGTCAGTTTGGACGGGGTGCTGGCGGCTTCGGACGAGGATTTGCGTTCTGCGGGGTTGTCGCGACAAAAGGCGCGCTATGCCAAGGCATTGGCAGGTTCTGGCATTGATTTCGTTGGCTTGCGGGTCAAAGCTGATGAAGTGGTGATCGCAGAACTGGTGGCAGTGCCGGGGATTGGGCGCTGGACGGCGGAGATTTATGCGATGTTCGCGCTGGGGCGGGCGGATGTGTTTGCGCCGGGGGATTTGGCCCTGCAAGAGGGCGCGCGGTTGCTGTTTGGGCTGGCGGCCCGACCGTCCGAGAAAGCGTTGCGGGCGATGGCACAGGCATGGAGCCCGTGGCGTGCGGTTGCAGCGCGGGTGCTATGGGCTTATTATCATGTGGAAAAATCGCGGGAAGGTATTCGATGAGAGCGTTAAAATTCGGACGGGTGGCGGCTGTTTCCGGGGCTGCACGGTCCATGGTGGTGTTCGTGCATGGTTACGGTGCAGATGGCGCGGATTTGCTGGGGCTGTCGGATGCTTTGGCCGCGCGTTTGCCCGATACGGTGTTCTATGCGCCGGATGCGCCCGAGGCTTGTGCGGGCAATCCATTCGGGCGGCAATGGTTCGGGATTCCGCGGTTTGATGGGTGTTCGGAAGCCGATGCGAAGGCGGGATTGGCACGGGCGGCAGAGGATTTGAACGGGTTTCTGGATGCGCGGCTGACTGAGGAGGGCTTGGGGCCAGAGGCGCTGGTTCTGGTGGGGTTTTCGCAGGGCGCGATGATGAGTTTGCATGTGGCGCCTCGACGGGATGTGGCAATTGCCGGGGTGGTGGCGATTTCAGGGAAGTTGATGTTTCCCGAGGTGTTGCAGGCGGAAGCAAAGGTAAAACCTGAAATTCTGCTGGTGCATGGCGATCAAGACCCAGTGGTGCCGTTTGCGGAAATGCAAGCTGCGGGAAATGCCTTAGTTGCCAATGGCTTTGCAACCTATGGTCATGTGATGCAGGGCACCGGACACGGGATTGCGCCGGATGGCTTGCAAGTGGCTTTGAGTTTCATCGCGGATCGGCTTGGGGCCTAGTTGTTCAGTTCAGGCATCTGGTGGATCGGATCGAGGATGAATCGTTCCGGCTCTGATGTTTAGATTTTGCAGATGTATTCGTGGGGCGTGAGGCCGTTCAGCGTTTTGAGCCTTCGCGCGAAGTTGTAGGCTGCCAGGAAATCGGCGAGGTGGGTCCGCAGTTGATCGTGCGTTTCGTGGGGGAATAGTTTCACCGTCGCGTCCTTGATCGTTCGGTTCATGCGCTCGACCTGGCCGTTCATCCACGGGTACTTGGGCTTGGTCAGCCGGTGCTCGATCCCGTTGGTTGCGCAGATCATGTCGAAGCGCATCGGCCGGGAATAGATCGTGTTCCGGTTCCTGGGCTGTTCAGCGAACTCTTTTCCATGGCGCGTTCGGAACAAAGTGTTCGATGAGATTATGGTCGCCTGCGCCGCCTCAAAATTGCGCAGCGGGCGGTCATAACCGGGTCTCGGATCTCTATGGTTGTTTTGCGAACCACACCATAGCGGAGACCGGGCAGGGCCAAGGTTGAGCTGACTTCGGACGCCCGTGTTCTGGTAGGCATCCGCTGCCCGGCAGCGTATGCCTGCATGCGCAAGACGGGACATTTCCAAGCATCGCCACGAAGTGCGGATCGCAGCACCCGGCAAGCAGCGCCGCCGCAATTGACCATCACAAACACGATTGAGGATTTTAGGCGTCTGACGGGCATTCTGCCGAAGTTTGGCCTGCCGGTCAGGGCCGGATTTGAGGCACCCGGCAATTATCACCGGGCCCTGATGCACCATCTGGGGGACTCAGGCTTCGATCTGAAGCTGGTGTCCTCGATCGCTCTGGCGCGCACGCGGGAAGCCTTGCACTACAGCTGGGACAAGAACGACCCCAAGGATGGCAGGTCATCCTACACATGCTGTGGATCGGGGCCATTCAGGTCTTCCACGATCTGATGGCCGCGGGCACAAACGATATTCAGGAGCTGTCCAAGACCCACGAAGTCGTCTCCACAGCCAAGACCGCGCTTTGGCACCCATTGCCCGGCAGGCGATGCAAGGATCGCCGACCCGCCAGCGCAACAAGATCAAGGATCGGGCAGGGAGCTTGCTGTCGGAACTGCCCGATTATCGCCTTCTGACCAGCATCCCCGGCGTTGGTGCGATCAATACCATGACCATCCTGGCCGAGGCGGGCGATCTGCGCCGGTTCCGCCATCACCGACAAGTCCTGAAGTTCTGCGGCATGGACCTTGCGACCGTCCAGTCCGGCATGTTCCGTGGCCAGAGCAAGATCTCGAAGTATGGCAATGCCCGCCTGCGTCGCGTGTTGTGGATGGCGGACAGGCCGCCGTCTTGCAGCGGGCCAACGGTTTCCGGGACAATTTCGAACGCCACATCTCGCACGACCGGCATAACCCGCATCTTCGGCGCAAGACCATTTCGGCCATCGCGGCCAAGCTGGCGCGCACCATTCACGCCGTGGTCAAACTCGGCGAACCCTATCCGTTGGCCGGTAAGCGAATGCAAGCATTCGCTGTAAGGCGTCCCTTCTTCGAGGGGACGAGCCCAGGCGGAAGGCCCCCCGAAAGTGAGGGGCTGCATAAGTAGTTCACGCTGAACACCCCCCACACCGTTGATTTTGCGTTGAAACATTGTAGTTTTTCTCGCCATGGCCTGCAGGGTTTGTATAATTTTGGCTGAAACCCTGCAATTTCGGTTCTGCCATGAAGCATCGCCCACGCCTTCCGGAACAGGATGATCTGCTGCGT
>NZ_JAUSBA010000029.1 GCF_030652235.1 Cypionkella sp.
AGCTTCCGGATAACGTTCAGTAGTCCCATGTCGATCACTCCTTTGAACCCCTCGCTCTTCGCTTGGGGGAGGGTCACATGGGTCAAATCTCAATGGAAATTATCCGCCTACCCGGGTCACTTCTCAGTGCAAATCAACAGCCGTGGGCATCAAGGCCTCGATCCGCGATCTGCCGAAATGGTCGGGTAACGATCCCGAAATGATGACCCGGAATTGGTCGAACCCAATGTATTTCTCGGACCCCTTTGGTTCTTTCGGTGTGATGTGGGCACCGAATGGCCCGTCCGAAGCGGAAGGACGTTTCAACACCGATGCGGAATATGCCGAAATCTGGGATCGCTTCCGGTTCTCCAAGGACGTCGAGGCACGCCGCACAGCCTATGCCGAACTTATGGACCGCATCGCCGCCAACCCGCCGGTCCTGCCGCTTTACCGCCCCTACGAAAGCTGGGCGATGACGCAGAACGTCACTTGGGCACCCAAAGCCGGGCACGTCCCCTATGTGCTGGATTTCCGTGCCGGTTCCATCTCGGTGTCGCCCAATAACTGATATGCCCGGCCCGCTGCATCTCTGCGGCGGGCCGGCTTTCCCAAAGGAACATAGTATGACCCTCCGCATCGCCATCGTCACCGACATTCACCACGGCAAGCCGTCAACCGCCAAGCGGGGCGATGCTGCCCTTGGCCTGATGGAGGAATTCGCCCGCTATGTGAAGGACAGCGGCGCCACCCATGTGCTGGATATGGGCGACCGCATTTCAGATGAAACCCGCGACACCGATCTGGTGCTGGCCGCAGAAGTGGCTGAGGCGTTCCGCGCCGTCAACGCTCCGGTCTGGCACCTGAACGGCAACCATGACCGCGACCACATGACCGTGGCCGACAACGAGGCTTTGCTGGGGCAGTCGCTTGACCACGCGGTACATGACATCGACGGCTGGCGCATCGTGCTGTGGCGCGCGGACAGCCGCATCCGACGTGGCGACGAAGGCAACGGTTTCGTGCTGACAGAGGCTGATCTGGTCTGGCTGTCGCGCACCATGCAGGCAACCGACCGTCCGACGCTGGTGGTCAGCCATGTCCCGATTTCCGGCCACGCCCAGACCGGCAACTACTATTTCCAGAACAACCCCGGCTCCTCGACTTACCCGATGGGCGAACGCGCCCGCGCGGCGCTTGCCTTGGCCCGCGTGCCGGTCGTGTGCCTTGCGGGTCATGTGCACTGGAACACGGTGACATCGGTCAACGGCATCACCCATCTGACCCAGCAATCGCTGACCGAAAGCTTCACCACTGCGGGCGAGCCTGCCGGCGCGATGGGCCTGATTGAACTGTCAGACACCGTGTCCTGGGATGTGGTGGGCGCCGATCCGATCCGCTTTGGCTTTCGCCCCACTTCCCAGCGCTGGACGCCGCCAATGCCGGATTTCGCCACGCATCCGGAACTGCGCAGCCACCACGCTGGCAAAGCTTTGAACGAGGCAAAGCCATGACCGAAGCCCCCTTGCTTTCGATCAAAGATCTGTCGTTGACCTTCGGGTCGCACCGGGCTGTGAAGCATCTGAGCTTCAGCGTCGCCCGCAGTGAAACGGTGGCCCTTGTCGGCGAAAGCGGGTCCGGCAAATCCGCGACCGCGCTGGCAATCATGCGGTTGATCGAGCGCGAGGGGGGCGCGATTGTGGGCGGGCGGATCGTGCTGGACGGCACGCCGCCGCTGGATCTGGCGGCACTGTCTGACCGGCAGATGCGTGAGGTGCGTGGCAACCGGGTTGCGATGATCTTTCAAGAACCGATGACGGCGCTCAATCCGGTACTGACGCTCGGCGATCAGGTGACCGAGGTTTTTCGCCTGCATCAGGGGATGGACCGCCGCGCTGCACGGGCCGCGGCGCTGGCGGCGTTTGAACGGGTGCGTATCCCGGATGCCGCCCGCAGACTGGACCAGTTTGCACATGAGCTGTCGGGTGGGTTGCGTCAGCGGGTAATGATTGCCGCCGCGCTGGCGTGTCGCCCGGATCTGCTGATTGCAGATGAACCCACAACCGCATTGGACGTGACGACGCAGGCCGAAATTCTGGCGCTGATCCGCGAGTTGCAGGCGGAAACTGGCATGAGCGTGCTGTTCATTACCCATGACATGGGCGTGGTCGCGGCACTGGCCGACCGTGTTGTAGTGCTGGCGGGTGGCGAAAAGCAAGAGGAGGGCGGGGTTCACGATATTTTCGCACGTCCTCAGGCGGCCTATACTCGCAGCCTGATGGAAGCGACACCCAAGCTGGGCAGTGGCGCACCTGCCCCGGTTCTAGTGACGGCCTCGGTGCGCGAGCCGGTGCTCGCTGTTGAAAACCTGTCGGTACGCTTTGCGGTCCGGCAGGGCCTGTTTCAATCCGCCCAAGCCGCGTTCCATGCTGTGAATGGTGTATCCCTGACCATTGGCCGAGGGGAAACGCTGGGGCTGGTGGGGGAATCGGGTTGCGGCAAGTCTACGCTTGCACGGGCGATCATGCGATTGGTGGAACCTGCTGAGGGCCTTATAAAACTGGTTGGGCATGAGTGGACAGGCCTTTCCCAGCAAAGCCTGCGCCCCTTGCGGCGCCATGCGCAGATCGTTTTTCAAGACCCCTTCGCCAGTCTGAACCCGCGCTTGCCGGTCCATCGGTTGATCACGGAACCTGCGTTGATCCACGGTCAGGTCGAGCCTGGCCATAGCCGCGATCTTGCGTTGGAACTGCTTGCAAAGGTAGAACTTGGCCCAGATGCGCTTGACCGGTTTCCGCATCAGTTTTCGGGTGGCCAAAGGCAGCGGCTGTCGATCGCGCGCGCGCTATCGGCCCGTCCGGCACTGATTGTCGCCGACGAGGCTGTCTCGGCGCTGGATGTGTCCGTGGCGCGTCAGATCACCGACCTGATGGCGCGGTTGCAGGCCGAAGACGGGCTTTCATTCCTATTCATCAGCCATGACATCGCCGTTGTCGAACGGGTCAGCCACCGCATTGCGGTGATGTATGACGGTCAGATTGTTGAAACCGGCCCGACAGACCGTGTCCTGTCAAACCCGGCGCATGGCTACACCCGGCATCTCTTGTCTGCCGTTCCGATTCCGGACCCAAGCAAACGCGAACGATCCCGATCCGTGGCCACAGCGCATGTCGCGAGACCAGCCCTACTGTTGCCACACGGGCAACAGCCACAGCGCCTGATCATGGCCGAAATCGCGCCGGGCCATTTCTGCGCCGTGCCAAGCGAGACACATCTACGCTTTGCCACGGCACTTTCGGCGCCGGTGCGCGGCAAACTGACGGCAGCAGAGCAAGCACCTAGGCATTCCGCGCAAACCGGGATCGATGCACAAGCCACCTTGGACGAAATCGCCTGAGCCCTCGCAATCTGTGGCACCACGTCAGGCCAAACGCATATCAAGGCCGCTCCGATGACAGGCACGGTCTTTTTGTCCTCGTCAGTTCTGAATGCCTGATGCAATCCCTCAATGCAGCAAGTGATCAGATCATGGTCAGACAGCGGGCGGCCATCCGCATCCAGCGACGGGATGATCTGCACTCCCCCAGCGTGACCCCGCGCGTCAGGGAACATATCTGAAGAGGTAATCGAAATCCCACTCGGGAACATTCTTGGATGTTGCAATGCGCCGGTCATGGTATTTGTCGCTCAACGCGATAGGGGTAGATTTGTGGCCCGGTGCCGGTTTCGACGTGTTCGGCTTGCGATAGAGCGCCTCGATGCCCATCCGCCCCATCAGGGTCGTGACGTGCAACCGGCCCGCCGCGAAGCTCTTCTGCACCAGCAACCCCTGCAACATCAGGCTGCCCAACGGGGAATTCATCCAGAAACGTCTGGTGCTGGGCCGTGTTTTTGGGGGAATGCGCCTGCATGTAGCCATCATCCGTCCCATCCGCGTTCAAACCCGGTCGATGATAAAGTTGCGCGTTCAGTTCGTGGTTGCCCACAATTGCGATGCCATGCCCCTGATCGTGCATGGCGCGGACGAGGGTCAAGACAGATCGGTTCGTGCCGCCCCTGTCGATGAAATCGCCCAAGAACGCCGCGATACGCCCCTCCGGATGCGCCCAAGCCTCAGCGCCCGCTACATAGCCGAGGACCGACAGCGTCTGCGTCAGGCGGTCTATGTCAACGTGAATATCGGGAATGATGTCATTGCGCTGCTTCATGCGAAGTGCCCCCAGAAGCCTGACTTGCAGCCATGGTCGCGCTTCAAGCGGGCGAGATAGGCGGCATCAGGTTCGAACCTCCCAAAACCCCCGATCTCGCTGGCCAGCGCATCGCATTCGGCCAGATGCCGCGCCGCATCTTGGTCGCGGCTGGATTTTGCTGCACCCAAGGTAAAGTCGATCATCGCGCGCAAGGCCAGTGTGGCGGCCAAGGGGTGACGTGCTGACAATGACGCGGCGGCCGGAGTCAGGACCTCATAGTGGTTGCCGTCTTGCTCGGCAAACCGCTGCTGAACCAGCTGTGCAGCCCGGTCCAAGGCGAGCCAGTGTATCACAAATAGCAGAGCCGAGAGGGCGATGGGATAGGCCCTTGCATAGGACCACGCCCGTTCCTCAGCGAGGATGTCCTCGAAATCGGGAAGCCGTTTCAGAAAGCCGCGCAGCTAGTCAGGTGAGAGATCTCGTTCGAAACAGGTCCGACGGAAAGTCTGCGCGTCGGCCATGCGATCAAGCGCCTCCAGCACTTCAAGGCGGGCATCCTGCCATGCGCGGGGAATCCAGCGGCTCTGGTCCACCTCGGCCCGCCCGATGAAACCGAGCGTATCCTCTGCCCTGCCTGCGGCCAGCAGACGCGCCGCGATCTTGGCGGCGATCCTCGGCACCTTGCGCGTTGCCGGATCGTACTGGGCGACGCGGACGCCTTCATCGCCAGGCTTTTCCGGGCGCGTTCTTCCATCTGATACGCATAGGTGGCGCCGCCACTTCCATGGCCCACCGCCTCCCATTTGCCCTTCGGGGGCACAGGAACCGGTCTCGCCGCCAGCGCCTCAATCCGTTGCTTAAGATGGGCGGGCTCCTCGGCCCCCGCGCGGGAGTCAGGATCGCAATCAAGCCGTCATACTGGCCGTAACCATTTTCACTCAAAGCCTCGACTACCGCATCGGTCAGCGCCCCTGAAGGCGGCGCGGCGGCGAGTACGATCTCGCCCAGCAGCGCGCAGGCATCGTGAATCACGCCAATGACGCTGCTGTCATCGCAGCGCTCGAACAACGGTGTGGCAACCTGCATGAGGCGCCGGGTTAGCGCCTCAACAGGGGTGGCTGATGCACATGTGCAACCCCTATAGGGGTAGTGAATCACACAATCAAACCGCAGGGAGTCCCCAGCTGTTCACATATATCGCAAACCGCAGTAGGGTTTGAAACTGTTTTTTGGGAGACAATCCAAGTCGCTTACAGATCGTGCACAGCCCCGGGTCTTGGCGCCAGCCGCTTCGCTGGGTCTTCCGGTTGGAGCCGCCAAGGCCGGGAATTTTTGGCAGGCCGTCGGGGCATATCCGCCGCTCTACCTTGGCACAGGACGTAACGCTAACTTGGGTCATCCCTTTTTGCTGACACCAGAATTGGCACATTGCGATGCCGTCACAAGAAGGCATCCACGCCACCAACACAGCCGGGCGTCGCAACCATTTTTTATCAAATCAGAGCGTTGGCTCGCCGCCCCTTGTATTGCCGCCACAAGAAGGAAGCCACAAAGGCCCCTGACAACAGCAGGATGATCGTGGGCGCAGGCGCAGAATCGAGCCAGAACGACAGGTAGACCCCGCCAAGCATGGCCGTAATCGTCACGACCACCGCCACGGCCAGCATACTGCGGAACTCGCGCACCAGCAGGAACGCGATTGCACCGGGTGCAATCAGCAGACCAATGGCAAGGATCAGCCCCACTGCCTTGAGGGTGGCCACGATGGTCAGCGAGATGATCGCCAAAAGGCCATAGTGCATCACCCCGACCCGCAGCCCGATGGCCCGCGCATGGGCCGGATCGAACGCGTGCATCAGCAGGTCTTTCCATTTGGCCAGCAGCACCGCAGACACGCTAAGGGCCACAAGGCCCGCCGTCCAAAGATCCTCGGGGCCAACCCCCAGCATGTTGCCAAACAAAATGTGGTCAAGGTGCACGTTGGTTTCCACCTTGGTATACAACACCATGCCAAAGCCGAACATGCCGGAAAACACGACGCCCATCACGGTGTCGCGTTTCACCCTGCTGTTATCGCCCAGAAACCCTACGGCCAGAGCGCAGAACATGCCTGCTGCAAACGCCCCGATGATCAACGGAATGTTCAGAATATAGGCTATCACGATGCCCGGCAGAGTAGCGTGGCTGATGGCGTCGCCCATCAGCGACCAGCCCTTCAGCACCAGAAAACAGGATAGCAGCGCCGTGGGTGGTGCTATGAACAGCGTCACCAAAAAGGCGTTCTGCATGAATGGGAACTGGAACGGAGACAGCCAATCCATCACTCGGTTCCTTTCAACGCGGCGGCGGCGCGGCGGCGGGCGGCCAGCATGCCGTGTTTAGGGGCAAAGACAAACGCCACCAGGAACAGTGCGGTTTGCAGGCAGATGATCACGCCCCCCGTAGCCCCATCGAGGAAAAAACTGGCATAGGCCCCGACAAAGCTGGTTACTGATCCGATCACCACTGACAGAACGATCAGACGCGGGAAGCGGTCGGTCAAAAGATAGGCTGTCGCCCCCGGAGTGACCACCATCGCCACCACCAGAAACGCACCGACGGTCTGCAATGCAGCTACGCAGCAGGCCGACAACAGCACGAAGAACATGAACTTCAAACGTTCCGGCCGCAGCCCAATCGCCCGTGCGTGGTTTTCGTCAAAGAACGCCACCATCAGGTCTTTCCATTTGGCCAGCAGCACAGCCAGCGACACAAAGCCTATGATCGCCAGTTGCAGTGTATCGGACGGCGAGATGGCCAGAATGTTGCCCAGAATGATGGTCTTGACGTCCACCGGGGTCGGCGAGACCGAAATCATGAACAACCCCAGCCCGAAGAACGAGGTAAAGATAATGCCGATGATGGTGTCTTCCTTCAGGCCAGTCCGCTGGTTCAAAAACAGCATCGCCGCCGCCGCGATGCCCCCCGACAGGAAAGCGCCAAGCGCAAACGGCAGGCCCAGCATATAGGCCCCCGCCACCCCCGGAACGATGGCATGGCTCAGTGCATCGCCGATCAGCGACCAGCCTTTCAGCATGAGGTAAGCCGACAAAAACGCGCAAACGCCCCCGACCAAGGCCGACACCCACATCGCGTTAGTCATATAGCCGTAGCCGAACGGCTCCCACAGCACGCTCATGGTGCCGCCTTACGGGTGCGGTCGTCATAGATCACCATCGGGCGCTCGTCGTCGGTCAGAATCGTGACTGCACGCCCGTCGGCATCGTCATGCAGATCGGTTCCGCCCAACACGAAATGCCGCAACACACCGCCAAACGCCGCCTCCAGGTTGACGCGGGTAAAGGTTTCCTCGGTTGGCCCGTAGTTCAGAACGGTGCCCTTGACCAGCACCACCTGATCGCAAAACTCGGGCACCGACCCCAGATTGTGGGTCGATACCAGCATCACCCGGCCTTCGTCACGCAATTCGCAGAGCAGGCGGATGATTGCCTCTTCGGTCTGCACATCAACGCCGGTGAACGGCTCGTCCAGCAGGATCACTTGGCCGTCCTGTGCCAGCGCGCGCGCCAGAAACACCCGCTTGCGCTGCCCGCCGGACAATTCGCCAATCTGGCGCTTGCGGAAATCAGACATGCCGACGCGGGCCAGCGCCTGCGCCACGGCCGTATGATCTGCTGCCTTGGGAATGCGCAAAAACCCCATGTGGCCGTAGCGGCCCATCATCACAACATCTTCAACCAGCACCGGGAATGTCCAGTCAACCTCTTCGGCCTGCGGCACATAGGCCACGATCCCGGCCTTCAGCGCCGATTTGACCGACTGGCCCAAAATGCCGATCTCGCCCTGGCTGACCGGTAAAAAACCCATGATTGCCTTGAACAAAGTCGATTTGCCCGACCCGTTCACCCCCACCAACGCAGAGATAGTGCCGCGCGGAATGGCAAAGCTGGCGTCACGCAGCGCGGTCAACCCGGTGCGGTAGGTTACACTGACACCGCGGGCCCATAGCCCCGCAGTGCTGGTGTCGGTCATGGCGATGCGGTCAGTCAATCTTCAGTTCCCTACGCTCGTGGTCAGACCGGTGGCGATCGTTGCCGTCGTTACCCGCAGCAGATCAAGATAGGTCGGAACCGGGCCGTCCGCCTGCGACAGACTGTCAACATAAAGCACCCCACCATAGGCCGCCCCGGTTTCGCGCGCCACCTGTTCGGCGGGGTCGGTGTTCACCGTGCTTTCGCAAAACACCACCGGAATGGCATGTTCGCGCACTGTATCGATCACCCCGCGCACCTGCTGCGGCGTGCCTGTGGCATCGGCGTTGATCGGCCAAAGATAGGCCTCATTCAAGCCCAGATCGCGAGCCAGATAACTGAATGCACCTTCGCAACTGACCAGCCAGCGTTTCTCCTCGGGCACCGTCGCCAATTCGGCCTGCAAAGGCGCCAGCGCCGCCGCAATCTCTGCCTTGTAGGCAGTGGCATTCGCCATGTAGTCGGCAGCGTTGACCGGGTCAGCCGCGGCCATCGCCTTCGCAATGTTATCCACATAGATCTGTGCCGACACAGGCGACATCCAGGCATGAGGGTTAGGCTTGCCCTCGTAGGCCCCTTCGCGGATCGGCATCGGATCAATCCCGTCCGACAGCGTGGCCGACGGTACGTCGCCCAGATTGCCAAGGAACTGCTCAAACCACCGCTCCAGCCCCATCCCGTTCCACAAGATCAGATCGGCGTCTTGCGCTGCCACCAGATCGCGCGGGGTGGGTTCATAGCCGTGAATCTCGGCCCCTGGCTTGGTCACCGACACCACGGTGGCGTGTTCCCCCGCCACGTTGCGGGCCATATCGGCGATGACCGTGAAAGTCGTCACCACCTTGAACTCGTCCGCGAACGCAGGGGCGCAAGCAAAAGCAGTCAAGAGAGCGGCATAAGACAGTCGGCGCATTAACAATCCTCTCAATGAACGTTGATATGATAATGCGAATTATTCGCATAATGTCAAGCGAAATGCAAATGCTTCTCAATCTTGATCGGTGAGCCACCATGCTGTAAAAGCAGTCCATGTCCAATGCAAACACCCACTCCGAACTCGACCTGCGCGCCGATGGCGTGCGCATAACCCGTCAACGGCTGGCCATTCTGCATGTATTGCGTGAAGCGTCCGACCATCCCCGCGCTGAAGACATCCTGACCCGCGCCCGCCAGCAAGACCCGTCGGTGTCCCAGGCGACAGTCTATCGCACCCTCGCAATTCTAGAAAAGGCAGGCACCGTGCAGCGCAACGAATTTGACGGGGCGGGTGCGCGCTTTGAACTGGCCGACCGCCAGCACCACGACCATCTGATCGACCTCGATACCGGTGTGGTTGTCGAATTCCACTCGCCCCGCATCGAGCAGTTGCAGGCCGAAATCGCCGCCGAACTTGGCTATGATATCGAACGGCACCGGCTGGAGCTTTACGGTCGCAAGTCGACCTAAACTGCGCGCAGTGCTTCGGGCGGTGGCTTGGGCCTGTTGGGCGAAGTCGAGCGGTTGATGGCCGCGCTGATCGCGGCGCTGTCGATCTGGCGAAGATGCGTCGCGCTCGGGCCCGACGTGTGAGTGCCGCGGCAGATCATTCATGCCAACGGCCCCATTACCGTGATGGCACTGGAGGCTTTCGCTCCGCCGATGGCGATGGTCGATTGCGGATAGGGGCAGTTGCGCACCCATCTCTCCGATTTTCTCGCAGCCTACAGCTTCGCACGAAGGCTCAAGACGCTGAATGGCCTCATGCCCTACGAATGCATCTGCAAAATCTGGACAAAAGAGCCGGAACGATTCATCCAAAACCCGATCCACCAAATGCAGGGGCCAAACAGACCCAGAAAATTCCACCCGACGCTTGCATGATTTCAGACCTCCAACCTATCGACCTCCCCGAGGGCCGCAGTGACCATTATCTCGACACGCATCTCGACGTCACCCAGCTCGACGGCGCAACAGCAGCGCGTGGGCGGATTTCCCGCTGCAACCCAGTCCTTCCAGACGGAGTCCATGGCCGGAAAATCAGCCATGGTTGTTATCCAGACCTCGGCCGTCAGCAGGCGCGACTTATCGGTGCCTGCCCGCGCTAGCAAAGCATCGATCTTTGCAAGCGTCTCGTGGGTCTGGGAGGCAACATCGCCGCCTGTGTCGGAGAACTGCCCGGACAGATAGCAGACCCCATTGTATTTCACCAACCGGCTCCGGCGGTCGTTCACGTCGAAACGTTCAAGTTTCATGCTAGTTTCCTTCCTCAGGATTCCCGCCCGGCCTTGCGGCTTTCAAGGGTAGAGACGATGTTGAAGCCGATGCTGCGGAAGGGCTCCGGGGCGATCAGACTGGCTGTTCCCATCGCTGCGGTGACCTCGGCAGGATTGCCGACGCCGCGGATCAACTCGGCCAAATGCCGGCCCAGCATGGTGCCCTTGGCGATGCCGCTGCCATTACAGCCGCCCGAGGCGAACAGCCCTTCGTCGATTTTGCCCCACCACGGGGCGCCGTTCAGGGTGAAGGCTGCGGCCCCCCCCCCAGACATGCTCAAAACCAACATGCCGCAGCCCCGGCCAGCGGCGCTCAAAGCGGTCGCGCAGTTTCGCAACCACCTCGGTCTGGCTCAACTCGGTTTCATGCGCATAGAGCGAGCGCACCATCAGCCGGTTGCGCCCGATGCGCCGCGACGTGGTCCCCAGCCGGTGCACAGGCAACAGTCCCCAGGCGGGCGCAGTTCCCAGGCGGGCGCAGTTCCCAGCTGACCCAGATCGGCTTTACCCAGAGCTTCGGTCACTGCCGCATAGGTAAAGATCGTGGCCATCCGTAGCTTCAGATAACCGAGCCTGGGGATGAAGCTGTTGTTGGCCAGCGCGACACAGCGGGCGCGAACGGTGCCGCCATCGGTCGTCAGTTCCCAGCCTTTGGCGGTGCGGTCAATCTGCCTGACTGGCGAATTCTCGTAAAGCGTGACACTGGCGGACAGGGCATCAGCCAACCCGCGGATCAGCGCCGCCGGCTGCAGCAGATAGGTGTCATTGAGGAAAAGGCCCAGCCTGTAGTAACCCGACCCGGTTCGCTCGGCAATCTCTTGGCGTCTCAGTACAGAGTGGGCGATGCCATTGGCCCGCGCCACTTCAATCACACTGCGCAGTGACGCCTCGCCCGCTTCGGTCGCGGCCGCGCGGATCGATCCGACCTTCTGCATGTCACAAGCGATGTCGTAATCGCGCAGCGTGCCGGTCAGCCAGTCGAAAGCCCCGCGTATCAGCGCGGTCTGACGGCGCGCTTTCTCGGCCCCCGCCATAGTTGCGGTGCGCGGCAAGACATCGGCGGAGGTGAAGCCCGAATTGCGGGCCGAGGCGCCTTCGCCGATGGTGCTGGCCTCAAGGACGATGATCCGCGCCTGCGGGTCAAGTTCTTGAAGCCGGCGTGCGATGGCAAGGCCCGTGAAACCGGCACCAATCACGGCATAGTCGACGGCCAGATCGGTCCCGAGCGCCGGGCGCGGAATGCGCGGCGGCAACATCGCGTTCCAGCCGCATTTGTTCGCGTAGGTCGGGAATGTCTGTTTGGGCATGATGGTTTCATTGCAAGGGAAATGGGCCGCGGTTTCCCGCGGCGTGTGAAGCGATCTATTCGGTGAAATGGGTTTGGTCGGTGACCAGCGGCCCAAGCGACATCGAACCGGTGAACGCGTGCCCCCAGTTCAGGGTCTCGCTCCTGGCCCAAACCCCGGCGGTCTCGGTCATCGGAATGCCGCAGACCGCTTCGAGGATCAGCCGCTGGGCCTCTTGCCAAAGCGCGATCTGCTTTTGCGGATCGGTCTCGATCCGGGCGGCCTCGATCTGGGCGTCGGCCACGTCGCAATGGCTGAAGTTGGTTATGCTCGGCCAGCTTGCCGATAGGGCTTGGGGCAGCTTCGATCAGGCTGCGGGTATAGGCATCGCGCGGCCTGGTGAATATCTCTTGCACCGTACCGCTCTCGATCTCACGACCCTGGCGCATGACGATAACATGATCGGCGACCTCGGCCACCACGCCCATGTCATGGGTGATGAACAGAACTGCGGTTCCCGTCTCGCCTTGCAAATCCTTTAGCAGCGCAAGCGTCTGCGCCTGAATCGTTACGTCCAGCGCGGTCGTCGGCTCGTCGGCTCGTCGGCAATGATCAGTGCGGGGTCGCAGGCCAGCCGCATACATTCGGCGCGCGCTGGCGCATCCCGCCCGAAAAGGTATGTGGATACTGGTGGATACGGGCTTCCGGGTCCGGGACACGCACCTTGCGCAGCATTTCAAGCACCGCTTCCCGCAGATCGGCACCCTTCAACCCGCGGTGGATCCGGATCACCTCGGCCAGTTGGTCGCCGATCCGCTGCACCGGGTTAAGCGAGGTCATGGGTTCTTGGAAGATCATGCTGATCCGGCCGCCACGCACTTTCTGCAGTTCGGATTCGGGCAGGGTCAGAAGTTCGCGGCCCTCAAACATAATCGATCCTGTCGCCCGCCCGATCCGGTCGGGCAGAAGCCCCATGATCGCCCGCGACGTGACAGACTTGCCGGAACCGGAACCGCCCACCACGGCCAGCGTGCTGCCCGCCGCGATGTCGAAATTCAGATTGTGCACAACCGTGGTGCGGCCGAAAGAGATGCTCAGGTCTCGCACTGATATGAGGGGGGGGCGGTACATCATGAGGCGTCCTTGAGTCGGGGATCAATCGCGTCGCGCAGCCCGTCTCCGATCAGATTGAAGGCCAGCACCAGCAGCAGAATCGCAAGGCTGGGAATGATCGCCATGTGGAACGCGCTCAGAATATTGTCAAAACCATCGCGCACCATACCACCCCATGTCGGGGTCGGTGGTGCAAGCCCAAGCCCGATGAAGGCCAGCGAGGCTTCGGTGCGCACCGCGGTCGCCATCCACAGGGATCCCATGACCATCACCTCGGGCAAGATCGCCGGCAGGATGTGGCGAAACAGGATGCGCGGCCCCGAAAAGCCCATCGCCTGACACGCCTGTACATATTCGCGGTCACGCTGCATGATGACTCCGGCTCGGGCGATCCGGGCAAAGGCTGGTGTTGCAGTGAAGGCGATGGCGATAATGATATTGGTCAGCGTCGCGCCCATCAGCGCGACCAGCGCCAACCCGAGGATCAACGCGGGGAAGGCAAGCACCACATCCATCACCTGCATCAGCAGGATGTCGATGCGACCGCCCAGATAACCCGCGATCATGCCGATCAGCGAGCCGACCACCAACGCGATCATGATTGCGAAAAAACCGATGGTCAGTGAGTACCGCGCCCCGAACAGCAACCGCGACCAGATATCGCGGCCAAACTGGTCAGCGCCAAGAATGTATTGCGCGCCGGGTTCGGCCAATTGTGCCATGATGTTTTGCCGAGCGGGGGCGTGCGTCGCCAGCAGCGGCGCAAAGATCGCCATCGCGACCAGCGCGCCCACGATGATCAGCCCAATCCAGGTCGAGGCGTTCAGCCGGGCGACGAAGCTGCGAAAGGCACTCTTTCGGCGGATCGGTGCAGCAGTGGCAGCGCTGGTATCGGTCATTTGTACTGTACCCTCGGATCAAGGAAGCCATAGATCAGGTCGGTAAGAAGATTCACCACGACGATCATCAGCGTGTAGATCACGATCATGCCCTGCAGCAGCGTGTAGTCGCGCTGGGTCAGGGCGGTGAGGATCAGCTTGCCAAGGCCGGGCCGCGAAAAAACGATCTCGGTTAGAATCGAATTTCCCAGCAGAATGCCCAGATAGAGACCGACGACCGTTGTGATCGGGATGGTGCAATTGCCGAGCGCATGGCGCCATATCACCGCGCCCGAACTCGCGCCTTTTGCACGCGCCGTCCGCACGAAATCCTGATTCAGCACTTCGAGCATCGCAGATCGCGTCACGCGGGTGATATAGGCCATCATGATCAGCGCCAGCGACAGGGTTGGAAGCGCCATCTGCCGCAGCCGATCGGTAATCGTTTCGCCGGCTCCCGCGCTGATGACCGGGAACCAGCGCAGATGGATCGCAAAGACCATCAGCAGGATTATCGCCGCAACGAATGCCGGCAGCGATAAGCCCAGAAGCGACAGGAAGCGCAGGATGTAATCGGGCATCCGGTTGCGTCGGACCGCCGCCCATACTCCGGCCGGAACACCCAATACGACCCCGAGCACCAGCGCGGCGATGGTCAGTTCTATCGTATAGGGGAGCACCGCCAGGATCTCCTGCGACACGGGCCTGCCCGTTACCATAGAATTGCCCAGACTGCCCTGTACCGCTTGCAGAAGGAAATCGCGATACTGAACCAGCAGGGGCTGATCCAGCCCAAGCCGCTCATGCAGCGCGGCAATGCTTGCGGTGCTGGCCTGATCCCCGAGGATCACAAGAGCCGGATCCCCCGGCAGAATCCGCACAATGATGAAGACCAGCGTCCGCACGCTGAACAATGTCATTGCGGCAAAGCCGAGGCGTTTGATAAAAAAATGGCAGCATCGGCCTATCCTTGGCTCTCTGGCTGCCAAATTGATCTGGCAACTACGACCGCCGACACGCGGCAAGCGGATGACTGACGATCTTTCCATTTCAACCGCAGGTGTACATTTCCGTTTTGGCAAGAGACTAGAAATTTTCACCTGTGTCAATATATTCCTTTATTTAGCATAGTAACCGTCATATAAATCCAATTATTGGAATATTACGTACGGATTCGCTCCATGGCCACTCAAACCAAATCTTCCCTCAATGCCGAGCGCGCGCTCGAAATCCTGCTGGTTCTTGGGAGCGTCGGGCCTGAGGGCATCAGCCTGTCGCAGATTTCCCAGCGTGTCAGCGCCGCAAAATCGGCCGTCCATCGCAGCCTTGCCGCACTACTGCTCAAGGGTTTTGCCGAGCCCGCCGGGCGATATGGGCACTACCGACTCGGCCCATCCATTCCGATGATTGCGCGGCGGCAGGAGTGGCTTGAGCCTCAGCTGCAGCTTATCCGACCCGGCATGACAGAATTTGCCCAACGCACGGGCTTTACCGTCTATCTGATGGTGCAGGCCGGGCTGGATGCAGTCTGCGCCGAGATGGTCAGCCGATCATCCCGCGATCATTTCACCATGGGCGTGGGCGGGCGGGTGCCCATGGGGGTGGCTGCCGGCAGCGTGGCACTGCTTTCAATGCTATCTGAAGAACGCGCCCAACAGATCATTGAGGCAAACACTGAGCGTTTGATCAAGCATCCTTCGCTGCTCCATATCGATAGCAAGGTTGTCGCAGAGCAGGTCTTCGCGGCGCGCGAGCGCGGCTATGCCGTGAACATGGGGTTCTATTTGCCAGGCGTCGGTGGCCTTGGTCTGCCTATCCCGGGTCGGGGCGGCTACAATGTCAATGTTGTGGTGTCATTCAATGTCCCAGTTGAGATGATGAACGATGTCTGGATTGAGGCCAGGATAGTCGATCTGCGGGAATGCCTTGGCACCAAGGTCATAGGGGGCCTGATGTCGCACTTTTAATGCCTGCCGCGTCCCCGATCTTCGAAGGGCCCTGAAGGCATTTGGATGCGATGACGGTTTTCCTTCTGGTTGGGCCGGAGTCTGCACATTCCGATCATCTGGCCGGTCGTTCCAACAACATCCGGTCACCTGTCAAGCGACTCCTAGGGTTGCCGTCCGCTGGGTGGTGAGTTTGGAATCAGCCTTTTAAATGCGTCTTCCCAGTCGCGGAGCCGATAGCCGCGGCCGAGATGAGTACGATCCCCCCGCCATAGGCTCGAAGCACTCGCGCCGGGGCAACGTGTCGGGCAGTCTCCACTCCGACCCGCCAGACAACAGCTTGGCGGCATTCATTGCAGCGACCACTGTTAAGACGATTTGAAACACACTAGGGTTGATGCCGGCGGCAGGGGAATATTTGGCCACGGCCTTGGTGCAGTTTGAGGCAGCACGAAAGCTGCGCTTCGCCTGACAGTGATTGGCCTGCGGTTACCTGGATTGGCAGGCAGAGCCTATTCCCCGGCATAAAAGCTTTTCGGGATTCGGCGGCTGTGATCCAGCGGCAGGCCAGCGTCCTGCAACAGATCGCCAGCCATGGCATCCGCGTTGCTCCCGGCCTCCAGAATCTTCTGCCAGATGTCACGAACAGCCGGTGCGACACGGGGTTCCTTAACGGCGCGCGCCGTATGCAGCCAGACGGCAAGACCATCGCTGCTGTCATAATCACGCTGCTTGCGGAGCGCCGCGATCCTGGTCGCGGCGTCATTTGCAAAACGAACGATAGCCGCAGGTTTCCAAAGAATAAGATCATGCAGATCCTGCCCTTTCACCGCGTATGAGACAGCCCAGAATTGCGCTGCCGCCGCATGGCTCTCAACGATATGAGGCTTTGCGGTCTGCAGTTTGTCAGACAAATTCTGGGCCTCGGTGACCAACGCCATCGTCGCCTTCTCCAGCTGCCAGTCATTGAACATCGCATCCTCCTGTAACCCTTATGGCGGGGAATGGCGGAAAGGAAAACGGGTGTTCCAATTCGCGTTAGCTGCGGGTGCGACAATCTTGTGGTGCCATGGGGTGAGCGCATTTTCCAGTTTGCGCTTCGGAAATGTGTCCTGAGCATCATCGCTGACTAAGCCTGCCCCTGGTACCAGCTCTGGCCCACGATAGGGCGCCTAGAGGCTTCGGCGCAAATCTCGCGGTGTAAGCCGGATGAGGGCGACTACTTCATGCCGATTCCGAAAAATACCTCAATCGATACCATTGATGCTGGCCATCAGATAAGCAACAGTTTCTGGATGAACAATGGCGACGCCCGCTTCAGGGTGCCATGAAGGGCAGACAGTGCAGATATTTCTGATGACCCCAGCGATTGCCCCAAGGACGTGGCGCTTTGAATGCGTACGCCGCCACCCTGTCGGTCTTAGGACAGGCGGTTCGGTGCTGCTGTGACTGTGCTCTTCGATCCCGGCTTTCTCAAAATCGAACAGCACTCGGCGAATGACGCCGCACCCGATGCCACGGCCATTGGGCGGCTGCGCGCGGATGCGCTGGATGTGCTGATCTTGCATGACGTGGTGGCACCGCAGGCCCTTGCTGTGTTGTGCGATCGGCTGGAACGCAACGCAGCCGGCTTTGATGTGACCGAGTTCCCCGGCCCGTTCCGATCCTTCTTTTATGGCCGCAACCTCAACCTGAATACGCCAGATATGGATGACTATTTCGCCGCTGAACCCCGCTTTCGCGCCGCCATCGCTCGGCTGGGCGAGGGGCTTGCGCTGAATCTGATTGCGCGGACCTCTGCGGTGCTATCGGCTTTTGATAATGGCCGGCATTATGGTACGGCCCCCGGACCCACCGCGCCCGAGCAGCATTTCTTCGCCACCCTGCGCGGCCATCTCGACGGCGGCTATATTCCGGCGCACTTCGACAACGAACAATCGCTGCGTCCCAGCTACCGCCATATTGCCAGCCAAACCCAGTCTGACATCTTTTCCTATGTGCTGACACTGGCCACCGCTGAACAAGGTGGCCAGTTGGAGTTGTTCAATCTGCGCGCCTCTGATCATGCGGGGGATTTTCGCAACTCCGAAGGCGGGCGCGGTGCGGTTGATCTGACGACGGTGGAAAAGGTGGCGCTGCCGATCCCGGCAGGGTCGATGGTGCTGGTGAACTCGGGCCGGCTGCTGCATCAGGTGTCGCGCGTGCAGGGCGCACGCAAACGCTGGACGATGTGCAGCTTCATGGCGCTTTCGGCGGCACCCGACAAAGTGCTGTGCTGGGGATGACGACTCCCGAGCCGTTGTCGTATGTCGCCGGGCTGATTGCGGCTCATGCGGCGGGGCATACCGGCGATCACATGCATCTGGGCTGGTTCGCGCCGCAGCACGACGACTGCGATGATGCCTTTGGTCGCGCCCAGACTGCGATGGTGGAACGGCATCTGCACCACGCGGTCCTTCCGGAGGGCGCCGTGGTGCTGGATATTGGCTGCGGGCTTGGCGGCACGCTGCGGATGCTGAATGAGCGGCAATCCGGCACACGGCTGATCGGCGTCAACATTGATCCGCGCCAGATTGCGGTGGCGCAGCGTCTGACGGCGTTGAACGGCAACAGCCTTGAATGGATCATCGCAGATGCTGCGGCCTTCGCCCGGCCCGGCCTGTCTTGCGACACATTGCTGTCGGTTGAGGCGATGTTCCACTTCCCCGACATGGCGAGTTTTTTGCAAGCGGTGGCGAGGGTTCTGCGGCCCGGCGGGCGGGCGGTGATCAGCACGATCCTGCTCAGCGGTGAGGGTCAGGCCGATCTCGCGCGGTCTGTCGCTGTGGTCGCGCGGGGCTATGCGCCCTGGCCCCTGCCGGGTCTGACCCTGCCGCAGTTGCTTGGCCTCATAGACGAGGCCGGGCTCGATCTGATCTTGACCGAAGATTTGACCGAGGCCGTCGCTCCGACCTTTGATATCATCGCCGACGTACCGCCAAAAGATATCACCCCTTCGGCAGTGACCGAAATGCGCCGCCTGCTGGAGCGGGGTGGGCTGCGCTATGTTCTGCTGGTGTTGCAACCGCGTCAGGCGGGCGGGAACACCCAGAAGTAATCGCCGCCCGCACCGCCTGCGCCTTGTGCGGCCAGCGTCAGCCGATCGACGGTGCGCGCCATCTCGGCGCGGCTCCAGCCAAGGCAACTCTGCATCTTCAACGTCACCGGATCATAGTCCAGCGCATGTTCAACGGGCGAGCGCGCCATCAGCGCACTGGGCAGCACCGCGCAATGGTAGACCCGCAGCCCGGTGCCCAGTTCCCGCGCGCGTTCATAGTTGCGCCAGAATCCATCGGGGCTGTCGCCCGGCAGGCCCATGATCATCTCGACCGTCACCGAGGCCACCGACCGCAGCGCCGCAAGCAGGCTGGGAAACCGCTTGGCATCATAGCGGCGCTCCACCTGTTCCAGCACCGCTGGATCGAACGATTGCAGCCCGACGCCGATATGCGCCGAGCCGATGTTGCCAAGAAACTCCAGATGCGCCTCGCGCAGGCTGTTGGGATAGACCTCACAAATCACCGCGCGGGTTTTCAGAAAATCGGTTTCGGCAGCGGCTTTGCGCAGGCTTTCAAACCCCGAATTGTTCAGGTTCAATCCGGCATCCGCCAGCAGCAGCGCGCGCAGGCCCAGCCGTTCCATCGCGGCGAATTCCTGCAGGATGTTCTCGGGGCTGCGCACGTTGCGCGGGGCCTCCATCACGCCCCATTCGCAAAAGCTGCAACTGAACGGGCAGCCGCGATAGGTTTCCATCAGCCCGATGCCACCCCCGGGGATCAAGCCTTGCTGATAGGGCGAGGCCAGCGCCTGCATCACGGCCCCGTCGCGCGCACCGGTTGGCACAAAGCCCGCAGCACTGTTGATCCGCAAGCCGCGGATCGCGGCCCAGACCTCGGGCGTGCGCCGCCGGTCGCTGACCACTTCGGCAAACGTGGCCTCACCGTCGCCCTCAACCAGCAGATCCACCCAGTCCGCGCTGGCGGCAAACGGCGCATGCGCCAGCATATTGGCCCGCGCCGAAGGGCCGCCCAGTACGATCAGGCGGTGCGGATCATCTGCGGCCAGCGTATCAATCACCTGAAGGATTTTCGGCAAAGACCATAAGAATGCGGACCCGCCGATGATGTCGGGATCAAACGCCAGGATTTCTTCGGCAACCTCGCCCGGTGCGCGGCCACTTTCATCCCAGATCTTCAGCTCCAGGTCCGGCAAACCCAGCGCGTTCAACGCGGCGGCCACCATATAAAGCCCCATGTTTGGAATATAGGGCGGCAGCGCCGGATCCGGTTCGGGATACCACCCCAGCAGGGCGACGCGGCGACCCGTGCGTTTCATTGCCGGAACGACCACCAATACGCCCCCGACGAACCGCCCGTCCGGTGCGCCTGATCCGTCAACTCATGGCGCATCGCGGTTATGGCGCTGGCCGACCAATCGCGATTTGCAATCATCGCCAAGGTGTCAGGTTCAAACTCGATGGCCCATTCGGGGCGCGCCCGCGTCAGCAGCGCATCGGGCAGCACGAGGCAGTGATAGGCCCGCACCGACCCCACCGGCAGCGACATCGCAAACTTCAGGGTGCGGCGAAAACCTTCGGGCGTGTCACCGGGCAAGCCCATGATGATCTGCACTTCCAACTGCGCAACCTGCGAAAGCCGATCCACCGCCGAGGCGAAGCGGGTCATCTCAAAGGGTCGATCATGGGCGCGCAACACGGCCTCATCCATGCTTTGCAACCCCACTCCCAGATAGGCGGCACCGACATCGCGCAGGAATTCGAGGTGATCCTCCTTGATCACCGTCGGATAGATCTCTGCCCAAAACAGGGATTCGGCCAAAAACCCGTCCACCGCATGCGCCTTGACCAGATTGCGGAAAGCGCCGGCGTTTAGGTTCAGGCCGGCATCGAGCAGGAACACGGCCGGGGCCTCCAACCGTCGGAATGCCGCAATCTCATGGGCAATGTAATCGGCGTCAAACACGTCGCGCGCGGGTCGACTGACACCCCATTCGCAGAACCGGCACCCCAGAGGGCAGCCGCGATAGGTTTCGAGATAGGCAACCGCCCCCGCGGGCATCAGCCCCATCGCGTAGGGTGAGGGGATTTCGCCCATCGGAATATGTCGCGCCGGAGCGGTGCGCAGCCAGCCGCCCTCGGGCAAGCGAAGCGCAAGACCGCCAACTGTCGCCAGCCCGGCGCGCGTGATCGTCTCCAAAGCGATGATGTCCTGAATGACCGCTTCGCCATCGCCCACACAGAGCGCGTCCAGAGCCGCCGCCCGCGCCGCATAGCTGGGAAGGTCAAACAGTTCTGTCCGGGCAGACGGCCCGCCGAACACGATTGTCACCTCTGGCAGCTTGGCCCGCAGATCAACGGCAAGATCTAGCAAACCGGGCGTCGACCAGACATAAACCGACATTCCGATCAGGTCGGGACCAAATTCGCTGACCGCTGCACTCAGTTCGGCACGGTTGCTGCGGCCCAGATCAAACACGCGCACCTCGCGCGGCACCGGCGACGGCGCAGAGAGGGCGGCGGCATAAATGCGGTGGATGCCATAGCTTGGCATCGGCAGCGGCATCTCGCCACCATCCATATCAGGAGAAAGGCAGATCAAGGCAATTTTCAAAATCGGTCCAGTCTCTGACGTATCCTTGGTCAGGAAGGCAGCCCATCCACCAGCAACCCATATTTCTAAGCTATATGCCATCGCGTCCCGACGGCACAACCTATCCCTTTGGCTTCTGGTGCTGATGCCGCATCAGAGCGCGCAAAGATAAAGAAGTGTGCAAACGACGGGTCATCCGCGTCACGCCAGGACGCCTTAACTCGCGGTCGATCACCAACCAATCAGGGCTTGGCCGATCCGGGTCAGGCACCGTGGAGGGCGCAGGAAAAAGCAAAAGCTCAAGGCGTCAGCCAGACCCTCGGGCAGCGGCCAGCTTAACTGGGCTCTTTGGGCGCGGCCCATATAGGCCGCAACGCTCCCCTTGCTGAGCCCGAGCGACACGGCAATATCCCGGTCACTCAATCCTTGCCCAAACTTCAAACGCAAAACATCTCGCATCCGGCGCATGTTCAATCGTCCCGTCAGCAGTTTGCTCTCCTGCCTTCCTGAAGGCGCATCTATCCTCAGCCTGCCGAACAGACCTGCCCATGATCCGGCAAAATCACTGCCCACCATCGCGCGAAACACGCAATCATGTTGCACGCTTGCGACGTGAGGTGGACGTGGCTGTTTTGCCAGATCTTCCCATCGATGCCCGATTCTGCCGTGCGGCGGCGGTGCGGCAAGAGGTCGTGGCGATTGTGGGCGCACAAAGCCCGCTGGTCGGTCTTGCCAGCGTCACCCTTGCCAGATTGGCTCAGGAGCCGCTGATTTACCGCACGCAGGGGTCTTCGACGCAGAAGATCATCGACCGTGCATTGCGACAGGCAGGTCTTGCACCGCAGCCACGGCTTGTCGCCGACACGCGCAATGCCGTCTATGAAGCTGTGGCCGTCGGCATCGGCGTCGGCTTCATGTGGCGCTACGGCACCAACCGCACCGATGCTGTGCGCGTATCCCAATTTCTGATTTGCGTTCCACGACCGAAGAGGTGGTATTTGCGATGGCAGATGAAAAGAACGGTCTTCTGGATATGCTCTTTAATGCGGCCGGAAGATTCTTCGCGCATGAACAAATTCCTGGATCTGGCAATTAGCCGGACTGCAAAAGGCATGCGGGTATAGGTTCATCACCCCTTCCTTGATCGCGGACCAGATGAATGTGTGATCTTTCAGCCGTTTATAGGCCATCACCAAACCGGTGCCGCCCCAATAGAGCAACTTCAGCCGATCCGCCTTGCGCGACTGGAACACAAATACGGTGCCGGTGAATGGATCCTTGTGCAACTCGTTCTTCGGCAAAACCGCCAGCCCGTCATGATCTTTGCGAAAGTCGATCGGCTTGGACGCCCCATGATGCGCACCCGGTGCGACAGACAGATCACAAGCTCACCCGCAGTGGTTCCGCCAATTACGCGACCCGACGGGCATCGGTCTGTGCGTCCAACTGAAGGGTCATGCCGCCAACAACCTGCTCGACCCGATCCAGCTGCACTGCAGCAAAGGGTCAGCGCGCTCTGCCCTTTGTCGCGCGCGCCCTGACCTCCACAGAGATGGATGGCGTTCGACCACACATGTTGAGATCAACCCGCCGTCGACTTACTGAAAGATCAAGGCGATATCTGCGGCACTCAACAGCTGCCACTGACCGGGAGCCATGCCATCAGGCAGTGACAGACCGCCCAGATGTTCCCTGTGCAGTGTTTCGACGTGGTTACCGGTGGCAGCAAACATGCGGCGCACCTGATGGTATCGGCCCTCGGTAACAGTAAGCAGGGCTTCGGTTTCCGAGACCACTTCCAGTTCAGCAGGAGCCAGCGGCTTGTCCTCGCCATCCAGCATCAAGTGGCCCGAGGCAAACAGCTTGCCTTCAGTGCCATCGAGCGCGCGTGCCAGCCCGGCGCGATAGGACTTTTTGATGTGGCGTTTTGGGCTGATGACACGGTGCAACAGGTCGCCATCATCGGTCAGCAACAGAAGACCGGACGTCTGCTTGTCCAATCGGCCGATGGTCGAGATCGCCGGATTGCGCCGTTTCCAGCGCTCGGGCAAAAGGTCATAGACCAGCGCGCCGTCTTCCTTGTGCGAACAGGTCATACCCAAAGGCTTGTTCAAAAGAATGACCATGCCCGCGATCGGATCGAGCGCCGCGCCGTCTATCTCCATACGGGTCTGTAAATCTGGAGTGACAGGGATGCGTTTGGTGACGTCCGAGAGCTCGGCAGCGTCCAGTGTGATACCGCCAGCCTTGGCCATTCGCGCCATGTCGTTGCGGGAACCATAGCCCATGGAGGACAGGAGCTTGTCAACGCGGGAGGACGGAATCTTAGCCATTAATTTTGGTTTCTCAAGTTGTCCGAAGGCCCCACCCACGGCATCGCAAGCGCTGATCTGATGCTCAAGATATCCCAAGCATGACCTTTGTCTTAGGCTTGTAGCGCCACGGGTTTATCGCCACAAGCCGGCATTTCGATCGCGGCCTTTCATCATTTGCCTCATGTGAATTGTTCGACCGACACCATGCCGAAAGTCCTGTGACCACATCACAAGTAGAGCCAGTTGTTCCATCCGGGATGAAACAACTATGCTGCGCGGCTCAAATTCTGAAGGGAATGATTGTCTAGCTGTTCCATCCCGGAACATTGCATCGATCCCCGCCGTCTGGCACTGTTCATCGCAAGGTCTGCGCTTCGTGATCTGATTGCCGGGTTGCAGGCTGATGCCAAGGGGGTGCAGGCGGTATGATGATCTCACTGCATAAGAACGCGACGACGACGCCCGGCACTCGCCAGCGGATGTCCGGGAGCGACGCACCCGCGGCGGTTCTCGCGCTGCGTTAC
>NZ_JAUSBA010000031.1 GCF_030652235.1 Cypionkella sp.
AGAACGCCTACATCGAGCGCTACAACCGCACGGTCCGGCATGAATGGCTGGATCAAAATATCATCGAAACCATCGACGAGGCCCAGGACTTCGCCACACAATGGCTGTGGACTTACAACAACGACCGCCCGAACATGGGCATAGGCGGCATCACACCCGCCCAGAAACTGAAAACGGCCGCCTAAGTTCTACAAATGCACCCCGTCAAAAATGGGGGGATTACCCCAAGATCAACTCCACCCGCTCAATCCTGCCAATCGATCGCGCCAACTTTTCGTCGAGCGCAAAGCGTTCCTGATGCCGGTCGATCTGCAAGCCAAGTCCGCCACCCCGCGCAAATCCCACAATCCCCCTTGCACCCCGCGCCCATATCCCCTATCCCACCCAAACCTTGAGGCGGGTGGGCAGGCAGGCTATGCGCTGGATTGCAAAGCCGGGACAATATCCCGCGTTTTCAATCGCTTACCCCCAAAATATCAGATCAGACAAAACGGGCACAAAGTGCGAACCTGTTAGGGGTTTGCAGCATGGCTAAGGTCATTCAACTGCGCGGTCAAACGCCCGGTGGATGGTCTAAAGAGCGGTGGGTTTGGATGAAGGCGGTGGCGGCTGATGGCCGACTGCTGCCGATGGCTCGGCTTGTCGCTGTGATCCTTGCCCAAGGCTTCGCCAACCATGAAACCGCCGAATGTCGCCCCGGTCTGGCCGCACTGATGCGGGCTGTCTGCACGTCCAAGCGGACGCTGTTGCGCGCCTTGGCCGAATTGCAAGCCGCTGGCTGGATCGAATGTCTTGGCGGAAACGCGCCGGGGCGTGATGCGTCTTACCGCTTTCGCAGCCCGCATCAGGTGCCGTCTGTGACACCTGAACAGGTGCCATCTGTGACACCTGAACAGGTGCCATCTGTGGTTAGAACAGGTGCCATCCAGTGCGCCCCCCCCATACCCCCCTATAAAGAACAACCAAATATGAACCAAAATGCGCGCGTAAAAACTGGCGGTTTGACGCCCCGCCAACTGTTGCGGGGAAAGTCTCGGCCAGCGCCGCAACTATCCAAGCTGATCGCCTTCGATAGCCATGAGGCGGCGGAATGGGATGAGTACCTTGCGGCCAAGGGGTTTCCGCCATTGGAGCGGATCGGGCGCAAGATCGGGGCGGGCATGTTGCAGGGCTGGGATTTGCCATTCAACCGACCGCCACGGGCAAACGCGGACGAAGTGGAAAGGGCCATCGCGTTGAAGTTTGCGGATTGGCTGAGAAGCATAGCTTAGAAAAAAGGGGGCAGAAAATGAACGACAACGCAGAACGCGGGAAACGGCTTGAGGGTGTGAAGGCAATCGCGGCTTTTATGGGCGTGACGGATCGCACGGTAAGGCGCTGGTGCTGTGGGCGGCTTGTGGCGGGGGTGCCGATCCTGAAGGCGGGCGGGCGCTATTTCGCCTTTGAGGCGGATTTGCGGGCGTGGGTGGCGCGGTGAAAAGTCAGCTTGATCTTTTCACCTGGGCAACTCCCCGCAAACCGCAACAGCGGATCGGGTTCCTGCGTGAACGGGTTGATTGCAAGATCGGGCCGCACTGGTGGTTTTCAAGATACCTGGTCATTGGCGACGGCACCGGGGCTGTTATTCCTGATCTAAGGTCGCCGGGATGGTGCGCGCATTACCAGTTTCGAGCCTGACTAAATGTCCGGTTGTGTCCGGTTGTGTCCTATTTTGTCCGGTTTAAGCGGATTGCCACAATAGGTTGTGTTGCCGCATTTAATTAGGGATGAAAAAGCCCGGTATCCTTTCCCGCCTGTTCAAACCCGAAACCAAGGGGCTGGCCGATCCTTACCCGGATTTGTCAGCCTATTTTTATGGAATGGCGGTAAGCGCGGGGGTTACAATTTCCGCAGCCGATGCCCTGAAAATGACACCCGTGGCCTCGGCTATGAAAGTTATTTCTGAAGCGGCGGCTTGCCTCGATTTGATGGTGAAAGAGGTTGCGCAAGATGGCAGCGAAACCGATGTGCCGGGGCATCCGCTGCTTGCGCTGCTGCAGGGTGCCGCGAATGATTGGACCTCTGGCTATGAGCTGATCCGGGATTTGATGATTGACGCGCTATCAGATGATCGGGGCGGGCTGGCTTACGTCAACCGCGTTGATGGGGTGCCGATAGAGCTGATCCGTTACCGTTCCGGCGTGGTGAATGTTGACCTTGATCAAAACACGGGTGAACCGTTTTACCGTATCAATAACATTCCATATCCATCATCCGACATGATCCATTTGCGCGCGCCGTTTGGCCGCGCGCCGCTGAATTTGGCCTGTGATGCAATCGGGGTGGCCTATGTGCTGCAGCGCCATGCCGCAAGCCTATTTGGCAAGGGCGCGCGGCCTTCAGGGGCTTTGAAGTTTCCGCAAGGCATGGGCGAAGTCTCGGTGAAGAAAGCTATGGCGGCTTGGAAGTCTACGCATGAGGCGGACGGCGAAAGCGGCAAGACTGCCATTTTGCATGATGGCGCGGATTTTGTGCCGTTCACGTTCACTTCGACGGATGCGCAATTTCTGGAAAACCGCAAATTCCAAATCCTAGAGATTGCGCGGGCCTTCCGGGTGCCGCCTTCAATGCTGTTCGATCTTGACCGCGCGACGTGGGGCAACGTGGAACAGCTCGGCAAGGAATTTTTAACCTACTGCTTAGAGCCGTGGCTACGCGCCCTTGAGGGTGCCTTAGGGCGCGCGCTGTTTTCAGAGTCAGAGCGCGGCAAGTTTGTCATCCGCTTTGACCGCGACGACATGACCCGCGCCGATCTTTCCACGCGCGCCACCACGATTGCCGCATTGATCGCCGTTAAGGTGCTGAACCCGAATGAGGGCCGCGCTTGGCTTGGCATGGGGCCGCGCGCTGGCGGGGATGAGTTTGAGAACCCGAATATCACAATCGACAAGGCCGCGCCGGATACCGTGCCGCCTGTCAATCCAGCCAAGGGGCCAACCAATGCAGTTGAATGATATTGAGGCGTTTGCGGCGGATCAGGACCGGGGCGCGTGGCTTGAGCTACATCACCCGGTTGATGGAAAACCGACTGGCCTAAAGGTGCTGGTGGCGGGGCCGGATAGCAACACCCAAGCCCGCGCCCGTTTGGCGTTGGTGGATGATCTGACTTCCGCAACCGATCTGACTGGCCATGTGTCGGCGGAAAACCGTGAGCTGTGCCGCCTGCACAATCTCGCGCGGTGCGTCTTGGGGTGGGATGTGATGGCCGATGGCCAGCAAGTGCCGTTCAACTTTGCCGCTGTGGTGCGGCTGCTGAAGGCGGGTACTTGGGTGCAAGCGCAGATTGATGCCTTTGCGGATGATCGGCGGCGCTTCATGCCGGGGGCACGCTGATGTTGCGGCTAGAGGTAAAGGCCAGCTTGGCGGTTGATGAGGCGGGCACGATTACCGGGCTGGCGTCAATCTTCGGCACTGCTGATCTTGGCGGCGATATTGTTCACAAGGGCGCATTTGCCGGGGCCGCGCCACCTATTCCGATGCTGGCCAGCCATGACCCTGCGGACGTGGTGGGCGTGTGGGATGAGCTGGTTGAAACCGCGCAAGGCTTGGCCGTTAAGGGTCGGCTGCTGGTGGCGGATGTGGTGCGGGCTGCTGAAGTGCGGGCGCTGATCATCGCCGGGGCGATGGGCGGGCTTTCGATTGGCTATCTGCCCACAAGCAAAAAAGCGCGAGTTGGCGGCGGGCGCGACCTGTTCCGCGTCAACCTCAAGGAAATCTCAATCGTTGCGGTGCCGATGCACCCCGGCGCGAAAATCACTGCGGTTAAAGCCCTAGAGGGCGGGAAGGTGGATGAAGTGACTTTAGAGGAATTGCAAGCCAAGCTTGGCGAGGTGGAAACCAAACACGCCGGGGATATGTCGGCGGCAATCGCTGCGGCTGTCGCGCCCTTGCTTGAAAAGATGGTGAAGCTTGAGGCCAAGGCCAATCGCCCTGGTGGTGATGGTGGCGCGGCACAAGAGCCGACAATCGAGCGCAAGGCGTTTGCGGCCTACATCACGCGCGGCAATCTGGCACCTGAAACAGAGCTGAAGGCGCTGTCGATTTCCAGCGACCCAAACGGCGGCTATCTGGCACCGCCTGAATTCTCAAGCGAGGTGATCAAGGATATTGTTGAAATCTCGCCTTTCCGGTCTTTGGCCTCGGTCAAGGGTGCCAGCGCGCCTTCGGTGATCTATCCGACCCGCAAGCCCGGTGGCAACGCGACGTGGGATGATGACACCACGGCAGAGCCGGAAACCGCCACCACGAACATCTTCGGCCAGCTTGAGATTTTGACCAAGGCTATGTCCACCTTTGTCGATATCCCGAATTCTCTGCTGCAAGATGCGGCGATGGTTGAGGCCGAAATCCGCGAAATGTGCGGCGAAGACTTTGAAAAAAAGGAAACCTTCGCTTTCACCAATGGCGCGGGCTTCTACGATCCAGAGGGCATTTTGACCAATGCGGATATTGCCAACTTTAACTATGGCGCGATTGCCTTCACCGCCTCGGACGCCATCGCGCCGCTGATCACCATGCTTTATTCCATCGCGCCATCCTATCGCAACAAAGGCGTGTGGATGATGAACGGCACCACGCTTGGCAAGATGCGCAACTGGACCGATGCCAATGGCCTGAAGGTCTGGCAACCCTCTGTGCAGATCGGCCAGCCTGAAACCTTGCTGGGCCGTCCTGTCGTTGAAAACGTCGATATGCCTGATGTTGCCAGCGGTGCCACCCCGATCATCTACGGCGATTTCAGCGGCTATCGGATCTTGGACCGCCTCGGCCTTTCGGTGCTGGTGGACCCCTATAGCCAAGCGACCGCAAAGAAGACCCGTTACCATATGGGCCGTCGCGTCGGTGGTCGGGTGTTGCAAGCGATCAAGTTCAAGAAACTGCGTATGTCGATCTAAGCCAGCGGGCGGGGCGATGCGCGCCCTGCCTATCCTTCCATCAGCTAACAGGGGGTTCTTATGGCCTTGCGTGATTTCTATTCCAACTATGCGGTGCGAACCGCTTTGCTGCCCGCCTCTTACGCCGCCACAACCAACGGCATTGCTGTTGATGTCAAAGATTGCAAATCGGCGGCTATCCATCTGTCGGTGGGTGTGATCACGGGCGCGGCGTCGTTCAGTGCCAAGCTTCAGGAAAGCGCCGATAACGCGACTTGGAATGATGTTCCGGCTGCTCAGATGCAATCTGATGCGCCTGCGGTGCTGGTTGCAAGCTTCAGCTATAGGCTCGGCTATCTGGGCGGAAAGCGCTATTTCCGCCCGGTGTTGACCTTGGCTTCGGGCACCTCGGCAATCATGGGCGCAAATGCTGTGGTCGAGCCTCTTATCCGCCCGGTGCCTTAAAATGCCGATCCGCGCCCCACGCCTTTGCAGATGCGGCAAGACGGTGGCCATAGGCCAGCGCTGCCCTTGCACGGCGGGCGCGGATCGGGAACGCAAGGCGCGCTTTGATGCCAAGCGCCCAAGCTCAAGCGCGCGCGGGTATACCTCGAAGTGGGACACCGCGCGGGCTGCATGGCTAGAGGCTCACCCGTGGTGTGTGCGCTGTGGCAAGCGCGCGGTGGTGGTGGACCATAAGAAAGCACACAGGGGCGATAAGGCGTTGTTCTGGGACAAGAGCAACTGGCAGAGCCTTTGCGCCTACGATCACAACAGCGCGAAACAGCGCGAAGAAAAGAGGAAATAGCTATGGCCGTCTTTACGATTGTTGGCAGCAAGTTTGAGCTGGGCGCTGTGGTGGCACTCAAGAGCGCAGACTTTGTTACAGCCGACCTTACCACGCCTTTGGTTGCGGCGGTTGAGGTGAAGGAACCGAAGACCTTGGGCCGCCCTGCGGATGAGTGGGGCACGGCTGAATTCACCAATGTTACCGATGGCCGCACCCGCGTCTTTAAGATGTTCCGCAAGGGCAAGGCGTTTGACTATGTGTGCGGGCTTGACCCGCTGGACGCTGGCCAGATTGCCATGCGCGCGGCGTTTGAAGCACCAGCTTCCAACTATGCCATGCGCTTCAGCTTCGCGGATAAGCCTGCGACGGGTGCCAGCCCGAAGAACAGCACGCGCGCCTTTGTTGGCTCGGTGATTGGTGTGGATGATGGCGAGGGCGACGACATTGGTTGTGTCAAGTTCACCATTCAACCGAATAGCAACATCATCGTTGTTCACGCCAGCGCGACCTGATCAGCCTTCGGCACGGGTGGGGGGTGGTCTTCAACTTCCCGCCTAAGCCGGGGACCGGCGCGGGGTAGCTCGTGTGTTATTTGCGGGAATTGGAGTTTTTTGGCTATGGCAATCAGCACGTTAGACGATCTGAAGGCGCAGTTGTCGTTCACCGATGACATTGGCGTGACCGATGATGTGATGCTAACGCGGATGCTTGCCTCGGCTGAAGGCTTCATTGAGCGCAAGCTGGGCTTTAAGTTTGCCGATACCTTTGGGGGGGCAGGACAAGAGGCGGTGCCGGGGGCGCTGGTGGAGGCGGTGCTGATGCTGGCCGCGCATTGGTATGAGAACCGCGAGGCGACCGCAGAAGCCGCCCGCGAACCGCCTTTTGGCGTGTCGGAAATCATCCGCGAATTCCGCGATTGGACCTTTTGAGATGGGCGAGGGTCTGGCCAGTTTTCAAAATCGCATGAGGGCTATTCCTGAAGCCGTGCGCGAGGGCGTAAAGCCGTCGCTGATCCGGGGCGCGGACATGGTGGCGGATGCTATGCGCAGCCTTGCGGCGGTGGATGAAGGCGACATGCGCGCCTCAATCCAAGTTACCGGGCCGCTTGAGAACACGCCGCCTTATAGCCAGCCGGGGGGATCGGGCTTTGTGCCGGAGAACATGGCGGCGGTGACTGTCGGCAATTCAAACGTGCGTTACCCGCATTTGGTCGAATACGGCACCACACATTCGCCCGCCAAGCCGTTCTTTTGGCCGGGGTTTCGCTTGACCCGCAAGAAAGCGCTGACCGCAATCAAGGCGGGCATGAGCCGCGCGATAAGAAAGGCTGGCAAATGAGTGCAGATTTAGCCCTGCAAAAAGCCCTGCGCGCGGTGTTTTTGGCGCGGCCTGCACTGGTGGCGCTGGTGCCTGCGGCGAATATCTTGGACCGCAACGCGCGGCCAAACCCTTCGCCGTCGATCATCCTGGGCGAAACACAAGAGCTTGATGGCGGGCTTGCAACGGGCGGATCGGTGCAGATTTTCCACACGATACACCTGTGGCAAAAGGAAGTTTCACTGGCCGGGGTGCGGCGGATCGGCTGGGAAATTCGGCAAGCCTTGCGGGCTGGGCGGGTGCCGCTAGAGGGCGGTTTCGTGCTGGCCGGATGGTCTAGCACGGTGCGCTATATCCGCGACCCGGACGGCAGCACGTCACACGGCGTTGTCACGGTTGACGCCACAATAACGGGGGGCGGGCTATGAAGGCGGGCAAGCTGCGGCATGTGATCCAGCTTCAGCGCGTCACCAGCGCGCCCGATGATTATGGCACCCCGGTTGATACATGGGCGCTATTGGCCACCTTGCGCGCGGAGCTGGTGAGCCAAGACAAGGCAGAACAGATTGAGGGCGCGGCGGGCGCGGTGGATCGGGTGGCGCTGGTGTTGCGCACCCGTGTTTTCGCGGGCGTCACCCTTGCCGATCGGGTGATGTTTCGGGGCAAGATTTACGACCTGAAGCAAATCGACGGCGGCGATTGGGCGAAGGGCGAGGGCCTAGCGCTGCACTGCGAGGGCGTGGCGTGAAAGGCACAAAGCCCCATCTGAAGCTTGAGCGCGATGTGATGCCAGATATGGCCGCGCCCGATTTCATGGGGCCGGATGCCGGGGCGGAATGGGATCGGGTTTACCCGCTGTTGGTGGAGCGCAAAATTTTGACCCGCGCCGATCTGGGCATTCTTGAAAACTACTGTGAAGCCATCGGCCTTGCGCGGGAAATGGGCCGGGAAATCCGCAAGCTTGGTGCGGTGCAGATGATCTATGCGATGGACAAAGAGGGCAACGCCCGCGTGATTTCCAGCCGCAAAAATCCGGCGGTTGCGGTGCAAGCCGATTGCACCAACCGGGCGCGGCAGATGGCCGGGGAGCTTGGGCTTACGCCCGTATCCCGATCACGCCCAACGGTTTCGGCTGATGATGATGAAGACGACCTGTTTAATTTCTAAAGGTGAAACATGCTGCGACCCGCTTGGATTGATGCGCCGGAAACTATCCCCGATCCGTTTGGATACGGGAAGCGCGCGATTGATTTCTTGCGCAAGCTGAAGCACCCGAAAAACCCGGCGCCGGGGCACCCGTTCCAGCTTGACCCGTGGCAAGAGGCGATCATCAAAGCGATCTATGGGCCGCGCGATGATCTGGGGCGGCGCATTGTGCGGCGGGTGGTTTTGTTGGTGCCGCGTGGCAATCGCAAAACAAGCTTGGCGGCGGCGATCACGTTGCTGCATTTGATCGGGCCAGAGCGGCAACCGGGGCAGTTGATTGTTTCGGCGGCGTCGGCGCATGAGCAAGCGCTAGAGCTGTTTGGCGAGTGCGCCTTGATTGTGCAGCACGATAGCCGGCTGCGCAAAAAGCTGGACGTGCGGGAATATATAAGCCGCATTGCCTGCCCCGATACCACAAGCCGTTATCTGGCCGTCGCCGCCGATGGCAACGCGCTGCACGGCAAAACGCCGAATGTGGTGCTGAAGGATGAGTTACACGCATGGGCCGGGAACAAGGGGCGGCTGCAATATGACGCCCTGACTTCGGCCTTGGTCAAGGTGCCGGGAACGCTGGACATGACTTTGACAACCTCGGGCCGGGGGCAAGAGAACCTTGCTTGGAACGTGGTTGAATATGCGATCCGGGTGCAAAAGGGGCAAGTCGATGATCCGGCCACCCTGCCCGTGATTTTCATGGCCGAACCTGAAGACGATTGGCAGGATGAGGACCTGTGGTTTCAGGTTAATCCGGGGCTGAAACATGGCTATCCCGACTTGGACGCCTTCCGCGACATTGTGAAAAAAGCGGTCAATTCGCCGTTTGAGCGCGATAGCTTTTTGCAATTCAACCTAAACCGCTGGCTTGACAGTTCAACATCGCCGTTTGTTGAAATGCACGTTTACGACCGAGGCGCGTTTGAGGTCGATCTTGATGATTTTGAAATGTCGGCGGCACCTTGCTGGATCGGCGTTGACCTATCCAAAAATGAAGACCTAACGGCGGTTGTGATCGCGTTCAAGGATGAGGCGGGCGGCTATGCGGTGCAGCCTTATTTCTTTTGTCCTGAAGACAACTTGCGCGGGCGCGGTGATCGGCATGGCGTGGACTATGTGACGTGGGCAGAGGATGGTTTCATACTCCCGACACCCGGCAACACGGTGGATTTGCGCGCGGTGGAGCTGCACATTCGTGAGCTTTGCGCGAAATTCAATGTGCAGGAAATTGCATTTGACCCGACCTTTGGGCGGTCGATGATGGCTGACCTGGTGGCCGATGGCCTGCCTGCGGTGGAATTTCGGCAAGGCTGGGTTTCGATGGGGCCAGCGGTGAAAGAGCTAGAGCGGGTGATTTTGTCGGGGCAGTTCCGCCACGCAGGGCACCCGGTTTTGCGCTGGAATTTTGAGAACGTCCAAGTTGAAACCGACAAGGCCGGGGTGCGCATGTTTCACAAAGCGCGATCTGGCAACAAGATTGACGGCGCGGTTGCAACAGCAATGGCCGTCGCGCGAGCTGCGGCGGGTGAAGACAAGTTCACCACGGGCGCGGATTGGTTTTCAGATGATATGTGGGTGGCTTGATGGCTGAAGGTGGCGGCAACGCAGACGAGCGGCTTATAGTGATGCTGGAAGCGCGGATATCCGAATTTGAAAAGCGGATGGCGAAAGCAGAGCGGACCGGGACAAAGACCTATCAGGGTTTGCAGCGCGGGTCTTCAATGGCCACGCGGCGAATGGAAGCTGATATGATTGCCGCCTCGGGTCGGATCAATCAGGCGCTGGCGTCTGTGCAGGGAAGGGTTGGCACATTTAGTAAGGCTTTCGCGGGAGCTTTGCTTGCGGGTGGGTTGGCGGCGTTTACCAGCGGGTTACGAAGCGCAATCGGGTCAATAGCGGACATGGCGGATGATGCTGACCGGATCGGCTTGACCGTCCAAAAGTTTCAGGAGCTGCAATACGGCATGAAGCTGGCGGGAGTCGGGCGCGATGAATTTGCCTCTGGCCTTGCGAAGTTCACCGACAATATAGGCGACGCAGCGCGGGGCACTGGTACATTCCGCGACCTGCTTATTGCGAACGGAATTCAATTGCGCACCGCCTCGGGTGAGGTGCGATCAACCTCTGACCTGCTGGGTGATTTCGCTGACCTGATACAGCGGGTGCCCGACGAGGCCACCCGCATGAGTATGATTACCGAAGCCTTTGGCCGGGGTGGCAAGGCTATGACGCTTGCACTGGAAGGCGGCAGCGCAGGACTGAAAGACATGGGCATTGCGGCGCAGGATGCGGGCGCTGTGATGGATGAGCAAGTAGTGGCGCGCGCCAGAGAGTTGGATGACAGTTTTGATAAGCTAACCACGGGCGCAACCACGTTCTTTATGGAGGCGGCGGTAGGCTGGGCCGGACTGATTTCTGACGTGACAAGCTATGTCGCGGAGGTGGCAAATCTGGGCGGCGGCTTAGATAAGATATTCGGTTCGCGCGAACGTGCGGCGGAAATCTTAGGCAAAGACCTTGCCGACAAGCTGGCCGCGAGTGACACGCTTATGGAGCAAAATGCCACCCTAATTGGGGAGAGTGCATCTGCGGTTACTGATCTGGGCCAGCAAGCGCGCGAGGCGGCAGGTCAGGTTGAGCTGGCTGCCATGACGTTAGGGGCGCTTGGCGGTGATACAAAGGCTTCAGAAGCCTTGAGCGAAATTTCCTTACAAATGCTCGACTTGGTCAAACAGTTCGAGATCGGCACTATTGGGGTTGATGATTACAAAATCGGTCTGACTGACCTGACTGGTAAAGCTATCGCGGCGATGCGCGCCGTCGATGGTATCAACGGCATTAGTCTGAATGACGCTATTTCCGTAGTCAGTGGCTTAGGTGGTGTTTTGGATGGCCTTGCGGTCAAGGCTCGCTTGGCGGCTTCGGCTGTGGCGCTGGCGGTTGGCGGCGGCGGCTCGGGTGATGCAGGCGTGGGCGCGGGTGCTTCTGCGTCGGGCAGCTTTACCTTGAAAAAGACCACGGCGGGCAGTGCGGGCAAAGGCGGAAGCGGCGGCGGCACTGGCAAGCTGGATGCCGTGCTGCGTGATCTTCAGACCGAACGCGAGGCTGTGACGGCGTGGTATGCCGAAGCTTCGGCGCTGCTGGCCACGGCAACCGATGCGCAGCTCATGCAGGTTGGCGGGCGGCACGAGGCGCTAGAGAGGCTGGAAACGGAACACCAAGAGCGGTTGCGTGGAATTCGGGATGAAGCACAAGGCAGCACACTTGCGGAAGCCGGGTCGTTCTTTGGTGCGATGGCAACGCTTACTGCGGCGGGTAACGGCAAGGTGGCAAAGCTTCATCGCGTGGCGGCGGCGGGTGAGGCTTTCGTGAATGTGCTGTTGGCCCAAACGCAGGTGCTTGCCGATAAGAAGCTGGGCTTCTGGGGCAAGATGGCGGCTTTCGCAACTATCGGTGCGGCGGGCATGGGCGTGGTTTCGGCGCTTGGCGGATCTGGCAAATCCAAGGGCGGCGGTACTTCGGGCGGTGGCGCAGAGTCGGCGGGCAGCGCCTCGGCCTCGACGGCAGAGGCGGCGCAATCGCCGCTGGTGGTGACGTTGCAGGGGCTTGATCCGAAGAAGCTTTACGAGGGGTCGCAGATCATCGCCTTGGCGGATGCTCTGCAAAAGGAATTCGGCAAGCGTGGCCTGCAAGTAGGGGTTCCAGCATGATCTTTTTAGAGGCCGGGGCGACCAATACCGACAAGCCGTTTGCGCTTTATAATAACCTTCTGGCGGGGGGCACCTTTTCTGGCACGGGGTCGCTGGCGGCTGGCGCTGCTTATGCGAATGTGAT
The DNA here is from genome assembly GCF_030652235.1 of Cypionkella sp. Lineage (GTDB taxonomy): Bacteria > Pseudomonadota > Alphaproteobacteria > Rhodobacterales > Rhodobacteraceae > Cypionkella. Next base: position 12,055 of record NZ_JAUSBA010000031.1, read on the forward strand.
TGGGCCACAAACCTTTGATTTCTGGGAGCCGATTGGCAAAACGGGCATTTGGCAATGCACCTTGCCCGCCCCGCTTTTTATGGATTGCGTGTGCATTGCTGCGCACAATCTTGACAAAGTTGGAACGGGATTGGTGCTGCAAACCTCGGCTGATCTGCTGGGGGTGTTTACCAATATCGGCCCAACACTTGCGCCGCAACTTTTGGCAAATGGAGCTGCGCCGCTGGGGTGGATTTTCTTGGGCCGCGCGGTGCAGGTGTTGCGCTTTTATATGGGCGGAGCGCCTGTTGTCGCGCCGCAAGTCGGTATCTGTTATGCGGGCGCGCGCGTGATCTTTCCGGGCGATGTGCAACCGCCTTATGTGCCCGCCAATGAGGCGCTGGACGTGGAATTCAACGCCAACATAACGATGGGCGGGCATTTTGCGGGCGGCACGATCACCCGGCAATCTATCAAGCAAGACGTGGCGTTTTCACCTTTGGCGCGGGATTTTGTCCAGGGTGATTTGGTGCCGTTTAGCAAAGCTTACCGCGAGGGGGAAACATTCTTTTTCGGCGGGTCGCCGTCCTATATGCCCGCCGATCTAGCCTATGTTTGGCGGACCGATGGTGCGGGTGAGCTGCGGCCAGCATGGTTGCAGGGCGGGCGCTTCGCTGATGTTAAAATGACGGTGAGCGGCTATGGCGCGTGAACCGATCACCCTAGTTGAAATCGACGTGGGCGGCTGCGGGCGGGTGTTTGGCGTGGGGGCTTGCACCGCGACCCTAAGCGGTGGGGTGGTGCGCAAGTGCTACAATACCTTTGCGACTTGCGCCGCGCCTACGGTGTTTTTGCCTGCGGTCAAAACCCTGACTTTTGCCGATCCGCGCCCGAACATGCCCCGCGGTGGATCGACGATCTTTCCAGCCGTCAAATCGGTTTCCGTGATGGCTGCGACCGTCAACATTGCCGGATCGGATGAAGGGTCTGGGCCGCTTGGTCGGCGCGCGACAATCGCCGTCGATCTGTCGGATTTTCCCTACCATGACCGGGGAATTGACCCTTACGTTGCAGAGCGGATTTCCGGCGCGGCGCAGACGGATGAAGCGGGATATGATCCGGCGGCGCGGGGTTCGTTCTTTGGCAAGCTGCGCGCGCGCTGGCCTTACTACGGCGGGCGGGCTTTGCGGATCAAGCAAGGCTTTATCGACGGCGGCGCGCTGGTGGATATGGTGACGCGAAATTTCGTGATCACTGAAATGACCGCGCCGGATGATCTGGGCCGGGTGAGGCTTGAGGCCGAAGACCCGCTTTCACTGCTGGCCAATGATCGGGCGGTTTATCCGGCGATCAATCAAGGCGCGCTGTTGGTGGGGATTGATGCTGTTGCCACCAGCGCCACCCTAACGCCTGTCGGGATCGGCGCGACCTATGCCGCGTCGGGTGAGCTGGTGATAGGTAGTGAAATTCTGGCCTTCACGCGGGCGGTTGATGTGCTGACCTTCACCGCGCGGGCTGTGGCGGGCACGGTGGCGGCTTCGCATACGGCAGGCGACACGGTGCAGACTGTGGGGGTTTTCGATGCGGTGCGGCTGGATGATGCTGTAGCGCGGCTGTGCCTTGCCGCGCCGGGGTTTGCGCCCGCGCTGTTGCCGTTGGCGACATGGGCGGCAGAGGTGACGCGGTGGGCACCTGATGTGTTGGTACGCACCCGGATCACGTCGCCAACGGGCATTGGCCTGTTGCTGGGTGAGCTGATGGTTTTGGGCGTGTCGATCTGGTGGGATGATTTTGGCCAAACGGTGGGCCTGAAATGTAACCGCCCGCCCGACTCGGACACGGTTTTTGAAATCACCGAAAAGTCAAACCTGCTGTCGTTTGAGGCCGAAGACCGCAACAGCGCGCGGTTGACCGATATTGTGTTTGCGACGGTGCAAACCGATCCGACCAAGGGCGTGTCAGGCTATGACAATTTCAAGCGGGCGGCGTGGACCTTTGACCCAAAGGCCAAGGATAGCCGCGCCTATGGTGATACCAGAATTAGGAAAATCCTGTCGCGCTGGTTTAACAACGGCGAAGATAGCGCGGTGCTGGTGTTGTCGCAAAGGTTGCTGAAGCGCTTCAGCTCGGCACCGATCAAGGCGACCATGACGCTTGACGCCAAGGATACCGCGATCCGCCTAACCGATGTGTTGCGCGTCACGTCGCGGGCTTTCACCGATGCGACCGGGCGGCAGGTTCCAACACTGTTGCAGGTGACGGGGCGATCCGATCCGAAGCCGGGGCAGACAATCGAAATCACCGCGCAAGCTTACCAGTTTGACGGGCGCTATGGCTTTGCCACGGTGGACACCCAAGGCGACTATGCGACGGCCACGGCGGCGGAAAAGCTGGCGGGCAACTTCGCCGTAGATGAAACCACGCTGCTTTTTACTGACGGCACCGCACCCTATGAGGCAATCTAATGACGGATTATAATGCGATCACAGAGCTTGAAACCAACCCCGGCGCGCCGGGAACGTCGAGCCTTTGGAAGCGCTGGTGGAAAAATCCGCTGGCGATGTTTGAGGGCGCGCTGGGTGCGCCCCGGCTTCAGCTAGGCGCGCTGGAAAACCCAACGGCGGGGGCCGTGCCGCGATCTCGCAGGATTGGTGCATTTACAACAGCCGCATCTACAGAAGTGACCGTTCATAGCTTTGGCTTTGGTCAATCTGGGTCTGTTAGGGTGACTGCGGGTCACAGAACTACCAGCGCCCTTTACCCAGCGACCCTCAAAATCAAGCGCGTGCGGAATGGCGTTTCTACCGATTTGATCACCTACACAACCACTTCAACTGCCAATGTTGCACGCTCTTTGGACGTCAGCTTTATTCCGGGTGATGAGGTTTTAATCACCCACGTCATAGGTTCTAGCGGCACTTCGACTATGCAGGACCCAAGTTTTTTAACGGGCGGCGAAAGTCTTTGGCCATTCGCAACCGGGGTAGAATTGGAGTGATGGCTATGGATTATCAATTTGCAAACGATAGTGGCAGCATGATCATCGGCACCCGCCCGGATGGGTCTGCGGTGTTGATCGAGCCGGGGCAAGAGGCTTGGGCGCTGGCGCTGGCCGCTGGGCCGTCGCCCTACATCGCGCCCGCCCTGCCGGACCCGCTGATAGCAGAGCGCGCGGCAATGGTGGCCAGCCGTTTTCAAACCCGCGCCGCGCTGTATGTCGCGGGGCTGTTGCCGATGGTGGAAGACTCGATAGCGCGGGCTGATCCGCTTACGCAAATGGCTTGGGCAGAGGCGGTTATTTTCAAGCGCGCGTCACCGACGATTGCCAAGCTGGCCGAAGGGCTGGGCTTGGATGAGGCGACAATCGACGAGCTGTTCCGCTCGGCAATGGCGATTGAGGTATAAAAAATGGCGCATGAGGTGGCAATGATACGGGTAACGAATGGGGTGGCGGTGGGCGGAATTACTATGCCCGCGTGGGTGCCGTCTTTGGGTGAAGTTTCCAGCGTGGCCTCGGATGCGGTGCCGATCCTTTCCGCGCTTTGGCTGGCAATGCAGATTGTCGGCTATGCCCGCAAGCGGTGGGCCGCGTGAACGGCGCGCGGCTGAAGGCCGGGGGAATTCTGCTAGCCTTGGCGGTAACGCTGGTGGGCACGTTTGAAGGGCGGCGGCTGTCGGCATATCCCGACACGGGCGGGGTTCCCACAATCTGCTTTGGGGCAACGCGAGGTGTGCGGCTAACCGATATCGCAACGGCAGAGCAATGCGACAAGCGCCTTGCGGCGGATTTGATCGAACATGAAACCGCGATGTTGTCTTGTCTGAAGCGCCCCGATGCCTTGCCGAACGAAGTCTATTTGGCGGTGCTGTCGTTTACCTTCAACGTGGGCGGGCCACAAGCTTGCGCCTCGACCCTGTTCCGCAAACTGAACGCCGGGGATATTCGGGGCGCGTGTGATCAGTTGCCGCGATGGGTGCGCGACAATGGCCGGGTGTTGCCGGGGCTGGTGGCGCGACGGAAATCAGAACGCGACCTTTGCCTTTCGGCGCTGCGATGAAGGCGCGCTTGATTGCCGTAGCCTTGGGTGTTCTGCTTGCCGTCTGGCAATGGCAGCGGGCAGAGGCCGCGCGCGCGGAGCTGGTGACGGTGCAAGCGCAGCTTCAGGGTTACAAAGAGCTGGACAAATTCCGGCTGAAGCAACAGGCGGCGGCGCAGGCAGCGGCGGCGCTGGATACAGAGCTTTCAATGGGGGTGGGTGCCGATGTGCCGTTGTCTGATTATTTGCGCGGCGCTGCTGGCCGGGTGTGGCCGTAACGTGGCGACGGTGCCGCCCGATCTGTTGACGCCTTGCCCCGGCTGGCAGGGGCAAACGCCAGCCAGTGAGGGCCAAGTGATCCGCGCGGCGGCGGCGGAAAAGGCGGGGCGGCTTTGCGCCAATGGCAAGCTGCAAGCGGTGGGCGAGGTGTTGGGATGAAGCGGCTTGAACGGATGATGTGCGAGGTGATGCGGTGCCATATGGAAACGGGCGCGCGCCCGGTGGTGCCGCTGGCCGGGGTGGCGCTGTGGCAGATATTCGCCGCGATATCGCCGGGGCGGTTTTGGGGCGAGGCTGGGCCGCAGCCTTTGACCGTGCCGGAAATCAGGGAGCAAGGCGCGATGATGGGCTTGCCGTTGGAGCTGCGCCACGTCGATCTGATCCGGGCTTTAGATCGGACGTGGCGCGAGCTGGTGACAAAGGGCAAAGGCAAAGCGCCATTGCCAGAGCTGACGCCAGAGCTATTTGACGCGATGTTTTAGCGGCGGCGGGCAGTCAGCTTTTCTAGCAGACCTTCCATGTATTGCTCGGCCTCAACAACGGCTTGATCCTGCGACCGATATCGCTGGCTAAAAACTGCGTCCTCTTTCTCTCCGGCATCGACGTTCACGACATACTTCCAGCCGCCGTCTTGCTCAAAAACCGTTGCCGCCATCATATTCCACTCGCAAGTTTCGTTGCCGTTTTCGGAGCTTATCCAGTCGAAATCTCTATCGGGATCAATTGCCATGCGCGGGGGCGATATTGGCGGCGCGCGTGTGACCCAGTCGTTGCTGCTTTCGCGAGTTTGCGGTGGCGGGTCGCCGGGGCGGGTCGCCCAATAAATGCCGGCGGCGGCTAGAGCTGCAAGAATTAAAAAGGTTGTCATGGATCAATGCCCCATCAGTTTTCAGTCACAATCGTTAAAGCGCCATTTGGCTGCGCCTCTACCCTTAGCAGGGAACCTTTGGATACAAAGCGCGCGTTTACTTCTTCAATGCGGTGCTGAAGCTCTGCTGTGTTTGGGGCACTGGATACATACTGAAGCAACACCTCTACCGCCTCAACATCGACAACAGGTGAGGGGAAGGCGGTTTCTAACGCAATAACGATTTCACCATTTACGGAACGGCCAGATCGGGAGGTTGCCGACTTAATCCGAGCTAACAATGAAGAGGGGATACGCAAGTGGACTTGTTCAGAAGATCGGGACGCACTGGTTTGATTGATCATTTATCACCTCTTCGTTGCAGGGGTGCGACAAATAGAGCTTGACAGTCAATGCCACCACATTGGTATATACCACAATGGTACATGTACAAAGGAGCTACCAATGACCGCCCGTTGTTCCACGATGTTGCGTTGGCCTGATGGCCTAAGACAAGCTGTAGCGAAGGCTGCACTCGACAACAACCGAAGCATGAACGCTGAAATTATCACGCGGCTGGAGGCATCTTTCGCACAGCAAGCCCAATCCGGGGAGCGCGCGGCATGAGCTGGCAACCGATCAATCTGGCCGTGTGCCCGTGCTGTGGTTTCGACGTGGCGCGGATTGCCCCTGCCTCGGACGGTTTCCGCGTGATTTGCGATATGGAGCGCGGCGGCTGCGGTGCTGAAGGCGGATCAGCCAAAACTGAACCGGGTGCGGTGGGTTTGTGGAACAATGACTATCCGTCGCCCGGTGCCGTCGCCCTGACTAACGCCGCCCTTAAGCGCGTGTGGTGCTGGCAGCGATGAGTATGGAAATCACCCACGGGCATTTGTTGGCCTGCCCCTGTGGCGCGGGCAAGCCGGATCAAGGCTGGTTTGGCTACGGCGCGGGCCGCGAAACCCATCACGTTCAATGCGTCTGCGGCGAGGGCGTGATTGACGGCACCGAAGGCGGCGTGGCGGTGAAGTGGAACGCCTTGGCGCGCGCTAGATCGGCAGTTGATTTGGCGAGGGCCGTAGCATGAGCAAGAAAACCCCGATGAAGGAAACCGATGCGGATCGGGCCGTAACCAAGGCGGCGCTGGAAAACAGCGGTGAAATTCTGTTGCAGCACGTTGAAGGGATGGAGGAAATCATCGCCCGGATTGACGATCTGAAAGAACAGCTTGGCACCAAATACGCTGGGGCCAAGTCGGACGGATACGACAAGAAAGCCATAAAGCAACTGATCAAACGGCGCAGCATGACGCCCGAACAGATCAAGGCACAGGGCGAATTGGCGCTGGTGGTGACGGTATACGAGGCGGCGCTTGCGTCGCTGGAATTGGTGGAGTTGTTTGGTGCGCAAGGCTGAACCGATCTTTGCCAGTGAGGCCAGCGCCGCCAAGCTGCTGGACATGAAGCCCGCCGAATTGCGCGCGCAGGTGGAGGCGGGCAACCTTCCGCCACCCAAGCAGATCGGACCCTTTGAGCGCTTTGACGTGGACGAGCTGCGCCGCGTGATCCGGGGCGAAGCAATGGGCGGGGCAATGCAATGGTGATCGCCGTCAAGAAAAAATGGCTTTGGACGGGTGACAAAGGCAAGACGTGGTATTTCCGGCGCGAGGGCCGCTATGCCCGGATCAAGGCACCTTTCGGCACCAAGGAATTCGATCTGGAATATTGGGCGATCCGGGGCGGCAAAGCGCCGGGAAGCCGTCGCACTTGGGCAAGGCTGGCCGAAAGCTACAAAGCTTCGGATAGGTGGACAAATCTTAGCCTTGTGTCACGCAATGAATATCAGCGCGTGATTGATTATGTGCTGGCCAAGAACGCACAAACCGAAGTGCCAAAACTCAAGCGCCAAGACGTGCTGGCAGCAATGGAGCTGAACCGCCATAGGGTGCGCTTCGCCAATTACATCCCGCAAGTTATGTCTGTTATGTGCGAACACGCGATAGATTTGGGCTGGCTTGATGCTAACCCGGCCAAGGGCGCGCGGCGGATCAAGACGCCCGCCCACAAGCGCCGGGTGCATCAGCCATGGACGGATGCAGCGGTAGAAATATGGCGGGAACGTGCCAAGCCCCTGCCCTTGCTGATCTTTGAAATCGGCGTGGGATCGGTGCAACGCCCCGGCGATTGGTCGCGGTTCAAGTGGCGGGACTATGACGGCGATTGCCTGCGGGTGGTGCAGGGCAAGACAGGCAAGGCGCTGGTGCTGCCCTGCACTGCGGCACTGAAGGCAGCACTTGACGCGGTGAAGCCTGACCCCTGCGACCCGGAAAGGTCGATCCTACGCAACACCTATGATCAACCTATGACCTATCACGCAATGGGCGCGATCATGCTGGCAGAGCGGCGCAGGCTTGGTCTTGAGGCGTTTGACCTGCACGGCTTGCGCTATCGCGGGGTTATGGAGCTGGCATGGTCTGGATGCACAGATGATGAAATCGCCAGCTATAGCGGCCACGCCAGTAAGGACATGATCCGGCTGTATGCGGGCCAAGCGCGGCAAGTCACGCAAGCCCGATCCGCCCGCGATAAACGGGGTGGAACGGATACAGCACAAAACGTGAAGTGATAAAAAGACTGATAGGCATTGACGGCAGGAAAGGAAAAACTTAATGGAAGCAACAGTGAGGCGGGTGGGCAGGCAGGCTATGCGCTGGATTGCAAATCCATGTAGATCGGTTCGATTCCGATACCCGCCTCCAGGAAAATTTATAAATATTTGATTTATATAGATTTAATTTTGCATCAGCTGTCTGACCCGCCTATCTACCAGCCATAAATTGTGCGACTAGTCGTGACCCAATGCGGCCGATTGCAACACGGTGTCCGCTGATTGCATCAGACCCCCGGAAGGAAGGGGGCTCACGTCCGAGGGGGCTATCCCGGTGACCTCCACCACAGGCTCTTTTGATGGCGTGGATGCCCCCTCCTGACGGCATCGCAATATGCCAATGTAATGATTGTTTGTCAGAAGGCTGACGTGTCATCGCGGGTCGGCAAACAGAATGCAGTAACCGCGACGGCCCACAAGATCAGATGCGCCCAAACCCTCAACTTCTCAGATTGGCCATTGCAAGTTCAGGATTGTGATAGTCAGGAAGCCACGCAAAACGGCCTGACTGCGCCCGAACTTCGGTCAACGCCTTCGGATCAAGATCTATGCTGATAATATGTGCTGAACGGAAGGCATTCGTGAACCGTTGTTTGAATCGAAAGACGCCCTCCCCGTTCGGGCCTGCTGGGGCGCCTCCAAACCACATCTCACCTGCTCCCAGAATACCCAACGCAGCGTCGAAGAGCAGGTAGCTGCCGAACTGATCAATGGCTTCCGGGGCAACTAGGAAACTATGCGCGTGCCAGCTTGCGCTTCCGGATGACGATACGAAAAGGAAAATACCGGCAATCTCGCCACTTGTTCGCCAACGCAGTGTAACAGCGGCAGTTTCAAATTCATTCGGAAGTTGCGCCGCGATAAGGCATTTGAAATGCGCTGCATCTGGCGAGGACTGATCCGGTATTCCGCGAAGAGCCTTCAGCCGCTTCTGCCAGTCCGCCATGATCATATGGCACGTCCCAAGAGCTTCACGTGCGACTGTGAATATCTCGTTGGCCTGAGCGAGGCGATTGCGAGTGCGCGATGAATAGGTTTCACAGGCGGCGCGTCTATCTGGAAGATGCGCCAGATGCGGCTTGAGCGGTTTGCATGTCATAGCAAAGCGATCATCGATGCTTTTTAGCGATGAGGCCAAGACTTCGGCCCCAATGTCCGGACGAATGACCGCAGTATAGCTCAATGGCGTTGGACACAGTTTTTGCAAACGCAGCAATCCCTCCAGACCAGGAAGGGACTGATAGGGCCAACTGCCTCGCAGATCGCAATGGCCGTCTCCAAACGGACGGCAAACAGCCGCAATGCCGAGATCACGCAAAGGGTGTCCCAGCCAAGAAAGCGTAGCCCCGTAGGCATCCGCATCAAAGGCAAGGGCTGACCCGCCGCCTTGATATCTTTTGCTCATGTCCGTTCGCCCCCTGAACGCAGCCCTGCCTCAAGCGCCCACATCACTGTCCTTTGCACGGGGCCATCGAAGTGATCGGCTGCGACGTCGACCTCCATCAGTCGCAGATCCAGGATATTTGCTAAAGTCCGTGTCACATGATTTGGGCTTGCAATAGGCGTCGCGAACATCAACGCCGCCGAAGAAGGCCGCATCCAAACGAGATGTGCAAACTCTGCGCCGCGAGCACCTACGACAGCCTTTGCCCTGTGGATGGCCGCAATTTGCTCAGCGAAGGGAATTGCCCCGAGATCAATCTCACAGGCACGAATGCCCGCATCTATCAGGGCTTGTGTGATCTCAGGGGCATTGCACAACTGACGGCTACCCGCGCCATAGCCGGGATGCCTTGCGCCGCCGCCTTGCGTATAGAAGGCATGTTCAGGTGAACGCCTGAAGACGAGGACATCCGCTTCCAACCACGGAGCGCTTGTTCCCAGGTCGGCAACGGACACAAGTGCCTCTTGGATCAGGCGGGATCTGATTTTGCGTGTCGCCGAAAGAAATGCGATTCCAAGTGCCTCAGGCGGTCGGGATCCATCCGGTCGCAATAGAAATCGGTCCCAACGCGGCACCAGGACTTTGTCCAGACTGGTCGCGGCGTCGGCAAACTCTAACCCGAGCAGGGCGCATGCCTGCGACAACGCGGCGTTCATCAGGGGGCCACAATCTTCAAAGCAAACGCGGGGTGGGGCATCCACAGAAAGCGCGATGTCCAGTGCTGGCAGCAAATATCCCAGCATGAAGTGAAAAAAATGATCCTTGTGACCGAACTCGCGCGAGTCAAGGAAATCAAAATGAAGCCCTGCCGATGTGGCAACCTTGGAGCCAGGAACTCTTTCAGCCAGGGCAACAGTGCCGCGCGGCATTTCTTGCCCTTTATAACTTCTAAACTCGAACCGGCCATGGTTGAGGTAATGGTAGATAGGGTCCATTCCCGCTTCGGCGACGTCTGGGTTGCGCAGCAGATATTCTTCGGCATCGAAATCTGCCGGAAGTTCAGGCGATTTTTGTTGTGGAGTTGCGGCGGCACCTGCCGAAGATTTTGCGAGTAAGTTCCCGAACAATTCAAATAATTGCGAAAGGTCGTCCGCATCGAACATACCGGCTTCATTGTGGAAGTCGGCGGGCCTAGGTAAAACCCTAAGCTTCTCACTCTCGGGAAGCAGCCGGTTGAACACGCAAAGCTCGGAACTGAAGTTATCCAGCAAGCTCTGGTCAATGTCCGTGAACACAGGATCCTTACGAAGATCAACGGACGTTCTGAACTGGTTCAGTAGTGTTGCTGACAGTCTTGACAAACTGGCAGACTGCGACGATAGGGCAATTATCTTTGCCTGCCGATACGAGATCGACGGATTAAACAGCCTGTTCTCGCCGCGGTAGAGATCGACGCCAGCCGTCTCAACACCGATTTCGCGCAAAAGCGCATCAAACAGTCCTGCCTTGTGGTGATCGTAATTGACGAGGCGCAGATCCAAGTCGCCGTCCGCAAGCATGGCAACGTTATGCAGTGCGGTATCTTTCCTTTTCAAGGATAGGGACTTAACAAACGCGTCGAGGTCTACTGATGTTGAACTTGTCTTTATAGCCTGCTTCCAGCCTGAAACAGTTTGATCATAGATATCGCGGACAAATGCGATGATCGTGACGGAATGGTGAATGTCGAGATCTTTTAACCATTCGACAGTCTCGCTTGACATCCATTGGCTTAAAAACTCCCCTGACAGAAGCACAGTCTGGCAGGCGCTGGCGTTGATCGCCGCGTCAACCGTCCGCGCCAGATAGGCCCGTACCAGCTCTTGGTGATTGTGAATGACACGGTCGGCGGCTGCCATATTCAACATCACATGCAGCAGGTTGCCGGTGCAGTTTGCGACCTGCGCATTTTCTGGATTGGGATAAAAAATGCCAATGCGCTCGAGTGCTTCCGCATTTTTGGAGAGCAGTGCCTGCAGGGCTGAACTACCGGTTTTTGGCAGCCCTACGTGAAGAAAGATGCGTTTTCTCATTTTGGCTCTCGATCAATTCCCTGCTTCATTGGCCGACTTGTCCTGCAAAGGCGATGCGTTGTGACGGCCAGCTTAGCCGTGGTCCGACTGTGTCATAGGTTGGTCGTGCTTTCGGAAAGGCAGGCGGTTTATGCGAGATCCCTCGACATGCCGCATCACCGCATCTGTGTCCGCGCCATGGCCCGCGCAGACGGTCTTCCAGTCTGATGTATCAATTGGGAAGACGCCATCACGCAGCAAGTCTGTCTTTACGAAGGGAAACCCAAGATCCAGCATTCGCCGCCATGCACCGTGCGTCGGATTGAAACCAGACATCATTGACGGTTCGCATCCAAACAGCGTCTCCATCCCGAACACGAAATGCTGACTTGGATCAGGCAGGGCAGGGCTGAGAGGCGCTATCGCATACTCATACTTCAAAACAACCTGCGTCTTGTCTTCTTCGTTTGCGATACTCTCCCAAAAACGGCGCAATGCTTCAGCTTGCAGATTCTGGCGGTTCCACCCAAAGAAATAGCTCTGGGCATGATACGATGAGTTCGTGCATTCACTCAGCGCAAAAAAGCCACCATTTCGCGTCCGGATATCTTGAATTATACTTTCAAGCGATGCAAACGGCCCGATCAGGCTGTCGTTCGCGAAGAACACCCGATCCGAGTCCCAGACTTCAGGGAATGTACGCAGCATGTCTGCCCATGCGGCAAAGTCAAAACCGACATTCTGGCGGATAATCAGACCATCCACACAGTCCTCGATACTCTTGTCGATTGGGAGCCACATGTTGTCGGTGGAGAGGCACAGCACCACCTGAACTCCCGCGTCGCGGATGGCACCAATATACTGCCTTGTGTACTCCAGTGTCACGCCAAGCGGCGCGTGAGACACGAAGAAGCAGACTTCTTTTCCGATAAACGACGCAGGTGGTGCTTTCTGAACAACCAGCTCACCAAGCATTCCGCCAAGAGGCCGATCGACCGGCTGGCTGCAGTTCTGCCGCATCGCAACTTGCGTCTCATAGGTGTGCCAAGCCCGCATATGATGCGTGACCTCAGGCTCTGTTGCACTGAGTTGTTGCGCTGCAAGCACCCGCAGCGTCGAGAACCTTGCACTTAGGCGTTCTAGACCAGTCTTGACGAGTTCCGTCTTGCGCAAACTGGCAATGCTGCGGCTGCTTGAATGATGCACATACACATCATCCGCTATCACCGCATCCATACCCAGATCCAGGATCTTCAGACAAAGATCTTGGACTTCCCAATAGCCAAAGGGAAAGGCCTCCGAGTCAAGGCCGCCCGCAAGATCGAAGGCATCTCGGCGCATCAAAAGACAGAACCCCGACAAGAACGGAACGCGCGGATACGAGCGGCGACTTGTGAGGCGAACAAACGCTGCCGCGAGATCTGGATCGTTTTCCAGATCACCCACGACGGACATCTCTGAATGTGATGGCAAAATGGGGGGTTTGATTGTCTGATGAAATGCGTTGTTCGAAAGCGGCCCGGCCAGCGCGGTTGTCCATCGCCGATTCATGGCGCGCCACAGGCCATCAACCCAGCCCGCAGTCACAGTTGTATCACTGTTCAGCAGAACAACGTAGGGTGCCGTGCTCTTCTTCATCCCGGCCAGAATACTGCGGGTGAACCCTTGATTTTGTGAATTTCGGACGACGACAACATTCTCAAGCTCACGCGCGTAAGCATTTATCCAAGCCTCAGCATCCGGGTCAGAGCAGTCATCCACAAGGATGATTTTTCCGATAGCAGGGCAGTGCCATTGGCGAACAGAGGCAAGGCAGCGTGAAAGATCCTCGATGGCATTGAAGATCGGAATGATAATGTCGATGGATGAAGCTTCTGGCTCTGTCCACGCTCCGGCAGGAAGTGGATCAGATGTCCAAGGTTGCAGCCCTATGCTGTCGATAAAGTCTCTGAAGCGGCCTTCATCTGAATCATTCTGGAACGCGCAAAACGCCTGCGCAAATAGTTCCTTTGCAAAGTGGTCTTCTGGACGAACTTCCAGAATTTCGGCAAGCTCAAACAACGTGCTCTCAAAATCACCTGCTTCCAGAGAAAGCGCTAAATGAAGCAAGGCATTTAGGCCCGCCGCTTGGGGATATGGATCAAGGGCTTTGATCGCGTCGCGCACAAGCGCAAAGTTTTTTAGTTTCAGGGCAGCGCCCGCCAGCGCCACGCGCGCATCAAGATCATTTGGAAGGACTGACAACGCGGTTTGCGCGTGATGCAGTGCAAGTGCCGGGGCCCCAAGACGAAGATACGTGTTTGCGATCAGCGCATGGGTGCGCCCATTGTCCGGAGCACAAGTTAAAGCAAGGCGAAAAGCTTTATGCGCGTCAACCAATGCGCCGGACGCAAAACTTGCGATGCCGCAGCGAAGGAATTCGTCATCATCGGTCGCAGGGGCCAAAACCGCCGGATTAATGGACCCTGTACCTATACTAGACCTTTTGGAATTCAAAACGTCATGCCGATCTGCTTTCTATGAGTTAAGTCCGATGCCAATAGCTTCGGCTGTAAGTCTGCGCATGGTTGATTCGGCCATCTGACGTAAACCTCCGCTATCTCGTTCCCAAGCTACGCACAATGTATTGCGCTGCTATCTTTGGGCAGCCAAACCGAAGGAGACATCTGAACCAGACACCTCAATCTACGCCAACCCCATCGGCCCTAAACCGGCCAAGGTGGTTGTCGCCCCCGGACAAACTGGTTGACGCGCTCCACCAAAGCATCAAAGGCGAAATCCACAGCATCAGCGTATGATATCACTTTCCGGTTGTCAGCTTCTCGATCCATCGCGCCATCATTCCTCGCCGTTTCTCAATCCGGTCGGCACGATCATAAGCCTGCGCGACCTTCGTCCCTACCAGATGCGCGAGGGCGATTTCCGCCATGTCACGTTCAAAATCTGTGTGGTCAGAAACCCACGTACTGAAAGAAGCGCGAAGGCCGTGCGGCACCGCAGGCTTTCCAGTATCGCGGTCCAGATATCCCAGACCGCCTCGACGGATATCCGCGCTGTGGATGGTCTCCATCACCTTGCCGAGCGTGGCGTCGGACAGGTCCTTACCCGTGGGCGAGGGAAAAACCAGATTGCAGCCCTCGAACCGAGGGAGCGCCTCAAGTCGCGCCACCATTTCAGGGGTGAGCGGCACCCGATGCGGACGGCCCCCTTGGCTGCGCGGCTTGATCTTTGATGCCTTCCGCCCCGGCTGGATGGTCCAGAGCCGAGCCTTCATGTCGATTTCATCCCATGTGGCGAAGCGCACTGCCCCCGACCGGGAAACCGTCATGGCCTGAAACTCCAAGGCCCTCGCGCCCATCCCATCGCGGCATTGCAGATCGCTCCACCAGCGCGGCCCATCATCGAGTTGGAGGGCAGGATAATGCTCGCTCGCAGAGACCTTTGACGGCGAGGGCAAAACCAGAGAGAGGTTGCTTTTCCACTGGGCCGGGTTGCCGCCCTCTCGGTATCCCTTGACGATCGCAAAGGCGATCACCTTGTCCATCCTGCCTTGCAACTTGCTCGCGGTCTCGGTCTTTTCATGCCAGATCGGGGTCAAGACTCGCAACACGTCATCCAGTCCGATATTATGCACCAGCGTGTCGCCCAAGACTGGAAGGGCGTAATTCCTGACCGTGGCCTGCCACTGGCTCCGATACTTGTCTTCTTTGATTTCGGTCAGCTTTTCGGCGGCGTATTCGTCCAGAACTTCCGCGAACGTCTTGCCTTTCCGTTTGGCCGTTGCAAGGGCGGCGCGGGCCTCTTGCCGTTCGGAAATCGGGTCACGTCCGGCCCCCGGATCAGGCCTCGCATCCGCGCGCCCTCACTACGGGCTTCGGCCAGCCCAACCTCTGGGTAAGGCCCCAGCCCCATTTCACGCCGCCTCCCACCGACAACCGAGCGTAGCAACCATGACCGCGACCCGCTATCCCGCACCTGCAAGAGCAGACCCGGAACGCCGCCTACGGCATGAACACCCTCTGGAAGCCTCTTCACCGCCAGCGCAGAAAGCTCCTTGGATTCTCTAGGCATTTTGACCCGCCTTCTAGCCCGCCAAAAAAAATGATGCTGGATGTGACTGTATGCTACGGATTTCGACGAGTGAACTATTAAAAATCAGATGCTTAGCTTACGTATTGATTTAGTATGTTACATGATAAAACACAGATTCGGAGGCGATACCCGCCTCCAGGTTTTTTTTGCTGAAATCCTGACACTTTATCAAAGCGGTGGGCGCTCGGGGCGCGGGCGAAACACTGGCAGCGCCCAGTCAAACCGAATGGCCAAAACCCGGATCAGACAAGCCATGGTCAGCCCCACCGCCATCGCCACATCGCGCGAAATACCCCACGCCATCAGCCCGACGAACAGCACCGCACCCGCCGCCGAAGCCGACACATAGATTTCCCGCCGCAGCAGAATTGACGGCTCTTGTCCCAGCAAATCGCGCACAATACCCCCGAACGCCGCCGTGATCACCCCCATCGCCACCGCAACCAGCGGCCCCGCCCCCGCATCCAAACCCTTGCTGGTGCCCGCAATCGTCACCAAAGCCATGCCAAATGCATCCAGATACAGCACCACGCGATAGCGCGAACCCAGCAGATGCGCGCTGAAATGCACCGCCACCGCAACCGCCAGACAGACCGCAACCGGGGCCGGATCAATCACCCAGAACACCGGAACGCCCAGCAGCAGATCACGCAACGTGCCGCCGCCCACCCCTGTCACCACGCCCAGCCACAGAAACCCGACGATATCCATCTGCTTGCGCGACGCGACCAGCGCCCCCGTCGTCGCAAAAACTGCAGCTGCCGCCAAATCCAGCATGCGCTGAATCGACGCCTGCAAGATCTGCGCCTGCGCAAGCTGATCCTGAAACAACTGAGCAATATCTGTCACGGTCCGGGCTTTCCTGATGGGGCAGTCGGGTTTCTCAATGTGGCGCGGGCCGCGCCGTCCTCATGGCACTGCCAAGGGGATACGTTTCGGACATTGACTGAGGCCAGCTTAGCACGCAATGCCGCCGCGCTGTCGCCGCCAAAGCTTAGATCCGGCATCTCGAAGTAAAAGAATCAGGTTTACATTTCCTACCGTTTCGCTAGGTTATCTTGGCAAGCCTTTTGACATACGGTGTCCCTGGTGATCGTCTGCCACTGCCAAGCCATTTCGGATCATGACATCCGTGCTGCCGTCGATTGGATGCGCGCATCCGATCCCGACACCATCATCACGCCGGGAAAAATCTATCATGCTTTGGGCAAGCGCGCCGATTGTGGCGGTTGTATGCCCTTGTTCCTTGACACGATGCGTCAATCTGCGAATTTCGGTGTTGTATCGGCCGCAGTGCCGGGCCAACAGATACCGAACCTGCGCAGCGTGAAAGGAATGTCCCATGAAGGGCGACCCAAAAGTCATCGAATATCTCAACGCGGCTCTGCGGTCTGAACTGACCGCCGTCAGCCAATATTGGCTGCATTACCGCCTGCAAGATGATTGGGGTCTGGGCCATCTGGCCGCCAAAAGCCGGGCCGAAAGCATTGAAGAGATGCATCATGCCGACCGTTTGATCACCCGGATCATATTTCTGGAAGGCCATCCCAACCTGCAAAAACTGGATTCTTTGCGCATCGGCCAAACCCCGCGCGAAACGCTGGAAGCCGACCTTGCCGCCGAGCACGAAGCCCGCACTTTGTATATCGAGGCGCGGCGCCACTGCGATCAGGTCGGCGATTTCGTCACCCGCGCATTGTTTGACGAGTTGACTGCAGACGAGGAAGGCCACATCGACTTTCTGGAAACCCAGCTTGGTTTGCTGGGCCGTCTGGGCGAAGAAAAATACGCCATGCTCAACGCCAAACCCGCCGATCAGGCCGAATAACAAACGCATGGGGAGGCATGTTCCGCCTCCCCTCCCCCGCCCAACACCCGCGCGCAAAGGTTAACAAGGTCTGAACAAGCCCCGCTTAAGCCCTTGATGTTCCGCAAACAGCAAGCCTGTCCACGCGTGGACACCTCACGCCCAGTCAAGCACCACCTTGCCCGACTGCCCCGACCGCATCACCTCAAACCCGGTCTGAAACTCATCCACCCCAAAGCGGTGGGTGATGACTTTGCGCACGTCCAACCCATTCTCCAGCATCGCGATCATCTTGTACCAAGTCTCAAAAATCTCACGCCCATAGACGCCCTTGATCGTGATCGCCTTGAACACGATCCGGCTCCAATCGACCGGAGATTTCCCCGGCGGAATCCCCAACATCGCGATCTTGCCGCCCATCACCAAGGCCTCGATCATCTGATCAAGCCCGCGCTGATTGCCCGACATCTCCATCCCCACATCAAAGCCCTGCACGATCTTCAGCCGTGCCATCACGTCCTTCAGATCTTCCGACGCCACATTCACCGGCGTCACATCCGCCACTTCCGCCGCCAATTCCAACCGCGCCGGGTTCACATCCGTGATCACCACATGCCGCGCGCCCACATGCCGCGCCACCGCCGCCGCCATGATCCCAATCGGCCCGGCCCCGGTGATCAAAACATCCTCGCCCACCAGATCGAAACTCAAAGCCGTGTGAACGGCATTGCCGAGCGGGTCCAAAATCGCGCCAATCTCGTCATCAATCGTATCCGGCAACGGCACCACATTGAACGCAGGCAAGCGGAGGTATTCCGCAAAAGCCCCCGGCTCATTCACCCCAATCCCGCGCGTAGCCGGATCGAGATGGAACTTGCCCGCCCGCGACTGACGGCTCAATTTTCCAATCAAATGCCCCTCACCCGAACAGCGCTGACCAATCGCCAAACCCTCAACCAAAGCCCCCTTGGCCACGATCTCGCCAGCAAATTCATGGCCCGTGACCAGACCCACCGGAACCGTCCGCGCCGCCCATTCATCCCAATTCCAGATGTGAATATCGGTGCCGCAGATCCCGGTTTTCTTCACCTTGATCAGCACATCTTCCGGCCCGATCTCGGGCACGGCGCGCTCTTGCATCCACAAGCCAATCTCGGCCTTCGCCTTCACCAAAGCTTTCATCGGATCGCCCTCACTTCCTTGCCCGCCGCTTCAAACGCCGCCAGCGCAAAATCCAGATCATCGGTCGAAAGCGCCGCATTCATCTGCGTCCTGATCCGCGCGCCGCCATGCGGCACCACCGGATAGAAAAACGCCGAAACCATCACTCCGCGCGCATCCAACGCTCGCGCGAACGCCTGGGCCAAGGGGGCATCGCCCAGCATCACTGGCACAATCGGATGCTCTCCGGGCAGCAGCCGGAAGCCAATCGCCCCCAACCCCGCACGCCAATAGGCCGCGTTATGGAACAACTGTGCGCGCAGATCGTCCGCGCCCTCAACAATATCCAAAGCCGCCAAAGCTGCCCCCACCACCGCAGGCGGCAGCGCGTTTGAGAAAAGGTACGGCCGCGCCCGCTGCCGCAACAGATCAATCATCGGCTGTGGTCCGGCGATATACCCCCCCAACGCGCCCCCCAACGCCTTGCCCAAAGTCCCGGTCAACACGTCAACCTTGACGTCCGCGTGAAACGGCGTTCCCCGCCCCTGCGGACCCATGAACCCGGTCGCATGGCAATCATCCACCATGGTCAGCGCACCGTATTTCTCCGCCAGCGCCGCAATCGCAGGCAAGTTAGCCAAAGTACCATCCATCGAAAACACACCGTCGGTTGCGATCATGATAAACCGCGCGCCATCCTTCACCGCCGTGGCAAGCTGCACCTCCAGATCCACCATGTCATTATTGGCAAAGCGGTAACGCTTGGCCTTGCACAGCCGCACCCCGTCGATGATCGAGGCATGGTTAAGGCTGTCCGAGACAATCGCATCCGCCTCGCCCAGCAAAGGCTCAAACAACCCGCCATTGGCATCAAAACAGGCGGCGAACAGGATTGAATCCTCCATGCCAAGGTAATCCGCGATCCGCGCTTCCAACTGGCGGTGCAAATCCTGCGTGCCGCAGATAAAGCGGACCGAGGCCATGCCATAGCCGTGGCTGTCCATCGCAGCCTTGGCCGCAGCCACCAGCCGAGGATCATCCGCCAAGCCAAGATAGTTATTGGCGCAGAGATTAAGCATCTCGCGCCCCGCCACCCGCACGCGTGCGCCTTGGCCCCCCTCAATCAACCGCTCCCGCTTCATCAGCCCATCGGCCTCAATCCCGGCAAGCGTATCGCGCAAATGGTTTAGAAAGCGTGCATCTGTCATGGCAGAATTTCCTCCAACTTAACGGATATAACCGCAACCCAAAGTGAAAGTCAATATAACGGAATACCGTCCGCTCAGCCGGATTTCAGTTCACATTGCCCAAATATTCTGGGGGTGCGGGGGCTAGCCCCCGCCCGCCTCAGCTATCCTGCACAATCAGCAAAGCCCGCGCCGCACCCGCCTCGGCCGCAATCGCGTGGTCACGGTCCGCCGGATAGCGCGCGGTATCGCCGGGCCCCAACACCTGCTCATCCTCACCCGAGCGCACCCGGATCTGGCCTTCGATCACTGTCAAATGCTCGCGGCAGCCCGCAGAATGTGGCTCGGATTCCAGTAAGCCATTGGCCGCCAAGCGCAAATCGTAAACCTCATGTTCGCCCACCGCATCGGCAGGCGACAGGATACGGATAGAAACCCCAACCCCACGGCCACCGATCACCGGGGCGGCGCCCGCGCGAACCACCTCGATCCCCACCTCAGGCCGCCCCTCCAGCAAACCGGCGAAATCAACTTGCAAAGCCTGCGTCAGATTCCACAAGGTCGCCACGGTCGGCGAGGATTCGCCGCGCTCGATCTGGCTAACCATAGATCGGCTGACCCCGGACAGCTTGGCCACCGCATCCAAGGACAGCCCACGCGCCTTGCGCGCCTCGCGCAGCGAAGCCGCCAACCTGTCGTGAATATCTGACCTTGGATTCATGCAAGCACCCTGCCTAGACAGAAGCCATCCGTCAACGCCCCAGCCTGCACCGCGCCGATTTCCGCGCGGAAATCGTGCACGGAATTCGCACGAATTCCGACTGGATCAGGTGCCGCAATAGGTGACATAGCGCCCGAACCCCGTCGGTGCGGGCAAGGTGAACGCCTCGCGCCCTGTTTCCGCCGCAAACGGATCGCGCACCTGCGCCAAAAGCGCGTGAAACGGGGCCAGATCGCCCAAAGTCGCCGCCTCCAGCGCAGCCTCAACCAGATGATTGCGTGGAATAACCGCCGGGTTCACCGCCAACAGCGCAGCACTTGCATCCGGCCGCAGACGCGCCCGCCACCGCGGCAGCCAAGCTTTCAGCGCCGAGGCATCCTCGCACAATGCCAGCAACGCGGCCTCATCCTCCACCGCCCCCGCCAGCCGCCGGAACGCCAGCGTCCAGTCAACACCTTGGATCGCCAGCAGAAAATCATCCGCCAGCGCGCCATCCCCGGCATCGTCCCCCAGCAAGCCCAGCTTGGCCCGCATCACGACGACCCATTCGGCGCGAAAAATCTCCGCAATCCTCTCCAGCCGCGCATTTGCCAGATCGACCGCGCGCTCTGCATCTGCATCGAAGAACGGCAGCAAGCATTCCGCCAACCGCGCCAAATTCCAGCCCAGAATCAGCGGCTGATTGGCATAGGCATAGCGGCCCTGCCGATCAATCGAGGAAAACACCGTCCCCGGCGCATAAGCCTCCATGAACGCGCACGGCCCATAGTCAATCGTCTCGCCCGACAGCGTCATATTGTCGGTGTTCATCACGCCATGGATAAAGCCCACCCCCATCCATTGCGCGATCAACCGCGCCTGAGCCGCCACCACCGCGTCAAACAACCCCAGCGCGCCGTCCACACCCGGATAATGCCGCGCAATGGTATAATCCAACAAAGCCCGCAGCTTATCCACCTCGCCGCGCGCATGGAAAAACTGAAACGTACCAACCCGAATATGGCTGGCGGCCACCCGCGCCACCACCGCCCCCGGCAACGGCCCGGCCTCACGCAGCACAGACTCGCCCGTCGCCACCACCGCCAAAGACCGAGTCGTGGGGATGCCCAAACCCGCCATCGCCTCGGAAATCAGATATTCGCGCAGCATCGGCCCCAAAGCCGCCTTACCATCGCCACCACGCGAAAACGGTGTCCTCCCTGAGCCTTTCAGCTGCAAATCCCAGCGCCGCCCGTCTGGCGCCAAAAACTCGCCCAGCAGATGTGCCCGCCCATCGCCCAAACTCGGTGAAAACCCGCCAAACTGATGCCCAGCATAAGCCAAAGCCGCAGGTTCGGCCCCATCGGGCACCACAGCCCCCGAAAACCACCCCGCCGGCTCGTCAATCTCCAGCCCCAATTCCGCAGCAAAAGCTTCATTCAGCACCACCAGCGCGGGCGCAGGCGCCACATCCGGCACGTGCCGCAAATATGTTCCGGGCAGGTCGCGCAAATAGGAATTGTCAAACTGGATCATCGCGGGGCTCCTTTGCCACAGATATGGCCTGCCCGCCCCGCTCGGACAAGGCAACACAGCAAATGCTCTGCGCGCTGTTCGCATCACAATGTTAAGATCACATTGGCGATATTGGGAAATTGGTCGGGGCGAGAGGATTTGAACCCCCGGCCCTCTGGTCCCAAACCAGATGCGCTACCAGACTGCGCTACGCCCCGACTGAAAGTGTCATAACCCGCTTCATCGGGATTGAAAAGTCGCTAAAGCACTTCTTGCCCCGACAAAGTCATTTGATTTTCAAATCAGCGAAACGGCTCACTCGTCCGAACAACGCCATGCGGCGACCGATTGATCCAAAGCCGCACTGCGCATGACCACCCCCGGTGCAATCCCCATCCGCTTGGCCAAGCCTGCGTTGATTTCCAGCACCACGGCAACACCCGCGCCGCCATCAATCGGCGTCTCATCCTGCGGCACCGCATTGCTATGCACCGAAGTCACCAGACCCGTGGCATCGGCGAACACCATATCCAACGGCAACAGGGTGTCTTTCATCCAGAAATAAGCGTGTTTGGGTTGATCATAGATAAACAACATCCCCGCCGAAGCGGGCATATGGTCACGAAACATCAGACCCTTGCTACGCTCGGCCTCAGAATCGGCAATTTCCACCGAAAACCGCTGCACACCCGAGGGCCCGCGCAACTCAACCGTATCTGGCGCGCAAGCCGCATGGGCCGCACCGCCAAACACCAAAGCCAACATGATCAGAGATGAACCGCCGCTTCCCATGACAACACCTGTACCGCCATACGCCCACGTTTGCCGTCAACGATGCGCAGGCACACCGCCTCGCCCGCTGAAAGATCAGCAAAACCGGAATGACGCAATACTTCGACATGCACAAAGACATCTTCATTGCGGCCAAACACATTGGCAAAGCCAAAGCCCTTGCCCTTGTCGAACCACTTCACCCGGGCCGGTTCAATCGGCAGGATCGCGATTTCTTCCGGGGTTGTATGCTCGGCATCTTCCCCCAAAGGAAACACCGATCCGGCCGGAGGTTCGATTTTCACGACCTCCATCGCCTGCACACCCCGTTGGGTTTGTTGCACTTTTACCGTGATCCCGGCGCCATCAGCGACCGAGCTTTGCCCATAATTCCGCAGCACATTGGCGTGCAGCAGTATATCCCCAGAGTATCCCTCTGCGACTATAAAGCCAAAACCCTTAGCTGGATCGAACCACTTCACGAGGCCGTGCAGAATTTGCACGTCCATTTCTTCATCATTCATCGAAGGCTGTTTCCCCAGATAGAGCCCCTTAAGCCCTAGTCATGCGGTCATATCCCTTGCCGTTGCAAGGGATATCTTTTCAGCATTTCCGCACAGATCATTTCACGCTTCGTGAAAATTACGGGTTAAGTCGCAAAATTTCCCAAGGCTTATCAATAGCTTGTCGCGACCATCGAAAACGATCATGCAACCTAAAGTTGCCATCCGCCCAGAACTCCATCTCTAAAGGAACAATGCGGAAGCCGCCCCAGAACGGCGGGCGTGTGGGATTTGCCCCCTTCGAGGCGGTGACTTTTGCCACCTCTGCCATCAAATTAAGCCGGGATGACAGCGGCTGCGATTGATCCGACGCCCAAGCCCCCAACCGCGACTTCAAACTGCGGCTCGCGTAGTAGTCATCGGCGGGCTTGCCCTCCTCGCGGCTGACCAAACCGCGCACCCGGATCTGACGGCGCAGAGATTTCCAATGCAGCACAAAGGCCGCTTTGCCCGAAGCATCCAACTCGCGCCCTTTGGCCGAGCCGTAGTTGGTGTAGAACACGAAAGCCGCAGGTTCGATATCCTTCAGCAAAACCATCCGCACATTCGGCAGCCCCTCTGGGTCCACCGTCGCCAGCGCGATCGCGTTGGGATCGTTCGGCTCAGAGGCTTCCGCCGTCGTCATCCAAAGTTTCGCGATGGCAAACGGGTCATCGCCCGCAAAAATTCCGCTTCTGTCCATGATCTTTCCTTCCGAGGCCCAAAACTTTGGCCCAAACTTCGGCCAAACGCTTACTCTTGATGCAGAGCAGCCTTTCGCCTACACAGCTTTTTCAGGAAATAAGGTGGACGGGGAAGACCGAATGTCAACTGGACTCGTGACGGGGCCGCTTATGGCGGGCAAACGTGGGCTGATCATGGGGCTGGCCAATGACAAATCCATCGCTTGGGGCATAGCACAAGCCATCGCCGCCCAAGGCGCCGAGATTGCTTTTTCCTATCAGGGCGAGGCGCTGAAAAAGCGCGTCGAACCCCTCGCCGCCTCGATCGGCATGAACACTTTCGTGGAATGTGACGTGGCGGATGAGGCCTCAATCGACGCTCTGTTCGCCCATCTGGCCGAAATGTGGGGCAAGATTGATTTTGTGGTCCACGCCATCGGCTTTTCCGACAAGGCCGAACTGCGCGGCCGCTATGTTGACACCAGCCGCGCTAACTTCCTGATGACGATGGATATTTCTGTTTATTCCTTCACCGCCGTCTGCCAGCGCGCAAGCGCTATGATGAACCAAGGCGGGTCTCTGCTGACGCTAACCTACTATGGCGCTGAAAAAGTCATGCCGCATTACAACGTGATGGGCATCGCCAAAGCGGGCCTAGAGGCAAGCGTCAAATACCTCGCCGAAGACCTTGGCAAAGACGGCATCCGGGTCAATGCGATCTCGGCAGGCCCGATCAAGACCTTGGCTGCCTCTGGCATCGGTGATTTCCGTTACATCATGAAGTGGAACGAACTCAACAGCCCGCTGCGGCGCAATGTCACGCAAGAGGAAGTCGGCAAGGCGGCACTTTACCTGCTGTCCGATCTCGGCTCGGGCACCACTGGCGAGAACCTGCATGTCGATGCGGGCTATCATGTCGTCGGCATGAAAGCCGTTGATGCGCCGGATATTGATGTGGTCACCGGCCGTAAGGACTAATTTCCCCACATAAGGTAGCCGCCAGATGACCCTCACCGCCTTCCTCGCCGTCGCCTTCCTGCATCTGATGGTCGCGATCAGCCCCGGCCCTGCCGTGCTGATGTCGGCGCGCACCGGTGTGATCGAGGGCCTGCGCACCGGGTTTTTCTTAGCCTGCGGCATCGGTATCGGCGGCGTGGTCTGGGCGTTGGCGGCGCTGTTCGGCCTGAACCTGGTATTTCAGGCCGCCCCTGCCCTGCTCTACGCGCTGAAAATCGTGGGCGGGCTCTATCTGATCTACATGGCTTGGGGCATGTGGAAATCCGCCGATCAGCCGCTGGACATGACAGAGACCACGCGCCCGCCGCGCACCGCTTGGTCGGCGTTCCGCCTTGGCCTGATCACGCAGCTTGCTAACCCAAAGCCTGCCGTTCTGTTCTCGGCGATCTTCGTAGGCACCGTGCCGCCGCATACCCCAGCTTGGGTCTACGCCGCCCTGCTGCTGGTGGTGTTCCTGAATGAAACGATCTGGAACACCGTCGTCGCCCGCATCTTCTCGTTCCACCGCTCAAAGGCCGCCTATATCAGCCTGAAATCCATCATCGACAGGTGCTTTGGTGGTATGCTTGCCATTCTCGGCCTCAAGATCGCCGCCACCTGAAAGGGCCCGCTATGAACGACCGCTTGCCACACGAAAAAGGCTTTCACGTCAGCTGGGATCAGATGCACCGCGACAGCCGGGCGCTGGCGTGGCGGCTGGATGGCAAGGGGCCGGACAACGGGCTGTGGAAAGCCGTGGTCGGCATCACCCGGGGTGGCTTGGTTCCGGCGATGATCGTCGCGCGCGAACTCGACATCCGCCGCGTCGATACCATTTCAATCAAAAGCTACAACCACCAGACGCAAGGTGCTGTGCCGCAGGTGATCAAAGCCCCGCAAGCCGATCTGATGGGCGACGGCACCGGGATTCTGATCGTCGATGATTTGGTGGACAGTGGCAAAACGCTGGAAGTGGTGCGCAAATTGTATCCAAACGCGCATTTCGCCACCGTCTATGCCAAACCTTCCGGCAAGCCGCAGGTCGACAGCTATATCACCGAGGTTAGCCAAGACACTTGGATCTTCTTTCCCTGGGATATGGCGCTGCAATACGTGCAACCCTTCCGCGGCGCAGACTGACCCCCACCCAGATAACGGCTGCGTGGGCCTGACGTAACAGGGCTTGCAACCGCGCGGCTATCTGCGCCATATCCGCGTGCCCAACCTCTGGGCAACGGAAAGGCCGCCTCATGCTCGTCTGCCCCTGCCCCGTGCGCGCCGCCTTGATACACTTCCGGCAAACCCAGGGCGTCTAAGCATGAAAGCCACCGCCCGCCTCAGCAAAGCCCGCGTGCTGCATTGGCTGTTCGAGACCAGCCTTGCAATCAAGGGCCTGCTGTGTTCCGCCGAGTTTCTGGCGGGCCTCGGGCTGCTTTTGACCCCACATGCCCCGGCGGCGCGTTTGCTGTATTGGCTGACGCATTTTCAGATCGCCGAGCAGCCCACAGACACCCTCGCCGCTTGGACCCAGCGCGCGATGGAGGGCTTTCCGGTTGCCACCCAAGACTTCTATGGCTGGTATCTGCTGCTGCATGGCGGGCTAAAAGTGGCGATGGTGCTGATGCTCTGGGCGCGCATCCTGTGGGCTTATCCGGCGGCGATGGCGGTGCTGTCGGGTTTCGTGATTTACCAACTGTTTGAGTTTCAGCACTCCGGCTCGCCGTTCCTGTTGATGCTGGCGTTCTTCGATCTGATGATGATCGCGCTGGTCTGGCAGGAATACAAAGCCCTGAAAGTCAGGCGCAGCGCCAATGCCGCCGCGCTCTAAGACCTGCCCCTATAACCACGCAGCCCCGGCCTTAAGCCACGGCCTCCTGCCCTTCGACAACCGCTGAGGCCCCGGCTCAAGGCCGGGGCTGCGCCGGGACAAGAGACAGTGCCGCGCGAACGCTTCGCGCTTGAACTCAGGCCCGCATCCGTCAACACTGCGGCGCAAAGCAACGATGCCCGCCGAAGCGGGGCCGGCAAGGAGGCACCCAAGATGATCCACCCCCTCAACCCAGCCATGGCTGCCACCGATCCGCCCCCGGTGATGGAGGCGCGGCGCTGGTTGCAAGGGGTGACCTTCCCGCCCGAGCGCCCGCTGATCAACATCAGCCAAGCCGCCCCCGTCGAAAGCCCGCCGCTTGGTCTGCGCCAGGCGCTGGCAGATGCCGCGCTGAACAACCCCGATGCCCATCTCTATGGCCCGGTACTGGGCCTGCCCGCCCTGCGCGCCGAGGTCGCCAAACAATGGTCGCAGGCTTACGGCGGCACTGTGCTGGAAAGCCAAACCGCGATCACTCAAGGCTGCAACCAAGCCTTCTGCGCCGTGATGTCCACCCTGGCAGGCGCGGGCGATGAAGTGATTTTGCCGACGCCGTGGTATTTCAACCATAAAATGTGGCTGGATATGCAAGGGGTTAAGACCGTGCCGCTGTCCGCAGGCCCCGGCCTGATCCCCGAAGCCGAAGCCGCCGCGCGCCTGATCACCGACCGCACCCGCGCAATCGTGCTCGTCAGCCCCAACAACCCCGGCGGCGTCGAATATCCGGCGGAAACCCTCACCGCCTTCCGCGACCTTTGCCGCACGCGCGGCCTTGCGCTGATTGTCGACGAAACCTATCGCGATTTCGACAGCCGTTCAGGCCGTGCCCATGATCTGTTCACCGACCCAGATTGGCACGATACCCTGATCCAACTTTACAGCTTTTCCAAAGCCTACCGCCTGACCGGCCACCGCGTCGGGGCCGTCACCGCCTCTGCCGAACGCCTGTTCCAGATCGAGAAATTCCTTGACACCGTCGCCATCTGCCCCAGCCAACTTGGCCAGATCGGCGCGCTTTGGGGGATGCAAAACCTTGCCCAGTGGCTCGCAGGCGAACGCGCCGAAATCCTAAGCCGCCGCGCCGCCATGGTCGCAGGCTTCACCGCCCTGCCCGACTGGAAACTGCTCGGTTGCGGTGCCTATTTCGCCTATGTCGAACACCCCTACCAACTCGCCTCCGACGCGCTGTGCAAACGCCTTGTGGCCGAGGCTGGCCTTCTGATGCTCCCCGGCACCATGTTCCAACCCAAGCGCTCCGAAGCAGGCAAACGCCAAATCCGCATCGCCTTCGCCAATGTCGACCACGCAGGCATCGCCGAAACCTTCCGACGGCTGGCAGCGTTCAAAGGCTAATCGCAACCCGCCCCCACTCTTGCCCCCATCCCCGCAACCGCTTAGACAAGCGGCCAAACCTTTGTAAGACAGGCAGACCCATGGCCAACGCACCACTTTCCTCTGACGAGACCCCGAAGAAAAAGCGCAAGGGCGCTTCGGTGATGGTGTGGGTGCTGATGGCCATGCTGATCGGCGGCTTGGGCGGCTTTGGTGTCACAAATTTCGGCGGTGGCACGGCCTCCATCGGCACCGTCGGCGATCGCAAAATCGACGTCAACGACTATGCCCGCTCGCTGCGCCAAGCCATGGACGGCTTTTCCAAGCAAATCGGCCAACCCGTCACCCTGCAACAAGCCCAAGCCATCGGCCTTGACCGTCAAGTCCTGCAACAGGTGATGGACCGCGCCGCGTTGGACAATGAAGCAGATCGCGTCGGCCTGTCGGTCGGCGATGCATCGGTCGCCAGCAAAGTCTCGGCGATCCCCAGCTTTCAGGGCATCAACGGCTTTGACCGCACCACCTACCGCGAGGTTCTGCGCCAGAACAACCTGACCGAATCCAGCTTTGAGGCCGGCCTGCGCGCCGACACTGCGCGCCAACTTTTGCAAACCGCGATCTCCAGCGGCCTCGTCCCGCCGCAAATCCTGACCGACACCATCGCCGCCTGGGCAGGCGAGCAGCGCGGCTTCTCGATGCTGCGCCTCACCGAAAAATCCCTGACCACACCGATTCCGCCGCTGACCGATGCCGATTTGCAGGCCTATTACCAAGCCAATATCGCCGCCTACACCCGCCCCGAGGCCAAGCGCATCACCTATGTCGCTTTGCTGCCCGACACCCTTGCCAAAGCCATGCTCTTGGACGAAGCGGCCCTCAAAGCCACCTACGAAGCGCGGCTTTCCACCTATATCATCCCGGAAAAACGCCTCGTCGAACGCCTCGCTTTTGCCACCGACGCCGATGCTGCAGCCGCCAAAGCCCGCATCGACGCAGGCATGTCGTTTGACGATCTGGTGAAAGAGCGCAACCTAAGCCTTGAAGATGTCGACATGGGTGACGTGTCACAAAAGGAACTGGCCGAGGCCGGCGACGCGGTGTTTGCGCTGAAAGACCCCGGCGTCGTCGGCCCGTTCCCGTCCTCGATCGGCCCGGCTTTGTTCCGGATGAACGCGATTCTCTTGGCGCAAGAAACCAGCTTTGAGCAAGCCAGGCCCGATCTGGCGCTGGAACAGCAACTCGAATCCGCCCGCAAGGAAATCTCGGGCAAGGTCGAAGCGGTCGATGACGCCCTCGCTGGCGGCGCCAGCCTCGCCGATGTCGCCAAGGAACAAGGCCTGACGCTGGCCACCACCGATTATGCTGCCAGTGCCGACGACAACGACGCAATCACCGGCTACAAAGGTTTCCGCGACACCGCCGCCAGCATGGCCGAGGGCGATTTCCCCGAAGCCATCGTGCTGGATGACGGCGGTCTTGTGGCGATGCAACTCGACAGCATCGTGCCGCCCGCCCCGCTGCCCTTCGACAAGGTCAAAGAAAAAGTAGCCGCCGCAGCGGCAGCCAACGCCCTTGCCAAAGCGCTGTCGGATGAGGCCACCCGGATCAAATCGGCGGTCGAAGGCGGTGCCAGCCTTGGCGGCTTCGGCATCGTCTCGCGCACCACCCAGATTGAGCGTCAAGGTGTAGTGACGGACGCCCCTGCCAGCCTGCTCGAAGCGGTGTTCCAGATGCAGCCGAACGATCTGCGGGTGATTGAGGCCCCCGGTTTCGCCGCCGTGGTGCAACTCAACAGCATCAGCGCTGCCGCCACCACGGGCGAAGATGCCACCGCCTTGCGCGACGCCATCAACGTAAACGCGGGCCGCGCTATTTCCGACGACGTGATGGCGCTGTATACGGCGGCCCTGACCGCCTCTGCCGGGATCACCTTGGACCAAGCCGCGATCAACGCGGTCCATACCCAGATGAACAACTAAGCCCAGACCAAACCCAAGACCCGTTCTTAAACCAAGGCCCTGCGATGAACCTTCTGCCGTCCTTTGAACAGTTTGAACGCGGCTGGGCGCAGGGTCACAACCAATTGGTCTATGCCCGCTTGGCCGCTGATCTGGATACGCCCGTCTCGCTGATGCTGAAACTGGCCGAAGCCCGCACCGACACCTTCATGCTGGAATCGGTGACGGGTGGCGAAGTGCGTGGCCGCTATTCGGTGGTCGGCATGAAGCCCGATCTGATCTGGAAATGCCACGGCACCACGGCCTCGATCAACCGCGACGCCCGGTTTGATCCGCAAGCCTTCACCGCCTTGCCCGGCGCGCCGCTCGATACGATGCGCGCCCTGATCGCCGAGTCCCGCGTCGACCTGCCCGAAGGTCTGCCCGCGATTGCCTCCGGTCTGTTCGGCTATCTTGGCTATGACATGATCCGCCTCGTTGAGCATCTGCCCAACATCAACCCCGATCCCTTGGGCCTGCCCGATGCCGTGCTGATGCGCCCCTCGGTGGTGGCGGTGCTGGACGGCGTCAAGGGCGAAGTCACCCTCGTCGCACCCGCTTGGGCCGCTTCCGGTCTGTCGGCCCGTGCCGCCTATGCGCAAGCGGCAGAGCGAGTGATGGACGCCCTGCGCGACCTCGACCGCGCCCCGGAAGCCCAACGTGATCTGGGCGAGGCTGCGACGGTGGGTGAGATGCGCTCGAACTTCACGCATGAAGGCTACAAACAAGCCGTTGAAAAGGCAAAAGACTACATTCGCGCCGGTGACATCTTCCAAGTGGTGCCAAGCCAACGCTGGGCGCAAAGCTTTACCCTGCCTCCCTTTGCCCTCTATCGGTCCTTGCGCCGCACCAACCCCTCGCCGTTCATGTTCTTTTTCAACTTCGGCGGCTTCCAAGTCATCGGCGCAAGCCCTGAAATCCTCGTCCGCCTGCGCGACGGCGAAGTCACCGTCCGCCCCATCGCAGGCACCCGGATGCGCGGCGCCACGCCGGAAGAAGACAAAGCGCTGGAGCTGGACCTGCTGGCCGATAAAAAAGAACGCGCAGAACACCTGATGCTGCTCGATCTGGGCCGCAACGACGTGGGCCGGGTGGCCAAAGTTGGCAGCGTCCGCCCGACCGAGCAATTCATCATCGAGCGTTACAGCCACGTCATGCATATCGTCTCCAACGTGGTTGGCCAAATCGCCGATGGCGAAGACGCGCTTTCCGCCCTGCTCGCAGGCCTGCCCGCGGGCACAGTATCCGGCGCGCCCAAAGTGCGCGCAATGGAGATCATTGACGAGCTGGAGCCCGAAAAGCGCGGCATCTATGGCGGCGGCGTCGGCTATTTCGCAGGCAATGGCGAGATGGATTTCTGCATCGCTTTGCGCACCGCCGTGTTGAAAGACGAAACCCTGTATATCCAAGCTGGCGGCGGCGTCGTCTACGACAGCGACCCCGAATCCGAATATCAAGAAACCGTCAACAAATCCCGCGCCCTGCGCCGCGCCGCCGAGGATGCCGGATTGTTTGTGCGCAAAGGCAACCTCTGACCTGGCAACAGGTGCCGCCTCGGGGGCCATCGAGGCCCCACTCGACGGCGCAGCCGGGGCAGTTTTCTGAAACGGCACGCCGAGCAGAGACTTCGGGAGCGCGCCGCGCGGGAGTATTTCAGAAAGAGCAAATCCAAAACCCGCTCTGCCGTTTCACCTTGGCAAAATAGTCCCGCGCGGCGCGCATCCGTCGCTGACGCCAAGCACGCAGCAAAAGATTAACAAACCCCAAACGCTGCAATGCAACCATTCGAATTCATATCATAATCTGTAAGGTCCCAACTCGGGACCGCCCTATTTCACCGCCAAAACCGCCGAAATCGGAGCCAAAGCCACCGAAGCCCCCTTGCCCTCAATCGACCATTCCATCAGCGCCGCAATCGTCTCGGGCCGCGTGGTGCCGACCACGACAACCCGGCCCTCCTGCGCCGCCTTGAACGCTGCGCGGTCCAGATAGCGCCGGATCAGCGGCGTATCCTCACCGGCGCCGTCCAGATCGCGGAAGATCACCGCCGCCGCCACATCCTCGCGCCGCGCCACCTGATCCGCCGCGTTCAGCCCCGCATCAAAGGTCACCAAACCACGGCCCTGATCCTTGATAATCGGCACCACCATCGTCGCCAGCGGCCGATTGTCCTGAAAGCCCGCAGCACCTATGTCCATCACCGCGACAGCTTCGGGCAGCACGCCTGCGTTGGCTTGAAAGGTCTGCTCCAGATCGCCCGCAGTCGCCCCGGCCGGGATACCCGCCGCCAGCATCACCACCTCTTTGCCTGCCGCGCGGTAAATCGCCTCAGCTGTAGCCGCGCCGGGATCGAGCGGATCAATCACAAAACTGACCGGAAACGGCAGCGCAGCCAGCGCGGCGCGGTCCAGATCGGCGGCCCCAGTATCGACCAGCAGCACCGCAAACAACGGCTTGCCCAGATCATTGCTGAACGCCGCCGCATATTGCGTGAGGGGCCGGGTGTCAGCGGCAGGCGCAGGTTCCGCCGCCATGGTCGGGCCTACGGACGGCGCGGACTCGGCAATGCTGGGCAGCCGCCCGACCGTCACACCATCGACAGATTTGGTCAGCCCAACGCTGGGTGCCAAAGTTTCCGGCTGGCCGGTATCCAGCAGCTCCGAAACCTCTGGCGCAAGCTTTGGCACCTCAACGGCGGCCTCTGGCACAGCCGGTTCTGGCGCCGGATCCAGCACCAGCATCGACGGCGCTGTGGGCTCTGCCAGAGTGGGCGCAGGCGCCAGCAGCGTCTCGGCGGCTTCTTGCGGCGCAGGTGGCGGCAGATCGGCCGGAGCCGGGGCCGCATCGGTGCCGATATCCCCCGCCAAAGCACCTGGGCTCGCCGGAGTCGGGGCGGCCTCTGCTGCTGCCTGCACTTGCGGGGGGGCCGCAGCAGCCGAACCGGGATCGTTCAGCGCGGCCGGGGCCTCGGCACTTGCGACCGGCGGTTTGGCGGGCATATCGGGCAGTTCAGCGCTGGTCTTCGGGGCCACAGGTGTCGCAGCCTCGGGTTGCGGCGCTTCGGGCAAAGTGGGTAGCGCCTCGGCAACAGGTGCGGCAGGTTTGGTTGTTGGTGCCACCAGTTTTGGCGTTACAGGTGGTGTCTTTTCAGCAAGAGGCATCGTTTCGTCAGCAGGCTTCGTCAGAGGCACCGCCTCTGGCGCGGGCACAGCCTCTGGCGCAATCACCTCAGCCGCATCCATCGGCGCAGACTTCACCGCCTCTGGCTTGGGCACTACCGCAGCCTCTGGCCCGACCACCACAGGCTTGCTCTGATCCGCAGCCACCTGCACCCGCCCCTGCGGAAGCGGCACAACCAGCGAGACCACCCCCAGCCCAGCCCCCGCAACCACGCCACCCACGACGATCCCTGTCACGAAATTCCGGATCATGCCTGTCTCCACCCGTTATGAGCGCCACTTGCCCTTGACGCCGCTTTGCCGCTAGGCCCATCTATAGCCGATGTAAAACTCGATCTAAATCGGGCCCCGCAAACCTTGGCCCCTCTATAAACCGAACCGCCGCCAGCTTCATCCCCTTTTCCGTCCGGACCTTGCAAGATGCTCCTGCTCATCGACAACTATGACAGCTTTACCTACAACCTTGTGCATTACTTGGGCGAGTTGGGCGCAGATGTGCGCGTGGTGCGCAATGATGCGATGTCGGTGCAAGACGCGCTGGCGCTGCAACCCGCGTTGATCGTGCTGTCGCCCGGCCCCTGTGATCCGGCCTCGGCGGGTATTTGCGTGCCGCTGACCAAAGCCGCCGCGATGGCTGATGTGCCTTTGCTGGGCGTTTGTCTGGGGCATCAGACGATTGGCGAGGCGTTTGGTGGCAAGGTGATCCGCTGCCATGAGATCGTCCATGGCAAGATGGGCGCGATGCACCACAAAGGTGCAGGGATGTTCCGCGACCTGCCGTCGCCGTTTCTGGCCACCCGCTACCATTCCTTGGTGGTCGAGAAAGAAACCCTGCCCGATTGCCTTGAGGTCACCGCCTGGCTGGAAGACGGCACCATCATGGGCCTGCGCCATAAAGAAAAGTTGATCGAGGGCGTACAGTTTCACCCCGAATCTATTGCGTCCGAGCACGGCCACCACCTGCTGAAGAACTTCCTTGATGCCGCCCGCACCCGCGTGCCTGCATGAGCGATGTTCTCAAACCGCTTATCGGCATCGCTGCCAGCCGCGCCCTAACCCGAGCCGAGGCCGAAGCGGCGTTCAGCGCGCTGTTTGACGGCGCCGCGACGCCTGCGCAAGTCGGCGGCTTCCTGATGGCGCTGCGGGTGCGCGGTGAGACGGTGGATGAATATGCCGCCGCCGCCAGCGTCATGCGCAGCAAATGCAACGCGGTGCGTGCGCCTGCCGGGGCGATCGACATTGTTGGCACTGGCGGCGATGGCAAGGGCACCTTGAACATCTCGACCGCCACCGCCTTTGTGGTGGCTGGTGCTGGCGTTGTCGTAGCCAAACATGGCAACCGCAATCTGTCATCGAAATCCGGCGCGGCTGATGCTTTGACCGAGATGGGGCTAAATGTCATGGTTGGTGCCGACGTGGTGGAGCGTTGCCTGAATGAAGCGGGCATCGGTTTTATGATGGCCCCGATGCACCACCCCGCCACCCGCCACGTCATGCCGGTGCGCGCCGAATTGGGCACGCGGACGATCTTTAACATTCTGGGGCCGCTGACCAATCCGGCAGGGGTGAAACGCCAACTTACGGGTGCGTTTTCCGCAGCTTTGATCCGCCCGATGGCCGAAACTTTACTGGCTTTGGGCAGCGAAAAAGCATGGTTGGTGCATGGGGGTGACGGTTCGGATGAAATTTCCATCGCCGCTCCCACTGCCGTAGCTGCGCTCGAAAATGGCGCGGTGCGCGAGTTTACCTTGCACCCCGAAGACGCGGGGCTTGCGATCTACCCGTTCGAGGCGATCATGGGAGGCACCCCGGCTGAAAACGCCGTCGCCTTCCGTGCCTTGCTGGATGGCGCAAAAGGCGGCTTTCGCGATGCGGTTCTGCTGAATGCAGCCGCCGCCCTTGTGGTGGCCGACAAAGCCGCTAGCTTGAAAGAAGGCGTTGAAATCGCCCGCGTTTCCATCGACTCCGGCGCCGCACGCGGCAAGATCGAGGCGCTGAAGCGTCTGACCAACCTCTAGTGCGCGTGCCTCCCTGACGGGCGGTTCCCGCGCGCGCGAAGCGGCCTTCCATGGGCCAATGAGCACCTTATACGACCCCGCAACAAAGGGCCCAAAATGACCACAATCCTTGACCGCATCAAAGCCTATAAGCTGGACGAAATTGCCGACCGTAAAGCCCAAGTGGCGCTGGCCGATCTTGAACAAGCCGCACGCGCGGCACCCCCTCCGCGCGGCTTTGCGAAAGCGCTGTCAGATGCCGCCATCTCGGGCTATGGCCTGATTGCCGAGATCAAAAAAGCCAGCCCCTCCAAGGGTTTGATCCGCGCTGATTTCCACCCCACTGAACTTGCACAGGCGTACGAGACGGGTGGGGCCACCTGCCTTTCGGTGCTGACCGACGCGCCCAGCTTTCAAGGCCATGACACATTCCTGACCGAGGCCTCACAGGCCACAACCCTGCCCTGCCTGCGCAAGGATTTCCTCTACGACCCCTACCAAGTCGTTGAATCCCGCGCCCTGCACGCCGATTGTATCCTGATCATCCTGGCCTCGTTGTCAGATGCCCAAGCGGCTGAGTTAGAAGCCGCCGCCATCGAGCAAGGCATGGATGTGCTGCTGGAAGTCCACGACCGTGCCGAGCTTGACCGCGCGTGTCTTTTGAAATCGCCGCTGATGGGCATCAACAACCGCAATCTGCATACGTTTGAAGTCACCCTAGAAACCACCCGCCAACTCGCCCGCTATGTGCCGGAAGACCGCCTGATCGTCTCGGAATCCGGCCTGTTCACCCCCGCCGATTTGGCTGACGTGGCCGCCTACGGTGCCCGCTGCTTCCTGATCGGCGAAGCCCTCATGCGGCAAGACGATGTGACCGCCGCCACCCGCGCCATCCTCGCCCGGCCGCTGTCGTCCGGAGGTGGCGTATGAGCCAAGCTTGCACTGGCCTGACGCATTTCGACGATCAGGGCCGCGCCCATATGGTCGATGTCTCCGACAAACCCGTGACCGCCCGCATTGCCGTGGCGCGCGGCGCGGTGAAAATGTCAGTGGAAACCCTCGCGCTGATCACCGAAGGCCGTGCAAAAAAGGGCGATGTGCTGGGCGTCGCGCGTCTGGCGGGCATCATGGCCGCAAAGAAAACCGCCGATCTGATCCCTTTGTGCCACCCCTTGCCGATCACCAAAGTGTCGCTGGATCTAACCCCCGATTCCAGCCTTCCGGGCATCGTGGTTGAGGCCACCGTCAAAACGGGCGGCCAGACCGGGGTTGAAATGGAAGCTTTGACCGCCGTCTCCATCGCCTGCTTGACGATCTACGATATGGTCAAGGCGGTCGAGAAATCCATGACAATCGAAGGCATCCATCTGGTCCTGAAAGATGGTGGTAAATCAGGGCGTTATGAGGCAAAGCTTTGATTTCAGTTCAAGATGCTCTCGCCCGCTGCCTCGCACTCACAGCCCTCACCGATACCGAAACCCTGCCCCTGCGCCGTAGCAATAACCGCGTGATGGCCACTGTGGCCACAGCCCAACTGACGCAACCCCCCTTTGACGCCTCGGCGATGGACGGCTACGCCTTGGGTCGCGCCGCCGCCGTTGGTGAGAGCTTCACGGTGATCGGAGAATCCGGCGCAGGCCACGCCTTCCACGGCGCAATCGCACCGCACCAAGCGATCCGCATCTTCACCGGCGCACCCCTGCCCGAAGGAGCCGTCAGCGTCGCCATCCAAGAAGACATTCTCCGCGATGGCGACCAGATCATCCTGAAAACCACCGCCAAAATGGCTGACAACATCCGCCCACGTGGCCAAGATTTTGTCCTCGGCCAAGCCCTGTCGCCGCGCCTGCTGCGCCCCAACGACCTCGCCCTTTTGGCGGCAATGAACGTGCCCGACGTCACCGTCCGCCGCCGCCCCATCGTTGCGCTGATGGCCTCAGGCGATGAATTGGTGATGCCCGGTGAAACCCCTGGCCCCGACCAGATCATCGCCTCCAACACTTTCGCCCTCGCTGCGATGGTCGAAGCGGCGGGCGGGGAAGCGCGGATGCTGCCGATTGCCCGCGACTCTGAGGCGTCATTACGCACGGTTTTCGCGCTGACCGAAGGCGCTGACCTGATCGTCACCATTGGCGGCGCGTCAGTAGGCGATCACGATTTGGTCGGCAAAGTTGCCACCGATCTAGGGCTGGAGCGCGCCTTCTGGCAAATCGCCATGCGCCCCGGCAAGCCGCTGATGGCCGGGAAAGTCTTGGGAATCCCAATGCTTGGCCTGCCCGGCAATCCGGTTTCCGCCATCGTCTGCGGTCATCTGTTCATGGTGCCGATGCTGAAAGCCATGCTGGGCCTGCCGCCCGAACCGCAAGTGCTCAGCGCCCGGCTTGGCCACCCGCAGCCCGCCAATGGCCCCCGCGACCACTATATGCGCGCCCGCCTGACGATTGAAAGCGGCCAGCCCACGGTGACCGCTTTTGCGCGTCAGGATTCTGCTTTGCTGACCATTCTGACCGAAGCCAACGCCCTGCTGATCCGGCCTAAAGGCGACGGACCGCGCGGCGCGGGTGACATGGTGAACTACATCGCCATCTAAGGCAGTACCGCAAATCGCTTGACACAAAGCAAGAACACGGGCAGAACATAGCAACAACACCTGCATAAAGGCTGTGGCATGCTGACGCGTAAGCAACTGGAACTGTTAGATTTCATCAAAACTCGCATGGATAAAGATGGGGTCCCGCCGTCTTTCGATGAGATGAAAGATGCGCTGGATCTGCGCTCGAAATCTGGCATCCACCGCTTGATCACAGCGCTGGAAGAGCGTGGCTTCATCCGCCGTCTTGCCCACCGCGCCCGTGCTTTGGAAATTCTGAAGCTGCCCGAAGCAATGGAAAAACCCGGATTCTCGCTTAAGCTGATCAAGGGTGACAAGGTCAATCCGCCGCGCGAGGCGATGCCGATTGCGGGTGTCTATGCGATGGAAATTCCGGTGATGGGTCGCATCGCCGCTGGTGTGCCGATTGAAGCGATTTCGCATATTTCGCATCATGTGGCCGTGCCGGGGTCGATGCTCTCCGGCAACGGCCAACACTATGCGCTTGAAGTTAAAGGCGATTCGATGATCGAGGCTGGGATCAACGATGGTGACATCGTGGTGATCCGCGAACAGATCACCGCGGAGAGCGGCGATATCGTTGTCGCTTTGGTCGAGGATGCTGAAGCCACGCTGAAACGCTTCCGCCGTCGCGGCAGCATGATCGCTTTGGAAGCCGCTAACCCTGCCTATGAAACCCGCGTCTTCCCCGACCATATGGTGAAGGTGCAGGGACGTCTTGTCGGCCTGATCCGCAGCTACTGAGCCGCCAATACCGCGTGCGGCTTGGCAAGGCTGCGGTCTTGCCAGATCGGCTTGTCTGCCATCCAGATCCGTTGCGCATCGCGTGTGGGATTAAGAGCCAAGCGGCCTTCCCGCACCGAAAGTGCCAAAGCCCCGGTTTGATCCAGCATTTTGCGATCAATGACGATGCAATCTTTCGGCCTAGGGACAACCGGAGCCGCCGCCGCGGGCATCACCACCAGATCGGCCTGCGCACAAGCGGCGATCAAAGCCTCTGGCGCCACTTTGCCGCTGAGCGCCACCCCCCGCCAACCGTCCAACTCAAACGTCCGCGCGCCCTTTGGCCCCGAAAACCCCGCCCTTGTGTAAGCCTCTGCCTGCACAGCCAAATCACCATCGTCTTGCAGCCAGTTATCGGCGGTAAACCCAGCACCACGCGCCACCGACAGCGCCCGGCCCTGTTCTCCCATCAACCCAACCAGCGCGCCATCGCTGGAAATCAGCAATGCAGGCCGCTCTGTCGCCGCCCAAAGTCCCAGCGCCAAAACCAGCGGCGCAGCCGCGATCCAACGCGCCTGCCCGCGCCAAAGCACAGCCCAGACGCCTGCAAAAGTGATCAGCGGCATCACCATAGGCCCCGGTTGCACAATCGGCGTCACCGCCCCCTCTAACCCCGCAACCCAATGTGCGACAAACAGAATCCAGCGCCCCGCCTGCTCCATCACCCACAAGGCCGGGCCCGCCAGACCAATTGGGGCCAGCAGCACCGCCACAGCCCCCGCCGCCATCAGCACCGACATCATCGGCACCGTCAGCAGATTGGCGAGCAGGCCGTAATCGGTGAATCGGTTGAACGTTGCCGCCGCAAAGGGGGCGGTCGCAACCCCGGCAAGCACCGAGGTCAGCACCAAGGTGAACACCGGCATCAGCCAGCGCGGCAGCTTTTCGCGCAAAATTTGCCGGTCCAAGGCCGAAAATCCCGCGATCAGCACCACGGTTGCGGCAAAGGACAGCTGAAACCCCGGCTCTAATAGGCTTTCGGGTTGCGCCAGCAACAAGATGACAGCCGCCAGCGCCACCGAGCGCATCGTCAGCCCGCGCCTATCCAACAGCACCGCGCCCAGCATCACGCAAACCATCAAAAACGCCCGCACTGTCGCCACATTCGCGCCCGACAGCAGCAAATAGAACAGCGCAACCGCAAAAGCCGCCACCGCCGCGACCTTTTTCGAATTCACCCGCAGGGCCACGGGCGGGATCAGCGCCAGCCCAGAGCGCAGCAAGGCAAACACAAAACCGGTGATGAAGGCCATGTTCATCCCCGAAATCGCCAACAAATGCGCAAGGTTCGAATCGCGCAATGCCTGCACGGTATCCAAGGAAATCGCCGAGCGATCCCCGGTCATCGCCCCAGTCGCAAATGCCCCCGCCTCAGACGGCACCGCTGCGATCATCGCACGGGTCAACTCCGTGCGCAGTCGGTTGATCGCTTGCGTGCCTGCCGCCGCTTCGGCCCACAAAAGCACCGGACTTCTTGTATAGCCCACCGCTCCCAACTGCTGAAAGTAAGCCATACGGCGGAAGTCAAAACCACCTGGCTCGGCAGGGCCTTCCGGGGCGGCCAACGAGGCCGTCAACAGAACAATCTGTCCTGGATCAAGACTAACATATTCTCCATGCAAGGAAATACGCACATTCAGCGGCGTTTTAGCAGGCGGTAGATCTTGCAGTACGACCTGATCCAAGGTGATCCGCAGCGCATCCGATTGCGAGCGGTCGATGGCAATTACCCGCCCCTGCACCGCGCCGTAATAGCGCTGCTCTAGCATCGGGGCCGCCACCATATGCGCCCGCAAGCCCGCCGCCATCAGCCCCACCAGCACGCAGGCCAATGCCACCAGCGGCGGATGCCACAACTCCGGCCCAAAGCGATGCAGCACGATCTGCGCCAGAATCATGCCCGCGCCAACCGCATAGAACCCCAAACCCGGCTCAATCGGCAGCGCAAACCACCCAGCAATGCCACAGCCCAGAAACACCGGCACCCATGGGAACAGCAGCCCGCGCGCCTCTGCCAACGCACGCAGGGGCCACAGCAACCGGTTCAGAACGTTGCCCGGACGCGCCGCCACCTTGTTTTGCCCCCCACATTTGCCTAAAGCTGCCGCGATCCTACTGCCGATAAGGTTTCTGAAAGGTTAACCCGCCCATGTCCCGCCCAGTTGTCACCCGCTTTGCCCCCTCGCCCACCGGCTATCTGCACATCGGCGGCGGACGCACGGCTTTGTTCAACTGGCTTTACGCGCGCGGCCGGGGGGGTAAATTCCTGTTGCGGATCGAAGACACCGACCGCGAGCGTTCCACTCCCGAAGCCACCGCCGCCATCCTGCGCGGCCTGACCTGGCTGGGTCTTGATTGGGATGGCGATGTGGTCAGCCAGTTTGACCGCAAAGACCGCCATGCCGAGGTCGCGCGCGAAATGCTGGCACGCGGCACCGCCTATAAGTGCTTCAGCACGCAAGAAGAAATCGCCGCCTTCCGCGCCGAGGCCGAGGCCCGCGGCAGCTATGCCTTGTTCCAAAGTCCGTGGCGCGACGCCGATCCCGCCACCTTCCCCGACGCCCCCTTTGTGATCCGCATGAAAGCCCCCCGCACCGGCGAGACGATCATCAACGACACCGTGCAAGGCCGTGTGGTGATCCAGAATTCTTCGCTCGATGATATGATTTGTTTACGGTCGGATGCTACGCCAACTTACATGTTGGCCGTGGTGGTCGACGATCACGACATGGGCGTCACCCATGTCATCCGGGGGGATGACCATCTGAACAATGCCGCCCGCCAGCAGATGATCTACGATGCGATGAGCTGGGAGATTCCGGTTTGGGCGCATATTCCGCTGATCCATGGCCCGGATGGCAAGAAATTGTCGAAACGCCATGGGGCTACGGGCGTTGAGGAATATCAGGCGATGGGCTATCCCGCTGCGGGGATGCGCAACTACCTGACCCGTCTTGGCTGGGCGCATGGCGATGCCGAGATTTTCACCACTGCGGAAGCCTTGCAGATGTTTGATCTGGACGGCATCGGCCGCGCCCCCGCGCGCCTCGATTTCAAAAAGCTGGAAAACACCTGTGGCCATCACATCGCGATGAGCGACGATGCTGCACTGCTGCATGAATTGACCGCCTATCTGGTGGCGGCAGGCAAACCTGCCCTCACAAATACGCAGAACACCCTGCTTAAATCCGCACTCTACTGCGTGAAAGACCGCGCGAAAACCTTCCCGGAACTTATTGAAAAGGTTCACTTTGCTCTGATTTCACGCCCGATCCAACCCGATGAGGCTGCGGGCAAATCCTTGGATACGGTATCCCGTGGTATACTGAGAACATTGACGCCGCAGCTGCAAAATGTTAGCTGGACAAAGGACGCGTTGGAGCCGATCCTTAACCAAGTTGCCGCAGAAAACGGGATCGGTTTTGGCAAGCTCGCCAGCCCCCTGCGCGCGGCCTTGGCGGGGCGCACTGTGACGCCGAGTGTTTACGACATGATGCTGGTCATCGGTCAGGACGAGACGATTGCCCGGCTGGAGGATGCGGCGGTCTGATCCGCCCCCCCCTGCCGAACCGGAACGCGGGCCAACCCTCTGCCGTAGGGATGGCTTTTATTGGGGGATGAAAGATGGCCGAACAGACCAAGACTGCCACGCTAAGCCTTGACGGAAAATCCTACGACCTGCCGGTATACTCGCCCACATTGGGCCCGGATGTTGTTGATATCCGTAAGCTTTATGACCAAGCTGATGTCTTTACCTTTGACCCCGGCTTCACCTCGACTGCAGCTTGCGAAAGTGCGATCACCTATATCGACGGTGACAAGGGTGAGCTGTTGCACCGCGGCTACCCGATCGAACAGCTGGCGAACAAATCGAGCTATCTCGAAATGTGCTTCCTGCTGCTCTATGGTGAACTGCCCAATGCAGCACAACTGTCTGATTTTGAAGGCCGCGTCACCCGTCACACCATGGTGCATGAACAGATGCACAACTTCTTCCGGGGTTTCCGCCGCGATGCGCATCCGATGGCGACGATGGTGGGTGTGGTTGGCGCGATGTCAGCGTTCTACCACGACAGTTTGGACATCAATGACGAATGGCAGCGTGAGGTTGCCGCCATCCGCATGATCGCCAAACTGCCGACGATTGCCGCGATGGCCTATAAGTATTCTGTCGGGCAACCTTTTGTTTATCCGAAGAATTCTCTGTCCTACTCGGGCAACTTTCTGAACATGTGCTTCGCGGTTCCGGCGGAAGATTATCATGTGAACCCGATTCTCGCCAAAGCGATGGACCGGATCATGATGCTGCACGCCGATCACGAGCAGAACGCATCGACTTCGACCGTGCGTCTGGCGGGTTCCTCGGGCGCCAATCCGTTTGCCTGTATCGCCGCTGGTATCGCTTGCCTGTGGGGTCCGGCGCATGGCGGGGCAAACCAAGCCTGCTTGGAAATGCTGCGCGAAATTGGCACCGTGGATCGCATCCCGGAATATATCGCCAAGGCCAAAGACAAGAACTCGGGCTTCCGCCTGATGGGCTTTGGCCACCGCGTTTACAAAAACTTCGATCCCCGCGCCACGGTGATGAAGGAATCGGCGGATGAGGTGCTGGAGCTTCTGGGCATCCACAACAACCCGACCCTGCAAGTCGCCAAAGAGTTGGAGCGGATCGCTTTGTCGGATGATTATTTCATCTCGAAAAAGCTATATCCTAACGTCGATTTCTATTCCGGCATCATTCTGGATGCGATGGGCTTCCCGACCTCGATGTTCACGCCGATCTTCGCGATTTCGCGCACCGTCGGCTGGATTTCGCAGTGGAAAGAGATGATTGCCGAGAAAAACCAAAAGATCGGTCGGCCGCGTCAGCTTTATATCGGCGAAAAACAGCGCGATTACGTTGATGTGAAACACCGCTGAACGGTGAAAGGGCGGCGCAAGCCGCCCTTGCCACTTGCGGGCCAAACTGCGACGTATCCCCTGATTTTTGAGGGTCCCATGCCGCAAACCAACCGTATTCCGCTGCTTGATCTCGCCCGCACGCTGGCGCTGATCGGTATGGCCGCCTTCCATTTCAGCTATGATCTGCTGATGTTCGGGCTGATCGACTACGCCTACGCCCAATCCGACACCTTCTACTTCCACGCCCGCATCGTCGCGGGCAGCTTCCTATTGCTATCCGGCGTGGGCCTTTGGCTGGCGCATGGCCAAGCCATCCGCTGGCCCGCCTTCTGGCGGCGCTTCGCCAAAATCGCTGGGGCCGCCCTGCTGGTCAGCCTCGCCACCCGCATCGCTATGCCGGAATTCTACATCTATTTCGGTATCTTGCACGCCATTGCGCTCTATAGCCTGCTCGGCCTGCTGACCCTGCGCCTGCCTGCCATCGCAACCGCTGCCCTCGCTGCT
The DNA here is from genome assembly GCF_030652235.1 of Cypionkella sp. Lineage (GTDB taxonomy): Bacteria > Pseudomonadota > Alphaproteobacteria > Rhodobacterales > Rhodobacteraceae > Cypionkella. Next base: position 55,925 of record NZ_JAUSBA010000031.1, read on the forward strand.
GTCTTCGTCTATGGCAGCTACCACTGGCACGCGCAGGCGCTGACCGCGCCGCTGCTGCGCTTCATTGGTCTAAGCCTTGAGCCTGCGACCACGATGGATTTTGAGCCGATCTTCCCATGGTTTGGTGCGGTTCTTGCAGGCATCGCCTTGGGAAAAATCGGCAGTCAAACCGGGCTTTGGGCAAGGCTGGCGGGCAAACCTTCGGGCAAATGGGTGCAAATCCTCAGCTGGCCCGGTCAGCACAGCCTGTTGATCTACCTCATTCACCAGCCGATTCTGCTCGGCCTCGTCTGGGCCTATGCCCAGCTAGGCTGAACCATCCAAGCTTGCCACTGCCCGATACGTCGCAGGCCGACGGTCGCGGAACAGCCCCCAACTGCTGCGCAGATCGGCAATCGCGTCCAGATCGAATGTGGCGGTCAGCACCTCCTCAGCTTCGCGGCCCGCTTTGGCCAACAACTGCCCGGTGTGGTCCGAAATGAAACTGCTGCCATAGAACGTCACCTCCCGCCCCCCCGGGGCTACTTCACGCCCGATCCGGTTCGAGGCGATCACTGGCATGATGTTTGACCCGGCATGACCGCGCATACAAATCTCCCAATGCGGCTGGCTGTCATAGCCGGGGCTGGGCGGTTCCGAGCCAATCGCGGTCGGATACAAAAGCATCTCTGCCCCCATCAGCGCCATCGAGCGCGCGCATTCCGGAAACCATTGATCCCAGCAAATCCCTACGCCAATCCGCCCCACCGCAGTATCCCACACCCGATAGCCGGTATCGCCCGGCGAGAAATAGAACTTTTCCTCATAGCCCGGCCCCTGCGGAATGTGGGTCTTGCGGTAATTGCCCAGCACACGGCCATCCGCATCAATCATCGCCATCGAATTGAAATAGACATGCCCGGCCTTTTCAAAATACGAACAGGGCAGCACCACGCCCAATTCCCGCGCCAAGGCTGAGAACCGCGCGATCAGCGGATGGCCTTCCATAGGCTGTGCCAGTGCGAAATACTGCGGCAGTTGTTCGATGCAGAAATAGGGCGCGGCGAAAAGCTCTTGGATCAGAACCACTTGCGCACCTTTGCCTGCCGCCGCACGGATCAGCGCCTCAGCCCGATCCACATTGGCGGGCAGATCCCATGAACAGGCGAACTGCGTGGCGGCGACGGTGACTGTGCGCATCTTGGGTTCTCCATTTTGGCTAAGGCTATTTGATCAAACCCCCAGAGGCAAAGTCAAAACGGCGGCAAAGTCAAAACGGCGGCAAAGACAAACCGTTTAACGCCCGCGTGCCAGTGGCCATGGCAGCCATCCCGCCCGCCGCACCTGCTGCGCCGAAGGATGTACCGCTTCGGACACATCGCGCCCAATCACCCGCCTGTGGCGCAGCAGAAACCACATGCCCCAGCCGCGCATCGTGCCCACCATCGGGGCGCTGGCATCGCAGGGAAACCGCGCCCGCCAGCCCTCCGGCAACTCCAATCCAACGCTTTCCGCCCGCTCCAGCATCCAGACCAGCGGGATATTCGCCAAGGGCCGCGGCGCCACATCATCCCCAATCATGCCGCCAATATCGCCATGCGCGCCGCGAAACCACATCTGCTGCACATCGCTTTCCCAGCCCGGCGGGCATTCCCACAACACCGGTTCGAACACAGCACGAGTCTCGTCCATCGCCAGCGCATGAAACCCATGCCGAATCGAACTGCCCAAATGGTGGTTGTGAAACTGGTGTTGCTGCTCGGTCAGCATCCACAACAACGGCAAGCGCAGCCCCAAAGCCTTCACGGTGTCAAACACCCCCACCATCTGAATCGGCGCCTTCAGATGGCAGAACCGATGCGAGAACGCCTGACTGGCCCGAGGATGGCTGTCGTGACGGTAGTGGCGGTAAGCCAAAGTCACGCCGCGCTCGGTCGCATGTTCGCGTTTTAAAAGCCCGACCCGGTCGATCACCCCGGCCAAAGAGCGCACCGCAAACGCCCCGCGCGAATAACCGATCAGGTAAATCCGGTCGCCCTCGCGGTAATGACTGGCAAGCCAGCCATAAGCCCGGCGGATCTGACGGTTGATGCCGCGGCCTTGGATCAGGTTCATCCCGTTGCGCCAGCCCTGCCACTGGATACCCGGCTCGTAATACACCGTACGATGTGCCGAGCGCCCGCCTTCGGTCAGCAGCTTGTAAATCAAGCCGCAATTTCCCTCTTGCCCCGGCTCCAACGTCGAGAGCGTGCCATCCAAAATGATCACATGATCCACCGCCCCGCGCTTGCGCCCCGGCAACGGCGGTGCGGCTGGTTCGGTTTCGACGATCGGATGACCGCGCCACCAATGTCTGATCCGGCTAAACAGTGACACGCAGCCCCCAAAAACAAAAACGCTCTCGGCAAGTTTCCCTGCCAAGAGCGTAGGTTAACCGGATTACGGCGAAGTTAAAGCTTTTGTGACAGCACGGTCACCATGCCCAACTCGCCAAAACCGTTGAAGCGGCTGTTGGTGACTGTCGAATAGGCCCCCATGCCATGCACGATGACATAATCGCCCTCGGCAATATCAGCCGGGAACGGAATATCGCCGGGCAGACGATCCACCGAATCGCAGGTTGGCCCAAAGCAGATCCGCGGCAGGATCGCCCCATTGCGACGCCCCCCCTCAGGCGAGATCACCGCGATACGGTCAATGATGCCGATCTGCCCCAACTCGAACAGCGAGCCATAGACGCCGTCGTTCAGGAACACATGCATATCATCGCGCACAGCCTTCACCTTGGCCGCCAGCGTAAACGCATCACCGCACATCGCACGACCGGGTTCGCAGATCAGCAGCGGACGATCTGCGCCAAACGCCTCGGTTGCCACACGGTCGATGGTGGCAAAGGTCGCGTCAAGCTGCGGCGCCACACCTTCGGCGCGGTGGCTTGGGAAGCCACCACCAACGTTCAGCCGGGCGATTTTCACACCTGCGCGCTCTGCAATCACCGCAGCTTCGCGGATATACGATGCCCAAGCCGCCGGATCGGTGCATTGCGTGCCGGGGTGGAAGGTGATCGAGGCGATAAAGCCCGCCGCCGCCACCACTTTCAGCAATTCCACCGCAACATCTTCGGTCGCACCAAACTTCGCGCCGAAGTTATAGGCAGCGCCCGCCACCGGCAGCTTGAAGCGCACCGAAATCTCGCAATTCTCGGTAGGCACCATCTCAATCAACTTGGCCAGTTCGCTTGCCGAATCAACCGAGTAGGATTTCACCTTGCGCGCAACCGAATGGGCGATTTCGGCGCGCGAACGCACCGGGTTGTTGTAATGAATGGCTGCATCAGGCGCCAAGCGCCGGATCAGGTCAATCTCAAACGGCGAGGCGCAGTCAAACCCTTTGACGCCTGCGGCGATCAGGTTTTCGATGACTTCTTCACCGGGGTTCGATTTGACCGCATAGGTCACAAACCCCGGAAATCCGTCAAGAAATTTTCGGGCAACCGCTTGGATAGCCTGCGGTGCAAAGAACAGCACGGGATTCTCCGGCTGCTGATTGCGCAGATATTCGGTCGGATTGGTCCAGATCGTTTTGGACAGTCCCATCGGCGTATTCCTTTCTGCCAACAAGATGCAAATCCCCTTTCGCAGCCGTGAAGGGCAGCGATTTGCTCAGGGCACCTGCAAGGTTTTCCAACCAGGCCAGGTGCGTATGAGCCGCCCTTTTCCTGCAACGTAGGATGCCGCATATGAGGTACAACTTCACCGAACAAAACTATATAATTGTCGGATTTTCTCGTTATAATCACCAAAAAAGGATACATATTGTATGGATGAGCTGGATCGCAACATTCTGACCCTGCTGGGGGCGGATGCACGCATGTCGGTGGCGACTTTGGCGCGGCGTTTGAAGGTGGCACGCTCTACCATTCAGGCCCGGCTAGAGCGGTTAGAGACCTCCGGCGTCATCGCGGGCTATACGTTAAAGCTGGGCGAGGCCGCCCGCCAAGGCCGTCTGCGGGCAAGCGTGCTGCTGACCATCGAGCCGCGCTCTCAGGCCGCAATTCTCACCCGCCTCAAGGGTATTGGCGAGGTCGAACGGGTGTTCACCACCTCGGGCCGCTTTGATCTGCTGCTGCAAATTGCAGCCTCCAACACGCAACTGCTGGATCAAGTGCTGGATCAGATCGGCGCTTTGACCGGGGTGAAATCATCAGAAAGCCTGATCCATCTCAGCACAAGGTTGGACCGGGCGGTTTAGGGTTTACCAAAATCGCCGTCCCATATGGCTGGCAATTTGTCCTCAGGATCGACGTAGACGGTGATCTTTGCGCCAAGATTGGGCAAGCGGGTTGCGGTCATTATCTTGCTTTGTCCCGCTGCGCCCATCTCGTCTTGCCATAGGATGCTAGACAGGCTGCCATCGGAAACGCCGGGCGCATTGGCATAGCGGATCACCACAGCGGAGCGTCGAATGCCGACTCTCAGCAGATAGGTCATGCGATACGAAGCCTCTATCTTGCTGGATAGCGCTGCGAGCAGAAGCACCAGAACCACAACGAACAACAAACAAAAACCAAGGGCACGCAGCCCACGGTGTTCGCCGAAAATAGTGATCGAGGAAAGCTGTGGATCATCCTTGCCATAGCGCAGCGCAATGGGGTCTCCCTTAGACAAAGACCAGAACAGTGTATCATCCACTGAGTTTTCACCGCTAAAGCGCTGCCCGTTTACGCTATATGCGTAGGCAACAAACATTTCGCGGTTTTTGCCGCTTCCGTGGTGCCATAGGCGCGTGACCTGTCCGGTCGTGTCCCCGCCGTCAAACCGTAACGCCCAGCCCGATCGCAGATCGTGGATCACTGGACTTGCGGTCAGAAAGATCGTTACAGCCAAGACCGCCAGGCCAAACAAGCCTGCCTTCAGCAAACTGAACCGCCACCGCATATGCTCCAAATCAGTCTTATGCAAACCCAGCACCACGCCCATCGTCCGATCCAAGCCGGACTCTTCGCAACCTAGGCCACGCCCTTAGCGCAAGCCATAACAATCGCCACCTCCCTTGCATGGGCTGGTTTCCGAGCACCCACCACGCCGGATTGCGAATTGCTTTGCAACGAAGTGGAGAATGCTTTTACATTGATATCAAACAATCAACGGAGGAAACCATGTCATCTCACGGATTGCCCTGCTGGTACGAACTGGCGACGAATAATGTGGACACCGCGAAGGCCTTTTACAGCGCTGTGCTCGGCTGGACTTGGGCTGATAGCGGCATGCCGGGGATGGCCTATCTGTTGGCGAAAGCCGATGGCGCGATGGTGGCGGGCCTGTTTTCCGCCGATCCCGGCATACCACTGGCTTGGACACAGTATGTTGCGGTGGATGATGCCGATGCTTTGGTGGCACAGGCCAAGGCGCTGGGGGCAACCGTTGTGGTGCCACCCACCGATATTCCGAACACCGGCCGTTTCGCGGTGCTGATCGACCCGCAGGGCGCAAGTTTTGCCATCCTGCAACCGCTGCCGGATGGCACGGGCGGCGCGTTTGACCAAAGCAAACCCGGCCACGGCAACTGGCACGATCTCGCCTGCCCGGATGCAAGCGCCGCGCTGGCGTTTTACGGCGCGCTGTTTGGCTGGACCGAAGCGCGCGCCATACCCATGGGGCCGTCGATGACCTATCACGTGATTGCGCGCGGCGATCTGCAGTTCGGCGGGATAATCGCCGAGGCTGGCCAGCAAGGCCCCGCGAAATGGACCGTCTATTTCGGCACCCGCTCCATCCACACCGCAGTTGATCTGGTCAAATCCGCAGGCGGTCACGTGCAGCGTGACCCCGCCGAGGTCCCCGGTGGCGCGCTGATCATCCATTGCACCGACCCCAACGGCGCGGTGTTCGCTTTGGTCGGCCCGGCGTGACCTGAAACAGCGGCGGCCTCGGGGGGCATCGAGCCCCCTCTCGCCCGCGCTGCCGGGGTTGTGGCCGCACACCTTGTGGATTTTGCGCATGTTGAAGCGCGCCGCGCGGGAGTATTTTCAAAAGAGCAATCCATCTGGCGCTTGGCCTTGCCGCCTTGATTGGGTATGGCAAGCCTGAGCTTTAAGGATGCCCAAAATGCCGATGGAAAAGACTTTCTCTCCTGCCGAAGCGGAGGCCCGAATTTCCGATCTTTGGATCAGGGAAAAAGTAGGTGCTGCGGGCGCGAACGCGCGGCCGGGCGCGGAAGCGTTTTCCATCATGATCCCGCCGCCCAACGTCACTGGTTCGTTGCACATGGGCCATGCCTTCAACAACACGTTGCAGGATATCCTGATCCGCTGGCACCGCATGCAGGGCCACGATGTGCTTTGGCAGGTTGGCACCGATCACGCAGGCATCGCCACCCAAATGGTGACCGAGCGCGATATGGCTTTGCATCAGGAACCCAGCCGCCGCGAGATGGGGCGCGAGAAGTTCCTCGCCCGCGTCTGGCAGCAAAAGGTCAAATCGCGCGGCACCATCATCGGCCAACTCCAACGCCTTGGTGCGTCGTGTGATTGGGACCGTGAGGCGTTCACCATGTCCGGCGCCCCCGGTGCGCCAGCGGGTGAGGACGGCAATTTCCACGACGCCGTGATCAAGGTGTTCGTGGACATGTACACCAAGGGCCTGATCTATCGCGGCAAGCGTCTGGTCAACTGGGACCCGCATTTTGAAACCGCGATCTCGGATCTCGAAGTCGAGAATATCGAGGTCGCAGGCCATATGTGGCATTTCAAATATATTCTGGCCGACAAGCAAAGCTACGAATATATTGAGAAGGATGAAGACGGCCATGTGACGCTGCGCGAAACCCGCAACTACATCTCCATCGCCACCACCCGGCCTGAAACCATGCTCGGCGATGGCGCTGTGGCCGTGCATCCCTCTGACGCGCGTTACCAGTCGATCATCGGCAAGATGGTCCACCTGCCGCTGTGTGACCGTCTGATCCCGATCATCGCCGATGAATATCCCGACCCCACGTTCGGCTCGGGCGCGGTGAAAATCACCGGCGCGCATGATTTCAACGACTATCAGGTCGCCAAGCGCAACAATCTGCCGATGTACCGCCTGATGGACACCCGTGCGCAGATGCGCGCCGACGGTGCCGCCTATGCCGACGCCGTGAAGCGTGCGCGCGAAATCGCCGCAGGCTCGCCCACCGATGAGAATGAGGTCGACGCCCTCAACCTCGTGCCCGAAAAATACCGCGGCCTTGATCGGTTTGAGGCCCGCAAGCAAGTCATCGCCGACATCAACGCGCTTGGCCTTTGTGTGTCCACCCTGCACTCCGAAATCGACCCCGAAACCGGCTCTGAACACCTGACCCGCGAGCCGTTTGTCGAGGCGAAAAAGATCATGCAGCCCTTCGGCGACCGCTCCAAGGTGGTGATCGAACCGATGCTGACCGACCAATGGTTCGTCGATACCGCCAAAATCGTCGGCCCCGCGCTGGATGCCGTGCGGTCCGGTGCGACCAAGATCATCCCGGAATCGGGCGAGAAGACCTATTTTCACTGGCTGGAGAATATCGAGCCTTGGTGCATCTCGCGCCAGTTGTGGTGGGGCCATCAGATTCCGGTTTGGTATGGGCCGGATAGAGCTGACGTAGAGAATGAAGCCGCGATAGGCGGCGACCGTTTCAGCGAAAAAAACGTCAGAACTAAAGCATTTTGTGCGGCCAGTAAGGCTGAAGCACAGGCAATGGCGCAAGCCTACTATGGGGCAAAGACGGCTATTAGTTTTGTCGAAGATCATCAGATGTATGGATATGGTCGGCAAGACGCGCTGTTTATCATCAGCCCCGGCACAATTTTCCTTTCACGCGACCCCGACGTACTCGACACATGGTTCTCCTCCGGCCTCTGGCCGATTGGCACCCTCGGCTGGCCCGAGCAAACCCCTGAATTGCAAAAGTATTTCCCCACCTCGACCCTAATCACCGGGGCCGATATCATCTTCTTCTGGGTCGCACGCATGATGATGATGCAGCTGGCCGTGGTCGATGAAGTGCCGTTCAAAACCGTCTACCTGCACGGCCTTGTCCGCGACGCCAAGGGCAAGAAGATGTCGAAATCGCTCGGCAACGTCATCGACCCGCTGGAGATCATCGACGAATTCGGCGCCGACGCCCTGCGCTTCTCCAACGCCGCAATGGCCAGCCTTGGCGGCGTGTTGAAACTCGACACCGCCCGCATCGCAGGCTACCGCAACTTTGGCACCAAACTGTGGAACGCCTGCCGCTTTGCCGAAATGAACGGCGTGTGGGAGGGTCATAAAACCCAAGCGCAGGCCCCCAAAGCCAGCGCCACCGCGAACCGCTGGATCATCGGCGAAACCGCCAAAGCGCTAGCAGAGGTCAACGCCGCTCTAAAAGACTACCGCTTCGATAACGCCGCCGACGCGCTTTATAAATTCGTCTGGGGCAAGGTCTGCGACTGGTATGTCGAATTCGCCAAACCCCTGTTCGACGGCCCCGACGCCCCCGAAACGCGGGCAACCATGGCATGGGTGCTGGATCAGTCGATGATCCTGCTGCACCCGATGATGCCTTTCATCACCGAAGACCTCTGGGGCACCACCGGCACCCGCGCCAAGCTACTGGTCCACACCGATTGGCCGAGCTACGGCGCGGAACTGATCAACCCCGAGGCCGCGACGGAAATGGGCTTCGTCACCACCCTGATTGAAGAAATCCGCTCCACGCGTGCGCAACTCCACGTCCCAGTTGGACTGAAGGTTGATCTTGTTCCTTTGAATGTTTCTGCCGCAGCTGACGCCGCATTGAAACGCAACCTTCCTCTTGTCCTCCGTCTCGCTCGGGTGGCAACAATATGGGATCCCGCTCCTGTTCCCAGAGGCGCTGTTACAATCGCTACAGAAGGAGCGGCCTTTGCAATGCCACTTGAAGGCCTGATCGACATCGCCGAGGAAAAAGCCCGCCTGATCAAGACCATGGACAAGCTGGCGAAAGAAATCGGCGGGCTGAAAGGGCGTTTGAACAACCCCAACTTCGCAGCCTCCGCCCCCGAAGAAGTGGTCGATGAAGCCCGCGCCAACCTCGCCGCCCGCGAGGATGAATCCGCCAAACTGCAAGCCGCGCTCAAACGTTTGGCAGAAATCGGCTAAGGCCATCCTCTCTGCTCAAATATCCTGCAGGGGGTTCAAGGGGGGCGCAAAGCCCCCCTTTCCACATCTGCGTCAAGCACCTACATTTCCCGTAGGAGGTTCCGATGTCCTGGCTCAACAAACTCGCAGAGCGTCAAATCGCCAAGGCCCGCGCCAAGGGCGCGTTGCAAGGCCTGAAGGGTGAAGGCCAGCCGCTGCCCGACCGCCCCGGCGATGCGTTTGTGTCCGCAGGCGATGCCGTGGGCTTCCGCATCATGGCCGAGGCCGGGGTGCTGCCGGAAGAAATCACCCTGAAGAAACAAGCCGCCGCCCAGCGCGCCCATCTCGCCACCCTGAGTGATGCGGCCGAACGCAAAACGGCAATGGCGAAACTCGCGCAACTTGAAATGCATCAAGCCATCGCCGAAGAAGCCCGCCGCAAGTTTCTACGGTAGGGTGGGGTTTCACCCCACCCCACATTGGCAAATCATTAAAAATCTCTTAACGCGCCCACCCCATCCGTCTGATAATACAAAACATTTTTTGGTCCCGAGTTGGGACCGTCTCTATCCACCGCCAAAATCCCCCTTGCCAGCCCCGCAAAAATCCCCCCAAATCCGGTCATGAAAGCCCCCATCCTCACCCCGCTCGCCACCTCCCTGCCCTCGACTGTCCCCTTCACCGGGCCCGAGACGCAAGAGCGCCGCCAAGGCCACCCTTTCATCGCCCGGCTGGGTGCCAACGAAAGCCTGTTCGGCCCCTCCCCCGCCGCGATAAAGGCCATGCAAACCGCCGCGTCCGAGGTCTGGATGTACGGCGACCCCGAGACCCACGCCCTGAAAGCCGGCCTCGCCCAACATCACGGCTGCGCCCCCGAAAACATCGTGGTCGGTGAAGGCATCGACGGCCTCTTGGGCTATCTCGCCCGCCTGATCGTCGAACCCGGCACCCCCGTCGTGACCAGCCTCGGCGCCTATCCCACCTTCAACTTCCACGTCGCAGGCTACGGCGGCACCCTGCACCGCGCGCCCTATAAGGGGGATCATGAAGACCCTGATGCCCTGCTGGATCTCGCCCAGCAAACCCAAGCCCGCATGCTGTACCTCGCCAACCCCGACAACCCGATGGGCAGCCACCACCCAGGACATGCGATCAAAGACCTGCTCGCCAACCTGCCCGCGCAAACCCTGCTAGTGTTGGATGAAGCCTATATTGACCTCGCCCCCGACGGCACCGCGCCCGAGGTCAGTCCAGACACCCCCAACCTGATCCGCTTCAGAACCTTCTCAAAAGCCCACGGCCTCGCGGGCCTGCGGATCGGCTATGCGATCACCTCGGCCCCGCTGGCCACCGCTTTTGATAAGGTGCGCAACCACTTCGGTGTCGGTCGGATCGCGCAAGCAGGTGCCCTCGCGGCATTGCAGGACCAAACCTACCTGACAGAAATCCGCAGCAAAACCGCCACTGCCCGCAGCCGCCTGAACGGCATCGCCCGCGCCCACGGCCTGATCCCGCTCCCCTCGGCCACCAATTTCATCACGATGGACGGCACCCGCGACGGCGACTACGCCCGCCGAATCCTAGCCGAACTTCTGTCGCGGGGTATTTTTGTGCGCATGCCGGGGGTGGCCCCGCTGGATCGCTGCATCCGCGTCAGTCTGGGCAATGAGGCAGCACTGGCGGCGTTTGAAGCCGCCCTGCCCGAGGCCCTTAAAGCCGCAGGCTGATCACTCAGCCGCCAAGCCGGGTGCGGGAGGTGCCGGGCCAGTTGCTGGCCCCAAAGCCGGAGCCGGACCCACAGGCACCTCAGCCGGGCCCAAACGTGGCACGGCGGAGATTTCTTCCAAGGCCAGCAGAGGCCGCGCCGTCGATGCCTCCGCTTCAATCACGCGGCGAAACACCAATACGTTCTGGAAGCTGGTTTTCGTCCCACCCGTGAAGCCCGCGCGCTCATCCACGGGCAGCGTATCGGCGCGGACATAGTCCCAGCCGTCACGGCCCAAATCGTTCATCACAAGCGTCAAGGTCAGCGCGAAACGGTCTTCAATGGTTTTGACCCCGCGCGATTTTTCACCCCGGCGGGGGGCGGGAATCACTTTGTATTCGTAACGCTGCATCGGGTCGCTCCTGAAGATATTGGCGGCATAATACGAAGAACGCCGGGTAAGGCCAATCACAGAAAGGATATTCCGCCCACCGCGCGCGGATTTCGCCACAGCACTAGATGCAGTGGAAGTTTTTGCAAAGTCAGCTAGCCCTTGTCCGAAACCGGTGGCAATTGTGGTGTGTCCAGCCCCGCGAAGGGATGATCCCAAGCAGGCAGCGCGGCAATCCGCCGATACCATGCGTCGATTTGCGGGTAATCCGACATTGGCAGCCCCGCCACATCATTGAACGCCAGATAGCTTGCCATGCGGAAATCAGCATAGCTGAGGCCGCTGTCGAGCAGGTAATCCCGACCCACCAGATGCGCATCCAACTGGCGGCCATGTTCATGGAAATCTGCCAAACCCTGCGCCAGCACCGCCGGGTCAATCGGGCCAAAACCATAGCGCTGCTTGGTGCCACGCTCAAAATGCACCACGTCGCAGGCGTGTACGAAGGTGGCTTTTCCCCAAGAAATCCAACGGATCATCTCGGGCATCTCATCATCTATCCGCCAGAAATTCGAGCCCGCCCGCATCGACAACCGGCAGGCAATCGCATCCGCCTCCCACAGCGAATGGCCGTCCTCCAGCAAGATCGGGATACGCAAGCTTGGGTTCAAGGCTCGGAATTTCGCGCTCTGCGCCGGGTGAAACGGCGAGGCAAATTCAAACACCACATCCGAGCCCAAATACCTCGCCACGGCCACAGCAAGGCGCGGGTTTGGGTTGCGCGAATAAAACAGAATGGCTGTCATAGCTGCCCCCTATTGCCGCAAGATGCGCAAAATCGGCGGTTCAGGCAAAGCAAAAGGGCACCCGTGCAGGTGCCCCATGACAATTTGGGTAGGGCGGGGTTCACCCCGCCAAACTAGGATTAAAGCCCCAGCTTCTGCGCCACCATCGCGTTGACAACCGCCGGATTGGCCTTGCCCCCCGTCGATTTCAGCACTTGCCCGGTGAACCAGCCCGCCAACTTGGCATTGACGCGGGCCTTCTCCACCTGATCGGGGTTGGCCGCGATCAGCGCATCCAAAGCCGCCTCGATCGCGCCGGTATCGGTGACCTGTTGCATGCCGTGCTTGGCCGCCTGTTCCGCAGGATCGCCGCCCGTCGTCCAGATGATCTCGAACAGGTCTTTGGCCATCTTGCCGCTGATGGTGCCCTTGGCGATCAGATCCAGCACACCACCCAGTTGTGTAGTCGACACCGGGCTGTCGGTGATCGCCTTGCCCTCTTTGTTCAGCCGCCCGAACAACTCATTGATCACCCAGTTCGCAGCCTGTTTGCCATCGCGACCCTGCGCCACCGCTTCAAAGAAACCTGCGGATTCCAGATCGGCGGTCAGCACGTTGGCATCATAATCGGTCAGACCGAAATCGCCCATGAACCGCGCCTTCTTGGCATCCGGAAGCTCTGGCATCGACGCCGCGATGTCATCGACCCAAGCCTGCTCAATCTCCAACGGCAGCAGGTCCGGGCAGGGGAAATACCGGTAGTCATGCGCTTCTTCCTTGCTGCGCATTGACCGGGTTTCGTTCTTGTCGGGGTCATAAAGCCGGGTCTCTTGCGTGACCGAACCGCCATCCTCCAGAATGGCGATCTGGCGGCGGGCCTCATAGTCAATCGCCAGCTGAATGAACTTCATCGAGTTCATATTCTTGATCTCGCAGCGGGTTCCAAGATGGCTAAAGTCTTGAGTGGCTTGGTATTTTTCATACTGCCCCACCGGGCAGACCGAGACGTTCACATCCGCGCGCAAGTTGCCGTTTTGCATGTTGCCGTCGCAGGTGCCAAGGTAGCGCAGAATCTGGCGCAGCTTGACGACATAGGCGGCAGCCTCTTCCGGGCCACGAATATCGGGACGGCTGACGATCTCCATCAATGCCACCCCGGTGCGGTTGAAATCGACGAACGACATCGTTGGATCCATGTCGTGGATGGATTTTCCGGCGTCTTGTTCAAGGTGAATCCGCTCGACGCGCACCAGACGGGCGACGCCCGGCGACAGTTCAACCAACACTTCGCCCTCACCCACAATGGGGTGATACAATTGCGAAATCTGATAGCCCTGCGGCAAATCCGGGTAGAAATAGTTCTTGCGATCAAACGCCGAGCGCAGGTTGATCTGCGCCTTCAGCCCCAAGCCCGTGCGCACGGCTTGTTCGATGCAAAATGCGTTGATCACCGGCAGCATCCCCGGCATCGCGGCATCGACAAAGGCGACGTTAGAGTTCGGCTCAGCACCCACTTGCGTCGAGGCCCCCGAAAACAGTTTGGAATTGGAGGACACCTGCGCATGGATTTCCATGCCAATCACCAGCTCCCAATCATGCTTCACACCCGCGATCAGCTTCGGTTTTGGCGCTTCATAGGTCAGATCAAGCATGGCGGGTCTCCGTGGATTTCGCCCCCTGTTTAGGCAGGCGGAGCGGTTGCTGCAAGGGTGACGCGGGCGGAAACCTGCCTATATCGGCCCACACAAGCCCACCAAACTTGCCGTAGGCGCGATTCGCCCTGATACGCGGCGGGTCGCCATGCTGGTGCGGCGCAACTTGTGACGGTCTAATGCGGATCACTTTCCTTTTCGGCGCGGCTTTCTCCCTGTTGTTTTTCGGCTTCACCCCGGCCCTAATGGCCGAGGCTTTGCCCAAAATGCGCTGGGATCACGTCCCCGAAGCGGCAAGCTGGACCAATGCGGCGCTGGTCTCGGTTGAGAAATACGACAGCAAACTGGCAGCCCAAGTCCCCGATGATATCAAAACCTGGTGCCCCGGCTACGAGACTGCCTCGATGGACGACCGCCGCGCTTTTTGGGTTGGCGTGATGTCTGCCGTCGCCAAATACGAAAGCGGCTACAACGCGCGCGCTGCTGGTGCAGGCCGTTATTTCGGCCTGATGCAGATTTCCACGCAAACCGCCAACGCTTATCGCTGTGAGGCGAACACCGGCAAGGCACTCAAAAGCGGTGCCGCCAACCTCGACTGTGCCGTAAAGATCATTGCCCGCCAAGTCGGTCGCGACGGCATGGTCTCGGGCAAAGGCAACCGCGGCGTCGCCCGCGATTGGGGCCCGATGAGCAAAGCCAAGGTCCGCGCCGATATCGCCGCTTGGACCGGCAAGCAGGCCTATTGCGCGATACCCGTCAAGCGAGCATCCGCCCCGCCATCTCAGAAAGATCGCGGCTAAGCCCCGGTGCCGCCAAAATCCGCTGCAATGCGCCGCGCATCATCGCTTGCCGATCCGCGTCATAGCGCGGCCAAGATTCGAACGCCGTCGACATCCGTGAGGCGGTTTGCGGATTGAGTGGGTCAAGTTTGATCAGCCAATCGGCAAGCAGCGCATAACCTGCGCCCCCTTCATGATGAAAGCCTGCATGGTTGCCAGAAAGCGCGCCAATCACCGCGCGGAAGCGGTTGGGGTTTTTCCAGTCGAACTCAGGCCGCGCGGTCAAGCGCCGCACCACCTCGGCCACCGCTTCGGGAGCCGCCGCCGCGACCTGCACTGCGAACCACTTGTCCAGCACCAGACGGTCGCCCTGCCATTTTGTCGCGAAATCAGCCAGTTCAGCCTGCCCCGCGCCGATATCCAGCAAAATCGCCAAACTGCCGAAACTCTCGGTCATGTTATCGGCCGCCGCATAAGCCGCTGCTGCGGCAGCCCCACCCTCCAACCGTGCCAGCAACCCCAAAGCCCCCAACCGCAGCGCCCGTTTGCCCGCAGCCGCAGCATCCGGCGAAAACGCCCCCGGCACCCGGCAGGCCAGTTCCAACCCCGGCAGACCAGCGGCCAAGCGCTGCGCCAAGGCCAAATGCAATGCCCGCTTTGCAAGATAAATCCGTGCCGGATCAGGCACATGACCAGCGGCGTGCAATGTCGCCGCCATGTCGTCTTCCCCCGGCAGTCGCAAACACAGCGCCCGGAACGCCGGGTCTAAGCTGTCATCAAACACCAGGCGCGCCAGCCCATCCAGCAAATCAGCAGCCGGAACCGCGCCGTCCACAATCATCCGCGCCAGCACATCCTTAGCCAAACTGCGCCCCGCCTCCCAGCGATTGAACGGATCGGTGTCATGTGCCAGCAAAAACGCCCGCTCTGCCACAGGCACAGACCGCTCAAGCACCACCGGAGCCGAAAACCCCCGCAAGATCGAAGCCACAGGCCGTGCGGCCAGCCCCTTGAACGCAAAACTCTGCCGCGCTTCTGTCAACTCCAGCACCGTCGTCGGCACCACCTCATCGCCGTTCGGGTTCAAAAGCCCGACCGCGACAGGGATAACCTTAGCCCCCTTCTGCGTCTGCCCCGGCGTGGCCGGGTTCTCTTGTGCCAAAGTCAGTGTATAGGTGCCATCTGCCCAATCCTCGCTCACCGTAACCCGAGGCGTCCCGGCCTCGGTGTACCAGCGCTTGAACTGGCTCAGATCGCGGCCCGTGGTGTCTTCAAACACCGTCAGCCAATCCTCAATCGTCGCCGCCTGCCCGTCGTGGCGGTCAAAATACAGATCCAAAGCGCGGGCATAATCGGCGTCGCCCACCAACCGCTTCAGCATCCCGATCACCTCGGCACCCTTTTCATAGACGGTTGCGGTGTAGAAATTGTTGATTTCGACAAAGCTGTCAGGCCGCACCGCATGCGCCAGTGGCCCACCATCCTCGCGGAACTGGCGGGCGCGCAAGCTTAGCACATCCTCGATCCGCTTCACCGCATGGCTGCGCAAATCGCCCGAGAATTGCTGATCGCGAAACACCGTCAGCCCTTCTTTCAGGCACAGCTGAAACCAATCCCGGCAGGTGATGCGATTGCCGGTCCAGTTGTGAAAATATTCATGCGCAATGATCGCTTCCACCCGGGCAAAGTCATCATCCGTCGCGGTTTCAGGGCTGGCCAGCACGGCCTTAGAGTTGAAAATGTTCAACCCCTTGTTCTCCATCGCGCCCATGTTGAAATCATCGACGGCAACAATGTTAAAGATATCAAGGTCGTAAGCGCGCCCATAAACCCGCTCGTCCCAAGCCATCGAAGCTTTCAGCGCCTGCATCCCCCAGGCACAACGCCCCTCATCCCCCGGCCGTACCCAGATGTTCAGCGCCACATCGCGCCCCTCCATCGTGGTAAACGCGTCGGGATGCGCCCGCAGATCCCCGGCCACCAGCGCGAACAAATAGCTGGGCTTCGGCCAGGGATCATCCCATTCCGCCCATCCCGCGCCCTGCCCGACCGGATTGCCATTTGACAAAAGCACCGGCAGATCGCTTTCAATCCGCACATGAAACCGCGCCATCACATCCGGGCGATCTGGATAATAGGTGATTTTGCGAAAGCCCTCGGCCTCGCATTGGGTGCAATACATGCCCTGCGACATGTAAAGCCCCTCCAGCGCGGTGTTGCCCTCAGGCGCAATCTCGACCTCGGTTTCCAGCACGAATGCGCCTGCTGGCAAAAGCCCATGCGCCAGCGTCAAACCGGTTGCATCGAGGCTTGGCTGCACCGCCCGCCCCTCCACCGCGCAAGATATCAACCGCAGCCCCTCGCCATCCAGCCGCAAATCCTGCCCTCCGACCGCCGCCGGATTGGCCACCAAATGCAGCCGCGCCAAAACCCGCGTGGCCTTCGGATGCAGCCGGAACGTCAGGTCTACCCGCTCCACCAAATGGCTGTAGGGCTGGTAATCGGCCAGTCGAATAATGCGCGGATCAAGAGCGGTCATGGCAGTCTCCTTTGCCACTAAGGTTTCCCAATCACCCTCACTCCGCAAGCCCCAAGCGCAAACCAAGCCATTCACATTGCCTCAAATATCCCCGCCCCAGGCTTCCACCTTGGCCCCGATTCGCGCCAATCATTACTGCAAGCGTACAATTCCAACCCGTAAAGCTGCCGAAGCACAGAAAAAAACACGCCGAAAAACAACTCAATAATCTAAGCATTTCAGCGCATTGCCACCGCCTGTGCCACTGTCTGCCCAGCATCCTCCCTTTACAGCGCCAAATCCTCCGCTATCTCTATGTTCCATGAATGTTCTCATCTGGTTCAAACGCGATCTGCGCGCCCACGACCACCCCGCCCTCAGCCATGCGGCAGGGCTGGGGGCGGTGTTGCCGCTGTATATTGTCGAACCAAACTACTGGACGCTGCCCGACACCTCTGCCCGGCAATGGGCGTTCACGGCAGAATGTCTGGCAGATTTGCGCGCCCAGCTTGCCACCCTTGCAGCCCCCCTGCTGGTGCGCGTCGGCGAAGCCCAGAACGTGCTGGAACGGCTGTGCCGCCAGCACAACATCACCCGCATCGTGTCGCATGAGGAAACCGGCAATGCCTTCACCTATGCCCGCGACCGCACCATCGCGGCTTGGGCGCGCAGTGCGGGCATCATCTGGGATGAGGTGCCACAATCCGGTGTGATCCGTCGCCTTGCAAGCCGTAA
Source organism: Cypionkella sp. (assembly GCF_030652235.1). GTDB lineage: Bacteria > Pseudomonadota > Alphaproteobacteria > Rhodobacterales > Rhodobacteraceae > Cypionkella. The sequence continues at coordinate 73,591 of NZ_JAUSBA010000031.1, forward strand.
TCAGTGGCAAAGCCGCCGCGATGCGTTCATGGCAGCGCCCCAGCTTGAACCGCCCGCTCTGAACGCCGTGCCGGGGTTGGAACCCGGCCTGATTCCCACAACCCGCGCCCTGCGGCTGACCGAGGATAAATGCGCGCATCGTCAAATGGGGGGCAGATCACAAGGCATTGATCTTCTAGACTCTTTCCTCACTCAACGTGGGGCACCCTACCGCTCGGCGATGTCCTCGCCTTTGACCGCCGAGCGTGCCTGCTCTCGACTTTCCCCCCACATCGCCCTCGGCAGCCTGTCGCTGCGCGAGGTGGTGCAGGCCACGCAAGCCCGCGCTGCCGAATACCCCGGCGGGCGCTGGGGTGGAGCGCTCAGCAGCTTTCAGGCGCGCTTGGCATGGCGCGATCACTTCATCCAAAAGTTGGAAGATCAGCCCAATATCGAGACCAGCTGCCTGCAATCTTCCGCCGAATTGCTGCGGCGCAGCAGCGACCCTGCACGCCTGCACGCTTGGGAGAATGGCGAGACCGGCCTGCCGTTTCTGGATGCCTGCCTGCGCTATCTGGCGGCCACCGGCTGGCTGAATTTCCGCGCCCGCGCCATGGTGATGGCGTGTGCATCCTATCATCTGTGGCTGGATTGGCGGGTGACGGGGGCGGTGCTTGCGCGCAGATTTACCGATTATGAACCCGGCATCCACTGGCCGCAGGTTCAGATGCAATCGGGCACCACCGGCATCAACATCCCACGCATTTACAACCCGGTAAAACAGGGGTTTGATCAAGACCCAACAGGCGCGTTCACCCGGCGCTGGATTCCCGAATTATCAGCCGTTCCAGATGCTTATCTGCAAGCCCCGTGGCGGTGGTCAGGCGCCGGGCGTGTCTTGGGCCGCCGCTACCCCGAGCCGATTGTCGATGTCACCACCGCTCAACGTGATGCACGCGAGGCGGTTTGGGGGATGCGTCGCAAACCCGCTGCCCGCGCCGAACTGGTTGAGATTATCGAGCGTCATGCCTCCCGCGCGCCCAAACGCACGCAGCCCAGCCACGGCCAGCTCAGTCTCGATCTTTAATGCCAAACCTGCGCAAGCAGGCTGATTTGCCTGTCAAAACCTGCGCCGCCTGGCGACAAGAAAGGCTAAGGCGCAAGGCGTGGGAGAAGATGTGGGATCAGGTGAACTGCTGTTCCGACCGCTGCCGAAATACCAAGGTAAAGCCCCGGCCTTAGACCCCGATAGCCCTGAGATTACAACTTTCGCGCTGCCGCGTCCAACTTAGCCAAAGTGGTCTGCCCCAAAAGATCCGCGCCAAACGCCAGCGCACCTTGGCACATCTCGACACTTGGAAAGGTCATGGTCTGGGTAATCCGCGTGCCGTCAGCCTCAGCCTCCAGCACCACCACAACCTCCATCGGCGGCACGCTGTCGTCATCGCCGTCCAACAGAAATTCCAAACGCTTAAAAGGATCAAACAGCGTGTAACGATGCCGGTTAGCCCAGATTTTTCCATCCGGCCCGGTCATGTCAAACCGCCACAACCCACCTTGCCGCAGGTCGATTTCCTTGGTGACGCAGGAATAGCCCTCTGGCCCAAACCAGCGCGGCAGCATGGCAGGATCGGTCCAGCATTGCCAAACCTTCGCCACGGGTGCTGCGATCAGCCGGGTCAGGATGATCTGTCGATCTTGCATCACTTCAGCCCCTGCGCATATTCCTCCAGTTGGGTAACGACCGTGCCCCAGCCGTCATAAAACCCCATCTGCTTATGGCTTTCCGCCGTCTCTTTGCTGCGATGCCGCGCCACCGCCGTATAGCGGGTGCGGCCGTTGCCGATGTCTTCAAAGGTCAGGATTGCGGTCATAAACGGTTCGGGGTTTGGCCTCCAGCCTTCGGTGTAAGTATCGGTAAACACCAGCTTTTCATTCGGGATCACCTCTAGATAGACCCCGTTGTTTTCCATCTCAGTGCCATCAACATTGAAGGTGGTGTTGCATTTGCCACCGGGTCGCACGTCCAAGGCGCAGGCCGTGACCTTATGCGGCTTGGGCACGAACCAATGCACAAGATGCTCGGGCGTGGTCCAGCAGGTGTACAGAATTTCACGCGGCGCGTTGATCTCGCGCACCAGCACCAGATCGGTTTCGGGGTTCAAATCAAGTTTGCAGTCAGGCGTCATTTTCAGGATTCCTTCATCAATGTAGCAACATAAGCTTCCAAACGGTCAGTCCGCGCCTCCCACATAGCGCGCTGATCGGCCAGCCAGCCTTCGGTGGCGGCCAAGGTTTCAGGGCGCGCACGACACATTCGGGTGCGCCCGGTCTTTTCGGTGCTGATCAAAGCCGCCGCCTCCAGTACACCAAGGTGGCGCATCACTGTCGGCAAAGCCAAGCCCGTGGGCCGCGCCAGTTCAGAGACCGGAATCGCCCCTTGGCCCAAGCGCGCCAAAAAACCGCGCCGGGTCGGATCGGACAAAGCCTGAAAAATCAGCGAAAGGTCGGGATCATGTTTAGCCATATTGCTAAGTAACAGATTTTGGCGCCCAAGGGAATAAAACGTAGCCAAATCACTAAGTTTCATTCCCAACCATTCGCGAAAAGTGTTTTCGCCTTTTGCGAGAAAATCGGGCCCTGCAAAACTTTCCTGCCCGGCGCATTTCTGCTATCGGCTTAAAAAAGCCAAACAGCGAGGGTCCAATGGTTATGCGCGTCACACGGCACGGTTTGCAGGTGGATCAGGTTCTGGCGAGTTTCCTTGAAGCTCACGCCCTGCCGGGCACCGGGGTCTCGGCGGATCAGTTTTGGGCGGGCATGGCCGATCTGGCACAGACCGAAGGGGCTGCGAACCGCAGCCTTCTGGCGAAGCGCGAAACGCTGCAATCCCAGATCGACCGCTGGCACCACAGCCACCGCAACGCCCCGCATGATCCGGTCGCGTATAAAGATTTCCTCAGTGAAATCGGATATTTGCTGCCAGAGGGTGACGATTTTCAAATTGACACCACCAATGTGGATGCCGAGATTGCCCATATCGCAGGCCCGCAGCTGGTGGTACCAATCACCAATGCTCGCTACGCTTTGAACGCCGCCAACGCGCGCTGGGGCAGCCTCTATGACGCATTCTATGGCACCGATGCGATGGGCAGCCCAGCGCCCGCAGGCGGTTACGAGCGTGGTCGCGGTGCCCGCGTTGTCGCCCGCGCGCGGGTGTTTCTGGATGAGGCGTTTCCGATCATCGGCACCAGCCACGCTGATGTGCGGCGCTATTATGTCGCCAACGGCGCGCTGTTGGTCGATGATCTGCCGCTGGTGACGCCTGCAAAATTCGCGGGCTACAGGGGCAATCCGAAAGCCCCGGATTCGGTGCTGCTGGTCAACAATGGGCTGCATGTGGAGCTGGTATTCGACCGTGCCCATCCGATCGGCAGCCGCGATCAGGCGCAACTGGCCGATGTGGTGCTGGAATCGGCGCTGTCGGCCATCATCGATTGCGAGGATTCGGTGGCCTGCGTCGATGGCGAGGATAAAACCCTCGCCTATGCCAACTGGCTGGGGCTGATGCAGGGCACCTTAACGGCTGACCTTGATAAAGGGGGCCGCAAAATCACCCGCGCGCTGAACCCCGACCGCGTCTTCACCGCACCCGATGGCGGCCTGCTGACCGTGAAGGGCCGCGCGCTGCTGTGGATCCGCAATGTTGGCCATCTGATGACCAATCCGGCGATTCTACTGCCCGATGGGTCCGAGATTTTTGAGGGTCTGATGGATGGCCTAATCACCAGCTTGATCGCGATGCATGATCTGAAAAAGACCGAAGGTCTGCGCAATTCGCAATGTGGCTCGGTCTATGTGGTGAAGCCCAAGATGCACGGGCCAGAGGAAGTTGCCTTTGCCGATCAGTGTTTTAGCAAGATTGAAGCGATCCTGGGTCTGCCCGCGAACACGGTTAAGCTGGGCGTGATGGATGAAGAGCGCCGCACCTCGGTCAACCTGAAGGCCTGCATCCGGGCGGCACGCCACCGCCTGGCCTTCATCAACACCGGCTTTCTCGACCGCACCGGCGATGAGATTCACACCTCGATGGAAGCAGGCCCGTTCAGCCGCAAGGATTTCATCAAGCGCAAATCGTGGATTGGTGCCTATGAGAACCAGAATGTCGATATTGGTCTGGAATGTGGTCTGCAAGGGCGCGCGCAAATCGGCAAAGGCATGTGGGCGGCCCCCGATCTGATGGCCGCGATGCTGGAGCAGAAGATCGAACATCCCAAGGCCGGGGCCAGTTGCGCTTGGGTGCCTTCGCCCACGGCGGCGACGCTGCATGTGCTGCATTATCACAAGGTGGATGTGGCGGCGGTGCAGGCCAAGCTGAAAGCAGGCGGGCGGCGCGGCTATGTCGAAACCGTGCTGGAAATCCCCTTGGCGACCTATCAGAAATGGACCGAAGCGCAGGTTTTGCGCGAGGTTGAAAACAACGCCCAAGGTATTCTGGGCTATGTGGTGCGCTGGATTGATCAGGGCGTCGGCTGCTCGAAAGTGCCTGACATCAATGACATAGGCTTAATGGAAGACCGGGCCACCTGCCGGATTTCCGCGCAACACATCGCCAACTGGCTGCATCATGGCATCGTTTCCGCCGCGCAAGTGGACGCCGCGATGCGCAAAATGGCCGCTGTGGTCGATCGCCAAAACGCCAGCGACCCAATTTATCGCCCGATGGCCCCCGGCTTTGACGGCATCGCTTATCAGGCCGCCTGCGATCTGGTGTTCAAGGGCCGCGAACAGCCCTCGGGCTATACCGAACCCGTGCTGCATGCGCGGCGTTTGCAGTTGAAAGCGCGCGGCTGACGGGCGGCTCATCAAGCTTTGCGGCTTGCTTCGCTTCAGCGAAAAGGAACCGCAACGGACGGGTGAGCAGGCCGTGAAGCCAAAGCTCAGCCAATATCCAAAGCCAGCGCGTGAATGCGCTGGTTCAAATCGCCCAGTGCCTTTTGCACCGCCCGATGCCGCGCCACCCGGCCCATCGCGGCCAATTCATCTGCCCGGATCAGCACCGCGTAATGGCTTTCGCCCGAACCATCATCGCCACCATGCCCTGCGTGTTTGTGGCTTTCATTGACCACCTCCAGCCGGGTTGGTGAAAAAGTGATCGTCAGACGCGCAATCAACTCATTCTCAATGCTCATTTTTCGCCTTAGCCCCTTCTATCTGCCGCTCAAACCTCTAATGTCTTGCCTTCAGTTCGGAAAGGCCCCTGCATGTCCACGCGTCCCCCCTTTGAGTTTGATATCCGCGTCTCGTCCGACAAAGCCAAGCGCAAAACCACGCGCCGGGGCATGTCGGGGGCGTTTGAAACCTCGAACAAGGCTTGCGATTATCCGTCTTGCAAGGAAAAGGGGGCCTACCGCGCCCCAAAATCGCCCGACCATCTGGATGAGTATTTCTGGTTTTGCCGCGATCACATCCGCGAGTATAACCTGAAGTGGAATTTCTTCGGCAATGCCACCGATGAAGAATTCCAGAAACTGCTGGAAAAAGACCGTCTGTGGGAGCGTGAGACAAAACCGTTCAGCAAGAAAGATGACGGCAATGCGTGGCACCGCGTCGGCGTCGATGATCCGATGTCTTTGCTGGGCGACAACGCCACCCGCAACCCCGGCAAACCGACCTCAAACGCCACCCGCAAACTGCCCGCAACCGAGCGCAAAGCGGTAGAGATTCTGGAGGCCCGCGACACGTGGACCAAGACCGAAATTCGCAAGCAATACAAAGGCTTGGTGAAGGATCTTCATCCAGATATGAATGGCGGCGATCGCTCGGATGAGGACCGTTTGCAAGAGGTGGTCTGGGCTTGGGATCAGATCAAGGACAGTCGTTACTTCAAGGAGTGACGGCCCGAAAACGGCGGGTTCTACCCCCGCCGCACGAAGCCATATTTCAACAACCAGATCGCAATCCGCTCGACCGGCGCGCCCTTCAGACCCGACCCGGCCTCTAGCTGCGCCAGATCACAGCCCGTAGGCCCGGCCGCAATCACCGCCCGCAGCACTTGCGCGATCTGTTCGGGGGCAGCGAACACCCGCTTCAAACCCTGATAATTCCGCGTTGCCAGCACCTCGGTCAGGCTGGGGCGTCCGGTTGGATCGGCCAGCACCAGCCGGGTTTTGGCGAACGTCACCTGCTCGGTCGGATAGCTGCCAAACAGATGCATCGGCGAGGGGGCAATCGGCAGCACGTCAGCCTTATAGCGCAATGACCGTGCGGAGCCAGCCTTGCGGCGTGCGTCCTGCGCGCCCCACAGCGCCTGCATCTGCGGCACCACCCGTGCCCAATCATAAAGCGCCTGCACCCGTGCGCGGCCCGCAGCCCCCATACGGCGGCGCAGATCCGGGTCGCGCGCCAACTGCAAAATGCGCGCGGTCAGTTCGGGCAAATCCAACTCGGTCAGCGCAGAAGTCGAGGCGCAATACTGCACATAGCTGTCGGTGCCGCCTTGATAGCGCAAAGCCTCTTGCGCGTAATACTGCCCCGGCAGCGTGCGGGTGGTGATGCGGAAACCGACATCTGGCGACACCGTATCTTTCATACCGTCCCAGTCAGACACCAACAAAGGCAGCCCTGCCGCCATGCCCTCTAAAGGCGCAAGGCCAAAGGTTTCCTGAATGTTATCAATCAGGAACATGAACACATCCGCACCGGACAAAGCCGACTTGCGGTCATCCGCGGACGCGCCATCCAGCAAAGCAAAGCCCACATCCGGCATCAGCTTGGCGGCACCTTCGGTGAAAACCTTGCGGGAATAATCATCGCGGAACTGGCCGCAGAAGACGACGAACAGTTTTTGCCCCGGCAACTGCCGTTGGGCTGCCTGCATCGCCAGATAGATCGGCAGGGGGTCAAATTTCTCATGCGGGGTCAGCCGCGCGATGCTGGTGAACACCACATCCTGCGGCCCTGCGCCAAGCTTTTCACGCAGGGCGGCCCCCTTGCCAGCATCGGGTTCAAAATCCGCACAATGCACGCCCAAAGGGATCACCGGCAGCATCGGGCGCGGCGGGGGCACCGCTTTCAGATGCGCGCGCATATGCTCATCAATCCGGTCCATCTGATAGCTCACCGAACTTAGCACCGATTGGCTGGTGCAAATCACTGCATCCCATTCGGTCACAGGTGCCATCCGCAGATCGAAAAACCCCTGCATCACCGCATGGGTGGAAGTCGTATGGGTAATCCCGCAAATCGACCACGCCGCGGTGCCATAGACCGCGCGCCGCCAGCTTTCCTGAATGTAATTCGGGCTGGGGAAAAACACCGTCTGCACGGGCGCAATCGCATTGGGCCGCAGCAATGGCGCATGACGCACCGTTTTGCCGGGCCGCAACTCGGCAGCCAAGGCTTTCACCGGTTCAATTTCTCCGGCCCCGTGCGACAGCAGCACGAATTCTTCAACCTCGGCGTGGCGCAAAAAGCCCTTCAGAAACGACTCTCCCGCCACCCTGCGGCCATTGATGCCCTTGGCAGCTGGATCAAACCCATCCTGCGCATACCAAATCGCCGCGTTGCGCCCGGCATCTCTGTTTGGAACCCCGCTCATTTCTGCACCATCCACAGCCACGGCGTCGGCCCCGATCGCCATTCCCACAACGCCACCAGCCGATCCAGATCAGACAACGCCTCCATCCAATCGGGCAGCCCAGAATCGTCCAACCGCCGCCCGATCACCCGGATATGGTGCGTCGCCCTAAACCGCTCCACCAGCAGATGGCTAAGCCCGTGCTGAATGCAGTCATGCGCCTCAACCAGAATATCCGCAGACCGCAGGCCTGGCGCGCGGACAGGGTCCAGCAACGCGCCCTCCGCCCCTTCAATGTCGCAAACCACCAGGGTTTTTTGCGCCTGACACAGATCGAAATCAGCATGGTCGAGCAGCCCGCCAATTTCCACCCGCTCCGCCACACCATTCGCCGCAGCCAGTGCGGCACACAACGCCTGCGCTTTGGGATTGGCATCGCGCGCCAGCACCCGCGCCTTTGGCAGCCGCCGCGCCAGACCCACCGCGTAATAGCCCTCAGCCGAGCCGAGGTCGATCACCACCGGATAGGCTTTGGTGACAATCTCCTCGATCACCGGGGCCAAACTTGCCTCATAGGCCCCCAGCAACCGGCACGAGCGCGAGCCTTCCGAGGCCCGCACCGGATACTCCATGCCCTTGAACGGCCCCGACAAAACCTTTGTCCCTGAACGCTCGACCAAAGTATTCGAGATCAACTCCGACCGCCACTTCGCCAAATGCCGGAACGCCTGCTCCAGCCGCGCGACATCCGCAGGCCCATCCAGCAGGCGCTTCAGCGTGTCGGTCGCGGAGATCGTCAAAAGCGAGGCTGGTTTGGCCAATTCAGGCACTCCGAACAAAGCACGGGCATCTTCCCACTTGGCCCTATCGGTAAACGTGCCGCAATCGCCTGTCTATCCCGCCCACCGCAGGCAGGCACAAATTTCCCGGCTCGGGTCAGGCGGGCAAAAACTTCAGCGCCACGCCATTCATGCAATAGCGCAACCCCGTGGGCGGCGGGCCATCGTTGAACACATGCCCCAGATGCCCGCCACACCGGCGGCAATGCACTTCAGTGCGGGTAGAGAACAGCGTGTTATCCTCTTTGGTGCCAATCGCCCCATCAATCGGCTTGTAAAACGACGGCCAGCCCGTGCCAGACTCAAACTTGGTGTCCGACGCATACACGGGCAAATCGCAGCCCGCACACAGGAACGTGCCGCGGCGGTGCTCATCATTCAATGGGCTGGACCCCGCGCGTTCGGTCTCCTCGTCGCGCAGCACGGCATAGGCAGCATCACCCAACTTGGCGCGCCATGCGGCCTCGGTCAAAGTCACTTCAAACGTCTCAGCCCGCAACGGCTGCGCGAAAGCAAGCAGGGCAACAGAGCCTAAAAAACTGCGGCGGCGCATGGCAATTCTCCCATAATGTTTGACGATTGTATCCTAACAACGCGGCCGCGTGCCGATAAGTTTCAGCATCTCACACAGAAGAGAAATCGCGTGATCCCTTGCCCTTGCAGCCCTGCCCGTTATGTTCCACTAAAGAGCAGGATCGCGGGCCAAAGCCCGCCAGTTTGATATGGGCTAAAGGCAATGGCAGATACGATTATGAAACCCACCGAAGAAATCTCGGTTCGCGATGTCTTTGGCATCGACACCGATATGAAGGTGAAGGGCTTCGTAGACGGCACCGACCGGGTGCCCGCGATTGATCCCACCTACAAATTTGACCCAGATACCACTTTGGCGATCCTCGCAGGCTACGCCTACAACCGCCGCGTGATGATCCAAGGCTATCATGGCACCGGCAAATCGACACATATCGAGCAAGTCGGCGCACGGCTGAACTGGCCAACGGTGCGGGTGAACCTCGATTCACACATCTCCCGCATCGACCTGATCGGCAAAGACGCGATCAAGCTGCGCGACGGCAAGCAAGTCACCGAGTTTCACGAAGGCATCCTGCCTTGGGCGCTGCGCAATCCGGTTGCGATTGTGTTTGATGAATACGATGCAGGCCGCCCTGACGTGATGTTCGTCATCCAGCGCGTGCTAGAGCATGACGGCAAGCTGACGCTGCTCGATCAAAACGAAATCATCACCCCGCATCCGTGCTTCCGCCTGTTCGCCACCGCCAACACCGTGGGGCTTGGCGACACGACGGGCCTCTACCACGGCACCCAGCAAATCAACCAAGCCCAGATGGACCGTTGGTCGCTGGTCGCAAGCCTGAACTACCTCAGCCACGACGCCGAAGCGGCCATCGTTTTGGCCAAGCGCCCGCACTACAACACCGAAAAAGGCCGTAAAGTGATCAGCCAGATGGTCACCGTCGCCGACCTGACCCGCACCGCGTTTATGAACGGCGACCTCTCGACCGTCATGTCGCCCCGTACCGTGCTGAACTGGGCCGAAAACGCCGAGATCTTCCGCAACGTAGGCTACGCCTTCCGCCTGTCGTTCCTGAACAAATGCGATGAGTTAGAGCGCAGCACGGTGGCCGAATTCTACCAGCGCTGTTTTGCCGAGGAACTGCCCGAGTCTGCGGCAAGCATGGCGATGAAGTAATGTGGGGTGGGGTTCCACCCCACCTTCCCGAAGCGGTGGGGTAAAACCCCAGCCTACGACTTGGACGGATCATGACCAAACCCACCGACAACCCCGCCGATCCGTTCAAGAAGGCCCTCGCCGAGGCCACCAAGACCATGGCCAACGATCCCGAAATGACGGTGACCTATTCGGTCGATCCGGCGGGGATGAACAAAGAAGGCATCCGCCTGCCGCAAGTCAGCCGCCGTATGACACGCGACGAGGTTTTGCTCGCCCGTGGCACCGCCGACGCGTTCGCGCTGCGCCGCAAATTCCACAATGAGACCACCGCGACGAAATACGCCCCCTCAGGGCCGCTCGCCCGTGAAATCTATGATGCGATGGAAACGGCGCGCTGCGAGGCCGTCGGCGCCCGCGCCATGCCCGGCACCGCAGGCAACATCGACGCAAAAATCGCCTATGAAGCTGATCGCAAAGGCTATTCCAGCATCACCAAGCGCGAGGATGCGCCGCTTTCCGTCGCCGCAGGTTTCCTCGTCCGCCATCTTGCCACCGGCCGCGATCTGCCCAAGGGTGCGGCCAACGTCATGGAAATGTGGCGAGATTTCATCGAAGGCCAAGCCGCTGGCACCCTGAACAATCTCGACACGGTGCTTGATAACCAAGCCGCTTTCGCCCGCCTTGCCCGCAAGGTGATCGCTGATCTCGGCTACGGCGACCAATTGGGCGACGACCCTGATCAGCCCGATGAGGACGAGTCTGGCGACGAAGCGCAAGAAGACCAAGACGCGCCCGACAGCGAAGGCTCGGATGAACAGGATTCGGAAGACAGCGAAGCTTCGCCCGAACAATCCCAAGAAGACCAGCAAGACCAATCCCAAGCGCAAGTCACCATGGAAGACTCGGCGGATATGGAGCAGGGCGACGAGGCCGAACTGCCCGAAGGCGAAGCCCCGCTTGATCCGCCACCGCCCGCGCCCTACTCCGACGCAGACCCAAACTACGCCGTCTACACCACGGATTTTGATGAGGAAATCCGCGCCGAAGACCTCGCCGAACCGGCTGAACTTGAACGCCTGCGCGCTTACCTCGATCAGCAGTTGGAACCCTTGAAAGGTGCCGTCAGCCGCCTGGCCAACAAACTGCAACGCCGCCTGCAAGCCCAACAAAACCGTTCTTGGCTGTTCGATCTGGAAGAAGGCACACTTGATGCAGGCCGCCTCGCCCGTGTCATCGCCAACCCCACCACCCCCCTGTCGTTCAAACAGGAAAAAGACACCGAATTCCGCGACACCTGCGTGACGCTGCTCATCGACAACTCCGGCTCGATGCGCGGCCGCCCGATCTCCATCGCCGCAATCTGCGCCGATGTATTGGCGCGCACGCTGGAACGCTGCTCGGTCAAGGTCGAAATCCTCGGCTTCACCACCCGCGCGTGGAAAGGTGGCCAATCGCGCGAGCGTTGGCTGGCCCAAGGTCGCGCCCAACAACCGGGTCGGCTGAACGATCTGCGCCACATCATCTACAAATCCGCCGACGCCCCATGGCGTCGCGTGCGCCCCAACCTGGGCCTGATGATGAAAGAGGGTCTGCTGAAGGAAAACATCGACGGTGAAGCCTTGGAATGGGCACACCGCCGCATGATGGCCCGTCCCGAAACCCGCCGCATCCTGATGGTGATTTCCGATGGCGCGCCCGTCGATGACAGTTCCCTGTCGGTGAACCCCGCGAATTTTCTTGAAAAACACCTGCGTGACGTGATCGCCATGGTAGAGCGCAAGAAGGCGGTCGAGTTGATCGCCATCGGCATCGGCCATGACGTGACCCGCTATTACCAACGCGCCGTCACCATCACCGATGTCGAACAACTGGCGGGGGCGATGACAGAACAACTCGCCGGGCTGTTCGAGCTGGACCCGCGCAAACGCGCCAAGGCCTTGGGGATGCGGAAAGCGGGGTAAACGGGGGCACGCCGCCTCGGCCTGCGCGCAGGTCATTTTGGTCCAAGGCCAAACTGACCAACCCGAGGATATTTGATCACAGAGGATGCCCATGTTTCAGACCTTCGACACCCAAGCCTCTGCGGCCCAAGGCCCGGCCCGGCTTGCTGCCCTGCGCCAAATCCTCGCCACCGAGGGGCTTGCAGGCTTCCTGATCCCGCGCGCCGATGTGCATCAGGGCGAATATGTAGCCAGCCGCGATGAACGCCTGCAATGGCTGACGGGTTTTACCGGGTCGGCGGGCTTCTGCATCGTCCTGCCAGAGATCGCGGGTGTGTTCATCGACGGGCGGTATCGCACCCAAGTCAAAGGCCAAGTCGATCTGGCCCATTTTACCCCAGTGCCTTGGCCCGAAATCAGCGCGGGCGCTTGGTTGAAAGACCAGATGTCCGAAGGCGTTGTCGGCTTTGATCCCTGGCTGCACACCGCTGATGAAGTGGCCAAGCTGGAAGCCGCCTTGGACGGCACCGGGGTGGTTCTGCAAGCCTGCGCCAATCAGATCGACCGCATCTGGCCCGATCAACCGCCTGCCCCGCTTGGCCGCGCCTTCGCCCACCCCGACAGCCTTGCGGGGGAAACCAGCGCCCAGAAACGTGCCCGCTTGGCGGAAGCCCTGCAAGCCCAAGGCCAATCCGCCGCCGTCATCACCCTGCCCGACTCCCTCTGCTGGCTTTTGAACATCCGCGGCGCAGACGTGCCGCGCAACCCGGTGCTGCACGGCTTTGCCATCCTGCACGACAACGCCCATGTCACCCTGTTCGCCGATGCCGAGAAATTCGACGCTGCCACCCGCGCGCATCTGGGCAGTGATGTGCTGCTGCGCCCGATCGCGGCCTTCGTGCCCGCCCTGCGCACGCTGCAAGGCGCGGTCCGGGTAGATCGCACCACTGCCCCCTTGGCAGTTTCCACTGAACTGACCGAAGCCGCGATCACCGTGGCTTGGGGCGACGATCCCTGCCGTCTGCCAAAAGCCAAGAAAACCGCCGCCGAGATTGAGGGCATGCGGCAAGCCCATCTGCGTGACGGCGCGGCTGTGGTCGAATTTCTGTGCTGGCTCGATCAGCAAACCCCCAACGGCGGCCTGTCCGAGATCGACGTGGTGCGTGCTTTGGAAGGTTTCCGCCGCGCCACCAATGTGCTGCACGACATTTCCTTCGACACCATTTGCGGATCAGGCCCGAATGGCGCCATCATGCATTACCGGGTCACAGAAGAGTCCAACCGCGCAATTGGTCGGAATGAATTGCTGCTGGTGGACAGCGGCGCACAATATCGCGATGGCACCACCGACATCACCCGCACGATTGCGGTGGGCGATCCCGGCGACTACGCCCGCACCTGCTTTACCCGCGTGCTGCAAGGCACCATCGCCATCAGCCGCGCACGCTGGCCGCAAGGCTATACCGGGCGCGATCTTGATCCCCTCGCGCGCTACGCCCTCTGGCTTGCAGGCCAAGATTTCAACCACGGCACCGGCCATGGCGTTGGGGCGTTCCTGTCGGTCCACGAAGGCCCGCAGCGCTTAAGCCGCATCTCGGAAGTCCCGCTCGAATCCGGCATGATCCTGTCAAACGAACCCGGCTATTACCGCGAGGGCGAATTCGGCATCCGGCTGGAAAACCTGATCGTGGTGCAACCTGCCCCACACCTGCCCGGCGGCGATGATGAGCGCACCCAATTCAGCTTTGAAACCCTCACCTTCGTGCCCTTCGACCGCCGCTTGATCGTCACCGCCCAGCTTTCGCCCGGTGATCGCGATTGGCTCAACGTCTACCACGCCGCAACCTTGGCAAAACTGACGCCGCGCCTGTCTGCCGAAGCGCTGGCATGGTGCCAAGCCGCCTGCGCCCCATTGTAAAGGCCGCAAACCGCGCTAAATTTCTGCAAACCGCAGGAGGCGCGCATGGCTTACATCACCATCACCCCGAAGGATCGCCCGCTGACCATCACAGCGGGCGGCACGCGCTTAGGCGAAACCCGCAACGCCCTAGAGTTGAAAGAGGGCAGCTACCCGCCGGCTTTGTACATTCCGCGCGCCGATATCGACATGGGATTGCTGGAAAAGACCAGCCGCCAAACCACCTGCCCGCACAAAGGCTTGTGCAGCTATTACTCGATCAAAACCACCGAGGGCTTGATGGAAAACGCCGTCTGGTCCTACGAAGCCCCGGTTCCCGGTATAGAGGCCATTGCCGGACATCTGGCGTTCTATCCAGATAAAGTCAGCTTCAGTTGACGGCCTCACCAGCAGTTTGAAATCCCGACAAACTGGGTGCCGATTGCAACACAGAGTTTCCTGAACAGATCGTTAAAAATCCAAGCCATCGGGTTTAAAGCCACTACATCTTGCGGAAAAATCAAGAAAAATCTCTAAAAATCACAAGTCATTCCCCGTGGGGAAGATTTTCACACTCAGAACCCGCCCACCAACAGCCGCTGCGCGTTGCTTACGCCGCAGCCTCTGCCGCCACCTTGCGGATCCGCTCCACCATCGCCCGCACCCCGTTAGAGCGTTGCGATGACAAATGCTCGTTCAACCCCAACCGCCCCATCTCGGCATGCGCATCGACCCGCGCCACCTCGGCAACCGGCAGTCCGGCATAAAGCGCGTGCAGCACCGCGATCAGCCCGCGCACGATCATCGCATCCGACTCGCCCTGAAACGCGAACCGGCCATCCGCCACCATCGGCCGCAGCCAGACCTGCGACGCACAGCCCTCGACCTTCAGCGCAGGCACCTTGAAACTGTCCTCCAGCGGCGGCATCGCGCGGCCCAGATCAATCACATGCCGGTAACGCTCCTCCCAGTCATCCAGGAACTCAAAGGTCTCGGCAATCTCTTCAAAGGCGGGCGTGGCCATAGGTGTCTCCATCTCTCCCCCCGAGGTAGTGCTCCCCAGCCCAAACGTCCAGTCCAAGCGGGCTTTTCAAACCGCCCTCAATCGGCTACCGATCATGCAACGCCAAAGGGATGCCCATATGCGCTTTCGCCTGCCCATCGCCATTCTTGCCCTCACCGCCATGACCGCCTGCGGTGGCTTTTCCAGCCGTCTGAACCCGTTCAAATGGTTCAAACGCTCGGCCCCGGTTGAAGTGGTCAGCACCGAGACACCCGCCGATCCGC
Organism: Cypionkella sp.; assembly: GCF_030652235.1. Taxonomy (GTDB): domain Bacteria; phylum Pseudomonadota; class Alphaproteobacteria; order Rhodobacterales; family Rhodobacteraceae; genus Cypionkella. Next base: position 88,805 of record NZ_JAUSBA010000031.1, read on the forward strand.
GCCCGCTCGTCGCCGACGTGCTGTCGATGAAGATCGAACCCTACCCCGGCGGTGCCATCATCCGCGCCACCGGTCTGACGCCGACGCAAGGCTTCTGGAGCGCCGAACTGGTGCCGCAACCGCTGGATGAAAAAGGCACGCTGGTGCTGGAATTCCACGTATTCCCACCCGCAGGGGCCACCGCCGTGGTCAACCAGCAATCGCGCGAAATCACTGTGGCCTACAACTTGTCCGACATCAAACTGCAACAGATCAATCAGATTGTCGTGCAAGGTGCCCGCAACGCCCGCGCCAGCAGCCGATAAGGCGCAGAGATAACGGGCAAGGGACCACAGCATATCGTGGTCCCTTGCCCAAAACACACAATCCTCTCCCAGCTGGGAAACCCTCGAACCGCTGTCAGCCGCTAAATCCGCACCACCCGCACATCATTGCCCTTGGCCGACAGCGCAATCTCACCCCGGCAAAGCCGCATCGCATCATCGCCAAACGCCTCTGCCCGCCAGCCCTTCAGCGTCTCCAGATTGCGCTCTCCGGCGGCAATCGCATCCAGATCAGAAGCCGAGGCGATCAATTTAGGGGCCACCCCCAAACTCTCGGATTTCGCCTTCAACAACACCCGCAGCAAATCGGCCAAAGCCGGATTGACCTGCATCTGATCTTTCGACAGATCCGGTTTCGGCAGATCTTCCTGCTTCATCTCCATCCCAGCCTTGATCGCCGCCAATATCCCCTCGGCAATCTCAGTCTTGCGTCCCTCACGCAGCAACAGCCGTGAGCGGCCCAGCTCCTCAACATTGGTTGGCCGGGTCGAGGCCAGTTCCAACAGCGCGTCGTCCTTCATCACCCGGCTGCGCGGCACGTTGTTGCCTTGGGCATATTCCTCACGAAACCGCGCCAATTCTTTGACCACGCCCAGAAACCGTCCCGAGGTGGTGCGCGTCTTCACCCGCAACCAGGCCTCTTCGGGATGCACGGTATAGGTCGCAGGATCGGTCAGAACCGAAAGCTCCTCCTCCACCCAAGCCTGCCGCCCGTTCTTCGCCAGCTGTGCCGCTAGAAACTCATAAATCACCCGCAAATGCGTCACATCCGCCAAAGCATATTCGCTCTGTGCCGAGGTCAGCGGCCTGCGCGACCAATCGGTAAACCGCGAGGTTTTATCCAAATTCTCCTTGGCGATCTTCTTCACCAAAGTCTCATAACCGACCTGCTCGCCAAAACCGCAGACCATCGCCGCGACCTGTGTGTCAAACAGCGGCTTCGGAAACACATTGCCTTCCACGAAAAATATTTCCAAATCCTGCCGCGCGGCATGGAACACCTTGACCGTCGCCTCATGGCGAAACAGGTCATACAACGGCTCCATCGACATCGCAGACCCCTCAATCGGGTCAATCAACACCGCATCGCCGTCTTTCCCCGGCAAAGCCATCTGGATCAGGCACAGCTTTGACCAATAGGTCCGCTCGCGCAGAAATTCGGTATCAATGGTGACAAAGGGTTTTGACTTCGCGGCTGCACAAAAAGCGGCAAGGTCTTCGGTGGTTGTAATCGTGCGCATGGGCGTCTTTCGCAAAGGGCTTACGGGGGTATCCCGCCCCCCCGCTATAGGCAGCATTGCCGGCCAAGAAAAGCCCAAGCGCTTGATGGTTGCCAAATACTCATAGCGGCGGCTCCAAGGCCACAGCACCGCCGCTTGATCGGCCAAGCACCTCTCACAACCTAAACTGAGAAACCTCAAGTATTTGCTCTTTTAGAAATACTCCCGCCGGAGGCTTCCTGCGCCACAGCCCGCAAACCGCGATCAGGTGTAACCCACCGCAAGCACCCCATACCAAAGCCTTAAAGCGTGGCTCGATGCCCCAAGAAGGCGCCCCGTCAAAGGTCCAGCCGGTTGCGATCCCCCTGCGCAAACCGCCGCAACACCGCCGGATACAACCGATGCTCTTGCCTCAACACCCGCGCCGACAGATCCGCCTCGCGATCCCCCGGCAAAACGGCCACCCGCGCCTGTCCCAAAATCGGCCCGGCATCAAGTTCCGCCGTCACCTCATGCACCGTGCAGCCCGCCTCGGTATCACCAGCAGCCAAAGCCCGCGCATGGGTATGGAGCCCCGGATATTTTGGCAACAGCGAAGGGTGAATGTTCAACATCCGCCCCTCAAACCGCCGCACAAACTCCGGCGTCAGCACCCGCATAAACCCCGCCAAACACAGAATGTCAGGCTTCGATGCCAAAATTGGCGCGAGCAAAGCCGCTTCAAACGCGGCCCGATCCCGGCCAAACGGCCGATGATCCACCGCCGCCACTGCCACGCCCATCTCGGCCGCCCGCACCAGACCCGCAGCACTTGGATCGTTCGAGCCGACAAACACCGCCCGCCCGGGATGATCGCCCACCATATCGCGCAGCAGGGCCAGCATGTTAGAGCCGCCGCCCGAAATCAGGACGGCAACCCGTTTCACAGCAAACGGCCCGTGTAGATCACACCCTCACCAGCAACAACACGGCCCAAAGCCACCACAGTCTCACCCTCTGCCCGCAGCAATGCGCTCAAAGCCTCCGCCCGATCCGCCGCCACAACCGCGATCATGCCGATGCCGCAGTTGAAGGTTTTCAGCAGTTCCGGTTGGCTCATATTGGCGGTCGTCGCCAACCAGCGAAACACCCCCGGCAATTCCCAAGCCGACAGATCAATCTCGCAGGCCAGCCCTTCCGGGATCACCCGTGGCGGATTTTCGGTCAAACCGCCACCGGTGATATGCGCCAAAGCATGAACCCCACCCGCCCGCACTGCCGCAAGTGCCTGCTTCACATAAAGCCGCGTCGGCGCCAGCAGCGCCTCGCCCAAAGTGCCGTCTGAGAACGGCGAGGCCGCATCCCAACCGAGACCCGACAGTTCCACCACCTTGCGCACAAAAGAATAGCCGTTCGAATGCACGCCGTTCGAGGCTAGCCCCAGCAGCACATCGCCCGCCATCACGCCAGATGGCAAATCCGCACCGCGCTCCATCGCACCCACCGCGAAACCAGCCAGATCAAAATCACCCTTGTGATACATGCCCGGCATCTCGGCGGTCTCGCCACCGATCAACGCACAGCCCGAAGCCTCACAGCCCGCCGCAATGCCGTTGATGATGCGCGTGGCTTCCTCGACATCCAGCTTGCCGGTCGCGAAATAATCCAAGAACAACAAGGGTTCTGCGCCCTGGCAGACCAGATCGTTGACGCACATTGCCACCAGATCGACGCCAATCGTGTCAACATTGCCAGTATCAATCGCAATCCGCAGTTTGGTGCCAACCCCATCCGTCGCCGCCACCAAAATCGGATCCTGATAGCCCGCCGCTTTCAGATCGAACAAAGCACCAAACCCGCCCAAGCCCGACATCACGCCAGAGCGTAACGTGCGTTTGGCGGCGGGCTTGATCCGCTCAACCAAAGCGTTGCCCGCATCAATATCAACGCCCGCATCCGCATAGGTTAGGCCATTGTGTCCGGTACTCATGCGCAGATTCCCCAAGCTAAAAGGCGACTGCCGACCCCATAAGCCATCCGGCCCGCGCGCGCAACGCAGGCGCCGCACTCCGGCGGGGTTTTGTCACCCCAAACCTTGACCCCGCCCCAGCATATGCTAGGCACAGGCAGAATGGGTCTGTAGCTCAATGGTTAGAGCAGGGCGCTCATAACGCCTTGGTTGGGGGTTCGAGTCCCTCCGGACCTACCATTCCAACTTGTTGATCTTAAACAAAACTCTTGCTTCACGGTTAGTTGTGCCGTTTTTGGTGCCAAGGCTTGTGCCAGAATCGGGGTGAACGATGGCAGGGAAACTCCGCTATTGGAAAGAAAAAGACGGTAGGTTCTGGGCACGCATCGCAGTTCCAGCGAGCCTGCGACCGTTCCTAGACAATCCACGCAGCGAACTTATAGAGCCCCTCGGTGGTGATCGGCGCGTAGCGTTGCGCTTGCATTCGGCAGCGGTCGCCCGGTTGCAGCTTGAAATCGCAGCAGCAAAACAACGAGCAAGCGGCGCGAATCCTATACCGCTCAAGCCCGCTTCGCCACGCACCCCCATAACCACTGCAGACTTTGGGCGCGCTGTCTGGCAGCGCTATACGGCAGCACTCGCGGCAGACGACGCCAACCGCGAACAGTTTCCAAGTAAGAATGAGATCGACGCCGAATATGACCGAATTATGATGAGGATAGACGCCGGCGAGATCAGCGGCAGTCGCGACCCAATTGGCATGATTAACGCCTACAGCGATTATGAAATGATGTTGATCGCCCGCCAACTTGACGCGAAGGTCCGCGAAAGGCGTTTAGCAGTGCTTTTGGCCAGCCTTGCCTCCGGAGTTACGAACCAAGTCGACGCCGACATTCGACAATACATCACAGAGAACAATCTGATCGTGGAACCGAGCTCTGACAAATGGCGCGAACTTGCGCACGTCGTCACACGTGCAGAGATACAGGCACTTAACAGGCCGCTGAAATAGTCTGGGAACTGGAACGGTTTTCCTTCGGCTGGATTGGTGAGCCTGTTGTCCGGCCCTTCGGCGCGAACGGCCGTCGTGTGTGTTGCCGATTTTCGGCGTTATGCCCTCAGCAACCTGGGCAGTCG